>JAJPHR010000103.1 GCA_021325145.1 Verrucomicrobiota bacterium | reverse complement strand
TGGCGATGAATCGCCGAACTTGCCAAAGGCAGCGAAGCGCCCCATGAATGAAAAGAAATCCATGGCGTTGGTCAGAGGATATGATGCCTTGGTTGGAAGCATTTCTCGAATTCTTGAAGCGGGACGCAGTCGAGCCGGGAAGGACAGGATGGACCGTTACTTTTTCATCCTGTCATCTTGTCCTTCCCCGTTACTTTTTCGCGAGCCGCTCGACGGTGTAGGGGCCGCGCTCAGCCTCTTCCAGCCAGAGAAAAATCGGTTACGGAGAGCGAATCATCTAACAACTAATATCTGATCTGAAGAATCGCCAGGGTAACGGCTTCAGCACTGGCCTGTATCAAATTCGTGCGTTTTATTTGGCGTACCAAAAGAAAGTCCAAACACCGTTTGGATAATCTCAAAATATTTTTTGCATTTTTTCAAAACGTGCTATCATGGCGGCTTAATGAGTAACGCTTGGCGTTCGTCGCGCGTCACCTTCGGCAGTCTTCTGGGACTTCTTCTGCTCGCAGGCACGCCCTCCCTTGTTTTTGCCGCGGACCATCTGGAGCAAATCAAACAAGCCGGCGTCCTGCTTTGGGGCGCGGATGCCGAGGGCGGCGCGCCCTATGTTTATCCGAGTCCGGAGCATCCGGAACAATTGACCGGCTTCGAATACGACCTCGCCGAAGCGCTCGCCGCCAAACTCGGCGTCAAGGCGAAGATGGTCCAGAACCAATGGGACCAGCTCATTCCCGCGCTCGACCGCGGCAACTTCGATATTGTCCTCAACGGCCTCGAATTGACCGCGGACAACCAGCAGCACATCGCCATGTCGCGGCCATACTATGTTTACACCCAGCAACTCGTCACCCGCCGCGAAACCGAGGGCCTCACCAACATCGACAATCTCAAGGGCAAAGCCGTGGGCGTGCTCTCGGCGTCCGTTGCGCAACGGTTGCTCGAAAAAACCCCGGGCGTCGACCTGCGCTTGTATCCCGGCAATGTCGAAAGTTTTCGCGACCTGAAAGCGAAGCGCATCGAAGCCGTGGTGCTCGATTTGCCCATCGCGTTGTTCTACGCCAAACCCGATCCTGCGCTCAAATTCTCCGGCGACCCCTTCGCGCCCGGCTATTACGGCATCGGTGTGCGCAAACAGGATGCCACATTGCTCGCCGCGCTCAACCAGGCCATCGTGGAACTGGCCGAGGACCACACGCTGGAACGCATCTATCAGAAATACGGCGTCTGGGACGAACGGCAGGTCGCCTTGAAGGATTATCACCCGGAAGTCGTCGAGCAAAGAAAGTCCATTTCGACCATCCGCGATTGGCGAACCTACTTGCCGCTGCTGCTGCGCGGAGCCGTGATTACCATCGAGATTTCCGTGCTCGGGATGGCGCTGGCGGTGGTGGCGGGTTTGGCGCTGGTGTTGACGCGGCTCTATGCTGTCGCGCCTTTGCGCTGGCTGGCGCAGGTGTATGTCGAGGTCATTCGCGGCACGCCGCTGCTCATCCAGCTTTTCTTCATCTACTACGGCTTGCCGGAAATCGGCATCCGGCTCCAGGCCTTTCCCGCGGCGATTCTCGGCCTGGGCCTGAACTATGCCGCTTATGAAGCCGAAAATTATCGCGCCGGCATCGAGGCGATTCCGCGCGGCCAAACCGAAGCCGCCCAGGCGCTCGGCATGACCCGCTGGCAATCCCTGCAACACATCATCCTGCCGCAGGCGTTCCGCCTCGTCATCCCGCCCATCACCAACGATTTCATCGCCTTGTTCAAGGATTCCTCCATCGTGTCCGTCATCACCATGGTCGAACTGACCAAGGTCTACGGCATGCTCGCCATGTCCACTTATGATTACATCGGGCTGGGACTTATGACCGCGACGATTTATTTCGCGCTCAGTTACCCGGCTTCGATTTTCGCCAACTGGCTTGAGAAAAGATTGCGTTATGATCGCCGTTGAAAACCTCGTAAAATCCTACAACTCGAACCGCGTGCTGCATGGCATCGACCATGCCCAGCAGCGCGGTGAAGCCGCCGTCCTCATCGGACCCAGCGGCTGCGGCAAGAGCACCTTCCTGCGCTGTCTCAATCAGCTCGAAGTCGCCGATTCCGGGCGCATCAGCATCGGTGGTGTGACCATCGAGGGCGGCCACGCGCCGCGCAATGCCGAAGAACGCGATCAGCAGCGCCGGTTGCGCCTGCAAGCCGGGATGGTCTTCCAGTCCTTCAACCTCTTTCCGCATCTCACCGTGTTGCAGAACATCACCGAGGCGCCGATCGTGGTGAAAAACACGCCGCGCGAACAGGCCGAAACGCTCGGCCGCGAGTTGCTCGCCAAGGTGGGCCTCGCTGCGAAAGCCGACGCCTACCCGGCGCAACTTTCCGGCGGCCAGCAACAGCGCGTCGCCATCGCCCGCGCGCTCGCGATGGAGCCCCAGGTGATGCTCTTTGATGAACCGACCAGCGCGCTCGACCCGGAGTTGCGCGATGAAGTCCTGCGCGTCATGCGCCAGCTCGTCGAGGAAGGCATGACCATGATCGTCGTGACGCACGAAATGCAATTCGCCCGGGACATGGCCGATCGCGTCGTTTTCTTTGACGGCGGCGTGGTTGCCGAATCCGGGCCGCCCGAGCAGATTTTCGGCGATCCGCGAAACGAGCGGCTGCGCGAGTTCGTTAAGCGGGTGACGACGCAGTAAGGAACTTGCGCCCTCAACATTGTGCCAAGGCAATCACGTGTGCAGCATCTGCTCGGAGCTGTGCGAGAATATAGTTATTCATTTCGGCGTTCATTGGGCATCTCCGCACATTCAAAGCGGCCGGGACAATCGAACAAGCAACTCGCGCGGGGTAATAATGTGTATTCCGAAAGGCTTCCCCAGCGCCAGCAAATCATCATCTCGCGTTACAATGATCTTCGCTCCAGCGGCCAAAGCGCAAGCCAGGTACGGATCATCTTTCACATCACGGCTCCTTTGTTTGCCCAAAGGCGCGGGCTCCACACGCTTAACATGATCCTCGTACCAGGAAAATATGGCAGCCGGTGGATGCCTCGTCCTATCCCCGCGGTCAACCAGCAGATGATTCAATTCCTTGATGGTTTCCTCTGTGGCATAGGCAATGACCCGGCGGTGAGCCATCGCCACCAGGCAGCGGTGCGCTTCACCCCGCCACCCGGCGGCCGAAAACACCACCCCCGCGTCAAAAACAACCTTCACGGTTTCTTTCGACGGGCTTTGATGCGTGCGTAGATCCCGGCCATTTCCTCGTCCGAAGGATCGCCCGGCGGCGCGCCTTCGATGGCTTTTTCCAAAAAGGCCACGTCCGCCTCAATTTGCTCCTGGCGACGTTTGCGGATCAAATCCCGCATGTATTCGCTCATGGAATCAAACGCCCGCGCTTCCAAATCCGCCCGCGCGAACTCAGCCAATTCTGGATTCAACGAAATGTTTATGGTAACCGCTTTCACGTCCCCCAAGTTAATTGTGTTGGCAGGGTATGTCAAGGCTTGCCAATCCTCAACCGGGAGCCGCTTATTGCCCCGCGCTCTTGCCGGCGGCTTCCGTGGGATGGACTTCGGCTTTTGCTTCGGCCAGATCATGCTGGAAAGCCGGGCTGGCCATCAGCTCACGAAACGTCGCCTGGCCCAGCACCCGTCCCGCCTGCACATCGGTCGGGAAATGCTTGCCGATCAACACGCGATCCCAGCCAATTTCCCGGCCGACTTCCAAAATGGCGTCCTTCTTCTCCGGAAACACCTCCGCGATCATCAAGGCATAGACCGTGCCCCGGGTGGAATGTCCGCTCGGATAGCTGAAACTGGGCTCGGGTTTGCCCAGAGTCAGTTGTGGATCCAGGACATAGGGACGTGGCCTTTTCCAATGGTTTTTGGGGATGTCGATGATGTCGCCAATTTGCGCCTTCACCTTGTTGAACAATTCCTCGACCTTCGGAAATTTGCCGGGCTTGAAGTCCGGCCCGATGGCGCGCGCAAACAGGAACAGCGAAAGTCCCGCGTCCTTGTTCGCCCGCGCTTCCTCGGCGGGTGTTCGATGTTCGAATACCATGCGCGCCGTCGCCAGATCCGCAGCCTCCTCGGCGGAGCCGGAAATCGGGGGCGGCGCCAGCAACGCCACCCCATCAGGATGGCCGGGAGCCAGGTAATGTTCCTGGGCGCGAAGCGGTGTCGCGCCTTGGAAAGCGAGGAACAGGACGAGGAATAAACACTGAAGATTCCGTCCGCAGAACGGGCCGCTCACTCTCAATTTGGAAATCATGCCATCAAATGCAAAATGTTGGGCGGAGAATAACCAGGCTGCGGCCTCACGCAATCCTGCATTGGTGATTTTTTGGGCGACGGCTTGCGGGTGGCTTCAGAGCGTCTCCCCGATCAAATCATAATCCGTATGGCCGATAATTCTTACCCGCGCAAATTCGCCCGGCGGCAAATGTCCCCGCACATACACGCGGCCGTCGATGTCCGGCGCATCGGCTTCACCCCGCGCCACAAGATAGCGGCCTTTGAGCTGGCCGGTGTGTTTGTCCTGGCCGCGAATCAGCCCATGTTCCCAGGAACTGATCCTCGCATTCCGCAGTTCCTTCGCGCTGGCCTCGCCTTCCACCAGCACCCGCATTTCGCGCCCGACAAAGGATTCCGCCACCTGCCGGGCCACGGACAATTGCGCGGCCATCGCCCGATCACGACGCTGGCGTTTTAACTTGTCCGGGATTTGCCCTTCCATGCGGCCCGCGCGCGTGCCTTCCTCCTGCGAATAGGTGAACACGCCCAGGCGCTCGAATTTCGTCGCGCGAATAAAATCCAGCAGGGTCTCAAAATAAGCCTCCGTCTCGCCGGGAAAGCCAACAATGAACGTGGTGCGCAAGGCAATGCCCGGAACGCCCGCGCGCATTCTGGCGATGAGATCAACAATGTATTGCTGCGAGGTCTCGCGGCGCATCCGTTCCAGCATGTTCTCGTGGATATGTTGCAACGGCATATCGACGTAGCGCGCCACCTTCGGACATTCGGCGATTGTGCGAATCAATTCATCGGTCCAGTGCGCCGGATGCGTGTAGAGCAGGCGAATCCAGAAATCACCCGGTAGCGCGTTGAGTTCGCGTAAGAGCGTGCAGAGTGTCGTGGCATCCGCCGGCAACGCCCGCGCCGCGGCATTGAACTTTTCCGGCGACGCGATGTTCCGTGAGTGGGCCGGCCGCAAATCCAGGCCGTAATACGTCGAGTCCTGGGAAATCAGGTTCAATTCCTTCACTCCATCCGCAACGAGTTGCCGCGCCTCCTGCGCAATGTCCGCCTGCGCCCGGCTGCGGTGCGAACCGCGCATGCGCGGGATGATGCAAAAGCTGCACGGATGATTGCATCCCTCCGCAATCTTCACGTAGGCAAAATGCCGCGGCGTGAGCCGGAACCGTGGTGTCGCAAAATCAGGAATGTAAACCGGCCGCGCGTTCACATTCAGCACGGCGGGCTGAGGGTCGCTCAGAACCTGCCCTTCATCACCGGCCGATTCGCCATGCGCTTTCTCGATCTCCGCAAATCGTCCGACAATGGCCGACTTTGGATTTTGGACTTTGGATTTTGGGCTTCCCTTGATTCGCTCCTCCCGATGCGTCAGCGCCTGCCGCACGATGTCC
Organism: Verrucomicrobiota bacterium; assembly: GCA_021325145.1. Classification (GTDB taxonomy): domain Bacteria; phylum Verrucomicrobiota; class Verrucomicrobiia; order Limisphaerales; family Pedosphaeraceae; genus JAJPHR01. The sequence goes on along the minus strand of JAJPHR010000103.1, from coordinate 203,755 downwards.
GTCACCTGCGCGACCTGATCAATGCCCATGAAAGCATCGACCTCTGGCAGCAGCTTCGGCAACTCGTCCCGAAATCGTTGCGGCAGGCAGCCGGAAACAATCAGCCCCTGGCCGCGATTCCGCGCTTCGCGCAGTTCCGCCGATTGCAGGATGGCGTCCACGCTCTCCTCCTGCGCCGAATCGATGAACGAGCACGTGTTCACGATCACCACGTCCGCCTGGGCTGCGTCATTCGTGATTTCGACGCCGCCTTTCATCAGCGAGCCGAGCATGATCTCGGCATCGACGAGGTTTTTGGCGCAACCCAGTGAAATCAACCCGACACGAACGGGGCGCTCAATTGGATGACTGTTTTTCTTCATTAAGACCGCGTAACGTAAGTGATGTCCCTCCACCCGCGCAACCCCGGAAGAAGGGTTTACAGCCGATTATTCGTCACCCGGCCGTTTAATCCTCCAGTCGAAGGCCGCTCTACTTTCTATTTTCCTCCGTCGGAACCGCGTTGGTCGGCGGGTTGGCCCGTGCTGGCAACCTCAGTTCCGTTCGCAATCGGTCCGACAACTCGGGCGAAAACTCATTGTCCAGCACGCGATTGAGCACCACCTGTCGGATTTCCGACAGCGGGGCCATTGACACACGGTTCGTTGCGGTGCCCTGAATCTTGGAATTATAGGTCTGCAGGACCTTTTTGGCCAGGCCCTCAAGCCCAAGATAGCGGTCGGGATCCCCGATGGCCAGGCTCTTCAAAGCGGAGCGCTCCAAACCTTCAAGTATCGCCCTGGTATTGCTCGCAGAGGTATCGCCCACCTCTTCCTGGATGCGATCCAGGCAGTAGCGTTCCAGTGTGACGTTGCGCGGAAAAGAATTGGTGTCGCTCTCCATCAAGGGCTTGTTCGGATATTTTTCCCCCAGGTATTTAAACCACGCTTGCGCGTCCGCCTCCCGGTTGTAGGTGTAGAGAAACCAGACCGCGTCCCGCAAAAAATTTCGATGCGCGGTCTCGATGTGGTCGCGATTCTTCGGATCGTCTTCCATGGCCTGTTCGTAGGCGGCGCTCGCTTTGGGAATAATCGCCAGGTTCGGGCCGAATTCGAAGCTGCGGTCGGCTTCATTCGCAATCAACCGGCCCCGCTGAAAACTCAACTGCATGGATTGATAGATTACGCGCCGCAATGTGATCAGGTCGTCGGGATTGATCTTGCGCTCGTTCCGTTTGGCCGCTTCAAGGCCTTGCGCGGCCCAATAGATCGCATGCGCCTCCGGCAACCGCCATTCCAGCGGGCCGTCCGTTTCGTCCACCTGCTTCATGAAAACCGGATCCAATTTATACTTGGCGCGGAGGATGTTCGTGCGTTCGATCTCGTCCGGGGTGGTGGGGTGAATCAGCGCATTCCAGTTCACGGCCCCATTGGTGCCAAGCACCCTGGACATTTCATTGGCCCACATCTGTTTGTAATAGAGATGCGCATCGTCGAGGTTTGCGCCCATTTTGTGCTGGAAAAACCAGGCCAGTTCGCGATGGATCAGGACATCGTCGGGGTTGTAACGCAAGCCATCGTCCCGCAGAAGTTCAGTGCCGCGCTGGACCCAGCGCCAGCGATCCGGCGGATCCTTGAATTTCACGGAAATGTTGTAGGCCATGTTCCAGGCCTGCACGAGCCAGACCTGGGTGAAGTGCGGCTCCAATTTGGTGATCCAATCGGCCAATTGCACCATCTCGAAATACTTGCCGTCATCCTGCAAATCGTTGGCCCGAATCCACAGCGCATTCGAGATCAGCCCGCGGAAACCGCCCAGCGCCACGGTGGTCATCGCCAGCACCGGCGGCGCGCCTCTCAGTTCCGTGTAGCGGGTCAAACCCAGCACGTCCCGCTCATGATTCAGGTGGCGTTCCAGCACGGACACGCAGACCAGCAGCACCACGGCGATTGTTCCCAACAGGGCTTTGTATAATCTGGGCGACATGGAGCGGCTCAGTTGGTTCCTTGCGCGGTGGCCAGTTCCCGCCGGCTGAAAACGAAAATTCCGAACACGCCGATGGCTCCGCCCAGCAGCAGCACAATTTGGCCAATGGCCAGGCTGAACTGGCCCCAGGTAATCATGCGCCCCGTGCTGAGCGCATCAATGGGTGAAAATTGCTGGACCAGTTGAATCACTTCGAGCAGGCCGCGAAACGTCGGCACCAGCACCAGGTCGACGGGTGAATGGCCCGACTTCCCACTCTCCTCGTTGTAACCCATGACCGTCCCTTCCTGCACGACGTTCGACAGCGTGCCGCTGCACAAGCCAATCGCCAAAATTGCCAGCGAACAGAACGCGGCCACCGGGAACGACATAAAACTCGCGGCAGCCAGGCCCAGGGTCGTCAACAACGCCATCCAGCAAAGGATGATGCCCAGACCGCGAGCAAAGTTGAGGCCGAAACCGCCCTCGCGATACAGCACTTCCATCCCTTCATCGAGTGGAAACAGCAGCGTGGTGTCATTGAGATTGAGCAAAAAGATCATGAGGTCGCCCTTCTCGTCAAACAGGTCAGGCGGAATGGGGAACTCATGGAACGTTTCCGCGGCCAGGCTCATGACCTCGCTGCGCCAGGGCCGCACGCTGGACGACGAGCCGATCATCCATTGGACATAGTAAGTCCCCGAAGAGTTGTAGTCCCCCGAGTTGAATTTGATGCGCAGGAACAATGGCTCGCCTTTCAATGAATCCTTCGCGCGCCCCAGATGGATGATCCAGGGACGATGAATCGCCCCGGTCTTGCCTGGCGGCGCGATTTGATACTCGGCCTTCACCTGTTCGCGCAATTGCGCCTTGGCCGCGCGGGGATCGACTCCTTTTGGAAGGCCCTTTTCCATCCGCTGCTGGAAAGCCTTGTCAGTCGTCTCATCGATCAATTGCTCCACGCCCTCTTCCTTCACGGAGGCGCGCGCCACGAGCACTTCGTATTTCAAACGGGCGCGCTGGTCTGGCGGCAGGCGGTTGGCGCGCAACTCGATCAGGCCGTAGATGCTCAACCCGGACAATCCCAGCAACGCGGCATTCAGCGTGACCAATCCCAGCCATTTGCCCAGCCAGATTTGCCAGCGGGCAATGGGTTTGACCACCACCATCTGTATCTGGCAATCCTCGACGTCCCGCGCCAGCGTGCCGCACGCCAGCCAAAGTGTGCACAGGCCTAAAATGCCCGTGACCGCGCCGAGGGTGTACGTCAGCAGAATTTGCGCAACCCCTTCCACCGTGCCGTCATCCTTGAGCAACAGCGGCAGCCCTACCACCGCCACCAGCAGCAGGGAGGCAAGCACCCAAAACAGGCGGTAGCGGAAGGCGGCCTTCCAGGTCAGAATGACAATGGCGTAAATCTTCTGCATGATCTAGCGGACTGGCCGCAAGCTCCTCATTTCGTTTTCCCCAAAAGCGACGAAAGTTTTTCGTTGGCCTTGTCCAGGTCAACCTTCGCCGGCTTGGGTTCAACCGGCGCAGGCACGGGTTGCTCAGGCGTGCGCGTGAGCGTTTCAAGTTTCTTGCTGTCCACGGTTTCGCTCACCGCCGGCGTGGGTGCGGGCGCAGGCACGCTGGCAGTCGTTTGCGCCGTCGTCAGGCGTTCCAGGATTTTATCCGGGGCGGGCTTCGCCTCTCCGTCTCCGCGCAAGTAAGCCGCCACTTTGTGGCCCGAGGTGGCCCCGGAAGTTTCCTCCGCCGCCTGGCGTGCTTTCTGGACGACATCCAAAAAGTAGCTCTCCAGGTTTTGCGTCGGATTGTCGATGCGTATCTTATCGACGGCGGCATCCTTTCGGATCAATTCCAACACTCGTTCCATGGTTTCACGCGGCAACACCGGCGTGGTGATGCGAACCGCGTCCGGCGTGGCAAGCAACTCCTTCAACGTGCCCATCGCCTGAATCTTGCCGCCGTAATAAATCACCACGCGATCACAAACGTCTTCCACGTCCGAAAGCAAATGGCTGCTCAGGATCACCGTCTTGCCGCGACGCGCCAGGGCCAGGATCAAGTCCTTCACTTCCCGGCAGCCGATGGGATCGAGTCCCGCCGTGGGTTCGTCCAGAATGACGAGGTCCGGGTCGTTGATGAGCGCCTGGGCCAGCCCGATGCGCCGCTGCATACCCTTCGAAAACTCGCCCACCGCCCGGGTGCGGGTCTGGCTCAAGCCAACCATTTCCAGCAGTTGCTCCGACCGCTTTTCCCGCTCGCCGCCGGGCAGCCGGAACAAATTGCCGAAGAAGTCCAGCGTCTCATGCGAGTTGAGATACCGGTAAAGATACGATTCCTCCGGCAGATAACCGATGCGCGATTTGGTGGCGACATGCCGCGGGGAATGGCCGAACACTTCGATGTGTCCTTTGGTGGGATAAAGCAGCCCCAACAGCATTTTGACGGTCGTGGATTTTCCGGAACCATTCGGTCCGAGCAGGCCAAAGACTTCGCCGCGCCGGACTTCGAAATCCACATTATCCACCGCCCGCGCCTTTGACCGGCCCCAAAAGTCCTTGAACACCTTGGTCAGCCCGCGGACGGCAATGACGACCTCTTCCGAATTCGGAGTGCGGAGTGCGGAGTGCGGAGTGGTTTCGGTGGTGGTCATAATCACTTATTCCAGCTTGAACCCAATAGATTGCTTTTCCATGCCGGCAAGAACCTTGGCCTTGGCTTGGACGAACTCTTCTTCCGAAAGGACTCCGTCTTTTCGGAGTTCGCCCAGCTTGCGAAGTTCATCCGCAGGTGAAAGCGTTGGCGAGGGCGCATTTGAACATCCAATCGCTTGACCCGGCTAGGCTTGGGTGAAATGATTTCGATCGGCAACGTGTATTCGTGCGAGTTGCCACCTTTGCTGGTAGTAACGCGGACAACATTCTCTTCATCCCGCAATTCAAAGGACTGTTTTCCCCTGGAAAACATCCGTTGCTCTAATCGGAGGGATGACATGCGCCAAACCGTCTCTCACGCCAGTTTCGGCGTCAATTGCGCCGGAGCGGCAGGTTTTTGACCGCCGGGGCGGCCCGACGGTTCAACCGTCTCAGGCTGGTAGTGCTCCAGTTCCTCGCCCTTGCGCACCAACCGCGCGCTGTTGAAAATCACGATCAACGAGCCGGCGTTGTGCATGATGGCGGCAACGATTGGGTTCAAATAGCCGAACGCGGCGAGGGACAGGCCGGTGATGATGAACAGCACGCCGAAAAGGAAGTTCTGGTTGATCACTAATCGCGTGCTGCGCGACAGCTTCACAAGGAACGGCAGCCGGCGCAGATCGTTGTTCATCAAGGCGATGGTGGCGCTGTGAATGGCCACCTCGCTGCCCGCCGCGCCCATCGCGATGCCAATGTCGCCGGCCGCCAGCGCGGGCGCGTCGTTGACGCCGTCGCCCACCACCGCCACGCGATAGCCCTTGAGCTTGATCGCGCGCACAAATTCCACCTTGTTCTGCGGCAGGCAATCGCCCACCGCCTCTTCGCAGCCAATCTCGCGCGCCACACGGGTGGCCACGGGCTGGCGGTCGCCGGAAATCATGGCGATGCGCCGCACGCCGCTTTGCTTCAATTCCACCAACGACTCGCGGGCGTCGGCCCGCGTCTGGTCCTGCAAGCCCACCCAACCGATGCATTGCCCGTCGCGCGCCACGAACAGCAGGCTGAACCCTTCGGTCTCATTTAAATCGACGGCTTTCAGGAAATCCTCCGTCACGCCATTGTCCTTGAGCCACTGCGCGCGGCCCACGAGAATCGCCCGGCCATCCACCTCCGCCTTGATGCCGCGCCCGGCCGTTTCGGCGAAATTCCTGGGCTCGCTGAGCGGCACGCCCGCCTCGCCGGCGAGTTGAGCCAGCGCCTTGGCGGTGGGATGATTGCTGTACTTCTCCGCCGATGCCGCCGCCCGCAACAATTCCGCCGGCGCGGTCCCATTCAACGGGGCCAACCGGCTCACCGCCAGCTTGCCCGTGGTCAGGGTGCCGGTCTTGTCGAAGACGAAGGCGTTGATCTTGGCCGCCAGTTCGATGTCGCTCACGTTTTTGATCAGAATGCCGAGCCGCGCGGCCGCCGAGAGCGCCGCGACCATGGCCGTGGGCGTCGCGAGAATGAACGCGCACGGACAGGAAACCACCAGCACCGAAATAACACGGTTCAAATCGCGAGTGAACGCCCAGACCAGCGCGCCAATGACCAGCACGAGCGGCGTATAAAAGCCCATGTATTGGTCGATGATGCGCATGATCGGCAGCTTGGTTTTCTCCGCTGCGAGGATCAATTCGCGCACCCGGCCCAGCGTCGTATCCTGGCCGGCGCGGCTAACCCTCACTTCCAAAACACCCGTCAAATTCTGTGTGCCGGCGAACAGTTCGTCGCCCGGCTTTTTATCCACCGGCAGCGATTCGCCCGTGATCGTGGCCTGGTTGAACGAGCCCTGGCCCGTGACGACCACGCCGTCCGCCGCCACGTTGTCGCCTGGCCGGATGCGGATGACATCGCCCACCGCCAAATCCTTGGCCGCGACTTCCTCCTCGCCCTTGGCAGTAATGCGACGCGCCTTAGTCGGAGTCAGTTTGATCAGCGACTCGATGGATTGGCGCGCGCCTTCCGCCGTGCGAGTTTCGATGATCTCACCCATCAGCATGAAAAACGCGACCACTCCCGCCGTTTTATAATCGGTCGAGGCAAACGCGGCCAGCACCGCAATCCCGACCAACTCATTAATGGTGAGAACACCACGTTTCAGGTCCTTAATCGAGGTCCAGACGATGGGGTATCCGAGAATAATCGCTCCAATCATGGCGCTGGCGCTGGCAACGGTGTGCGCCGAGTCAAACAGCCAGTCCACCACGAAGGCATTGATGACGAAGACCACGCCGACGAGCGTCTGTTTGAGCCGCACCGGGGTGTGTTCGTGATCATGCCCGCAGGAGGCGCACCCCTCGTGGTCATGATCGTGATCGTGGTCGTGTCCTTGCTGGCTTAATAGCGATGTGACTTGCATAGTACTTCAGATTATCGGGTTGGTGCCGTCAAGATGCCGGTTTTCGCTGGTTCACGGCTCAATTGTAAACGCAGTTCCGGTTTTCCGCCACCCACGTTCTCAGGCACATAAAACTTCTCCTGCGCGTTGGTCAGCACTTCAGTGATTTTCTCGTTGAGCAGGATGCTCGCGAACAGGACCGGGTTGGTCCGGTAGCTGGGCAGCAAATCGTTGAACCGCTGCGCCTCGGCTTTCACCGAGCCAACGAGCCGGGCGCTATCGACTTCGGCGGCATTGGTTCGGCTGGTCGCTTCCGCTGACGCCTGGCTCAGGATCTGGTTTTCGTATTTCACGGCGTCGTTGTGGGCCGCGTCGCGGGTGGAAACGGCGGTGAGCACTGCATCGAACGCCTGCTTGCACTGGCGCGGCGGTTTGCTCTCCACCACGCACTGCTCGATGACAATGCCCAGTTTCTCCTTCTGGATCAACTCATCGACCCGCGCCTGCACGCGTTCACGGAAACCGGTCTTGTCGCGCGTCAACACATCATCGACTGCGTAACGGGCGGAGGCATAGATCAAGGCATTGTCCAGGGCGCTCTGCACGGCATTGGAGGCATTGACGAAATCAAACGCAAACCGGATTGGGTCTTCGATGCGATAAGAAAGCGTCGCGCGGGTGTGAATGATATTGCCGTCACCGGTGATGGTATAACCGTCCAGCGCCGGGTTCAGCGATGGGCCGGCTGGAGGCTCCGAATTATTAAGCTCCTGCTCGGGGGTCGTGGCGTACCAGCCCACCGTGGATTTGACCTCCTGGATGTCCGTAATGGGAACCTTCTTCACTTCATCAATCGGATAGGGAAAACCCCAATGCAGCCCCGGACCCAACAAAGCTTTGTTGCCCTCACCCACGGGCTTGCCGAAGTGAAGCTTGATCGCCCTTTCGTTCTGTTGCACCGTGAAGAAACCGGACCCGAGGAAAACAACCACCAGCACTCCCATGGCCACCTTGACGATGGCGAAACTGCTCTTCAATGCGTCAGACAGGGCCTGCGAGCCAGCATCCTCGGCCACCGGCACAGACGGTGGTGGAGCATCGTGCGAATGATGCTCGTGGCTGTGATCGTGGTCGTGATGATCGTGATCGCTCATGCCGCTATTTCATCGAGGGCTGGTTGGTGGGATAACCTTGGAGCAACTGGAACGGCGCGGTGCGTTGGTCGAAAACCAGCGTCGCTCTGGTCTTCAACGATTCACCCAGCGCATTCAGGCTGAGCAGGAAATTCGCCAGGCTTGGCTCCTGCTGGAAGACGGCGAAGGATTCCGCCGCCTTCGATTGTCCAAGCGCCTTGATCTTGGTCGCCTCGGCGTCAGCTTCCGCGATCATCTGGGCGCTCTTACTGTCGGCCGCGGACTTGATCCTGGTCGCCTCGGCCTCGCCTTCATTTTGGATCCGGCTGCTCAACACTGCCCGCTCGGAAGTCATCCGCTTGAACACCTCCTGGGTGACACTCTCCGGAAAGCCCATTTTCTTGAGGCCAAGATATTCCATGCTGATGCCGTAGTTCTTCGCGTTCACCTGGTCCTGAATGCGCTTGAGTATTTCCTGCTCGATTTCGGCGAACTTGAGCTGCTTCTCGTCGGCGGAAACGAAGTCCGACAGCGGATGTTTGCCGATCACCGCGCTCTTCTCGCTCCGCACCAGTCCTTCCAGGACCCGCTCCGCCTCCGCGATCGAGCCATTGGCGAACTTGGGGAAAAACGCCTGCGGATCACTGATTCGCCAGCCGATATAGGTCATCGCCAGCAAGTTGTAATTATCCGCCGTCAGGGATTCGTCGTACTTGTCCTCGAAGTTTTGGATGCGCTGGTCGAATTTAAAAACCCGCTGGATGGGCCACGGCCACTTGCCCTTGATGCCCGGCTCGGTCTCGGTGCGCGAGGGCCGGCCAAAAGTCGTGACGACGGCCACCTCGGATTTGCGCACCTGAAAGGTGAACAACATGAAGAACACGATGACGCCCAGCAGGCCGCCAACGGTAAGAATGAAGGGATTACGATTCATAACAGGTGTTGAAAATCATTTGGGCGCAAACGGCGCCTTGGGCGGCGGCACGGTGATCGCGTCCTCGATGTCAGTCCGCAGTTTGTCCTCGAGATTGAGGATGAAGACGTCCGAAGTATTGGTCGATAACAGGATGTATTTGCGCGCATTCACCACCGACTCGGCAAAGGTTTGCAGGTAAGTGCGCTCGCAGTAAACCGACGGCGAAGCCCGGTAGGCCGGAATTTGGTTGGTGAACGCGGCGGCCCGCGCCTGGGCATCGACTTCGCGCCGCTGCCGTTCGGCCTGCGCCTCACAGATCGTCTTGAAAGCTTGCGCGCCGGCCAAAGCGTTGGTCTTGATGGCCTCGGCTTTCGCCGCGAGAATGGCGGCTTCCTTCGTGTGGATTGCCGCCACCACCTTCTCATAATCCGGCGCGACCTTCACCGGCGGATGGATGTCCTGCAATCCCACAAAAACAATGCTCGCGCCGAGTTCGTGCCGGTCCGCCTCTGCCTGGATGCGATCCCGCAGGACGGTCGCGGCGTCGCCGCGCCCTTGGGACATGATCTCCTGAAAATCGACCCCCACAAAATAGCGGACCACTTCCCGCGTCGCGATATGTTGTATCAACGTTTCCGGCTCCTCATTCACGTAGGCCCATTTGGTCAGGTTCGTGATCTGGTACTGCACCGGGATGCTGACGGTCAGCAAGCTCACCGGCGGCGGCCGTTTGTTGCCGGCGGTGTCGGCGGTTTCCAGGGTGTTCCCGTTGGGAGTATTGGCGAGGGATGCCGGCGTCTCTGTTTCCCGGTTCGCCACCAGGAAGTTTTCCTCCTTGGTGTGGCTCACCGTCCAAAGCACGGTCTTGTCCGCCGTGCGGAAAGGGTCGGGCGCAAATCCCACGTTGAAGCTCTGGATTTGTTCGGTGGCATAGCGATAGACATGGTCAATCGGCCAAGGCCATTTCAAATGCGCGCCCGGCCCGAGCACCACCCCCGGCTTCCCAAAGTGTTCCAAAAGGGCCTGCTGGCCGGCATCGATGAAGACCACGCAAGTCGAAGCGAGCATGACGCCCACTTGCAGCCAGAGCAGCCAGGTCGCCGCTCTCGCAAAATACCGGGCAAACCAGGTTTCCGACACCTTGAAGCCGAACTGGTAATCGAGCGTCTGCCACGCCGTGGTGATGATGCCTTCCGGCTGGCCCAGCAAACTCACCAGCCGGCTCTCGTAAACCGGCTGCTCCACCTTGCCCTTCACGCGCGGCCGATAAATCTCCAGGATCAGGTTGACCAGCGTCTCCACCGAAATGAAGATCAGGACCGCGCTCAGCGCGCGGGCCACCTGCCAATCGACTTTCGGCACGCCCACCTGCACCGCGGCAATGGCGGCGGTCACACAGAAGCACACGTACGCGCTCAGCAAAAGATAACTGGCGCCGGGCCGCAGCAGGCGCAGCTTCTCCAACCGCGCGAGGCCGGTTGAAAATTTACCCAGCAAAAACAGCACCAGCGCAAACAGGCCGAATAAAGCCATCGAAACCGTCGGTTGCTGCATCGGCGCGGGAATCATCCCTCTCAACCACCGCCACAGCAGCAGGCCTGTGCCCGCTTGCAAGAGGAAGATCAGCGCCGTGAACGCCGGCACGAAAAACCGCTCGAATTGTTCGCGCGAACGTTGCGCCGGGAAAACCTCGCTGTCGGAGACATTGAACAAGGCGGAACTCGCCGCTGATTTGCTCAGTTCCTCGAACTCGAGTTTCTCCAGCCGTTCCCGCTCCTCCAATCGCATCTGGAACCAGCTCACACCGGCGATCAACACCCCAATGCCCATGAAGACCGTCGCCACCTGGCCGGCCAGGGTTTGGCCGTAACGCGCCACCGCGAATCCGGCCGCCCCGATGAGCACGAGCACGATCAGGTTAATCAGTCCGTTCTTTTCTGTTCTTCGTTCCATTCTCAGCCTTAACTCAGCTCAGTTCACGATCTTCAAACAAAATCACCGCCACCGCCAGCACCGCGCCCACATAACACACCGCGTATCCCAGCGACATCCCCACATAGCCCCAATGAAAATTGGTCTTGCCCGTGTCCAATGCATCGGCGAGCCAGAAAAGCTGCCAATTCGGCGTCACCGTGTAAAGCACGGATGCCCACCATGACCCTGCAACTGTCCGCGCCCCGAAAAGGTATTGGGACATCAGGCCCAGCAGGAACACGCCCGAGCAGATCGCCAGAGTCGGGATCATTTCCAGCCGCGTCGAGCACGCCAAAGCCAGCCCGGCCAGCACCCAAAGGGCGAAGAGCACCAGCACCGAGGCGGGCACCATCCGCCAGTCCACTCCCCGGGCAAACTCCTGTGAACGCCCGTTTTTATCGAAAAAGTTGATGACCACAAACGCCAGGGTGACCGTGAGCACCACCCCGAAAACCGCGTCCGAAACAAAAGGCCGCCGCAGGAAGAAGTTGCTGAAGCCGCCCAACAGGTAAGCCACCACCAGCGCGAGCATAAAGAGCCCCAGCGCGAACAGATCCGTCGAACCATACGCATCAAACGCCATGCGGCTGGTCAACAGCGCCACGATTGTGTTCACATAGGTCAATAGGCTCAAGGCCAGCGCCAGCCCGACATACTTCGCGAGCAGGAATTGCGCGCGGCCCACCGGTTTGGACAGCACCGCCAGCGCGGTGCCCGACCGGATTTCCCGGGCCAGCGAGGCCGAGGCGCTCAGCACAGCGCCGAACAACCCCGCCAGCAACATCACCGCGAGCACGCTGTTCTTGACCAGCTTGGGTTCGTCTCCAAACGCAAAATAGTAGGGCACGGCCAGAAATATCTCGAACATCGCCGCCGTGGTCATCAGGAGCAGGAAAACCGGCTGCCGGACCAGCTCCATAAAGGCATTGACTGCGATAGTGACAAATTGTCGCATTCTATTTGACTATAAGCGGCTAGCTTACGAAACCGATGCCCGATTGCAAATGCTTATTCCCGTTCATTGGGTTGTGCAAGCATACATGGACTGGTGGTCGTGAAAACTGTGCGTTTGCCCGCACAGTTATCCCTGGAAACGCGGCTCGCCGCACCCGCAACGTGGAATGACCCGGCCTTTGCGCCCGTGGGAAAGAGTGATTCGGGCGGCAGACGCCAAGGAGGTGGGGGTGGGGAACCCCGCTGAAGAAACGTGCTGCCCACCCGAATCAAAAAGAATTCTATTAACTCGAAGCCCAAAGTCAACAGGCTTTTTGGGCGGATCACCCGCTGGTGATTGGCACTGGACAAAATCGCTTGTCCGAAGCGGCCTCGCCAGCTACAAAGCGACTGACAAGTCTCTCGTTCGGCCAGGAGCAGGAGGTTTGTATCAGCCGGAACCGGCAATGCCATGAAAAAAGCCGCCGCCATTTCATTGGTCTTGATTACCCTTACCTTTTGCCTGGCCTTCCTCCTGCACACGGCGCGCAAGGAAGCCGGAAAGACCGCCCAGGGCGCGGTGGAACTGGTCAGGCAAGTTCTCAATATCACGCCCGAAGTCACCATCAGCACCTACGTCACTTATCAACGGACCAGCAACATCTTTGAGCTCGCTTCCGTCAGCAAGGAGTTCCCCATCGATTACTCCTACGAAAACACCACGCTCGGGAGCACCAAACGCCTTCTGCTGCACGGCGAGTACACGGTTAAAGCGGGCTTTGACCTTCGCGACCGCTTCACCGTGCAAGTCGATGAAAAAACCCGCCGCGTCCGGGCCGATTTCCCCGCGCCGAAAATCGTTTCCGTCCAACAGAACAACTACCGTGTCGTCCAGGACGCGAATGGCTACTGGAACTTGCTCACGCAAAAAGACCAGGAGTCCGCCGTCAATCAGATGAACGACAAGGCCCGCGCCGCCGCGCTCGAAATGAGGATCCTCGGAGAAGCCAGGGAGTCGCTGCGCCGCCAGTTGCTCGACCTCGCCAGCAAAGCCGGACAAAAATGGGAGATCCACTTCCGCGACGAACCGCCGAACCTGCCCCGACCGGAGAACGAAATAATCATCGGGTCGGGCTCGCGATGAAACCCCAGGCTGAATCTCTCCGCGTTCCATGTCATCGGCCATTCGCATTCGCTGCCTGGGCCTTGTTTGTCCTTTCATTTTTCCTGCCTTCCTTCGACAACGCCTGGGGCTGGCAGTGCGCGATCATGATCCAGTATTATTGGCCGGGTGTGTGGGAGGGAAAACTCGCCTGCATACATCTTGTGCTTCTAAACTTCGCGAACCTTTTCATGCTCGTGTCGCCTTGGTTCATTTTGAGATGGACAGGCGGTCCGAGATTGTTTCGTTGGCTCAGGCGCGGCTCCGCGGCTTCTCTTTTCCTGACCGCTGCGCTAATGCTCGAATTTGGCAAGGACATAGGCGACCTCCGCATTGGATACTTCGTTTGGGTGTTTTCGTTCGGACTCCTGGCAGCGAGCCTGGTCCGAGGTGCCGTCGGGATTCCCCTGCATAGGGCAATCGCCAATTAATGACCGGTGACCAGGAGATCAAACTCCCACTTGCTAAGCATTGACCTTGCGCTTCGCCCCTCGCCGTGATTGCTGGAAAGCCTTCAACGTGTCTGGATGCTCTTCAAAAAACGCGGCCAAATCCGCCAGCACCTCCAGCGTCGCCGGGCTCAGATGGTGTTCGATCCCCTCGATGTCGAGCCGTTGCGTTTCCGGATTGAGGCCGAACAACGAAAAAAATCGCGAGAGCGTCTCGTGCCGGCTTTGAATGCGGCGCGCCACGGCCCGCCCTTTGTCCGTCAGGATCAGGCCCCGGTATTTCTCGTACTTCAAATACCCCGACTCCCCGAGTTTCTGCACCATGCTGGTCACGGAGGCCTGGCGAACTTTCAATGACGAGGCGATGTCCACCACCCGCGCATAACCCTTTTCCTCGATCAACTCATGGATGCGCTCCAGGTAATCTTCCGCGCTTTGGCTGGGAGAGGTTGGCGTCGGCATAACGGGAATAAACCACAGAACACCCGGGATTTGCAAGGGGCGCGGAGGAAAGATGGTTCGGGCCTTCATCAGTCATTTCACTTCCGCTCAAAGTCTTGAACTGTTACCATGCGGGCATGTCGGCTACTCTGACCATCGGTTTTCTCGGCGCCGGCCGGATGGGCACGGCGCTGGCGCAGGGCTTCATTCAAGCGGGTTTGGCTGCCGCTGACCAAATCATGGCCAGCGATCCGGTCCCGGCGGCTTGCGCTGATTTCGGCAAACAGGTGGGCGCGCGGACAACCGCTTCCAATGTCGAGGTGGCGAAGTTTGCCCGGGTGTTGTTGCTGGCGGTAAAGCCCGATCAGGTAGCCGGAGTTCTGGGCGACATCCAGGGCGAGTTCACAAAACAACATCTCCTGATTTCCATTGCCGCCGGTGTGCCGCTGGCCAAGCTCGAAGGCGGCCTCGGCGAAGGCGCGCGGGTCATTCGCGTGATGCCCAACACGCCTGCGCTCGTCGGCGCTTCCGCCACGGCGTACGCGCCGGGCAAATCCGCGCTGCCGGAAGACACCCTGCTCGCGCAGAAGCTTTTCTCGGCGGTTGGCGTTGCCTTCCCCGTCAAGGAATCGTTGCTGGATGCAGTGACCGGGTTAAGCGGCAGCGGGCCTGCGTACGCGTATCTGATGATCGAGGGATTGAGCGACGGCGGAGTCGCGGCCGGTCTGCCGCGCGACATTGCGACCCGGCTCGCGGCGCAAACCGTTTTGGGCAGCGCCAAGATGGTGCTGGAAACCGGCCTGCATCCCGGGGCGCTGAAAGACATGGTCACCAGTCCCGGCGGCACCACCATCGAGGGCCTGCACGAACTCGAAAAAGGCAGGGTCCGCGCCTCGCTGATGAGCGCCGTGCGCGCCGCCACGGAGAAATCCAAGAAACTGGGACAGGGGGTATGAGTCAATCATTTCAAATTCAAATTTGAGTTTTCCACCCCGAACATCCCCTGCGGAAGCAAGCCGAACAGGACGCTGCCGACGAGTGAACCGCATTACTTGCCGAATCTCAGATTTCAAATCTCAATTTGAAATTCGAAATCACACCAAATGCCCCCATCATCCCCCACTTCCGGTCAGGCACGCGTGCTTTGGCTTGCATTGACCGCGCTTGCGGTTGCGGTCATCCTGGGCCTGATCATCCTGCTGATTTGGGGTTTGGGTTGGGTCTTGCACATGCTTTCGCCGGTGCTGCTGCCCGTGGCGCTTGCGCTCGTGCTCGCGTACATTCTCGATCCAGCCGTGGAATTTCTGGTGCGGAAAAACATTTCCCGGGCGCGGGCGATTGTGCTGGTGTTTGCACTCGGTCTGGCAATGGCGGGAGGCGTCGTCAGTTCAGTCATCCCGGGCCTGCTGAGGGAAACCCGGGGCCTGGTGGCGCAGGTGCCAAAAAGTCCTGAAGAGGCGCGCGCGCGAATTCGTGATTTTCTCGAACATACAACTTGGGGCCGACGCCTGGCTTCCTGGCATCTTGCATCCTTGCTCATGCCTGGTGGCGGCACTAATTCCACCACCGCCGCCCAATCTCCCGGCGGGGAGCCGATGCCCGCCGGCAGCAATGCCGTTTCCTTTGGCGCCAGCAGCACAAACGCCGCGGTTTCCCCGGGAACCAATTCCGTGGCCGTCCCCCAGAGCGGCACGGCGGATGAACGCCTCAGCGAAACGGTGATGCTCAAATTGTCGAACGTGCTCGAACTGATTGTGAAATGGTTCAGCACCCAACTCAGCAACGTCAGCACCTGGGCCGAATTTTTGATTGGGTTCTTTGTCGCGCCGGTGTGCCTGTTCTATTTCCTGCTGGAGAAGCCGGGCATCCAGCAACATTGGACGGACTACCTGCCGATCCACGAGTCAAAGGTGAAGCAGGAATTGGTTTTTGTGCTGAATGCCATTAACGATTGCATGATTGTCTTTTTTCGCGGACAGGTGCTGGTGGCGGCGTGCGTGGGGTTCCTGCTGGCCATCGGTTACCTCATCATGGGATTGCACTACGCCGTGCTGCTGGGGGTGGTCGCCGCCGTGCTCGGGATTGTGCCTTATCTCGGCACCATTATCACACTGACTTTGGCGCTCACGATTTCTGCGGTGCAGTTCGGCGACTGGACGCACCCGCTGCTGGTGCTGGGGCTCGCGGCGGCGGTGAAAGCGTTGGAGGATTTTGTCATCAGCCCGAAGATCATGGGCGACCGCGCAGGATTACATCCGCTGACGATCATCATCGCCGTGCTGGTGGGAACAACAGTCCTGGGCGGCATTCTCGGCGCCTTGCTGTCCATCCCGCTGACGGCGGCATTGCGCACCCTGATGTTCCGCTATGTCTGGAAGGAAGGAGCCGGGCCAAAGAGGCCGGCGCTGAAAATCTCAGTTTGAGGAAATCTTTCGTTACGGACCGGTCTTCCTCAATTGCCGCACGTCAATCGCTTCCATGCCCGCCGCGCGAATGGCGTCCATGCCCAGGTCCGTGTCTTCATAGGCGCGGCAAAATTGAGGCGGCACACCGATGCGCCGGGCCGCTTCCAAAAAAATGTCCGGGGCCGGCTTTTGGTTCACCACGTCCTCGCTCGTCACGACGGCATTGAACAAATGTCGGATGCCCAGGTGCTGCAAAACCTGCTCGATAATGTGGTGCGTTCCACCCGAAGCCACCGCCATGGGGATGCGGCCATAATACTCGCGCGCCACGCCCACCACCGTGTTGATGGGTTCCACTTGGGCAATCAACGGCTGATATTCCGCCTCTTTTTCCCGCGCCACGGCGAGATGGTCCAGGATCACACTCTGCTCTTCACCGAGCATTTTGAGAATGTCCCGCGACGGCACGCCACCCAGCGAGTAAAAACGGTCCTCGGGAAAGATGAGTTTGTAACGTTTGGCGACGACCTGCCACGCGCGCCAATGCAGCGGCATGGTGTCCGCAAGCGTGCCGTCACAGTCAAAAATGATGCCTTGCGGTGGAGTGATCCTCGGATTCATAGCTTGCTATTGGGACAAAAACCATTCTCCACATCACTAATCTGGTTCACAACAATCATCACAGTTCCAACGCCGCCATCTTCTCCTCCAGAGAATGCGCCATGAGTGGTTCGATGATGGGATCGATGTCACCTTCCATGAACGCAGGCAGATTGTACAGCGTGACTTCGATGCGGTGGTCGGTGACGCGGTTTTGCGGGAAGTTATACGTGCGGATGCGTTCGTTGCGTTCGCCCGTGCCGACCTGTTCCTTGCGCTCGGCGGCGTATTTGGCCTCTTCCTCGGCAATCTTGCGCTCCAGCAACCGCGACCGCAAAACGGTCATGGCTCTGGCTTTGTTTTTAATCTGCGACCGCTCGTCAGCGCAACGCACGATCAATCCGCTGGGCTTGTGCTGGATTTGCACGGCGGAATCGGTGGTATTTACGCCCTGGCCACCCTTGCCGGATGCGCGGCAAACATTGATCTCCAAGTCCTCTTGCTTGATCTCGATATCGACTTCTTCCGCTTCGGGTAACACCGCAACCGTGCACGTGCTGGTGTGGATGCGTCCCTGGGCTTCGGTGGCGGGCACACGTTGAACGCGGTGCACCCCGCTTTCGTACTTGAGCCGTTTATAAACGTCCAGGCCGGTCACGCCAAAGATGATTTCTTTGAACCCGCCGAGATCCGACGGGCTGGAATCCATCGGTTCCACCTTCCAGCCGCGATTCTCCGCATAGCGCGTGTACATCCGATAAAGATCAGCGGAGAACAATGCGGATTCAGACCCGCCCGCTCCGGCGCGGATTTCAATGATCGTGTTGCGCGAATCCGTCGGCTCCGGCGGCAGGATGCCGAGCTGCACCTCGTGCCCAAGACGTTTCACTTCCGATTCCAAACGCGCAATGTCTTCCCTGGCCATGCCGGCCAGCTCCGAGTCCGCCGGCTCAGACTGAATCAAGGCCTGGTTCTCCTCAAGATCCGCCGTGGCTTTCAGATATGCGTTCCCGCTCGCGACCAACTCTTTCAAGCGGGCGTATTCGCGGGACAGTTCCTGGGCGCGCTGGTTGTTATCGAAAACCTTCGGATCGCTCAGGGCGGCCTCGACTTCGGCAAACCGGCGGGCAAATCGATCAATGTGCGGACGCAAATCCATGGTTAAGGGTTCGGAACCTGCCTCGGCAGGGCGGACAGGGCTGCGCCCGTCATCGGCGCGCACGGAGTGACACGCCCCACCCGATAAAAACAATCCGCCCGTCTGGCGGCGAAGCCGGACGGGCGGAAGTCGAAAGCGTGGCTACTTCTTTTTCTTCTTGGTGGCAGCGGCAGCCTGGGCAGCCTGCGTCTTGGCCAGGCGCTGTTGGAATTTGTCCACACGCCCGGCGGTGTCCACAAACTTCTGCGTGCCCGTGTAGAACGGGTGGCAGGCGTTGCAAATGCCCAGCAAAATAGTCTGTCTGGTGGAGCGGGTCTTGATCACATTGCCGCAAGCGCAACGGATTTCCGCTTCCTGATATCTCGGATGAATGTCAGCTTTCATAACAAAGGCCGGACAATCTACCAATGAATCGCCGTTTGACAAGGGCTATTTTCAACCCAAAAAAGCCGCCAGTTCAGGCGACTTTCACCTTCAATTTGTGGTTCTTGATCCGCGTGCGGTTCAACTTGGCAATAATGCCATTGGCATGTTCGGAGGAAACATCGACAAACAGGTGCCGCTCGCGAATGTCCACCGTACCTACGACCTTCGCCGGCAATCCGGTTTCGCCCAGGATGGCGCCCACGACGTCACCGGGCGCGACGCCCATCTCCCCGCCGATGTTCATGTAAAGGCGCACCTGTTCGTCGGGTGTGCGGCGGCTATGTTTTGGCGATCGGGTCGGTTGAGGCGGGGCGAATTCACGGCGTTCCGGAAAACCGGGCGGCAGGCTTTTCGCCCGCACCGGCTCGGCTGGAGCCACCGGCGGAACTGGCTTGATGGGGGCAACCGACCGGTCGGGTAAAGGAGTTGAAAGGGCCACCGGTTTGACTGGACGCGGTGCGGCTGGCCGCTCTTCCCGGTGGCGTACTAGTCGCTCCGGCGGCCGGTCACGGCGTTCTGCCCGCGAATCACCATAGGGCGCGCGTCTCTGTTCCGGCACACGAGAGTCGCGGGCCCCGGACCATGCCGCCTCTCGCGGCGCCCGCGCAGGCGCCGCCTCACCCGCTTGCAATTGAGAGAGCAAAGCCGACGCAATGTCGGTGCTGCTGAAGCCTTCTTCCAACAGACGCTCGATGAGATGGTCCTGGCGTTTGAATTCCCCGCTTTGCAACGTCGCCCGCAGTTTGCCCAGGAAAGCACTGTCGCGCGCCTCTTCGACTTCATCCTGTGTGGGCGGCTTGCCGCGCTGGATCTTTACTTTGGTATAGCGCTCGATGTGGTGAATCTGAAACATCTCGCGTCCCGCCACGAACGAAATCGCCCGCCCGCTCCGACCCGCGCGTCCCGTCCGTCCGATGCGATGCAGATAATCCTCGACGTCGTACGGCAAGTCATAGTTGAACACCACTTGCACATCATCGACATCAATCCCGCGCGCGGCGACATCGGTCGCGACCAGAAATTCGAGGCCTGATTTGCGAAACTTGTTCATGACGCGGTCGCGCATCGCCTGGCTCATGTCACCATGCAATCGGTCCGCGGAATACCCCTGAGCGTTCAAATGATCAACCAGATCGTCCACCATGCGCTTGGTATTGCAAAAAATGATGCCGAGCTTGAGATCATGAATGTCGATCAACCGGGTGAGCAAATCGATCTTGAACCGCCGGTCCACTTCGTAATAGACCTGCTCGACCGTGGGCACGGTCATCGCTTTTTGCTCGATGCGGACGCTTTGCGGATTGCGGGCGAAGCGTTGGATCAATTCCTGGATGGGCCGCGGCATGGTGGCGGAAAAGAAAACCGTTTGCCGCTCGTTCGGCACGCCTTCGAGAATGAATTCGATGTCCTCGCGGAAACCCATGTCCAGCATCACGTCCGCCTCATCGAGGATGACCATCCGCACTTTATCGAGCCGCAACGTGCCCCGGCGCATGTGATCCATCACGCGTCCCGGGGTGCCGATGACAATTTGCGCGCCATGCCGCAGGCCATCGAACTGCCGTTCATAGGATTGGCCGCCGTAAATGGGCAGCGCGTGAATACCGCGCTTGAACAAGGCCAGCTTGTGGACTTCCTCCGACACTTGCACGGCCAGTTCGCGTGTCGGGCACAGGATCAACACCTGTACCGCGCGCAATTGCGGGTCCACGCGCTCGACCGCCGGCACGGCGAACGCCGCCGTCTTGCCGGAACCGGTTTGCGATTGCCCAACGACGTCACGCCCTGCCAGCAGCACAGGAATCGCCTCGGCTTGAATCGGCGAAGCCTGCTCGAACCCGAGTTTGTCGATGGCCTTCAGCAATTCAGCCGAAATCCCCAGCTCAGAAAATAACTTGGTTGTCATTCAGTCCAAAACAACATAACCGGTATATCGAAATGGCGTGAGGTATTTCTTCGATGTGGCGGTCGACAAACACCAAACACCAAGCACCAAGCTCCAGAGAAGCTCCAAGATCCAAACTCCAGGCCTCGCAACGCCACTTGGGATTTGAGGCTTGGTGGTTGGTGCTTGGTGGTTGGTGCTTGAAGGTTACTTTACCTACGGTGCCCCGTGATACGCCAAGTCACCGTGCATGGCAAAAAAGGTAATGGCCATCGCGGCGAGCGACAGGCAGATACCCGCCGCCGCCGCCGATTTGCCCGTGATCTCGGCGGGCTTGTACAACGCCGCCCACAGTCCCATCAAACCGACAATGATCTCCGTGATCGTCAGCACCAGGAGCGGGGTCCAAAATGACCAGCGCTTTAAGGCCACGACGAACCCCGCCAGCACGCACGCGAGGATGCCGCCCGTCAGGCTGTTCAACGCCAGGAGACTTCGGTTGGGCACCACGACCATGCGATCAGCTTTTCCTGTGACATAATCGAGAACGGCATCGCGGTACGCGGATTCACCCGTATCTCCCACGATTGGATCCAGATAGCCCAGCGACACAGTCACGGCTATTTCTTCGGCCTCGGACTCGCGAAATTGCACCATAACCTCCTTGTTGGTCCGGGCGTGCGTGAATGAGTAGCTGGGGTCTCCGGACCGCGCGCCTCCCTGCAAATAGCGGCCTTCGGGTTCCGCCTTTTTGAAGCCAAGTTCCTGTAACCGCTGAAACATGGTTTCCCAGAAAGGAGCCGCGTCCGCTTTCGGCATCGAGAGTTGGACGCTTTTCCTGAGGTATCCCACCCTGAACCCGCCCAGCACGATGGCGACGGCGATGGCGATGATTTGAACAACGATAACCAGCAGGATTCCCAGGTTGGACAAGTGGAACAGCATGCTCAGCAGAGTTCTTTTAGATGATTACGGCCTGTTTTCAAGTCTTTATGCGGTCTGGACTTTTGCAAGAATTCACTCCATTCTCGAAGCCATGAAACCAAACCGTCTCGCAGCGAAACTTCCTTCGCTTTTGATTGTCGCGCTGACCACTGCGTTCCCGGTTTTATCGCAGGCTCAGCCAGCCAACCCGGCGGTGATTCAAATCAAGGCGGACCAGGTGACGGGTTCCGTCAGTCCGACGCTTTACGGTTTGATGACCGAGGAAATCAATTATTCCTACGAGGGCGGATTGTATGCCGAATTGATTCGCAACCGTTCCTTCAAGGAAAACGCCACGAACACGCCGCATTGGCAGCTCGTACAGGATGACGGCGCCGCTGGTTCGATGTCCCTCGATACCACCGACCCGCTCAACGACGCCCAGGGCGTTAGTCTGAAGTTGGACGTGGCCAAAGCCACTTCGAAAACGCGCGCGGGCGTGGCCAACGACGGGTTCTGGGGCATTCCAGTCAGGCCCAGGACGCACTACCACGCCTCGTTCTATGCGCGGTCCGGCAACGGATTCAGCGGTCCGTTGACGGTGGCCATCGTCAACACCAGGAGCGCGAGTGTGGTCGCCAGCGCGCAAGTGCGCCGGCTCAGCGACAAATGGCAGAAGTACGAAGTCACACTCACCACCGGGAAAGTGCCGCCTTCCCGAGACAACCGGCTGCTGATCACTGCCGGCCACCCCGGCACCGTTTGGCTCAGTTTGGTTTCGCTGTTCCCGCCCACGTATCACGACCGGCCCAATGGAAACCGGGCCGACATCATGCAACTGCTTGCGGACATGAAGCCCGCGTTCCTGCGATTTCCGGGCGGGAATTATCTCGAAGGCAACACGATTGCCACCCGCTTCAATTGGAAGAATACCATTGGTCCCATTTCCGAGCGGCCCGGCCATCCGAACGATGCCTGGCACTATTGGTCTTCGGACGGCATGGGCCTGCTGGAATTCCTGGGCTGGTGCGAAGACCTGCACATGCAACCCGTGCTCGCCGTTTACGCGGGCTATTCGCTCAAGGGCGAGCACGTCACACCCGGCCCCGATCTTGAGCCCTACGTCAAAGATGCGCTTGATGAGATCGAATACGTCGCCGGTGACGCCAGCACCGTCTGGGGAGCGCGCCGCGCCAAGGACGGCCATCCGGCCCCGTTTCCGCTGCAGTACGTCGAGATCGGAAACGAAGATTGGTTCGACCGCTCGGGCAGTTACAACGATCGCTTCGCCCAAATTTACGACGCCATCAAAGCCAGGTATCCAGCGTTGCAACTCATCGCCACCACAAAGGTTAACAGCCGCAAACCCGATCTGCTGGACGACCATTTCTATCGCAGTTCCATGCAAATGCAGTCCGACACTCATCACTACGATCAGGCCGACCGGAGCGGCCCAAAAATTTTCGTGGGCGAATGGGCCACGCGCGAGGGCGCACCCACGCCCAACATGAACGCCGCCCTTGGTGACGCCGCCTGGATGACCGGCATGGAGCGCAACTCGGACCTCGTCGTCATGTCGTGCTACGCCCCCTTGTTCGTCAACGTAAACCCCGGCGGCATGCAGTGGCGCACTGACCTGATCGGCTACGACACGCTGTCCAGTTACGGCTCGCCCGCGTATTACGCGCAAAAAATGTTCAACCTCAACCACGGCGACAAGGTGCTGGCCGCGAGTTCGGAAAATCTTCCCACCCGCGAATGGCAGCCGCCACCGCCGCGCCGTCGCACCGGCGATCCGCCCGGACCCGCCACGACACCCAAGCAACAAGTGCCGACCCTGTTCTTCGATGCGACCCGCGACAGCGGAACCGGCGCGATTTATTTGAAGCTGGTGAACAGTGCCGGCACAATTCAACCCGTCCGCGTGGAGATCAACGGCCTCAAAAACATCGAAGCCAAAGGCGAAGCCGTGGTCATGAGCGCGAACGCTCCGGAGGACACCAACTCGATTACCGAGCCAGCCAAAATTGTGCCTGTGAGCACGAAAGTGGACGGCCTTTGCGCGGACTTCACGCGCGACCTTCCCGCGTACTCCATCACGATTCTGAAAATCATTGGCAAGTAGCCGTGGAGGAACGGCAGGGCGCGCGCGTCATTTCGCCCGCCCTCAAATTCACGCGTGCGGTTTTGCCAGGGAGAGAATTTGCCGCTATACTGTTGGCGGCTGAGAACCTATCTAGGGCGGGCAGTCCTCTGCCCGCCGTCGGCGCGCACGGAGTGACGCGCCCTGCCGAGATAGGCTCCAAAGCGCGACCGAAAGGGATTTAGGAAATGCGGATTGCAGTGGTTTCAACGCCATTCCTGGCCGTCCCGCCGCGAGATTATGGTGGGACGGAGTTGGTCGTGTATGAATTGGTGGAGGGTCTGCTGGATCGAGGACACAAAGTCACCTTGTTTGCCCCCGGTTGTTCGACTACTCGCGCGGAGTTGGCTTCGCTCTATCTCAAACCCCAGTGGCCTCCGCATCCCCTGGCCGAGCTGAACCATGCCTCGTGGGCGATGGCGAAAATTGCGGAAAGCCACTTTGACCTGGCCCATGCTCACACACCCGCCGTCCTCGCTATGGGAAGAATGACGCCGCACCTTCCGGTCATTTATACGATCCATCATGCCCGCGATGAGAAATATTCTGATTATTATCGTCACTTCCCGGGGGTCCAATATGTGGCTATTTCCCACCGCCAGAAACGGCTGGAAATCCCGCTGCCCAAGTGTGAAGTGATTTACCATGGTTTGGATCCCGGCCGATTTGAATGGACCGCCAAGCCCGGGAACCAGGTTTGTTTCATCGGCCGTTTTTCCGGGGCCAAAGGACCTCACCTCGCCATTGATGCGGCCGGACTGGCCGGCTTGCCGATTTATGTGGCCGGAGAAACCCATCCGGACGGCGAGCAGTTCGCGGAGCAGGAATTGAAACCGCGCCTCCGGCTGCCGCACGTGCACTTATTGGGTTGCATTGGCGTCTCGAAGAAAGTTCCGCTTCTGCGCGATGCCCGGGCGCTCCTTTCGCCCCTCGATTGGGAGGAGCCGTTTGGGCTGGCACTGATTGAAGCCATGCTTTCGGGCTGCCCGGTGGTGGCGTTTCCCCGGGGCAGTGCTCCCGAATTGATTGAGGAAGGCGTGACCGGCTTTCTCGCGAGTTCCCTCGGGCAAATGGCCCAAATCATCCGGCCCGGCGGAGTGCTGGACACGTTCGACCGCGGTTTGTGCCGCCGCCGGGCCATCGAACGCTTCAGTCGTGACCGCCTGGTCACCGACCATCTGCGGCTCTACCAGCGCGTGCTGGACGAGTCGGCGCACGAGCAGAAGCGCCGCCGGCACACCTCCCAGCCCATTGCCGTATGAACGCCCTTGCCGAACCCCTCATTCCCGTGTCCGCGGAAACCGCCGTCAAAGCCCCCCCTGCCTTCTGCAAAGCCCAGACGCTGGCGGAACATTCGGTGGTGCTCAAACACAACCGCTATTTTCTGGTGACCAATTCCCATGGCGACGTCGGGGTTTCCGAAGAGTGCTCCCTGGGGCTGTTTCACGACGACACCCGCGTGCTGAGCCACTATGCCCTGCGCGTGCGCGGAGGGCCGCCCGCGTTGCTTTCGGTCCAGGTCCTGTCCAGCCACAGCGCGCAAATTGACCTGGCCATCAACGACGCGGAATTCGGCGGCAACAGTTGGGACCCGAAAAATTGCGTTCACATCAAACGGGAATTGCTCGTGGCCGACCGCTTGATCGAGCAGGTCACGCTGACCAACCACCTGCCCCGCACCATCGGCTATTGGATGGAACTCCAACTGGCCAACGATTTTGCCGATATTTTCGACATTCGCGGGTGGCACCGCGAACGGCATGGGCAATATTTCGAGCCGCAGGCTGGCAACGGCTTGCTTCAGTTTGCTTATCGAGGCAGCGACGGCCAGTTGGAGAAAGCCATCGTGAAATTCCATGAACCCCCGACCGACTTGAACTCCCGCCGGGCGCGCTGGGAATTTGGCCTGCTGCCCAAAGGTCACTTCCAGGTGCAATGGGAAGTGTACTCGGAAACTTCCCTGGCAAATCGCCCGCTCTGGACCGGGTTCGAACTGGACGGGCAGAGGAAAGCCCTGGACGAATCCTCCCGGCAATGGACCGCGTCGTGCTCGCATTGGGAAACCAACCTGACGGAGTTTGATTCCATTCTCCGCCGCGCCACGGATGATCTGCGCGCGTTGTACACGAAAATCGATGGCGCACCCATCATCACGGCTGGCATTCCCTGGTATTGCACCGCCTTTGGCCGCGATGCGATCATCGCCTCCTTCCAAACGCTCGCGCTCAATCCGCGCATCGCGATTGACACCCTGAAATACCTGGCGCGCTGGCAGGGTCAGCGCGAAGATCCGGTCACCGAGGAGCAGCCGGGGAAAATCATGCACGAGTTGCGCCGCGGTGAACTGGCGCGCGCGGGAGAGATTCCGCATAAGCCATACTACGGGACCATCGATGCCACAATTTTGTGGCTCATTCTGCTGCATGAAACCTGGCAATGGACCGGCGATGACAATCTCACGCGGGAACTCATGCCCAATGCCAACCGCGCGCTCGAATGGATCAATCGCTACGGCGACCTGGATGGGGACGGGTTCGTCGAATATTGCGGCAAACCCACCAGCAAAGGGCTGGTCAACCAAGGCTGGAAGGATTCCAGCGATGGCGTTCCCTTTCCGGATGGAAGCCTGCCCAGCCCGCCCATTGCGCTGGTGGAAGTCCAGGGTTACGTGTACGATGCGCTCATCCGAATGGCGGAATTGCAGGCGGCCTTTGGCGATAAGGCGCGGGTGGGGCCGTTGCGCGAACAGGCTGAGCGCCTGCGCGCGGAAATCGTGCGCCGCTTTTGGATCCCGGAACTGAAAACCTTCGCCCTGGCGCTGGATGGAAAAAAGAACGTCGTGCCGACGATCAGTTCGAACGCGGGGCATCTGCTCTGGAGCGGTGTGCCGGATTCGCGGCAGGCGGCCGAGATGGCCAAACACCTGCTTGGCCCGGGTATGTTCTCCGGCTGGGGAATTCGCACGCTGAGTGCCAGCCAGCATGTCTTCAACCCAATGAGTTATCATAATGGTTCGGTCTGGCCGCATGACAATTCCCTCATCGTACTGGGATTGTCACACTACGGGTATTCACGACAGGCAGCCCCAGTGCTGACTGGCATGCATGACGCCGCCGTCCAAACCGAATATCAACGGCTGCCGGAATTGTTCTGCGGCATGGAGCGCGCCCACGCGATCCATCCGGTCTGGTATCCCGTGAGTTGCTCTCCGCAGGCGTGGGCCTCGGGCGCGCTTTTCCTGCTGTTGCAGGCCGTCCTGGGCATTCGGGCGGACGCGCCCCGGAGGATCCTGCGCATCTGCAATCCCACCCTGCCCGACTTCCTCGAAGACCTGACCCTGTCGGACCTTGCGATTGGCAAATCGAAGGTTTCCCTTCAATTCAAACGGCACCGCGAGCGCACCCTCGCGAACTTGCTTTCCACTTCCGGCGAACCGGTCCAGGTGCGAATCGAGTTTTAAACCGGAGCCGCAATGACGCGCGTAAAATCACCGCCGGCCAGACCCTTGATGATTTTCGACGGCGACTGCCGTTTCTGCGCGTTTTGGATCCGTCGCTGGCAGCGCGCCACCGGGGAAGCCGTCGAATACATCCCGTTTCAAGACCCCAAAATCGCCTCGCAGTTTCCCGAATTGCCGCCGGACCGTTTTGAGCGGAGCGTGCAATTCATCGAACCGGACGGCGCGGTTTACAGCGGCGCTGAAGCCGTGTTTCGCTCGCGGGCGGTGAACCCCCGCCACCAGTTTGGGTTGCGCCTTTACCGGAAATTCCCCGGCTTCGCCCCGCTGGCGGAATGGGCCTATCGTTTCGTCGCGAACCACCGCACCGGGTTCTCGGCCTTGACCAGATTCCTCTTTGGGAACGCCTGAACCCGCGCTTTTTGCCTGATGCTATGCCCGGGTAGGGCGTGGCACTCCGTGCGCCGGTCGATTTCACCCAACTGGCCACCCACCAGGCACTTGCGCGGATTTCTCCGTTGTCAACCATCCTCCGGAACTCCTTCCGCGCCAAAAAAAGAGGTTTAATTTGGTTTAATTTACTTTAATTTTTTGTCGCCCGGTTTCTCCGCCAGGTTTTGGAGTGCGGTGCGAAGCGCCGCTTTCGAACTGCCGATACGCGTCCGCTCCCTGTGCGAAGAGCGCCCAACGGCACCAATTTATTTTCCGAGGCCGGACTAAGTCGGACTAACCCGGACCAACCCGGATTTACCTTAATTTCGGTTTAATTTTCAGCCTGCCCAGGCTTAATTTACCCCGAAATGGCTTGGAGCCTGTCTCGGGCGCGCTGGCCGGGCCGTCGCTTCCGGGCGAAGAACGGTCACTCCGTGCGCGCCGACGACGGGCAGAGAACTGCCCGCCCTACCGGGATGGGTTCTTAGCTTGGCCGGCTCCGGCGTTGCAACATTTCAAAGACTAGGCCGCGCCCGCTGGCGCAGGCTTTAACGCCCAAAACCTGCGCGATCTCCCCGGACCTGTCAACAGAATAATTCAGACATTATCGACCTTAGTCAGACCAGCCATCCCGAATCCATGCCTACGTCCGCGGTTCATTGACCACCGCCAGGATGTCATCGGCGCTCATGATCTTGTAAGTTTCCTCATCGAAAGACACCTCGGTGCCGCCATATTTGGTGAGCAGAACCCGCTCGCCCGTCTTCACCTCGAACGGCACTTTCCGGCCATGCTCGTCCGTCTTGCCCGTGCCGAGGGCGACGACGACTCCTTCGGCCGGCTTTTCCTTCGCAACTTCGGGGATGATGACGCCGCCGACGGTCATCTCTCCCTCCTCGATGGGTTTGATTAAAACGTGGTCTCCCAGGGGTTTGAGTTTCGTTTTCATATTTTTGCCTGCTCCTTCCTGTGCTCTACGGTCATTAAGTTGAGCGACTTGGAGCGTCGCAACCCGCGCTTCTCCCTCTCCGGAGAAGAGGGCGGGCAAGGGCGAGCCTCGACTATAAATGGCCGTGCCCTCCTGCTCCATGGTACACCCCCCCAGGCGCCGGTTCCAGTCCCCATTTGCAAATCCGGCTTTTCATGGGAAGTTACAACCAAAGTTTACAGAGCATTCAGAGCCTGACGCCGACCTGAAACGCTTATGAAAGAGAACGCTCGCGCAATCGTGTTGCTGGGGCCGCCCGGCAGCGGGAAAACCACTTTGGCGAGGTTGCTCGCTGAGCGGAACCACATTTCGGTCATCGAAACCGGCAACCTGCTCGAAAAGGAAATCCAGCGCGGCACGGAATTGGGCCGGCAAATCAAGCCGTATAAAATTGCGGGGGAATTGGTGCCCTCGGAGTTGGTCAAGCGGGTGATTTCCTCGGCCGTAAAGAACTTCAAGGGCGATTTGATCCTGTTCGACGGTTTTCCGCGTTCTCCCGATCAGCTTGGGATGTTGTTCGAACTTTTGAAGGAACATCATCTCGATTTGGGCGCGGTCATCTTTCTCACCGTGGATCTTGAAACGGTGCTGGAGCGGTTGAGTGGCCGCCGAATCTGCGGCAACTGCGGCACTCCTTATCACCTCCGCGCGCACCCGCCCCGGCAGCCTGGAATCTGCGATCGCTGCGGCGGCCCGCTCATCCAACGACAGGACGACCGTCCCGAGGTGGTGCAGGAACGTTTCAAGAATTACGAACGGAGCACCCTTCCCGTGGTCGATTTCTTTACCAAAGAATACCCGGAGGTGACCCGGAAGGAGCCCGCCATGGACACTCCGGACGAAGTGGCCGAGCGGGTTTGGCAATGGTTGGAAGAGGCGGTCCTTCACGAGAAAAAAAAAGCGGCCCCACTCAGGGCCGCTGGACCTAACTGACCATCATTACGCGCCAAGATTAATCAGAATCGACACTCGCGAGCTATGGGGTGAAGACCCCAAGATCGAATCTCCGCCAACCCGTGATAGTTTGGTACGTAGGCAAGTATAACGTCTGAATCACAAAAGCGGCCAAGGCTTGGAGCCCATCCCGGCAGGGCGTGTTACTACGTGCGCATTAATGGCGGGCAGAGGACGCCCGGGCAGGTTTTTATTCGAGCCTTGACCCCGTAACATGGAGGAAAATTATGGCGACAATGACCACGACAGCTACGATGAAAGCGGTGCGAATCCACTCTTTCGGCGGCCCGGAAGTCCTGCAATTTGAGGAAGTTCCCCTGCCCAAACCGGCCACGGGAGAGCTGCTCGTGCGCGTGCAAGCCGCCGGGGTAAACCCGGTCGATTGGAAAATTCGCCAGGGATTGCTTGGCCGGCTGCCTTTGCCCCAAATCATGGGCAGCGATTTTGCCGGCGTGGTCGAAACCGTCAGCCCGGACGTTACGGAATTTCGACTGGGTGACCCGGTGTTCGGAGTCGTCGCCGAAGACAGCGGCAGCTACGCGGAATACGCGCTCGCGCCGGTTTCCCGCGTGGCTCGCAAGCCGGTTTCCCTCGATGAAATTCACGCCGCCGCTCTGCCCACCGCGTCCCTCACCGCCTGGCAGGCGCTGTTCGACGAAGCCAATCTCGAACCCGGCCAAAAAGTGCTGATCCACGGCGCCGCCGGGGGCGTCGGCAGTTTTGCGGTCCAATTTGCCAAGTGGAAAGGCGCTCAAGTCATCGCCACCGCCTCCGCGCAGAATGCGGATTACTTGCGCGAACTGGGGGCCGATACAGTCATCGATTATCACGCCACGCGGTTCGAGGATGCGGTGGACAATGTCGATGTGATTTTGGATACGATCGGGGGCGAAACTCAGGAGCGTTCCTGGAAGGTGTTGAAACGCGGCGGCGTTTTGGTTTCGATCGTGCAACCGCCGGACGACACGAAAGCCGCCGCCCATGGAGTGCGAAGCGAGTTTCTCATATCGAAGCCCCGCGGTGACCAGCTTGCGCGAATCGCCGACCTGGTGGCCAACGGCCGGGTAAAAGTGCATGTGGACATGGTGCTGCCGCTCGAAGAAGCGCGCCGGGCGCACGAGCTGAGCCAGAGCGGTCACGTGCGGGGAAAAATCGTGTTGGGGGTCGGTCATCAGGATGTCGGCGGCTTTCCAGGAACTGTTTTGTAGCTCATTGAAGATCAATCATACCTATTCGGAACGCCCCAAATCGTTTCGGGGGACGGCGTGCAGAGGACTGCCCGCCCTACCACCGTGTGCCGGTAGGGCGCGCGCTCCTGCGCGCGCCGCCGCCAGCCCCAGGCGCATTCATCAATGACGCATGTATAATCGAACCGCTCATGGTCCGTGAGCAGGTCCAATCGAACGGGGAACTATCCAGGAACTGTTTTGTAGCTCATTGAACATCAACTATACCTATTTGGAGCGCCTTAAATCGTTTCGGGGGCGGCGTGCAGAGGACTGCCCGCCCTACCACCGTGTGCCGGTAGGGCGCGCACTCCTGTGCGCGCCGCCGCAGGGCTCCAGGCGCATTCACTAATGACGCGTGTATCATAGAACCGTTTATGGTCCGTGAGCAGGTCCAACCGAACTGGGAACTATCCTGATGGCGGAAAGTAAGGAAGCAGAATCGCGGCCCATCAAGCGGCCAGGGCGGGTTCGCCGTGCTGGTGATAATACGCCGCGCTTTCCGCTTCGCGTCCGCGCACGACCCGTTTTCCGCGCAGCGGACCGCGCCGGGCCGTGACCACGGTTGCCTGCTGCTCGCCCCGGCCGCCGTCGCAGTAGAGCACCACCCAATCGTGCGTCTTGTCTGATTCGTGAGCCCGGGCCGTATTCGAGAACAGCGCGGTGTAATGCCGCCTTCCTTTTCGGGTGTGCAGCACGGGCAGCCAGGCCTCGCCTTTCGGATTAAAGCGGCGCGGAGCAATTCGCTTTAACTGGTCGGCCGCCGCCTTCGTCCGGTATTCCTCGTCCACTTCAAGCAGTTCGGAAACCGGCGCTTGCCCAGGCGATGGCGGCGGCGAGGCTTTGACCTGCGCGCGATGCAATCGATGGGCCAGCGAATCCCGGATGCCGGCCACACGTTTCGGACCCATGCCCGCCAACTCCCGCAATCGCCCGTCATGCGCGGCAACTTCCAAATCCTCCAGGCTGTCCAGACCCAACTCGTCATGGAGTCGCCGGGCCAGTCGGGGCCCTATCCCCGGCACGGATGCGAATGCCGCCACTGGATCATTCTCACCCCGCAACTGTTCGAGGATGGGCAGGCGGCCGTTTTGCACATAATCCTGAATGGCCGTCGCCAGGCTGCGACCGATGCCGGGTAATTTTTCGAGACCGTGATTGTCCCCCTCTGACAGCAGGTCCGCCACGGATCGATCCAGGCCGCGGACCGTTGCCGCGGCGCGATTATAAGCCTGTACGCGGAAGGGATTGGCTGCCTGCTCGGTGAGCAACCGCGCCACTTCTTCCAGTTCTCTTGCAACCTCTTCGTTCAGCTTGATTTCTGCCATGCTGCCTCTCGCCAATAATTTCGCCTCGATTCAGCTTTCCCGCATCTAAAAAATACGAAGACAAAAATAATGCGTTGGACATGGGCGGGCGGAGAGCGGAGCTTCAGCCCTGCCCGATGATACCGCTCAGGTCCGGGTAAAGCGGTGCGTCCAATTCATCAGGAAACGTCCGGGCTCGGTTATGGGCCAAAGGCCCAATTCATACCAGCCTGGGCCAACGGCCCAGGTAATCGGCACAAAATAAACCGGAAGCGCCAACGGCGCGATTCATCGGCCCGGCATTGCCTGACTGGCGTTTGGAAGAAGCATTCGGCCGGGCTTACAGCCCTGGCGGTATTTACAACGGGAAACCTGGGCCGATGGCCCAGGCTGCTATGAGGCCGCGCCGTTGGCGCTATCATTTGTGCCGCTCGGCCTTGTCACCTCGGCTGCTGCAAATGGATCGGCCTCACCTAATGCGCCGCCTTGATGCGCGGATCAATTCGGCGGTACAGCACGTCCACCAGCAAATTGGCGGCGACAATCATCGTGGCGCTGAACATGACGGTGCCCATGATAACGGGCACGTCCAGGTTGAAGACGCTTTGCACCGCCAGTGTGCCAATGCCGGGCAGGGCGAAAACGCTTTCGGTAAAAAGAACGCCGCCGAGCAACGCCGCGATGTCCATGCCGAGGATCGTCACCACGGGAATCAGGGCATTGCGAAAAGCGTGCCTGAAAAGGACCGCCGTTTCGGACTGCCCCTTCGCGCGGGCGGCTCGAACATAAGCCGTGTCCAGCACCTCGGCCATGCTGGTGTGGATGAGTCGCGCATAATAGCCGGCGTAAAGAACGGCCAGCGTGGCCGCCGGAAGCAACAGATGTCCGAAGCTGCGGAATCCCGCCACCGGGAACCATCCCAGTTTGTAGCCCATGGAATATTGGAGCATGCGGGCAAGCCAGAATGCGGGCAGGGACAGGCCGATGGTGGCGAGGACCAAAATTGCCCGATCGAACCACGAGCCGCGATATTTTGCCGTGAGCACTCCCGCCGGAATCGCCACGAGCATCCACATCACCACCGCGGTGGCGCACAACGCGGCGGTGCAGGGCAGGCGCGTCAGGATGGCTTGCGCCACCGGTTGATCGGTAACGAACGAGTGTCCCAGATCACCGCGGGCCAGTTGTCCATAGTAATGAATCAGCCGCACCGGCACCGGCTGGTCGAGATGATAGCGCTGCCGCACCTGCTGCAAGACCTCCGGCGTCGCTTTCGGCCCGGCGATAATGCGCGCAACGTCGCCGGGAACGACACTGGTAAGCAAAAAGATGAGCGTCGCCGTGCCGAGGAGTGTCACGACCGACCAGAACAGGCGATTGAGCAGGCGGAGCGGCATAATTATCTCAACCTCCCGCCTTTCTTGAATTAGCGGACTGATCCAGCCACATGTATTGATAACGCCAAAGCCACACCGGATGCGGAGTCGTGCCGTGCAACCGCGGACTCTTCAGCATGGGAATCCGTTCATGCAAAATCGGCACCCAAGGGGCATCCGTCATGATCAGGCGCTCCGCTTCGCGATAGAGCCGGGTTCGTTCCCCCGCCTCGTTGCTCGCGTTGCCCTGGTCGATGAGCCGGTTGACTTCCGGGTTGTTGTAAAACGACGAGTTGTTGCAATCGGTGTCGGTAATGCGTTCTCCATTCAACAACACGTCCAAAAAATCGCTCGCATCGGGATAGTCTTCCATCCAGCCCCAAACTCCGCATGGAACCTGATGACGCGCCTCAGCCTTGAGCTGGAAGGCAATGTAGCTCGCCTGTTTCAACTCAACCTGCACGCCCACCTCGCTCAAATCCTGCTGAATGCCTTGCGCCATCCGCGCGTCATCCTCCCGCGAGAGAATGTACCAGAGCTGGGTTTTAAACCCATTCGGATAGCCCGCCTCGCGCAGCAAGGCGCGCGCTTTCTCGGGATTGTAATCGTAACGCGGCAGGCCGGGATTGGACCACGGCATCGACGGTGGAAGGATTTCATGCGACGGCAGATTGTAAATTCCCGCGAGCCGGGCCATCCTTTCGGAATTGATCGCGTAGTTCATCGCGCGGCGGACTTGCACGTTGTCAAAAGGTTTGATCTCGGTGTTCATGAAGAAATAGTCGGTGTTGGCCGTGTTGACCAACTCGATCCAGGAACGCAGTTTGGGGTCACGGCTAAACCTCACGTAATCGGCCACCCCCCCGGTGATCCAGTCCAACTCGCCCCTTTGCAGCATCATTCCCATCAGAGTTCGGTCACCGCCGATCATGATGTCCACCGCATCGACATAACCATCGGCGCCGGTGTAATAGGGATTGCGCTCGAAATGGTAGCCAATGTTCCGACGCCACTCCTTGATGCGATACGGCCCCGAACCTGTCAGGTGATATTGAAAATTCTCGCCATACTGTTGCACGACATCGCGCGGCAGCACATCCGCAAAATTCATGGCCAGGACATAACGAAATGTAAACTGAGGTTCTTTGAGTTCGATGATGAAGGTCCGATGGTCCGGCGCGCGCAGGCCGCTGACATGCGCGGCCTTGCCCTGGTTGAACTCGCTTGCCCCAAGGATGCCCAGGAAATAAGTCTGCCCCGTCGAACTGACCTTGGGATCGAGAATCCGCTCGAACGAAAACACATAGTCCTCAGCCTCGACTTCGCGGCCATTGGAGAACCGCACGCCGGGCCGCAAATGAAAGGTGTACACCTTCCCATCCGGCGAAATATTCCAATCACTCGCCTGGTCCGGAACCAGTCCGATGCCATCGTCAAAATCAATCAGCCCGCGAAAGAGCAGCTTTTGCAATGGGACGGAATCAGCGTCGAAGGCCACGGCGGGATCCAGCGACCGCCAGTCCACCGGAAGGCCAAGTTGCAAGGTGCCGCCACGCTGAGGTTTGACGGATTCGGTGGATTCGGCTCCTGCCACGCCATATGCCGCGAGCACCGCCAGCACCACCAAAATTCTGCGCAATGGCCGCAACCCCTTTGGGATTCTCATGGTGTCTCTTCGGGACAAGGCGCGCGTTTTCATTTCATCGCTTTTGCTGCACATCCAGCACATCCTGGAGGCCCTGGCCGAGGAGATTAAATGCGAGCACGGTCAGGCAGATCGCTACTCCGGGTACGATCACCATGTGAGGAGACAGAGTGAAGTAAGCCTGCCCGTCAGAAATCATGGCACCCCAGGACGGCGCGGGCGGTGGGACGCCAATGCCGAGATAGCCCAGCCCGGCTTCGAGCAAAATGGTATTGGCGGTGCTCATGGCGGCCGTGACGATGACGATGGGCAGCAAATTCGGCATGATGTGGCGAAAAATCAGGCGCAGGTTCGAAGCGCCCAGCACCCGCGCCGCCTGGACGTACTCGCGTTCCTTCAACGCCAGCACCTGGGCGCGGATCACGCGGACCATTCCCGGCCAGCAGACGAAGCCAATCACCAGAAACAGGCTCACCATCCCGCGCCGAAGTTCCACGTCCAAAAAATGCCAATGGACACTGGCGGGATGCAGGTGGATGATTTTGCCGTCCATCAAGCTGGCCAAGGCAATCGCCAGCAGAATCGGTGGGATCGTCATCATCATCTCCGTAAACCGCATCAGGCCCAGGTCCAGCTTGCCGCCGTAAAAGCCCGCCAGCACTCCCACCGCCACACCGATCACAGTCGCCATGACCATCGCCGCGGTGCCCACAGTGAGCGACACCCGCGCGCCGTGGACCACGCGCGCCAGCACGTCGCGGCCCAGGTTGTCCGTGCCCAGCCAGTAACCTCGCTCAGGCCCCAGCGGCATGCCTTCCGTGTCCAGGGCCTTTTGGTCCTGCTTGAAGGGTTCGCGCAAAATGTGCGCGTGGCTGAGCGCGGGCGCGGCGAGCGCGAGCAGCGCGAAGAGGACGACGATGCCGCCGCCCGCAAGAAAAAGGCGATTTGCAAACAAAGCCCGAAAAAGCGGC
This sequence comes from Verrucomicrobiota bacterium, assembly GCA_021325145.1. Taxonomy (GTDB): domain Bacteria; phylum Verrucomicrobiota; class Verrucomicrobiia; order Limisphaerales; family Pedosphaeraceae; genus JAJPHR01. Next base: position 167,883 of record JAJPHR010000103.1, on the reverse strand, counting down.
TTCAACATGCAACCGCAATTTACGGATTTCCGGGCCATGGGCAAAGAAATTCCGGTTGGTTTGGGCATCCGTGAAAATCGGCGGGCATTAATTACATGTTTTTCAAGAAACGCGTTGAATTCGAATCCCGCCCTCGGCAAAAATGCGCGGCTCTATGGACGAAGTTGAAAAACATTGCCAGGTGCTCGGGATCGACGAGGCGTGTTCGCAGGTCGAACTCGAGGAGGCGTATCGCGAACGCGCCCAGGCCTGGAACCCGGAGAATTTTGCGGGCAATGCCTCGCTTCAGCAGAAAGCCCGTGAAAAACTCGGCCACATCAACGCCGCGCACGTATTCCTGCGTGCGAAGCTTTTTGAGCCCGCCGGCCCCGTGAAACCTGAAGTGGTCGAACCCACGGCGGCACCGGCCCCGGCGCCCGAGTGGAAGCCTGAGCTGATCACGCCCGCGCCCCGGAACCGCACCGCGTTCTGGATAACCGTGACCGTGCTCCTGTTCTTCGTCGCCTGCGCGGCAGCACTGCTGATTTGGGGAACTGAGTGGTAACGGCGTTGCATTATGCCCCGCCGCTCGTTCGCACACGCAACGCGGCGCGCACGGAGTGACGCGCCCTACCCGCCGTGTTCGTCCGCAGGCTTACCATTTGAAAGCCCTGGCTTGCCTACTCCGAAGCTTGCTTTTGCTTTTGTGCCGCCGCTTTTTTCTCGGGTGGCCGTCCGGCGGGTTCGAGTTTGCGCAGGCGCTCCAGTATTTCCGGATGGAGCGAAGCCAGGTTGGTTCGTTCGCCGGAATCGTCGTCGATATTGGCGAGGAACCATTCCTTATCCGCGGGAGCGAGTTTGGAAGCGGGAGCATCGGCCTCGTCATTCGGGCGATGCAACAGCTTCCAGGGCCCCTGCCGCACGGCCCATTGCTGGCCCAAACGCCATTGCAGAGTATCATGCGGGCTGGGAGCATCGGCGGAGCGGAGCACCGGGACGAGGCTGCGACCGTTTAACTCGCGTTTCGGCAGGGAGACGCCGCACAACTCGGCGAGGGTTGGCATCCAGTCGCAGCCGTGCGCGACCTGGCCCCGAACCTCGCCGGCGGCCACGTGTCCCGGCCACGAGACGATGGCCGGCAGGCGAATGCCGCCTTCGAACAGGCTGAACTTGGCTCCGCGATAGGGGCCGCTGCTGCCGCCACCGCGATGCGCGCGTTCCTCGACCGAATGGCCGTTGTCGGATTGGTAAACAATAATGGTCCGTTCGCGCAGTCCGGAATCCTCCAGAAATTTCACCAGCCTTTGCACACGTTCGTCGAGTGTGCTCACAAACGCGGCATATAAGTTTCGCGGGTACGGGACGTTTTTATCTTTGTAATATTGGAGCCACTTGTCTTCGCCCTGGTAGGGATAGTGCGGCATGTTGATCGCGAAGTACATGAAGAACGGACGGTCGCGATGATGGTCGATGAAGGCCTCGGCCTTTTCGATCATGAGGTCGGGGAAATAACGGCCAGGCAGGCGGACGCGCCGGTTGTTTTCCCAAAGGTCGTGGCGGGCGGGGCCTTCCCAATAGAAGAAGTGGGTGTAGTTGTCGATGCAACCGCCCATAAAGCCAAAGGAGTAGTCGAAACCGTGATCGAGCGGTTTATGGCCGGCACCCGAGCCGAGATGCCACTTGCCGATGTGAGCGGTGGCATAACCCGCGGCGCGGAACATGTCCGCGAGAGTGGCTTCGGTCCGGGGCAAGCCCTCGCCGGTAAGGGTTTCAAGTTGATCATCGGCTTCGGACGGCGGCTCCGGGCCGTTGTTGGGCATGCCAGCCAGCCATGGGTAGCGTCCGGTCAACAAGCCGGCGCGCGAAGGCGAACAAACCGGCGCGGCGGAATAGAATTGCGTGAAGCGCACCCCTTGCGCCGCGAGCCGATCCATGCCCGGGGTAACCAGATCTTTCGCCCCGTAACAACCGGCGTCGATGCTTCCCTGGTCATCGCTCATGATGAAAATGACATTCGGTTTGGATGCGTCAGCGGCGAAGCTGAAGTGGGAAACACCAAGAATTGCGCAAAACGCCCCGGCGCAAAGGCTGGCGGCCAATAGGCGATGCAAATATGAGGCTGCTTTCATAGCTCGGGCTGCCGGCATTGAAGCAGATTGTGGAGGCGGACTCAACGAGGGAAAAGCAGGGACGAGCGTCGCAGCTTGCATGGAGTCCCGCCTTTGGAAGGTTGGGTTATGTTCTTGTGTCTAATCCCCAGACCTGGCGGCGCCGGCTCCCCTGGCGCAGCGTGCAGCCTCTTCAAACTGATGCGCTTGAATATCTTGTGAGACCAATGCGTCAGATTGACACAAGCAATTTCGATTCAGCGCGGCGCTTGGCAACGAGATTTCTTCCTAATTGACCGTCGTTGCCGGCGCGAAGACAGGCCTTAAAGCGCCGAAATGGCTTTTCGCAGGCGAACCGATCGTTTATCATGGTGAACACGAGCGAAATGAATTCAGCACAGGACCACCGGACGACAGGCCCCCGAAATCATGGCACACCTCTCTATGTCTTTGTGCCTCTGTGGTTGATTTCAATTTTCTTTTCTCCCGCGCTCCTGGCAGCGCCGGGTTCCACTTCGGGCGGCATTGAGTACAACCGCGATGTGCGGCCAATCCTTTCCGAGAATTGTTTCACCTGCCACGGACCGGATTCAGCGGCGCGCAAGGCGGGCTTGCGGTTGGACAAGTTCGACGAGGCAATCGCGCCGCGCAAAGACAGCAGTCCGGCAATCGTCCCGGGTAAACCTGAAGCCAGCGAACTTGTGCGCCGCATCAATGCCTCCGACCCGGACGACGTGATGCCGCCGGCCAAAACGCACAAGACACTCACCGCGCAACAGAAGGAACTGCTCAAGAATTGGATCGCCGCCGGCGCGAAGTATCAGGCGCATTGGTCATTAATCCCGCCACAACGGCCCGCGCTGCCCAGTGTGCACAATCGCCGATGGGCGCGAAACCCGATCGACTATTTCATCCTCGCGCGCCTCGAACAAGAGGGCCTCAGCCCGAATCCCGAAGCGGACCGGCGCACGCTCGTGCGGCGGGTAACTCTTGATCTGACCGGGCTGCCGCCAACCACCGAAGAAGTCGAAGCCTTTGTGAGCGATTCGTCTCCCGATGCTTATGGGAAGCTGGTGGATCGCCTGCTCGCCTCGGAACATTACGGAGAACATCGGGCGCGTTACTGGCTGGACGCGGCCAGGTATGCGGATTCCAACGGCATTCATTTCGACAACTACCGTGAGATGTGGTCGTATCGCGATTGGGTAATCCACGCGTTCAATCGCAACCAGCCGTTCGACCAGTTCACCCTCGAACAACTGGCCGGCGACCTGCTGCCGAACCGGACCCTCGAACAGGAAATCGCCAGCGGGTTCAATCGCTGCAACATCACCAGCAACGAAGGCGGCGCCATCGACGAGGAATATTTCGTGCTCTACGCGCGGGACCGCACGGAAACGACCTCGCAGGTTTGGCTCGGTCTGACGGCAGGTTGCGCCGTTTGCCACGATCACAAGTTCGACCCGATATCCCAGAAGGAATTTTATTCCATGTCCGCCTTCTTCAATAACACCACGCAAAAGGCCATGGATGGCAACGTGAAGGATACGCCGCCGATCGTGGTGGTGCCAACGCCCGAGGACCGCTCGCGTTGGGATGAACTGACCGGCGAACTAAAAACCGGCAAGGAGCGCGTGGAGGCCCGGCGCAAATCAGGGAAGGACGATTTCAAATCCTGGGAGGCGGAGGCGTCGCCGGAGCTGTTCCGCAAAGGGCTGCCCCAGGACAAGCCCTTGTTCCACGCGCTGCTGGCGGACGACAAGGAACGGTCTGTCAAAGTCGAAATCGGTGACGAGACGCGTGAGTTAACACTGGCCACCAACGCGGATTGGCAGGAAGGCGTGCTGGCAGCGAAAGCGTTCACGACCAGCAGCAAACACATCCCGGAAATGGCCGACGTGGGTGATTTCGAGCACGACAAAGGCTTCAGTTATTCGGCGTGGGTGCGGCTGTCGGATGGACAGGACGGCGCGCTTTTTGCCCGCATGGACGACAAGCATGATTATCGCGGCTGGGACTTATGGTTGCAGGGCGGCAAGCCCGGCACGCACATCGTCAACAAATGGCCGGACGACGCGATCAAAGTGGTTTCCAAGAAGGCGCTGATGAAGGACCGTTGGACACACGTGTGCATGACTTACGATGGTTCGTCCAAAGCCAAGGGCGTGAAGATTTACATCGATGGGGAACTGCAGAAAACGGACGTCGAGGCCGACAAGTTGAAAAGCACCATCCATGCGGAGGTTCCGTTCAAGATTGGCCAGCGGCACAGCACTTCGCCGGTGGAAGGAGCGGGTTTGCAGGACGTACGGCTATACGGACGGACATTGGCGCCGAAAGAAGTGAAGGCGCTCGGTCCGGATGCGCGCCTGGCCTGGCTGCTAAGCGAACCGGAGGAAAAGCGCACCGATACGCAAAAGAAGGATCTGTACAATGCGTGGCTGAACCGGTTCGATCGCGAATACATGGACGCTTCCTCGGCGCTGGCCAAATTGGAAAAGGAGGCCGACGGCATCAAGGCGCGCGGGACGGTGGCGCACATCATGCAGGAACGCGACGAGGCGGCAGCGGCGTTTGTGCTCTTTCGCGGCGAGTACGACAAACGACGTGACAAGGTGCAGCCCGCCACGCCGGCGGCACTGCCGCCCATGCCCGAGGATTTTCCGCGCAACCGGCTCGGCTTTGCCCGCTGGCTGCTGCTACCCGAACAACCGCTGACGGCGCGCGTGACGGTGAACCGCTTTTGGCAGGAGGTTTTTGGCACCGGCCTCGTTCGCACGGCGGGTGATTTCGGCGTCACCGGCGAAATGCCGTCGCATCAGGAATTGCTCGATTGGCTGGCGGTGGAATTCCGCGACTCGGGCTGGGACGTGAAACGGTTTTTCAAGTTGCTGGTAACTTCGGCCGCCTATCGCCAGGCCGCGACGGTCACTCCGGACCGGCTCGCCAGGGATCCGCAGAATCGCCTGCTCTCGCGCGGGCCGCGGTTCCGGATGGATGCGGAAATGGTCCGCGACTACGCTCTGGCGGCGAGCGGGTTGCTGACGCCAACGATCGGCGGACCGAGCGTCAAGCCCTATCAACCGGACGGCGTTTGGGAAGCGGTCGCGATGAACGGGAGCAACACGCGCGTTTACAAACGCGATTCCGGCGATGCCCTGTATCGGCGCAGTCTCTATACGTTCTGGAAACGCGCCGCGCCACCGGCTTCGATGGAGATTTTCAATGCGCCGAACCGCGAAACCTGCACGATGCGCCGCGAGCGGTCGGACACACCGTTGCAGGCTCTAGTCACGTTGAACGATCCGCAATTCGTTGAAGCGGCCCGCCACCTGGCGCAGCTCGCGCTTGAGGAAGGCGGGGCCAGGCCGGAGGAGCGGCTTGATTTTATGGCCAGACGGCTGCTGGCGCGGCCCTTGCGGCCGGAGGAGTGCAAAATCACCCAATCCGTGTTGCGCGAGTTGCTGGCGAGTTACCAGGCCGATCCCAAGGATGCCGAGGCCCTGCTCACGGTGGGCGAGTCGAAACCGGATGCGTCCCTGGACAAGCCAACCCTCGCCGCCTACACCATGGTGGCGAATGAATTGCTGAATTTGGATGAAGTGCTGAACAAATGATGCGAAGAAACCCCATTTCGAGTGACGGCCCGCCCCGGAACGGAGCGCAGAGCTCCGCCCGTCACTGCGACGAGCATGATGGAAAATACAAAGTGAGCCGCTTATGAAACAGCCTTTCCAGCCATTTACCCCCACTTCCTTGTTCAAGGACTACGTGCGTTACGAAACGCGGCGGCAATTCTTCCGGCGCGGGGCGAGTTTTATGGGCAGCGCGGCGTTAGGCATGCTCGCGCCGCAGCTGCTCGCGGCGGCGGAAAAACAGGCTCCTCCAGCGGCGGCGCTGAAACCCAAGGCGTTTGGCCCGCATTTTGCGCCCAAAGCCAAACAGGTCATTTACCTGCACATGGTCGGTGGGCCGTCGCAAATGGACTTGTACGATTACAAGCCGGTGATGCAAGGCTGGTATGACAAGGATCTGCCGGACTCCGTCCGCATGGGCCAGCGGCTCACGACCATGACTTCGGGCCAGACGCGGTTTCCGATCGCGCCCTCGAAATACAAGTTCGCGCAACATGGCAAGTCCGGCATGTGGGTCAGCGAATTGCTGCCGTGGACCTCCAAAATGGTGGATGACATGTGCTTTATCCGCTCGATGCACACGGAAGCGATCAACCATGAGCCGGCGATCTGTTTCATGCAAACCGGGAACCAGATCACCGGGCGTCCGTGCCTGGGTTCGTGGGTTTCCTACGGCCTGGGCTCACTGAACCAGGATTTGCCCACGTTTGTGGTTCTGGTTGCGCAACCGAACAATACTGAACAAATCCAGGCGATTTCCGGACGGTTGTGGTCGTCCGGCTATCTGCCGGGACAGCATGCGGGCGTCTCCTTCCGGACGGCGGGTGATCCCATCCTCTACATCAACAACCCCTCCGGCGTGCCCACGGACATCCGCCGCACGATGCTCAATGGCTTGAAGGAATTGAACGAGTTGAACTTTCACCAAGTGGGTGATCCGGAGACGCACACACGCATCGATCAATTCGAACTGGCGTTTCGCATGCAGGCCAGCGTGCCGGAATTGACCGACATGTCCGGGGAGCCCGAGTCCACCTACGAGCTTTACGGGGATGACGCGAAGAAACCAGGGACGTTCGCCAACACGGCGTTGCTGGCGCGGCGCATGGTCGAACGCGGCGTCCGTTTCGTGCAAATCTATCACAACAATTGGGACACTCACTCGAACGTGTCCGGCCGATTGCCGAGTCAATGCAAGGATGTCGATCAAGCCTCTTACGGGCTGATCCAGGACTTGAAACAGCGTGGGCTGTTGGACTCGACGCTGGTTGTCTGGGGTGGCGAATTCGGGCGCACGATTTATTCGCAAGGCGGTCTCACCAAGGACAATTATGGCCGGGACCATCATCCACGGTGCTTCACGATGTGGATGGCAGGCGGCGGTTCGAGGCCGGGAACGATTCACGGCGAGACGGACGAGTTTTGCTACAATATCGTCAAAGACCCCGTTCACATCCACGATTTCCACGCCACAGTGCTTAACTTGCTGGGCATGGACCACGAGCGGTTTACGTTCCGTTATCAGGGCCTCGACCAACGGCTCACCGGGGTGGAACCGGCGCGCGTGGTGCGGGAAATCATCGCCTGAATAGGGACAACCGGGATCAGGGGTGGCGACGGCTCGTCGCCAACAACAAGAGTCATGCAGGGTGGACATCTCAAGAAGCTAATCGTAGCCAGGCGAGAGCGGACTAAACCGCTCGCTCCAGAAGAAACCGAGCAAGGTTTCAAAGGTTGGTATGCTCCCAAAAGCCTCCCGCACTTTGACGCGCCGGGCACACGTCAATTCATCACCTATCGCCTAGGCGACGCGTTGCCTGCGGGGCGCCGGCGTGAGTGGGAAGCATTTCTGGCGCTGGAAGACGACGAAGAAAAGCAGCGCAAGATCGAAGCATACCTCGATAAAGGTTACGGCACGTGTTACTTGCGCAATCCCTGCATCGCTCAGGTGGTGCAAGAAAATCTCTGGCATCACGATGGCGTGAAATATCGATTGCTCGCGTGGGTCATCATGCCAAACCACATCCATGCCTTGATTGAGATTTGGGATGTGCCGTTGGGTGAAGTCTTGAAAAGCTGGAAAAGTTATACGGCCAAGGTGGTTAACAAGCTTCTGAATCGCACCGGCATGTTTTGGGAGGACGATTATTTTGATCGTTACCTGCGCGACGATGATCATTACCGCCGGGTGGTGCGGTACATTGAAAACAATCCAACCAAAGCCGGGCTCGCGAAAGTACCGTCGGAATGGCCTTGGAGCAGTGCGCGGTACCGGGGAGAACCTGGTCCTATTGTGCCCTTGTTGACTCACTCAACGGCCCGACGCATGCCGTCATGAATGATTTGTGAAGGCGGGGACAAGCTGTCCCCGCCCCGACCCCTGGCCTGCGGATTTGCGAGTTCGCGCTTCACTTGGCTTCCTCCGGCTCCGTGCGAAACTGCATTTCGTAAAGCCGCCGGTAAACCCCGTTACGATTCAAGAGCTCGGCATGCCGGCCCAGTTCAACAATCCGTCCCTGCTCAAAGACCGCAATCACATCGGCCCGCTGGATCGTCGAGAGCCGGTGCGCGATGCAAAAAGTAGTCCGGCCTTGCATCAATTCCTCCAACGCGGCCTGAACGATGCTTTCCGATTCCGCGTCCAGGGAATTGGTGGCTTCATCCAGGATCAATATAGGAGCGTTCCTGGTGATGGCGCGGGCAATGGCGATGCGCTGGCGCTGGCCGCCGGATACGGCCACGCCTCTTTCACCGACGACGGTCTCATAACCTTGCGGTTTTTCCATAATGAACCCGTGCGCATGGGCGTGCTGCGCCGCCGCGATGATTTCGGCTTCCGAGACGCCCAACCGGCCAAGCTCGATGTTCCGGCGGATCGTTTCGTTGAACAGCGCCGTCTCCTGCGTGACAACGGCGATTTGATTGCGAAGTTCACGCGTGGAAACTTCGCGAATATCGATTCCACCGATGCGGACCACGCCTTGTTGCGGATCATAAAAGCGCAGCAGCAAATTGGTGAGAGTCGTTTTGCCCGAGCCCGTCGAGCCAACCAAAGCGACAAACTGCCCGGCCTTCACCGTCAGGTTGATGCCCTGAAGAACCGGCTTTTCACCAAAGGCAAATTTGATGTTTTCAAACTGGATGTCTTTGCCGACCGCGCTCAACGGTTTGGGATTGGCGGGTTCGGGAATGGTGCTCGTCGTGGCCAGGAGTTCGAAAATGCGGTCGCTGGCGGCCCGCGCCTGCACGAGGTTGTTTTGGAGGCGGCTGAGATTTTTGATCGGCCGATACATGGAAAAGATGGCGAGCAAAAAGCCGAGAAAGTCGGAGTAGCTCGCCCGGTCACCGCCCGCGAAGGCAAGGTAAAGAAAAACAAAAGCCACCCCCACCGCGCCGAAGAGTTCCAGGAGCGGGCCGGGAATTTCCATCGCGCGGACGATGCGCATGGTGTGACCAATCAATTTCCGGGCGGTGTCGCGAAACCGCTCCACCACGGTGGGCTCGAGGTTATAAGCCTTGACGATGCGGTTGCCGGTGAAGGCTTCCGACATGACGTTCGATAACTCCGCGTAATGGTCCTGCAAACTCCCCGCGGAACGCCGCACTTTGCGCCCGTACACGGCAATGGGGATCACACACAGCGGCATGACCACCATGGAGATCAACGTCAACTTGGGCTGCTTCAACAACAAATAAACCAGCAGCCCGATCAGCGTCACCGGGTCTTTGACGATGACCGCGGTGGCGTTTCCGATGATGCTTTGCAAATTGGTGGTATCGAGTGTGATGCGCGACATCAACTCCGCGCTGTTGGTGGCGTTAAAGAATCCCGCGGACAAGTTCATCAGATGTTCAAACAACCGGACGCGCAGATCGGTAATCGCCCGGATGGCCGCCCATTGCAGAAAATAAATATTCAGGTAGGAAAACAACCCGCGCAGAAACATGACCGCCGGAATGACCGCGACGAGCCCGATGACCGCCGCCGGATGGGCCTTGGCGCTGCCGGCCAGCGCCTGCCGGGCGGTTTCCAGCCAGTTCCACACGACCTGGGGAATCGCATCCTGAACAAACTGCGGCACGTTTTTCAGGTGCCGGCTCAGCGGCTCGGTCCCCGGAGAAAAGATCAGGTGAAACACTGCCGTGAAAGCGGCAATCACCAGCGGCTCCAGGATCCCGGCGATGGCGCCCGCCAAAACTCCCAGAAACAGGCGCACGCGATAGGGCCTCGCCAATTCCCAAACTTTTCGCAGAAACGAAAGCATGTCAGCCATGCAGTATGCGGCGTGCGTGCGCGGGAAGCGAGAGGGAAAACGTTGGGAAAACACCAAAATCCAAGCACCAACCTCCAGAAAAACATCAAGCTGCAAGCTCCAATACGACGCTGCGAAACTTGGAGCTTGGTTTTTGGTGTTTCGCGTTCTCGCGCGCCTACCTCTGAACCGCGCCCGCATGCGCGCGCACCGCTTCAAGCGCGACGGGAATTACTTTCGCATTGAACAAGCGCACTCCGGCTTCCGGTTTGAAATGAACCACGTCCGACTTGAAGAAGTTTTCCGCCGCGCAATCCGGTCCCAGCGAGAGGTCCACCACGATGGGAAAGATGGAACCGAGTTCGCGCCGCCAGGCTTGGTACGCGGACAGTGTGGGGCTCGTTTGAATGTATTTGGCCAGCGCCTCGTGGAATGGCGGCACCACGACTACGCAGGTGATATTCCGTTGGCGCAGCAGTTCGGCGATCTTGCGATAAAATGTCATCCGCTCCTGCGTCGGCGTCGCGTAATTGTCCACACCGCGCTTGAGTCCGTCCAATTGCCATTCGGTGTAGGCGGAGTTCTCGTGATCGTAGAGTTCGAACCACCTGCGGGCGTCAAACGACCCGTCCCTCCGCATCGACGCAGATTTGCCGGCCCGATGGTCCAGGATCGTTCTCATGGAATACTCCACCGTCTGCAAGCTCAGCAGGTTGTCGAGTGTCCCGCTCAAACCGGGCGGGGCGAAAATGTCGCCTTGCAGTGTCAGTGGATCGCATTGGCCCAGATCAATGCCCAAAATCACCAGTTCTTCCCGCGAGGCAAAATGTTCGAGGAAATAATATTCCTCCTCCGCTGTCCCGCCACCGAATGCGCCGTTGAAAAAGTGAAAGGATTCGAGTTGGTCCGCGGGAATCATGGCCATGCGGCTGTTCCCGATCAGCAGTGCGTTGTGAGGATAGCGGCGCACTTCCACGGCCTTGGACTCACGTTCGGCGGAGATGTAAACCCCCAACCGGTTATTGCCAAAACGATTGTAGGGATCCACCAGGAAATTGAACAAACCCACCGCCAGAGCCAACAACCCCGCCACGCCCAGCGAGAACAACACATAGCGACGCGCAGCGGTGCCCATATTAGAAATTGTAGTACAGAAACTCCCCCGCCTTGGAGAGCGACAGCACTGACGCCGCCAGCAGCAAGCCGCCAATACAGGCCCACGCGGGGTTGATCCGCCAGCGGAGCCACGCGCCGACCGCGTCCCTTGGGCCAGGCGCGGCTTCCGGATAAGCTTGATAGTCCCGCACAATTCGGGCGGTGTTTGGCAGCAGCCACACGAAGGCGAGCAATCCAATCAGCCAGTACCAAAGCTTCACTTTCAGCAAGGCCGGCATCCCAACCGCGGGCACGGCGCTAATTCCAAACATCGCCTCCAGCAAATGCCACGCGGCATGCAAATCAGCGGCTCGAAACAGCACCCAACCAATCATCACCAGGACAAAAGTCAGTCCACGTCCAGTCCAATCAGCCAGCCACATGGGCCACGGCCCAATCCGCCCACCGGACGGTTTGAGGGCATTCCACAGATGATTCACCGCCAGACAGACGCCATGGAAAAGTCCCCAGAGAACGAACGTCCACGCTGCGCCATGCCACAATCCACCCAGGGCCATCGTCGCGACGAGATTCAAATATCGCCGCGCCTCCCCGTGCCGGTTCCCCCCCAACGGAATGTAAAGGTAGTCGCGCAGGAACCGCGACAATGTCATGTGCCAGCGACGCCAGAATTCGATCATATTGGTGGCGCGATACGGGGAGTTAAAATTCAAAGGCAGAATGATGCCGAACATGCGCGCCAGTCCGATGGCCATGTCCGAGTAGCCGGAAAAATCGAAGTAAATCTGAAAGGTGTAGCAGAGCACGCCCGCCCAGGCGTCACGCGCGTAGAGCGGCCCATTGGTCGCAGCACCAAAGACCGTTGCCGCATGGCCGCTCAAGGAGTCGGCAATGAGCACTTTTTTGAAAAGGCCGATGCCGAAGATGCCGAGCCCCACAGCCAGGTTGTCCCAGTTGAAATGATAGGTCCGCGGTTCTGCGAATTGCGGCATCATCTCGCGATGGTGGATGATGGGGCCGGCGATCAGGTGCGGAAAGAAGGTGATGAACAGCAGAAAATCGCCGAGGTCGTATTCACAAACCACGCCCCGGCTGGCGTCCACGAGGTAGGCGATTTGTGTGAAGGTGAAAAAGGAAATTCCCAGCGGCAGAACGATCTTGTTCAGCAGCCAATGCGTGCCGAAGAGCGCATTGACGTTGGCGGCGAAAAAACCGGCATACTTGAAATAGCCGAGCAGCAGGAGATTCGCGCCGACTCCAAGGAACAAAGCGGCTTTTGCTGAACGTCCGGAGCGGATCGTGTTGCCGATGCGGCGGCCGAGCCAGTAATTGAACAGCATCGAGGGAACGATCAGACCCACATAGATCGGGTTCCACCAACCGTAAAACACCAGGGAAGCCAGGGTCAGCCAGAGCTTCGCCGGCTTGGGTCCCGCCCAGCGAGACAACACGCAAAACCCGCTGAGTGTCACGGGTAAAAACGCGAACAGGAAGATGTAGGAACTAAACAACATCGCCGCCGATTACTAAGAACCTATCCTGGTAGGGCGGACAGTCCCCTGCCCGCCGTCGGCGCGCACGGAGTGACGCGCCCTACCGAGATAGGCCCTAAATCGCGGCGATGATGGGTCTTGAGCGGAGAGAGGGTCAAGAATGGTTTGTGGCTGCAATTCTTGAATTCACCGCGCGCGTGAATCGCTGAACAGCAGCTTCAGCGCCGCCATTTCCACTTCCGCCGGCGGCAATGCGGCGAGGCACTCGGCCCGGCCTTTGGCGGCGCAGGGAGGATCGCGGCGGTTCACACACTGGCAGGGTACGGTGAGCACGCGATGAGCAGGGCCGGTTGGATGCCACGCGCTGGCATCATGGTAATCGCGGAAAAGCGATAACGTGGGAATGCCGGTCGCCACGGCCAGATGCAGCACCCCCGAATCCGCGCCGACGTGCAACCGGCAGCGCCGAAGCACCGCCGCGAGCTCGGCGATGGCCAAATCGGGCGGAAGCACGGCGAGTCGTTCATTTGCGACGCTGGTTGCGAGGGTGCGCAATCGTTCCTGTTCCCGCGCGTTAGCGCTGCCCGTGGCCACGATCCGCAATTGCGCGTCAGCGGCCAGCAAACGCTTCGCCAAATCGACCCAGCCTTCCAGCGGCCATTCCTTGAGCGGCGTGCTCGCGTTGATGGAAAAATGGATCGCTCCTTCCGGCGCGATGGCCTCGGTTCGGCGGGTCGCTACATCCGGAATTTGCAACTCCCAGCGCGGCGCTTCGAGCGTCAAACCGCACGCCGCAAGCATTTGCCTGCGCTGCTCGAACGCGGGCATGACACTCGGCTGCCGCGGCACCCAGTGATGAATGGCCAGCGAATCCCAAAAATGCCGACGCCCACCCGGACATCCGATGCGGCAGCGAGCTCCGCTGAACGCGGTCAGAATGGTGGCTCGGTCCGCGCCCGAGGTGTTGAAGGCGATATCGTAATTCTCCCGCCGCAACGCTTGGACGATACGCCACTGGTCGGCCAGTCTGCGTTTGGCGGGGTGCAACTCAACGGCCCAGGCTTTATCGACGCAAGGCGCGAGCCGCAGCACCTCGGCTCCCACAGACGCGGCGGCCACGTGCAGCGCGGCGGTTGGGGCGAAGCGTTTGATTTCCCACAACGCCGTAATGAGATGCACCGAATCCCCGAGAAAGCCCAGGTCAACGACCAGAATTTTTTTCGCCGTTCGGATTTGCTCCCGCAAGGCGTTCAAACGCACCGATTCCATGCCCAATCAAGTTGGCGGAATAGCGCCTGATTGACGATGAAAAACGGGCCAGGCGCGAATGGTGCGGTTCGTCGGTTCAGGGACACCTCACGCTCTATTTCAGGGACGAACTGTTATAAGGCATTTGTTCTTTAGTGCGGTAGAGCACCGGCTCGTGCACTTCGGTTTTGATTCGAAACATTTGGCCCTCATAGGCGCCATGCTTTGTACGCTTGCCATATTTCCCCCCGTAAGTTGGTCCTGCTCGATATTCCTTGGTTTGGACCGAAGTTGTCCCGGCTTCTTCCAGGCGCACCAGCACGGGTGTCACCATTCCTTCCTGCACGTCGACTTTGAATTCAACCGGTTTTTCGATGGCCTGGTTGAGAAAAGTCACTTGCAATAGATATTGACCCGGCGGGAAGGCAAAACGAAGGATTTTGTCCCGCGGCGGCTTCAGGTCGAAAAAAACAGTTTTCCCTTTTCCACTGCCCGGGTCCATTTGCACGACTTGCCAGCTCAGCTCTCCAGTTGAATCAGCGTAAAGATCCACATAACCCGTATGAGCCTTCGGGGTGGCGGGATTGACGTTCGGGGATGCACAGCCGACTCCAAAAATCCACATCACCAGGAAAAGATAGCCGGAAAGGTTCGAATCATTTTTCATAATTGAGCCGGGTTGTTTGATTGGTGCGTGACGGGCGCGAATCGTCGTGGTTTCCTTTGGCGACAATGTCGCACCGGCTTGCTGTGTCATGGAGCGTATAAAGCGGGGGACGGCGCAAACCATAGGGTTTGCACCCCAGGTTTTCATCAGGTGGGCTTTGCATTTACAGGGTTCGACGGCCCGGCACAAGGTCTTCAAAAAAGAAGTAATTCCTCAGTGGTGGCATGCGTCCATCTTCGGGCATCATCCTGTCAGTCGAGGCTGGCTTCGGTGAATGCCTGGGCGAAAATTCGGTCATGACCTTCCGGCCATAAATCTTCCGCGGCAGTCGAATCCAAAAAGGAGAATTATATCCCGAAAGAAATTTTCCCGCCCTGCTCCTGTTTCAATCCGACCAGGGAGTTTCAAACAGCCTCTCGCATGGTCAGGCTCCAAGCATTCGCTGATAAAGCAACTTATAATCCAGCGAGGTGCTGTCGAGTTGGTAAACAGAAACTGTGTTGATCCGGAATTCTTCTTGAGGAAACGAACGGGCAGCAAGCTCGGATGCCGCGCCTGCACTCAGTGGTTTTCCTCCGCGTAATGTGCAGTGTGGAGTGTAAGGCCACTGAATCTCCGAAAAGGGAATGCCAGAGATGCGCAACTCCTGATGCAGATGGTCAAAAAGCGAGCGGTCGAATGGTTCCAGAAAAAAGATGGAAGTGTTCGGAAACGCGCGAATGGCTGAAAACCGCGCGCAGAAAGGAGAAATACCTGAGAGTGTCCGATCCAAGTGGCGTTTAACGAGCGACAAATCGGTACCGGCAGGGATCGGCCCCACTCCCGACGAACCGGCAAGCGTAATCTCAACTGGCAGTTTGGCTGTCAGGGTGTTGAGCGAATCGCGTAATGCTTGAACTTGTGAACGCACAGGCTCGGGAATCTCGGCCACTATATAGGAGCGGTGCTCGATCATAAATGGAGCCTGACGTGGAAAGCTAAACCACCGCCATCCTCGCGCAACCGCTCGGCGGGCGGATGCACCACAAGCTCGTCCTTCGCGCAATAATTAACGAACAGATAATGGAACTCCGCGGACATGAGATCACGATAGGAATATGGGTTCCATTAGCAAGATATTAGCGCCCTACGTTACCCGGGAAGGATGAATCGCGCCGTTGGTGCTTTTGGTTTTCTTTACACTTCCTGCCTGGGCCGCTGGCCCAAACGCCAGGCGCGCGGGCTGAAGCGGGAGAATTGGAAATCTCAGATTTGAAAGGGGAACGAGGGACGAAAATCGGACGGAAAAAGAGAAGTGGGACTGAGATTTGGGATTTAGCGCATCTGTCCGGTTTGGAAATTCACGATGGCTTCGCGCATTTGGTATTCGTATTTCGCCCGGGCCTGGTCGATTTGGGCCTGGGTTTGCGCCAGTTGCGCCTGGCTCAGTTCGACGATGGAACTGGAACCGACTTTGTAACGCGCCTGGGCGAGGTCGAAGGCCTGGTTGGCGGTTTCCACCAGCCGGGCGGTCAACTCCATGCGTTCCAGCGCGTAGCTCAGGTTCACCGCGGACACGCGGACGTCCCGCACCACGTTGAGCTCCTGGGCTTCAAGTTCCTTTTGCGCGGCCTCGGCTTTCAATTGCGCTTCCTTCGCGCGCGCGGAGAAGAGCATGCCGTCGAAAATGGGGATGCTGACGTTCACGCCGGCCGCGCCATAATCCTGGTTCAAGCGCGGATCGCGGGCCGGAGTCAAACCGCCGACGGCTGCCGCGCTGATGGTTGGATAATGCAGATCGTGCTCGGCGCGCGCGAACCGTTCGGCGGCTTCGCGCTGGAAGCGGGCGCGGAGAAGCTCGGGCCGTTCCCGCAAGGCGAGTTCCACGAGGTCGGCGGCATTCGTGACGGGCGCGGAACGGAGGGGTTCGTCAATGAGTTGGAAGGCGGGCGGGCCCGGTTCATTCAGCAGGTTCGCAAGCACGGCGAATGACACTTGTAAATCATTCCGCGCCCCGGCTTGCAGCAGGCGGGCTTCTTCGAGGCTTACGCGGGCGAGGCTGGCGTCCAGCTCGGATTTGATCTGGTTGCTGGCGAGCTGGCTGACCTGGTCGTAGAGCAATTGGCGCGTGTCCACGGTTTGGCGGGCGACGGCCAAAGTGGATTGCGCGCGGAGCGCGTCGGCGTAGGCGGAGTTGACCTCGAGCAGGAGCTGGGCGCGGGTGGCGAGGGCGTTTTCCTGTTCGGCGCGCGAACGCAGTTCGGAACTGACGGACAGGTTGTGCGTGCGGCCAAAGTCGGTAATAAGCTGGGTTATGTTGATGCCTTGAGATTCGCGGTCGATGATCAGGGGATTGTTCAGTCCGCCAGCGGCAATGCGGGTATTGCTGTCCAAAGCGTCCACCGCAGTGGCGTTGAAGGCGACCGTGGGGTAGTAAGCCGAGCGGGCTTCGCGGACCACTTGTTTCGAGGCGAGGGCCAACAAATCCGCCTCGCTGATGCGAGGGTGGCGGGCGATGGCGATTTCCCCGGCTTCTTTCAGCGAGAGCATGCGGGCCGGTGGATTGGTGACCGCGGGCTGCGCGGCTGATAAAGCCGGGACGGCAGCCAGGAGCAGGAGATGGAAGCCGCAGAGCATGGGCAAAATGTTCTTTCGTTCCTGCCCGGACTTGTTTTGCTGGCGGCCCATCCATCGATAAATTGGCGGGCTATTTTCTTTCGCCCTGTCGGGCTGGGAAACAAGCGCGTCAGCCTTTTGGGTATTCATGGCGTCGTTGGAGCCAATGCCGTGCGTTTGGCCTCCGCTTTTCGGTAGATCAGGAAGTAGGCCGCGGGCACGATGAACAGGGTGAGCACCACGGATACCGACAGGCCGCCGATGATGGAACGCGCCAGTGGCGCGTAGGCTTCGCCGCCTGCGCCGAGTTTCAAGGCCATGGGGATCAAGCCGATAAGGGTTGCCAACGAGGTCATTAACACGGGTCGCAGGCGCACACGGCAGGCCAGCGACACCGCGTCGCGCAACGGACGTCCCTCGGCGCGCAGCCGGTTGATGAATTCAACGATCAGAATGCTGTTGGAAACCACGATGCCCACCATCATCACCACGCCCATGAGCGACATCACGTTCACCGTTGTGCCGGAGATAAACAGCACCAGCAACACACCAGCGAGGCCCGTCGGCACAGCAAGCAGAATCAGGAATGGATCCATGAACGACCGGAATTGTGCCACCAGAATCAAGTAAACCAGAACTGTGGAGAGAATCAAGCCGAGGCTGAAGCTCTTGAGGGACTCGTGCATGGCGGCCACGGTGCCGCGCACGGTGGCGGTCGTGTTCTCGGGCAATTTGGTTTGCGCGACGATCTTCTGCACGCCGGCGTAGATCTGGCTCAAATCCTCGCCGGTGGGCGCCACGTACACGTCCACGGTACGGCGTATTTGATAGTGGTCCACTTCCGTGGGCGCGAGGATGTGCGAGATGTGAACCACCGAGTCGAGCCGCGTCGGCTGCTTCAGGTGCGGCGCGCGCAAGGGCATGGAACCGAGTTCAGGAAGGTTGCGCACCAGGTTTTCCGGATATTGCACCGTCAGCAAATAATTATTGCCGGTCTTCGGATCGATCCAGTAACTCGGGGCAATCATGCCGTTGGAAGTCAGGGCGGTGATGAGGCTGTCCACGAGTTCCTTGGCCGAGAGGCCGAGTTCGCTGGCGCGCTCGCGATCGATGTCAATTTTCAGCGCGGGATAATCCACGTCCTGGGGGACGAGCACATCGCTCACCCCCGGCAACGCCCGGACTTGCTGGGCGATCTTCGACGCAATCTCGTGGTCGCCCTTCATGTCCATGCCGCTGATTTGGATGTCCAACGGCGCGGGCATTCCCTGGTTCAGGATCGCATCCACCAACCCGCCAGTTTGAAAATACGCGCTGAGCTGCGGCAGTTTCCGTCGCAACCGCTCCCGCACGAGGTTCATATAGGCGAAGCTGTCCCGTTGGCGTTCGTCGTTGAGCCCGACCTGCACAAATGCGGTGTGGGGCGCGGAGTTCGGATTCAGGATGGAGGAAAAACCCGGCGTGATGCCGATGTTGGCCACGATGATTTTCAAGTCGTGCGGCGGCACAACTTCCCGAACCACGTCCTCGACCTGCCCAACCAGTTGGTCCGTCAATTCCAACCGCGTGCCCGACGGCGCTTTCACGTTGATTACGAACTGCCCGGGGTCGGTGCGCGGAAAGTAGGACTTGCCGATCAGTGGATAGAGGCCAAGGCTCAGAACGAAGATGCCGGTTATTCCCAGCACCGTGCCCAGTGGTCGCATTAAGCCCAGATTGAGCGCGCCCTGGTAACGGTCGAGCATCCGGTTAAATTTTCCGTTGAACCAGGTGTTGAAGCGCGCGCCCCAGCCTGGCTTCACCGCAGGTCCGGTCCCCGCCGGCTTTGCGGGTGCGGCATCATGTCCCGCATGGCCTTTGATCAGCTTCGCGCAGAACAGCGGCACCACCGTCATCGCCACGAAGTACGACGCAAACAGCGAGAGCACCACCGACAAGGCCAGGGCCGAAAATAAAAACCGGCTCACGCCGTAGAGAAAGGTCACGGGGAAAAACACCACCGCGGTGGTCAGCGTGGCTGCGAGCACCGGCAGGGCCACTTCCTGGCCGCCGCGTTCGGCGGCCACCGCCGGCGACTCGCCCATTTCGAGATGGCGGAAGATGTTCTCCAACACCACCACCGAGTTGTCGATGAGCCGCGAAAATGCCAGCGCCAATCCGCCCAGGATCATTGTGTTGACCGTGCTGCCGCCCAACGCCAGCGCGATGAACGTCGCGAGCGCCGAAAGCGGGATCGAGAGAAACACCGCCGCGGTCGCCCGCAGGCTTCCCAGAAACACCAGAATCATCACCCCCGTCAGCACCAGCCCGATCGTTCCCTCGTGAATCAGGTTTTCGATGGCGGATTTCACGAACACGGATTGGTCAAAGACCACCTCGGTGATCAGTTGCTTGGGCACGTCCAGCAATTTGGACACCACGCGCTTGACGCCGCTGACGACGGCGATGGTGTTGGCATCGCCACCCTGCTTGAGGACCGGCAAATACACCGAGGGCTGGCTGTTGACCCGAACCTTGTTCACCTGGATCTGCGCGGCGTCCTGCGCCTTGCCCACATCGGCCACGAGCACCGAAGCCTCGCCTTCGGTTTTCAACGGCAGCATGTTGATGTCCTTCATCGCATTGATCTGGCTGTTGGCATAGACATTGTAATCGAAAGGCCCGATCTTCACGTCACCCGCCGGGAGAATGAGATTGGCTTCGTTCACGTTGCGGACGACATCCATGACGCTCAAATTGTGCGCCTCGAGTTTGAGCGGATCGACATAGACCATGATTTGCCGATAGCGGCCGCCGAAAGCCGGCGGCACCGAGGCGCCCGGCACGCCCGCCATCTGGTTGCGGATGGTGTATTGGCCGAAGTCACGGAGTTGCGACTCGCTCATCCCCTCGCCTTTGAGTGTGACCAGGCAAACCGGCAGGCTGGAGGCATCGAACTGCATCACAATCGGCGGCAACGTGCCCGGCGGAAGATAACGCAAGCTGGCCATGGCGAGATTCGCGACACTGGTGACATCGGAATCGGGGTTCGAGCCCGGCTGAAAATAGACCTTGATCAGGCTGACTCCCGTAAGGGAGCGCGATTCCATGTGGTTTATGCCCGGCGCCAATGTGAACATGCGTTCGAACTGCCCGGTAATGTCGTTCTCGATCTGCTCCGGCGGCATGCCTGAATAAAACGTGGCCACAACCACCACGGGAATTTTGATGGGTGGAAACAAATCCACTGGCATCCGCACCAGGCTGGTCACGCCCACCACGCAGGTGATCAGGCAGATGACGACGATCAGATAAGGATATTTTAAGGCGAAGCGTGACATGAGAGCTCTAGGAGCGTTGCCCGGCGACGGCGGCGCGCAATTTTTCGAGCGAGAATTCCCGCGAACGGCAGAGGGCGATCAGCGTCTGCTCCTGTTCCAGGATGCGTGCGGCTGCTTCGGGAACCCGCCGGGCGATGTCCAACGGGATGTTCTGGAACCCATGCTGATCGCCGTGGAGCAGATCGCCCGAGTGGATTTTCAAGCCGGCGATTTCAACCGGACCGCCGAACTCGATAATGTGGATGTAGGCGTGGGAAACAGCCACGCTGCCGGTAAACAACTTGAACCCGAGGTCCTGCGCCGCCGGGAGGTCGCGCACGGAGCCATTGGTAACGGCGCCGACGCAACCCAGCGCGTGCAGTATGTTCATGTGCACAGCGCCCAACAGCGAGCCCAGGCCCACCCGGGCGGCCGCATCCTGCACGACGACCACGCGCGGGGATGGCAATGATTGGATATAATCGAACCAGTCGGTACGATCCGGGAATGGCCCGTCCGCCGTCGGCGGGGAGGAGCCGCGAATTTTGACGGTCGCGGCGTAACCGAGCATCGTTCCCAATTGAGGAAAGAGGCAGCGCACGGTGCCGTTGGCGAAGCCTTCGTTACGCAACCGTTCGTGGAAGGTCTCAATGGCATTGGCCACCGTGCAGGCGTCCAATTGCCGCAGGGCTTCCAATTCTTCAGCGGAGAGGGGCGAGGGTTTCATGGCGCGACGGAGTTGGTCATCAGCAAAGGCTCCACCTTTTCACCGGGATGCACGAGTGAGCGGTTGCCGACCATCACCAGATCACCTTCCTTCAGGCCGGAGGCCACTTCGTATTTGTTCGGCGTTTCCAACCCCAGCGTTATCGGGCGGGCCTCGATTTCGGAGTTGTCATTGACCACATAGACGGTTGGGTTCTTTTCGCCGCCCACCACCTGGCTCGGAATCGCCAGCACCTGCGGATGGCGTTGCACCTTCAAATTCACGGCGGCATACATCCCAGGCACGATCTGCAAATTCGAGTTCGTCATCTCGACTTCCACGATCATCGTGCGGGTGTCCTGGGTGACTTTGCCGGTGGCCCGGGTAATGGTCCCGGCGAAAGCCTTGTTCCCGAGCGAATCCACCTGGATCGTGACCGGGTCGCCGACGTGGATGTCCTTCACGTATTGAACGGAAACCGGAAAATCGAGCCGCAGATGATAATTGTCCGAGACTCGAACCAGCGGCAGGGACTGGGTTTCGGAGGCGGTGCCGGCCTGGATCAGCGCGCCGGGATCGGCGTATCGCCGGGTGATGATCCCGTCGAACGGCGCGGTGATGCGCGTGTAATTCATGAGCGTCTCGTAGCGCTCCACCTCGGCTTTGGCGGCGGCGAGCGCGGCGGCGGCGCTGTTGTCTTTGGCCTGGGCGGTATCGAGATCCTGTTGGGCCATCAGATTCGGATGCTGTTGGTTGACCGTCTGCAGGCGGGTGTAAATCAGGTGCGCGTTGGTGTAATCCGCCGCGTCCCGCTGCTGCATCGCGAGGGCGCTGTGAAGCTGGTCCCGAAGTTCCGGCACTTCGAGCGTGGCGAGAAGCTGGCCGCATTTCACTTTGTCGCCAAAGTCCACGTTTATCCGATCGACGTAGCCGGAAACCTTGGCGTGCAGTTCGACCTCGGCGTACGGGCGGAATTCGGCCGGGATGGGGATTTCATTGAACAGGTCTTCGCGAGTCACCTTTGCGACCGCCACAGTAATCGCGGCCGCGTTGTCGGCGGAGGGATGGGCGTCGGTTTGGCGGCCTTTCAGAATGAACAGGAGGATTGCCACCACCGCAACGGACAGAAGAATCTTCCAGTTTAACGCAGTTCTTAGCCAGGGCTTCCAACGCCGCGCGACGGGTTCCGTGGCTTCAGGGCCTGATGAAGGTGGTGGCGGTGTCTCAAGTTCCATGGTTGATTTCCAGTTTCCGGTTTTGCACATCGGCGAGCGGCAGTTCCACCTTGAAACAACTCCCGACGCCTTCCTGGCTTTGAAAATCAACCTGGCCGCCATGGGCGGCGCAAATCGATTTTACAATCGAAAGTCCGAGGCCCGCGCCGCCGGCCTCACGGGAACGCGCCTTGTCCACGCGGAAAAACCGCTCGAAAATATGCGGGCGCGCTTCGGCCGGTATGCCCATGCCGTTGTCCGCGACCTCGAGGATGGCCTTGCCGTCCCGGACCGTCACCGTGAGGCCGACCTTGCCGCCCTGGGCGGTGTATTTGATGGCGTTATCCAGTAGATTGACGACCACCTGCTTCAAGCGCGCGCGGTCGCCTTCGACCATTACCGGGCGTGGAGCGGTGCAGGAGAGAGCGATTTCCTTGTCCTCGGCCAGCAGGCACATTTGCTCGGTGGTGCTCGTGGCGAGTTCGGCGAGGTCGAACCGCCGGTATTCCTTTTGCGCCTCGCCTGCCTCCAGGCGCGAAATGGCGAACAATCCCTCCACAATGCGCGCCAGGCGTTCCACTTCCTCCAGCACGCTGGCCGCGGTTTCCTGCACTTGTGAGGCGAAGGGCGCGGCGTCCACGATGGATTCAAGCTCACCGCGCATGATCGTCAGCGGTGTCCGCATTTCGTGAGAAGCATCCGCGATGAACCGGCGATTTTGCTGAAAGGCGTCCTCCAGCCGCGCGATCATGTGATTGAGTGAAATCGAAAGACGTTCCAATTCGTCGCCCGTCTGGGCGATGGGCAGGCGCTCCCGGAGATTGTGCAGCGTGATCTGCTCCGCGCTCTGTGTCATTTTCTCCACCGGCCCCAGAGCCTTGCCCACCAACAGATAACCGCCGGCCACCGCCACGGCCACCATAGCCGCCAGGCCCAGGACCAGCAGCAATATGAGCCGATGCAGAACCGCGCGAACCGGATCCAGCGAGACCCCAACCTCAACCAGAAACCGCCGGCCATCCGCGGACTGCCACGGGACGGTGGCGATGAGCAACGATTTTCCCGCCGCCGTTTCCTTTCGCCAAGCGCTCTCCTGCCCGGCGTTGCGCAAGGGCGGCACCTGGGCGGCATCGAAGCTGGCATCCTTGGGACTGCTGGAAACATAGAGCACACTGCCGTCGCCGCGCGTGATGCGAATAAACCGGTCGTTGGTTTCGGGCGCAAACCACGAATTGATTTCGCTGACGACGTGCGCCTCGCCGGTTTTCTCCACGTTGGCCAGCAAGGTTTCGGCGATCTGGCGCGCGCGCCGGAGTTGGGCCTGGCTCAGGCTCTCTTCCAGATAAAGCTTAAGCCCCGCATACATCAGCGTTCCCAGCAGGAGGAACACGGCAATCAGCAGGCCGGCGTACCAGCCCACCAGTTGAAAGCGAATGGAGCGTGCGTTCATGGCGTTGGTTCGTCACTGACGCAATAGCCCACTCCGCGCACGGTGCGGATGAGTTTGCACGGGTGCATGACATCCACCTTGCTCCGCAAATGGCGCACATAAACATCCACGATATTGGTGAGCCCTTCAAAACTCTCGTCCCAAACGTGCTCGATGATCATCGTGCGCGACAAGACCCGGCCGGCGTTCGCCACGAGATATTCCAGCAAGCCGTATTCCTTCGAGGTGAGTTCGATGCGTTTGCCCGCGCGCCGGACTTGTTGCGTCAAACGATCGACTTCCAAATCGCCGACGCGCAGGACATTGGGACGGTCGTTCGCACCGCGTCGGAGCAGCGCCTTGACGCGAACGAGCAGTTCCGCAAACGCAAAGGGTTTGGTCAGATAATCGTCCGCCCCCGATTCGAAATGTTCCACCTTCTCCCCGGTGCCGGCGCGCGCGGTCAGGACCAGGATGGGCGTTTGCGTGCTCTGGCGGCGAATGCGCTTGAGCACTTCCGTGCCGCTCAACCCCGGCAGCATCAGGTCCAGCAGGATCAAGTCGTAATTGTAGGTGCTCGCCATCTCCCAGCCGTTCTGCCCGTCGTTCGACACGTCCACCGCAAACCGTTCAGCGCGCAGGCCGCGCGCGACGAATTCCGCCACTTTCTTCTCATCTTCGATCAGCAACAAACGCATATCTCGTGCTCCATTAAGTTGACTTCATGCCCATTAAACCCTTCTGAATGCCACATTAAATTCCGTTCAGAAACTTCCACTCAGCGAGAATTTATGGCAAATAGCTTACAACAATTGGCTTGGATTATACACCGCATCATTCAACGAGAATGAATGCGCCGCCGTGTGCGGGTGGACAGTCCGCTGCACGCCGGTGCCGGAAACAGCTTATTGCGTTTTATATAACTTATGAAAACTCTCTTTGTCAGCACATCGCTTGCCCTCGCCGTCGCGGTCTTGTCCGGCTGCGCCTCCCCGAAACCGGGATTGGCGCTGGCCCCGATTGGGCCGGGACCAAGTAACATTCAAACCGGCGAACCGGAAGGGCGGCTCGTGGTTTTCTCCGCTTTTGAGGCCGGCGCCCGCTTTTACACCAGCCACCCGTATCATCGATGGTACTCGGATTACCGGATTCTCCGCAACGACGGCCAACTCCTGCAAACGGTGCGCAATGACTCCGGGGAGATCTTTGACTCACCCACCCAGGTGAAACTCCCGCCCGGAACCTATCGCATCGTGGCCAAGGCCAACGGGCACGGGGACGTCACCATACCGGTCGTCATTATCGCGGGCCGGACCACCACGGTGCATCTCGAGGGCGGAATCAGGTCACCGAATGGCAATTCGACGACTGATTCCGAGATCGTTTGTTTTCCAGGCGGTCAGTTTGTGGGGTGGAAAGCGGGGAGCGAGTAATACCGTTTCCATACGGACGCCCTAAAATCGTTGCGGGTGACGGCGCGCAGGGGGGCTGTCACGCCCTGCCTGCCATCTCAGACGTTTCAAGGAACCATCAGGATTGAATTCAGAATAAAGTTGAAGAATACTGTTGACAGGTCGAAAGCCCGGTGTCACTATTGGACGCAGGATCGCGCGAGGCGATCTGACATTTGATCGCTCCCAGCGGGCGATGGTGAATTTGACGGCTCCCTTTGGGAGCCGGGAGGTGGTTCTTTGACAATCAACCAGAAGGTCCCGCGCCTGCCAAAGCCAGGCGCAGAGGTGAGACAAACCATTTTGGCCGGCGCCTGCCGGCGGGTTCTCGCAGGCGTTTCGGCGGCAAAATTAGGGCGAATTAAAGTAAATTAAACCAAATTAAACCTCTTTTTTTTGGCGAAATGGTTTAGAACGTCCGCACTGGTTCATGCATCACATGGCGCTGGGATTGCCGCTATCCCGGTAGGGCGGGCAGTCCTCTGCCCGTCGTCGGCGCGCACGGAGTGACGCGCCCTACCCCACGGTGGGTTAGTGCCGCCCGGGCTGGGGTTCGAGGTAGAGCGCGGCGACTTCGCGAGCCAGGGTGGTGGCGACGCCCAGTTCGTCCGCGTTGGTGAGCAGAATCACGGTGAGCTGGTCGTCGGGAAATCGCTGGACGCTGGCGGAGAAGCCGGAGGTTGCGCCACCGTGGCCGATGTTTCGGTGGCCGTTCACGGAATCAATGAACCAGCCGAAGCCGTACTTTTCCACCTTGCCGCCGTTGAGTTTGACCGGCGTCCACCATTGTTCCTTGCTGGCGGCGTTGAGCAACTGTTCGCCATTGAGCGCGGCGTTCCACCTGGCCAGGTCGCCGACGGTGGAAACGATTGCGCCGGCAGAAAAAATATCGGTGAGATCGTAATCGCGATTGATGTGGACGTGGTTGGTCAGCTCATAACCGGCGGCGCGGCGCGGGATAATGACGCCGGGAGTGCGGTTGCCGGTGGCATTCATGCCCAGCGGCTGAAGGATGCGTCCACGCAGGAAATCCCAATAGTTCGTGCCGCTGACGTTTTCGACGATGTAACCGAGCAGGCTGTAGCCGGAGTTGCTGTAGTGCCAGGCATCGCCGGGCGCGAAGTCGAGGGGGTAAGCGCCGATTTTTTGGACGAACTGTTCCTGGGTCAGGTGCCGGGTGAGTTCGAATCCGTCGAGACCAGTATAATTCCTGATGCCCGAGGTATGGGTGAGCAGATGGCGGACGGTGAGATTCGACCACGCCGCGGGCGCGCTTTTCAGATGCTGGCAGATTTTGTCGTCGAGCGCCAGCTTGCCGTCCTGGACGAGCAACAGGATGCAGGCGGCGGTGAATTGCTTGGTCATGGAACCGATTTCGAAAACGGTGTCCGGCGTGACGGGAACGTTCCATTCCAGGTTGGCCAGGCCGTAGCCTTTGGTTTTGATCGGCTGGCCGGCTTTGACGACGATCAACGACGCCCCGGCGATCTGGTGTTTCTCCATCTCACGAAGCAGCAAGTCATCCACCTTGTCCGCGCGGGAAGGATTGGGCAGCAGCAGACCAAGGATCAACACGGGCAGGACGCATTTTGAATGACGCATGGTGAAAAGTCATAACGGCTGGTGCTTGTGCTCAACAAGTTTCTTTTCAGGTCGGGTCACCGGGAGCGAAGCATCCTGGCGATTCGAAAGCCGCGCTGCGCGCCGCACTCCAAGGCGCCGGCGGAGATCGGGGCAGGGCCGCTTGGCGGGGCACAAGCTAATAAAACCCGCCTTATGGAACCTCACGGCCAGGGCCGCCAAAGGTTCCGGCAAAGCGCCCTTGGCTTAAAATCTGCTCCCTTCCCGGCATGCTAGCGATAAGCGCCCGCATGGCGCAAAATCGGCCAAAACGTCACTTAATTATGCAATTCTCGACCTTTTTCTGGACACGGTTTGCCCGACTTACAGGCAGTTCGGTTACCCATGGCACATCCTCCCCTTCCCCCGCCGTCGCGCCGCTGTTTCGCGCTATGAAGGTTGGCGTGTGCGTCGGTGTGTTGGCCACGCTGAACCTCGTTGCGGCGGAGAATCCCCTGCCCGCCGACCTGATCATCACCAACGCCCGAGTCATCACGGTCAATTCGACGTTCACCATTGCCACCGCCCTGGCGGTGGGCGGAGACAAACTCCTCGCGGTGGGCCGCGACCGGCAAATGTATCCGTTCAAGGGGCCAGCCACGAAGGTCATCGATGCGGATGGGAAGGTTATTCTGCCCGGGCTTTATGACGGCCAGGTGCATTCGTACCAGGCCGCGCTGAGTGAATTCGACGCGCCGCTGCCGGTGCTGACTTCGATTGCGGACGCGCAGGATTACATCCGCGAACAGGTGACCAATAAACCGCCGGGGAGTTGGATTGTCCTCGAACGGCTTTACCCGACGCGAATGAAGGAAGGGCGGTTGCCGACCTTGAAGGAATTGGATGCCGCCGCTCCGGACAATCCGGTGTATTGGAATTCTGGCACAATCTCGGTGGTGAACAGCAAAGCGATGCAGCTTTCCAAGATTACCAAGGAAACCTTTGATCCGCCCGGGGGCCAGATCGTCAAAGATTTCAAGACGCAAAATCCCACCGGGCTCCTGCGCAACGCGGGGCAACTTCTCAAAATCCCGAAGTGCACCAACGCGCCTTCGCACCAGGAACAGCGCGATTTGGTCAAACACCTTTATCAACTCTATAACGAACAGGGCATCACGAGCATCGCAGAGGGCAACGCGGAAAACGGCACGATCGATCTCTTTCGCGAATTGCGCGATGATGGGCAATTGACGGTGCGCGTTAATTGCACACGGGTGCTCGAACTCGGCAAGAGCGTCGAAGAATCCATTGCGCGCCTGGACGCCGTCACGAACGCCGCCAAAGGCAAGCTCGCCTACGGGCCATCCGGGGTCGGCGACGAGTGGGTGCGCATCGGACCACTCAAGACGATCATGGACGGCGACGTGACCATCGGCACTGCTTATTTGCGGACGCCGTACGGGATTGGCTCGACCTACCAAATCACCGAACCGGCCGATCGCGGCAATCTTTACACGGATCCGGAAATCCTGCCCGATGTTTACCTCGAAGCCGCCCGCCGGGGCTGGCAGCTCACGGCCCATTGCGTGGGAGATGCGGCGATGGACTCGCTGCTCAATGTCTATCAATACATTCAGTTCCGCACGAACATCACCGCCAGCCGCTTCCTGATCACGCAGCCTGATTTCCAAACGGCGCAGAATTGGGCCAAGTGCGAGCACCTGGGCGTGGGCGCCGAACTGCAACCCATTTGGTTGTATAAGGACGGCTTTAGCCTGACGAAAACCCTGGGCGCGAGCCGGATGAAATGGTTCATGCCGTTGAAAACCTGGTTCGAAAAGGGAATCGTTGTCGGTGGCGGCAGCGATCACATCGCGAAGCTGGACTCGCATGCCAGCACGAACCCGTGGAATCCCTGGCTGGGCATCTGGATCACCCTCACCCGCCAAACCGAGCAGGGGACTTGCGTCAACCCCGAGGAAGCTTTGACTCGCGAGCAGGCGGTTCGCTTTTATACCATCAACAACGCGCGCCTTAACTTTGAGGACAAGATCAAGGGCTCGCTCGAGCCCGGGAAATACGCCGACTTCATCATGATCGATCGGGACATTCTCAAATGCCCCGTCGAGGACGTTAAGGACACGAAGGTGCTTTTAACGATGGTCGGTGGAAAAACGGTTTGGGAAGCTCATTGACCGGAGATTTCCTGCCGCGCCCGGAGTAAAGGACTGCCCGCCGCAACCAGTCCTTCTCCCCGCTGGGTGAGTCGCGCTCGATTGCAAAATCAACTCGTTTGCCGTAGCTTTGTCACCAGGCTCAGACTGAGCAACAAGCAGACTCCGCAAGGTTCAGATTAGTCGATCATTAGCCATGAACGGAATCATCGATCATCCCAGCCGTCATTCGGTGGACCGCACCGTGGACCGGCTCACGGAGTTGTTGCAGACTCGCGGCATCACCCTGTTTGCGCTCGTCGATCACAGCGGCGAAGCGCAAACGATTGGAGTCGAAATGCGTCCGACCAAGTTGCTGATTTTCGGCAATCCCAAAGCGGGCACGCCCTTGATGCTCGCCGCGCCTCGCAGCGCCATTGATCTTCCGCTAAAAATACTGGTCTGGGAAGATTCCGAGGGAAAGGTTTGGCTTTCCTACAACAGTCCCGCCTATTTGCAGCAGCGCCACGGCTTTCCCGCGGAACTGCTGCCCAGGATTGACGTCGTGGAAAAGTTGGCCGCAGAAGCAGCCGCGTAAGCCCGCCCCGGGAGGCCGCACTCCGCGTTTGAACTATGCCGGATGCGCGGCAGTCAACCGGCGCGCGGCGGTGCCGAGCGCGACGAACCACCAGCCCGTGATGAGCAAATCAATTCCGATGAACAGACCGATCACCCAGAACGCCGAAGCCGGCCATTGCAACCAGATCAGCACGCCGAGCAGGATGTTCACAACGCCGCTGAAGAGCGCCCAGTTCCGATTCGGAAAATGGTTGCTGAAAGCCAGGATAATCCGGAACAAACCGCCCACGAAGAAGAACGCCGCCAGCAGCAGCGTCAACGCGAGCGCGCTCGCGCCCGGATTGGCCAGCATCAGGAACCCCACAACAATGTTGAGTATGCCAATCAGCAATTGCAGCAGCAACCCGCTCCAGGGGCGCACCCAAAATGCATGAATGGTTTCCACGAAGCCACCGATCAACAGCAGCCAGCCGAAAATCATAACCGAAATCAAAGTGGTCGCCACGGCCATCCAAATCGCAAGCACGCCCAACACGATCAGGGCAACCCCCAGCGCCACGAACCAGCCAGTTCTTTGTCTAATATCATCGTAATCGTTCATAAAACCTCCTGTCGTACCGTCTGGCACCAACATTCGCTTGTCAAATCTCACCCCTCCAGTGGTGCCTCAGTTATGACGGGTGGAGCGGAAATTCTTGTCTGCTTTAAACGTGCGCACGCCCAAGCGGACAGGAATGTCCGCGCCCCGGCAATGCCTGGGCAAGGTGCGAAATGCGGGGCTCAGGCTCTGCCCGGACGCGAGACGTATCATCGAGCAGAACTGGAGCTCTGCGCTCCGTCCCCTGAGTGCAACGTCTTTTGGCAATGACACAATGATTTCGCCCGGGTAAAAGCCCCTATTGCAAAAGGGTTTGTTTTTATAACCGACATGGGGTGTTCACTCCCTTTGCCTTTAATTAACTCCACGTAGAGTCTGTTTAATAGGAAGTGCAGCTGTTACAGGTTCGAGGCTCAAAGGCTTCCCCAATAGGAATGCAACCGCAGGCCGGAAGTGAGGCGATTTCCTTTGCCAGAAGTCAGACGACCGGGACCGAGCCGCGCTTTATGGCAGTCAACCGAATGACCGGAGAAAGAAAAAGAAACTATGAAATTGACGCGTCGCCAGAAAGATGACCGGAGGGCATTGGCGCCTTCGGACTGGGGAGTCACAGCCCCGATTAACGAATTGAACCGAATCAGGAACGAGATCAATCGAATTTTCGAGGATCCTTTCGATCTGCTGGTTCCGAGCACGACCTTCTTCGAAGGCGGAGAGCCAACGCTGGATGTATATGAGGACAAGGACAAAATCACCGTCCGGGCCGAACTCCCCGGCATGAAAAAGGAAGACATCGACATCAGTTTGCAGGGCACTACCCTGACCATTTCGGGGGAGCGCAAACAGCAGGAGGAACGCCGGGAAGGGGAAACGTACCGCTCCGAGATTTACTACGGACGCTTCCAGCGGAGCATCACGCTGCCCGCGCCGGTGGATGCGAACAAAATTCAAGCCACTTACAAGGACGGCATTCTCAACGTCACCCTGCCCAAGTCGGAAGAGGCCAAACCCAAGCAGATCCAGGTCAAAACCAGCTAGAAAGTCATCTATGAATCCCACTTCTCAAACTCAAAACCAGCCGCCGCAGGCGGGCGCCCAGAGGCCGCAGCCAATGCAGCATAATCGGCGCTTTATCACGCCTCCCGCCAACATTTCCGCCACCCAGAACGAATACCTCGTCGAGATCGAAATGCCCGGGGTCACCAAGGACGGGCTGGAAATCATGGTGGAAGGAAACGAACTCACCATCATCGGACGGCGCAAATTGGATGAACCACAAGGCGAGCTGGTTTATCGCGAATCTCCCCTGGCGGATTACCGGCGGGTGTTTGAACTCGGGCCGGACGTGGACACCTCGAAAATCTCGGCCCAAATGGAGCAGGGAGTTTTGAAGCTCCATTTGCCCAAGAGCGAGAAAGCCAAACCTAGGAAGATCGAAGTACAAGTCGCCTGAGAGCGCCTGTTTTAAATGGCGGCGGGGGCTTCTCGAACGAAGCCCCTGCCTGCCAAACGACCGCACCGGATTCGATAGGCAGCAAAGCGCTCCAGCAGCAATTCGTAAGCGGCACGCGCTTACGGGCTTTGAAATATGAGATGGTCCATCAAGCTGGCCCGCATAGGGGGCATCGAACTGAAAATCCACCTGACGTTTTTGATCTTTCTGGTGTGGATTGGGTTCACTTATTACGCGGTGGGCGGCCCGGCGCTGGCGCGCCAGGGCGTTGTGTTCATTGTGCTGCTTTTTGCGTGCGTGCTGTTGCACGAACTGGGGCATGCCCTGACGGCGCGAGCCTTCGGCATCCGCACGCCGGACATCACGTTGTTGCCCATCGGGGGTGTGGCGCGCATGGAACGCATCCCGCGCGATCCGAAGCAGGAACTTCTCATCGCCATCGCCGGCCCGCTCGTGAACGTGGTGATCGCGCTCGTGCTGATCCTTGCCCTGAATGTGCACGCATCGTTTTCGGACCTTGGGGATGTCAACACCCCGCGTGTGGCTCTGCTGCAGAAGCTCGCCACGGTGAATATTTTCCTGGCATTGTTCAATCTTATCCCGGCGTTTCCCATGGATGGGGGAAGGGTGCTGCGGGCCATTTTGGCAATGCGCATGGATTATGCCTGGGCCACGCAAGTGGCTGCCCGCGTCGGACAGGGAGTGGCTTTCATCTTTGGACTCGTCGGCCTCTTTTACAACCCGCTGCTGATCTTTATCGCGCTATTTGTGTACTTGGGAGCGACGCAGGAAGCTTCGCTGGCCCAAATCAAGGATGTCAGCGCCGGCCTGCCGGTGGCCGAAGCCATGGTGACCCGCGTCGAGACGCTTCCCGCCAACGCAACTATCGAGCAGGCCTCCGAATTACTCCTCCGCACATCTCAACACGAATTCCCGGTGATCGATGAGGAGCGGCATGTTTTGGGAATTCTGGCGCGCGACGATCTGATCGCGGCGGTGCGCCAGCGCGGCGGCGACACCCTCGTGAGCGAAGTGATGCGTCGCGATTTGCCGGCCGTGCGGCCTGAGGACCATCTGGACGAAGCTTTCGCCAAAATGCAGGAGTGCGGCTATCCCGTCCTGCCGGTGGTGGACGCCTCCGGACGGTTGGTGGGATTACTAACGACCGAGAATGTCGGCGAAATGATGGTCATGAAGTCGGTTCGCACCAAGGGAGGAAGGGCTTCCCGGCGTCCAGCGCATGCGCAGGGTTGATATCAATACGTAATTGCAAAAAGGAGAAACCATTATGGCCGCAAAACAAATCTTATTTGACGAAGCCGCACGCCAAACACTTTTAAGAGGCGTGGAAACCCTCGCGAAAGCCGTCAGCGCCACGCTTGGCCCGCGAGGCCGCAACGTCGTGCTGGATAAAAAGTTTGGCGCGCCCACGGTCACCAAGGACGGCGTGACGGTGGCGAAAGAGTTGGAATTGCCCGATCCGTACGAAAATATGGGCGCGCAAATGGTGCGGGAAGTTGCCACCAAAACCAGCGACACAGCCGGCGATGGCACGACCACCGCCACGGTGCTTGCGGAGGCAATTTACCGCGAAGGCTTAAAGAATGTGACCGCAGGGGGCAACCCAATGGGAATCCAGCGCGGAATCATGAAGGCGGTGGACGCGGCGGTGGAACACCTCGCCCGGATTGCCAAGAAGGTCGATAACAAGGAGGAAATCAAACAAGTGGCCACGGTTTCGGCCAACTGGGACACGACCATCGGGGAGATCATTGCCGATGCGATGGACAAGGTCGGCAAGGACGGCACCATCACGGTCGAGGAAGCCAAGTCCATCGAAACCACGCTCGAGGTGGTGGAAGGCATGCAGTTTGACAAAGGCTATCTGTCGCCTTACTTCGTGACCAATCCGGAGACGATGGAGGCGAGGTTCGAGAATCCGGACATCCTAATTTACGAAAAGAAAATCAGTAGCCTCACCGAACTCCTGCCCTTGCTGGAAAAAGTCGCCAAGGCCGGCCGGCCATTCTTGATCATCGCGGAGGACATCGAAGGCGAAGCCTTGGCGACGCTGGTGGTGAACAAAATCCGCGGCACGCTGAACGTCTGCGCGGTCAAAGCCCCGGGATTTGGCGATCGCCGCAAGGAGATGCTCCAGGACATTGCCATTCTCACCGGGGGCAAATTCATCAGCGAAGAACTGGGCATCAAGCTCGACAGCCTGGAACTCCCGGACCTGGGCCGCGCGAAATCGGTCGTCGTGACCCGGGAAACCACCACGATCGTCGAAGGCCGCGGCAAACCGGCGGAAATCCAGGCGCGCGTGAAACAGATTCGCCGGCAAATCGAAGAAACGACTTCCGAGTACGATCGTGAGAAGTTGCAGGAGCGCCTGGCGAAACTTGCCGGCGGCGTCGCCGTCATCAATGTCGGCGCTGCAACCGAAACCGAAATGAAGGAACGCAAAGCGCGCGTCGAAGACGCGCTCCATGCGACCCGCGCAGCGGTCGAGGAAGGCATCGTGCCGGGAGGTGGCGTGGCGTTGATCCGGTGCATACCGGCGATCGATAAAGTGAAGGTCGACGGCGACGAACAGGTTGGGTTGGATATCGTGAAGCGCGCCATCGAGGCGCCGTTGCGGGCATTGGCCTCCAATGCGGGAGTCGAAGGTTCGTTGATTGTCCAGGAAGTGAAACGGCGCAAGGGCAATGAAGGTTACAACGTAGCGACTGGCCATTACGAGGATCTCGTCGCCGCCGGCGTGGTGGATCCCAAGAAAGTGACCCGCAGCGCGCTGCAAAACGCCGCCTCCATCTCCGGCTTGCTGTTGACTACCGAAGCGCTCGTCACCGAGGCCCCGGAAAAGAAAAAGGAAACGCCGCCGGGAGGCGGCCCAGGCATGGGCATGGGTGACATGGGATATTGAGGAAAATACCAAACACCAAGCTCCAGAAAAACTCCAATCTCCAGGCTCCAAGCTCCCAGCTTGGTGCTTGGTTGTTGGAGCTTGAATTGGAGAGGTCCGAATACCGTTGAACGAAAGGCGACTAGTGATTGACTTTCCCAAGCCAAAGGTGAGGTTGTATCAAGACGAGAAGCTTATGATCGTTACCTGGAACATCGTGAGCAGGAACATCGGGCTTTCCGCGGAATTGAGAGAGCAGCTTCGCCACAAGCTCGCCGCGCTCGAAGACGATCTCCAAAACTTTCCGCCGGAAAAGATCCACTTACAAATCATGCTCGAGCGGCAGGCCAGGAACGCCCGGTCCACGGTGGCGCTTACGCTGCGGCTGCCGGCCAATATCATCCGTGTTGAAAAATCAGCCGCGGAGGCCGGCAAAGCTTTTGACGGTGCATTAAAGGCGCTTCAGGACGAATTGAAATCCTCCCAGCCGCCGGGGAGGCTTGCGCGCAGGCGCGGACAATCCAGCGAGCCGGGCCGTGAAGCCGCCGTCGGCTTCACGCCCGAGCCCATGGCCGAAGGGACCGGCCCCCAACGACTCGAAGACATGGTGCGCGACCTGTTTCGACAGAATTACAACCGCTTGCGGCGCCATGCGCGCCGCGATATCCAGCATGATGAACTGGCCGGGGATATTCCCAAAGGCGCTCTGGACCCCAAAGATTTGGTGGATGAAGCCGCCCGTCAGGCCGAGGCCAAACCCGGACAGAAGCCGCGCGAAATGAGCTGGCTGGTCTGGTTCTATCATCTCATTCACGAGGAACTTCGCCGCCGCCGCCAGCGCCTCAAGGAAGCAGCCGCCACAGAAATCTCCGCCGAACAAAAGCAAAATCTTCCCGAAGATCGCAGGCTGCTGCCGATGGATCGCATGGTGAAAGAGGAAATTGAACCCGAGGTGATCAAGACGGAAGACATTGTGCCAAACCCGGAGGCGGTGCCGCCCGATCAGGCCGCCGAGGAAAACGACTTGCTCGAACATCTTCAGGAGGCGATCAAGACCTGGCCAAGGCTGGAACGCGACGTGTTCGAACTGCACTTTGTCGAAGGGCTTGGTCCGGAAGACATTGTCCTGATCACGCACCAGTCGCGCGAGCAGGTTCGCAAGCTGATCGCGTCCGTGCACCAACGGTTGCGTGAGGAGATACGCGCGGAGGAGGAATTTGTATGAACGCAAACACGGGCGCCAGCTCCAACTCGGGTTCCAACGTGGCCACGCCGGAAGAGGAGGCCGAGCAGGCGCTCCTCAGCGATCTCAAGTCGCTCGAAGCCGACCTGGCCAGACAGAGGGATCTTTATGTGCGGCTGGCCGCCGATTTTGACAACTTTCGAAAACGGACTGCGCAAGAAACCGAGCGCCGCGCTTCGGCGCAAAAGGAAGCGTTTGTCCGCGAATTGCTGCCGGTGATCGACAATCTCGAACGCGCGCTGGCAAGCGACAAGTCCACTTCGCCTGAACATCTCCGCGAAGGCGTGCAAATGACGCTTCAGCAGTTCCGGCAACTCCTGAGTCGTCATGGCATTGAGCCGGAGGAAGGCCTTGGCCAGCCCTTTGACCCTCACCGCCAGGAAGCCGTCGCCACGCGCCGCGACGAGTCTCAGCCTGATCTCACCGTGCTGGACGTTTTCCAGCGCGGCTATCGCCGCGGCGAAGAGAGCTTTCGCCCGGCCAAAGTGGTGGTCAACGACCTGGGCCGCGCTGAGGCTGCGCCCGATAAAAAAGGAATTATATGAAG
Source organism: Verrucomicrobiota bacterium (assembly GCA_021325145.1). Taxonomy (GTDB): domain Bacteria; phylum Verrucomicrobiota; class Verrucomicrobiia; order Limisphaerales; family Pedosphaeraceae; genus JAJPHR01. Next base: position 131,652 of record JAJPHR010000103.1, on the reverse strand, counting down.
AAAGAAGAAATAACCGGAGTGGAATTTGGCCAGGGCCTTCGCACCTCAAAAGCGCAACGCCGGCGACCAGCCCGCGCCAAAGCAGTCGTGAAGCCGCCCATGATGAAGGCGGCAGCCATCGACCGATTTGGGCCGCCATCGGTCCTCACCTTGCATTCGCTGCCAATGCCCGAACCTGGGCCGGGAGAAGTACTGATCGAACTCCACGCGGCAGGCGTTGGCGTTTGGGACGCTGACATACGCGGTGGTTGGTGGCCTCAAGGCCGTCCGAAGTTCCCGATTGTGCTCGGAAGCGACGGCGCGGGGAAGGTTGCGGCAACTGGCCCGCGGGTGCGCGGTTTCAGGGTGGGCGAGCGCGTTTGGGCCGCTGAATTCATCAACCCGAAGGGCGGATTCTACGCCGAGTATATCGCCGTAAAAGCGGAACACACCGGCCGCGTGCCCAAGCGGCTCGACTTGCTTCATGCGGGCGCGGCAACGGTAACGGCCCTGACGGCTTTGCAGGGGATTGACCGTCTGCGCGTGCGGCGGCGCGAGACGGTGCTTGTCTTCGGAGCCAGCGGCGCGGTGGGCACGCTCGCCGTGCAGTTTGCCAAGTGGCTCGGCGCGCGCGTATTGGGCACGGCCTCCGGTCATGCCGCGCAGCGGCTGGTTCGCCAACTCGGCGCCCAGGGAGTAATCGACGCTCGCAGCCCCCGCAGCCTCGAACAGATTCGGGAACTTGCGCCCGATGGCCTTGATGCGGTGCTCGCGCTCGCCGGTGGCGACGCCTTGGAGCGATGCCTTGATCTCGTGCGCCCCGGCGGGCGGGTGGCATATCCGCATGGTGTGGAGCCCGAACCGAAGCGAAGAAAGTCGGTTCAATTGCTCGCGTATGACGCGGAGAGCGGGCGGCGCGAATTTGCGCGGCTGGAACGAGCCGTCGAGCAAGCGCGCCTGCGCGTCCCGATTGCGGCGGCCTACCCACTGGCCCGGGCCGCGAAGGCGCACGAGCGGCTTGAGCGAGGGCGCGTCCTTGGCCGCATCGTGTTAAGAATCAGCCAACCTAGCCAAAGCAAAACGCAAAGGAGATAGATGATATGAAAATAATACTCTCAAAATGTCTGGTTCTGATATTGGCAGGAATGGCGTTTCCGGCCCTGGCTCAAACACAGACACAAACAACACCGCCGACCTCATCTCAGCCTCAATCGCAATCCCAGGCTCCAGCCGATAAACCCGCGCTGGTAGCGTCCGAAGCCGTTACCGAGAAGGCAACGGTTCAGGATGTCAACCCGAAGCGGCGATTGGTTATTCTGAAGGATCCGGAAGGGCGCACCATCCGCTTGAAATTCAAGAAAGATGAAGCGCAAGCGCTTTCCGAATTGCACAAGGGCGATGTCGTGACGGCGAAATATTACGAATCGACGGCGGTGGCGCTGGCCAAACCCGGCGAAGAACCAACCGGCCTCGAACAGGAATCGTTTGTCGTTGCACCGGAGAATGGGACGGCGCCTGGCAGGGTTTTGGTGAACTCCTTTCAGACGACAGCGACCGTCGAAAAGATCGATCCCCAGAAGCGCCGAATCGTCTTGAAGGAGCCGGACGGCAAAACCGTCAAATTGAAAGTCGATAAAAGCGTGCAAAATCTGGACCAGATCAAACCCGGTGACAAGATCGTGGTGCGCTACACCGAAGCCGCCGAGGTATCGATCGCGAAATCGCACGCCTAACCAGAGGACATGTTCATCCTGGCCACGGCATGAAAGCGACGGCACACATCAAGCAAATCAATCTGCCCGCGGGTGAACTCGTGCCTCAGTTCGGCATGGGGACTTGGCATTTGGGAGAAAACCCGGCCACGCGCAAGGAGGAGACCGCCATGCTCCGGCTTGGGTTGGACCTTGGCGCAACGTTGATCGACACCGCCGAGATGTATGGCGATGGACGGGCGGAGGAACTGGTGGGCGAGGCGATCGAAGGCCGGCGCGACGAGGTGTTCCTGGTGACAAAAATCCTGCCGGAAAACGCCTCCCGCAGGAACACGCCGTTGTCGTGCGAAGCCAGCTTGCGGCGGCTCGGCACGGATCGGATCGATCTTTACCTGTTGCACTGGCGCGGTTCGATACCGCTGGCGGAGACGATGGAGGCGTTCATGGACCTCCAGCAAGCCGGCATGATTCGTTACTATGGGGTCAGCAACTTCGATGTCAGCGACATGCAGGAATTGTGGGAGGTTCCGGGTGGCCGGGAAACACAGACGAATCAAGTTCTCTACAATCTGGAGCATCGCGGCATCGAATGGGACTTGCTTCCCTGGCTCCGCGAGCGGGGCATTCCGATCATGGCTTACTCGCCCGTGGGGCACGCCGAATTGGTCAACGATCCAAAACTGACGAGCTTCGCGCGACGCCATCGCATGACTCCGGCGCAGGTCGCGCTGGCCTGGTTGCTGGCGAAGCCTGATGTGATGGTCATTCCCAAAACCAGCCGTCGCGAGCGCCTGAAGGAGAACCTCGGCGCACTCAACCACTGGCTCACGGAGGCGCAACTGGCCGAACTCGACGGCCTGTTCCCGCCTCCAGACGGCCCGCGTCCGCTGGAGATGCTCTGACGCCACAGGGCGCCCGGGCTGGCTCCGGAAACACGCTCAGGCTTCGACCGCGAGCACCGGCTTGACCGCCGTGTTGCACTCCACGATGCCCTTGGAAATCGCGTAACGCGTCAGATCCGCGATGCAATGGATGTTCAATTTGGCCATCAAGGTTTGCCGGTGCTTTTCAACCGTCTTGACGCTGATGCCCAAACCGTCGGCAATTTGCTTGTTCGGCTGGCCTTCGGCGATGAGTTGGAGAACTTCCGACTCGCGCGAAGTCAATTGAACCTCCGTTGCCGCATCCGCCGGGCTTCCGTTGCCGCCTAACGAGCCCCGGCATTGGTCGCGCAAACGTCGCGCTATGGAAGGGCTGAAAAACGCGTTGCCTTTCCGCACTTCGCGGATTGCGTTCAACAGTTCGCTGGCGGCGGTCTGCTTGATCAGGTATCCGGCGGCGCCGGCCTGGGTCAACGGTTGCACGTAATCGCCATACGAGGAGAGGACCAGCACCTTGGTCGAAGGCAACTGGCGCAGGATTTGCCGGGTGGCTTCCAGGCCGTTGAGAAGCGGCATCGCAATATCCATGACCACCACATCGGGCAGGAGTTTTTTTGCCATGAGCACAGCCTCGCGGCCGTTGTCAGCTTCGCCCACGACTTCAAAATCGGGTTCACCAGCGACAAGAGCGCGCAAACCCTGTCGGACTACCCGGTGATCATCGGCCAATAGAACAGTTACTTTCCTCTGCATAATATTTAATCTGATTTTAGTGAGTTTAGTTATCTCCGGTGGAGCCTCTTCCCATGACACGTCGCGCCGTGTGGAAGCGGGAGCAGGCAGCCAATCCGGGTGGCAGTGCGGAAGACGCTTGAGGAATGTTCCCTGGGCCATTCGCGCCGCCGCACTCTTTACACAAGCGCGGCAAATTTACGGTCTTTTACTCTCCACTCAATGGGGTGTTCACCCCGGCTGGGAAAAAGCTCGAACCTTTGGCCTTTCCCACTTTTTCGCTGTGTGGCCCATGCAGGGCTGGGTGGGCTCAAGAAGAATCTCGCAGCCGCCTCCTCACACCGGCTGCTGCGAGTCCTTGAATCCGTGCTACGGCGCGTTCGTGGGATACTGCCAGACCCAATCGCCTTGGGCGGGATCCTGGACGTTGGCGCGCGTTGGGCCTGAGTTACCGGAGGCAGCAGCTTGTCGGAGCCCTTCGGAATCCTGAACTTCGCCTTTCACGGCCACCACACCGCCGTCGTCCTTTTCGTTCCAGCCGACCGAATAAAGGATGAAACGGCCATCCTGAGTCACGCGATACTTGAGCGCCTCCCCGTTGCAAACATCATGCGGCAGCGCCTGGATGAAGCGTGGCTTGAGTGCGTCAAGCGATTCCGGGTAACGGCCCGTGGCCAGCCGGTGGCGTTCGAGCGCGCACGCCAAGGCAGCCTGATCGATCCCCGTTTGGTCCATCGCGCTCTTCTGAAAAACCCTCCCCAGCGCGGGCAGGAGCAGCCTGGCCATGACCAGATGGTTCCAGACCAGGGAAGCCGGGCTTCCTTGCAACACTTTGCCCAATCCTTGCGTCCTGGCGTCGATTAAATCGGGTTTGATTTGCTGGGCTGCAGGATCAAAACCGGGGGTGAGGTAATCATCGAACAGCCGGTTGCAAGTAACCTGCTCCTGATAAATCCAGCCCCGCGGAGCCAGGAGAAAAACGTATGCCATGGAATCGCCGGCTCCAGTCAGACTAGAAAACATGCGGGCGCGATCCCGCTGCGTCCGCAGCAGATCGAAGGTCAGATTGTCCGCTGCCCGTTCCGAGCCCAGCGGCATTTGAAGATCGCGCAGAACGGCCATTTGCCCGAGTTGTGCCTGGAAATCCTGCAATTGCGCGTCGGACCACCGCCGCGCTTCCAACCCTTCCCAAATGGTCTGGACGGCATCGTCGAGCAACTTGATCCGGACTAGATGCGTGATGAGGAAGGGCTCATCCTTGATGGTCCCGGCCAGGTGGAAAATGAGGTGAACATCCTCCAATGCGGCCTGCGGGTTTGCCAGCGCCAGTTCCGCGGAAGCCCGAAGTTGCAAAGCATGACTCGCGCCCCTGAGAACGGCCAGATGCGGCAGAAGAATCGACCACGGGTCCGGCTCATTATATCGAATGTTGAACCTCGCCTGGGGTCGCTGGCTCGCCTGGCGTAATTCCTCCAGTACGGGTCGAAATCGCTCCAACTCACCCAGCAATGCGGTCGCGGCAGCCTGTCGATCCGATGGCGCGGATACTTGCGCGTCGTCAGCAACGCCGTGGGCCTTGGCTTTGCGCATGATCCGGACCCATTCGCCCAGATCCGTCGCGTGCTCCTGCCGCCAGACGCCCGTTGCCGGAGTCCGATCGCCCGCGCTTGACAACACATTAAATTCCGAGGTGACCCGGTTGTGACCATTCGTGTCCCGCCAGTTGGATTGGCCGGGCTGGAGTGGGAGCGGGTTGAAATCGAACAGTGGCGCCAGGAACGGTGTCATCGCAAAGTTTTGCTCGTCCGGGACTGGTGGCGGAATGAAGGCTGCGAATTCGGGCAGCGCTCCCCTGGCGCTCTGGTAAGCTTCCCAGGCCCGCTTCCCGCGCCAGTCGATGACTGCGTAAGTGAGGGCTATGGCGGTAATAATTACGGCAACCACGACGAGCAACCGCCGGGCAAGGGACCAACTCCCGGAGGGAGTGGCAGGAGATGGCGTTGGATCAGGCATAAAAAATCAGGCAAACAGGACACGTTCACGCCGCTCGCTTCGTGGCGGAACGACGCCGGGAGGCGCGGCAGGAATTATCGATGACCCGAGCAATTCCTGCCTCAGCAGTCTTTGCTCGCGCGTCGCCATCAGGATCTCGGAATTGGGCGGAGAAGTCCGACGATTGGCGATTTTGGGCGAGTCTTTGGACGTGACATTCATCACCGCAATGACCAGCCACACAGCCGCGAGGCCACACCAAATGCGGCGGCAAGGCAGGATCAATTCCCGCCAGAGTTTCATGCCGGCAACGGCCAGGCTGAAGGAATGGTCCAGCGGAAGGGAGCGGCTGTCCGCTTTGACCGGCAGTTCTGTCGCCAAAATGCGCTCACGAATCGCGTCCAGTCGCGCCTCCGCCTTGCGGTGACGGTCCAACAGGATTTCGCGCGGTGTTTTCATAAGTCGTGGTTGGTTTCCTCGATCAATTTTCGCAGCCCCTTTTTGGCGTAATGAATCCGGGATTTCACGGTGCCAAGCTGGCTGCCGGTGATCTCGGCAATCTCTTCGAGCGAAAAGTCTTCCACAAAGTGCAATAGCAACACCGAGCGCTGGGCCAGCGGCAGTTGCGAAATCAAGCGCATGAATTCCTCCTCCTGCTCCTTGCGAATAAGCAACTCGCTCGGCGCGTCATCGAATTCCGGAGGCGCGCCGGCCTGGTCCTCGGTAAACTCCCGCTCGCGCCCGTGTTTGCGCCAGCTTTGAATACATTTTTGGTGTGCAATGCTGAACAGCCAGGAGCCGAATTTTTCGTCCTCGCGCAAGCCCGGCAGGTAACGGGCCGCGCTGATGAACGTCTCCTGGACGATGTCCAGGCTGGCTTGTTCGTTGTGCACCAACTCGAAAACATACACATACAAAGGAAGTTGATAGCGTTTGAACAGCGCCTCCCAGGCGTCGGGTTTCCCGGCCCGGGCTTCCGGCACGGGCAGTTGTTCGGGTTCAGCCACTACCAGCATTCTATACCTTGTGGAATGCGCGAGGCGGGAAAAGGTTCAAACGCCGCGCGGATATTATTATGTGCGACCTTTTCGCCGGGCGCCACAGAGCCGCGCTCCGTGGTCGGGCAACGCGGCCTGTTATTTCGTGGCGTATTTGGCCAGCACCCATCGTTCAGCGGCCATTTCGCCGGAGATCTTTTGCCGGTCGAGATAGCCGATCAAGTCCTGGTCGGAAAGAGTCGGCACCACTGCTTCGAATTGTTGGGAAAGGGACTTGATGGCGTCGCGACGCCCGAGGGCCTGATCGATTTGGTCCTGAACGGTTTGGCCGGAGTTGCCGTAAGGCGTGGCGGGGTCCAGCGCGCCGAGCGCCAGCCGTTCAACGGCGATGCCGACCAGGTCGGTGATGAGAACATTTCCCCCGCCCGGCTCTTCCAATCGTTGCCCGAGCGTGAGGCCCGCCTGCACGAGCGCCTGAGCCGAGGCCGCGTCCCCTGCTTGCAGGGACGATTTGGCGGAATCGGCGAGGTTCACTCCCAGTTGCTTCAACTGGGCCAGTTGCGGAAGGATCAACGACGCGCTGGCCTGCACTTTGGCATCCGCTTCCGAATAACCCGCAGCCAGATAGGCTTCAGTGTCATTTTGGACGAACTCAGCGGAGTAATCCTGGTACTTCGGTTGCGCGGCAGCGACGGTGAGATCCTGCATGGCTTCACCAATCTGGTTGTTTTTGAAGTGGTCGAGCGCGGAGAGATAATTCGGCAGGGGATTGTCGGGGGCGGACTGCTTGAAAGCGTTGAGCCATTGCTGGCGATCTTCCGGCGAATCCGCCCGCACGGCGGCGAAGTAGGCCACGCGAGGATCATTCGGATACTTTTGCTTCGCTTCCTCCAACAATGCCTTCTCACTGCCCGTGACGATGTAGGCGGCGATGAGGCTCTCGGCATTGCGGCGGTTTGCGTCAAGGTAAGGAGCAACTTGTTCGAGAGTTAGAGGTGGTATTTTTTCCCCCGCCATTATTCGGGTGAATAAATTCGTGTATGGCACTTTGTCCACCTGTGGCTCAGCCGACCGTGAGGATGCGCCAACCGCCGTGCGCGTCCCCGGTGGACGTAAAAAAGCCGAAGGAGCGGTGGCGGGTGAATTCGTGGATGGGGAAGGCGCGGCGCGGCGCGCCTGGTGCAGGGCCAATCCCGCGATCAGAAACGCAAACAATATGATTAAAACCTTTCTGTTCATGGCCAGAGTTGCTTTCACCGTATAGACAGAGCCAGGAGTAAATCGTTACGCGACTGCCGGGATTGAAACGAGAGGGCTGGCTGTTACACTCGTTTGGTGCGAGCACCGATTCTCGAAGTTTCCAATTTGCGCATCGAGCGCGGGGGGACGGTCATTCTGAACGATGTCAGTTGGCGGGTCGAGCGCGGCCAGCATTGGGCCATTCTCGGCGCCAACGGGTCCGGGAAGACCTCGCTGCTGAGCGCCCTGACCGGGTATCTCATGCCGACGACGGGTGAAATTGCGGTACTCGGCCAGCGTTATGGCAAGTCCGACTGGCGCGAACTTCGCAAGGAGATCGGCCTGGTGAGTTCTTCGATTCGACAATTGATGGCCGACACGGAACCGGCGCTGGAGACAGTCGTCAGCGGCAAATACGCGATGATCGATTTCTGGGGGCGGATAACCACTGCGGACCGCAAACGCGGATTGCGGCTGCTCCGGCAAATCGAGTGCGAGCACCTTACGGAACGGCCCTGGGTATTTCTTTCCCAAGGCGAGCGCCAGCGGGTGCTGATTGGCCGGGCGTTGATGGGCAATCCGCGCTTGCTGATACTGGACGAGCCGTGCGCAGGTCTGGACCCGGCCGCCCGCGAACATTTTCTGCAATTCCTTCAGCGTTTGGGCCGCCAGCGCAATGCGCCTACGCTTGTGCTCGTCACTCATCACGTGGAAGAGATCATGCCGGTTTTCTCGCACGTATTAATTTTGAAAAGCGGCGAGATTCTCGCGGCGGGAGAAAAGCCGACGGTGTTGACCGCACGCTTTCTTTCCGATGCGTTCGGCGTGCCGATCAGATTAAACAAAAATGGCAGCCGTTATGGGCTGGCAGTGAAGCGGGAAGGAAGACGAGTGATATAGGTGAGGAAATGGGCGTGATTGAATAGTTACATCAACGGCAGGACGGGCCAGTCCTCCACCCGCTGTCCGCACACGCAACACGGCGCGCACAGACTGACGCGCCCCACCTACAGCCTGTCCGGTCGGCCCCACTCAAATTTGCTCGCAACCCGGCGTCGGCTGGTAGCCGAACAACTGATTTTTCTTGATGATTTCCACGATGGGGGGTGGAACCATCTTTTCCCAACTGAGATCGCCGGCCTGAAGCCTGGCCAGCACCTCGCGAGAGTAAATCGGCAGATACTCCACATTGTGACTGTGAACGGGCTCGATGCATTTGTTCTCCAGCAGATGGGCGTAGAGATGCCGCAGATTGGACGCCACTTCCATGTTCTCCGCGGTCACCACCTGGTTCGTCGCCGGGTTGAGCCACGGATAGACATAGAGTCTCACCTCGCTCTTGAAAAGCCGGCCCAGCGACTCGAGCAAACCACCTTCCATGTCCGTGTAAAACTTTTCGTCGAAAATCTCGCGCAAACTTGGCACGCCCAGCACGATGCCGGTTAGTTTGTGGGTGTAGCGCGCCAGGTACGCGGCCAGGCGGTGATAGCGGCCGAAGTTCGAGATGAGCACCATTTTGCCAAGGGAACTGAGAATATCCACGCGGGCGAGAAAGTCCTTGTGGTCAATGGCGCTGCCGGAAAGAAGATTGCGCAAGGTCATTTCCATCAGGACCACTGGTTCCTCGCCTTTCATTTCCGGTTCCTGGAGAAACTGTTCCTGCGCCCGTTCGAGCATGTCCAGAGTGGTGTTCGTGATTGGGCGAAAGCTGCCGCGCTCCACGAGCACCGCCTTCTTGTAAAGGACATCCGCAGGCTGGACGACTTCGCCTTCCGCGGTAAACATGGCCGCTTCGGTGAGGCCTTGCTGGACGAGTTGCAGGCTCATCAGGCGGTTGTCCACGCCGGCGAAGGCCGGCCCGGAAAAGCGGATCATGTCCACCTCGATGCGGTCCCGGGTCAGATTGTCCATCAGCGAAGCGATCAGGGCCTCCGGCTGCTGATATTGGTAGATCGCGCCGTAGATCAGATTGACGCCGATGATTCCCAGGGCTTCCTGCTCGCGGACGTTTTCCGTGTCGAGCATATGGACGTGAATGATGATTTCTGAAGGTTCGGCATGGCATTCACACTGGAAGCGCATGCCCATCCACCCATGCCCCGCTTCCTTGCGCGTGTAGCTGTGCGTGGCCACGGTGTCGGCGAAGGCAAAAAACGCGCATTTGTCACCGCGCGAAGCATTCAAGCGCTCGAGCAGCAGGTTGAACTCGTAATCGAGCATCGACTGGAGACGTTTCCGGCTGACATAGCGCTCGCTGGTCCCGTAAATCGCGTCGCTTACGCCCATGTCGTAGGCGGAAATGGTTTTGGCGACAGTGCCCGCCGCGCCGCCCACGTGGAAAAACCAGCGCGCGACTTCCTGCCCCGCGCCGATCTCGGCGAAGGTGCCGTAGCGCTTGGCGTCCAGATTGATCTGGAGAGCCTTATGGTTGGTGTCAATTTTTTCGTTGTTCATGCGTTTCCGGCTTTACCCATGGCGGCAGCGCCGCAGTCCAAAGATAAATAAAGGGGAAGCAGGCAAACGGCAAGCAGAAGCGTGGGAAGAGGGTAATGCCTCAGTGAACGGGGGCAGACTTTCCGTTCTACCGAGAGCGTCATCTTTCTTATATCCGGATGAGCTTTGGGACGAGTCGGAGGCGCCTGGGACGGGTTGAAAGTGCAGAAAACCTAATGTTTACCGGCCTTGGGACGGGTTATATATAATAAACACCAAGCGCCAAGCACCAAGTTCCAGATAAACACCAGCCACCAAGCTCCAACTGAGCGGGGCAGGAGTTGGGTGTTTCACCTTCGCAAGCATAGGGATCGCCGCTGTGTACCTGGAATCGGGATTATGAGGCCGGCAAAAAAAGGAGGGCCTGCCGGATGCAGGCCCTCCTCTCGATGGAACCGTATGAAACCCTATCGTTTAATGGTGCGGGTTGATGATTTCGCTCATCTTGAAGATGGGCAGGAACATACAAATTACAATGCCGCCGACCACGACACCCAGAAAGACGATCAGGATGGGCTCGATGAGAGCGGTCAGGCCGGAAAGGATGGTTTCAATTTCCTCGTCAAGGAAGTCGGAGATGCGCTCGAGCATGATGTCGATCTTGCCGGTTTGTTCGCCGGCGGTGATCATGCGGACGATCATGGCGGGGAAGACGGGATGTTTAGCGAGGGCGTTGGCGATGCTTTCGCCGCGTTCGATGTCGCCGGCGGCAACCTTGACGGCCTTTTCCATGACCACATTGCCGCAGGTATTGGCGACGATGTTCATGACTTCCATGATTGGCACACCGCTGCGGATAAGCGAGGCAAAGGTGCGGGTAAAGCGCGCCAGGCAGATTTTATGGGCGATGTGGCCGAAAATGGGCAATTTGATGCGGCGGGAATCCCAGAATTCCCGGCCGGTCTTGGTCTTGATGAAATAGATCCAGCCGTAAACCGCCGCGCCACCCGCCATGAGGACCAGGATAAGGTAGCGTTTGAGGAGATTGCTGGTGGTGATCAGGAACTGCGTGGGCGCCGGGAGCTTGGCCCCGAAGCTGGTGAAGATTTCGCCGAAGACGGGCACGACCTTGACGAGCAGGAAGATGGTAATGCTGATGGCGACCACCGTGACGACGATGGGATACATCATCGAAGACTTCACCTTGCGCCGGAGGCGGGCGGCGTTTTCCAGGTAGGTGGCGAGCCGGGAGAGGATTTCAGCGAGCAATCCGCCTTTTTCGCCAGCGCCAACCATGCAGATGAAAAGCTTGTTAAAGACCTTGGGATGCTTCGAGAGAGCTTCGGAAAAGCTGTCGCCGGCTTCGACGCGCGAGCAGATGTCTTTAATGACATCGCGCATGACTTTGTTGGTGGTCTGATCCGCAAGGGCCTGGAGGGACTGGACCATGGCCAGACCGGCATCGACCATGGTGGCCAATTGCCGGGTGAAAATGACGAGGTCCTGGAGAGCCACTTTGCCACCCGAGGTCTTGCCTTTCTTGCCGACCTTCTCGGCAATGTTAACGACCAAAAGGTTTCGGTTGAGCAAGGCCGTAATGGCGGCTTGCTCGGTGGCGGCTTCAACGGTATTGCGAATTTCCCGGCCGGTGGAGGTTTCGCGGGCGACGTAGGTGAACGAGGGCATATAGCGCTTCTAGCAGGGGTAAAACCAGATCGTATTCTGGGCGGACCTGACTGTTATGGTTGAGATTTCGCGAATCACGCAAAGTTCAATAGCAAAGGCCATTCCACCCTCCCGGCACCAGTGCTGAGCATGGCAAAATTGGCCTTATTGATGCATTTGGAGGCGGTTTCACGGATTTTCGATGCCCTATAGTGAGACAAAGATTGTCTCCGGGAACCGACGATTCAAAACCTCGCGAGCAAGGGAGGGAACGGTCAAAATGTGCGTAAATTCCTCTGGCAGACGAATCTGCACAGGCGCCGAAGCTCGGCAGCCGGGCAGGAATTATGAAAAAAACTTGTTGTCAAACGGAATGGTTTTCCCTATCTATCGTGGAAATGCGCCATTCCTGGCGCCGGGTAAACCGGATTTGCCCGTCAATGCATACAGAAAAAGTAACTAACAGAACAGAACCAAACTAACATCGGAGGAACCAAATGAAGTTCAATAAATGGACATTGGGACTGGCTGCCCTTGGAGCAGTCAGCCTCGCATCCGTAACGCAAGCGGAAGAGAAGCCAAGTTCGGTCTTGACGGCTGTCGCTTCGACCACGCTGAGCGGGTATGTCAGCACATCCATCCACTGGGACCCAGGCACTGGCAATGCGCACGTTCCTGGCTACGCGTTTAACACCCCGGGCAAAGCCGACGGCTTCAACCTGGACGTGGTCAAACTCAACCTCAGCAAGTCTCTCGACGAGAGCGAATGGGCGACCGGTTATAATGTGGACCTGATCTTTGGACCAGACGCCAATTTCTTCGGCACCTCGCCGATTGGCGGCGTCGCAGCCACCGACTTCGCCATCAAGCAGGCGTATGTGAGCCTGCGCACTCCCATTGGTAATGGCATCGATTGGAAAATCGGCGTGTGGGATAGCATCCTGGGGTATGAAAGCTTCGACGCGGGCAACAACCCCAACTATACCCGTTCCTACGGGTACACCCTGGAACCGACCACGCACACCGGTGTGTTGGGCACCTACAAGGTGGCGGACTGGCTGAGCGCATCTGCCGGCATCGCCAATACCACCGGCCCGGTTATCGGCGGCGAGACCATCAATCCTGCCAATGTCGGCGGTGTCGGTCAGGCAGTTGTTGGGCGCGCAAATCCTCCCAAAGCTGAGTCGTACAAGACCTATATGGGATCCGTTGCTTTGACGGCCCCGAACGATTGGAGCTTCCTGGCAGGCTCCACGCTGTATGCAGGCTTCATCAACGGCTGGGGCGGCGGTACCACCACCAGCGGTGATCAGATCAACCTGTATGCGGGCGCAACCATCAATACCCCGGTCACCGGGCTACGGACGGGCATTTCGTACGACTACTTCGGCAAGCCCGAAGGTCAGGTCTATGCCGGCATCCCGGCAGCCGCGACGCGCGGTACTTGGGCGAACGACGTAGCAGCCTATGCTTCGTTCCAGGCGACCGAGAAGTTGAGCATCCATGGGCGCGCTGAATACCTGTGGGAAGACAAGGTCGGTGGCCCGATCGGCAATCCCAACCCGGGAGTAGGCGGAGTGGGCGCTTTGGGCGAAGTATTTGCCCTGACCGGCACGGTCCAATATGACCTATGGAAGAACGTAATCAGCCGCTTGGAAGTCCGTTGGGACCACCAGGCTGACGGCACCGGCCACGCTTATGGCGGGGCTCTGACGCCAGCGGGCGTAGTCAATGCCGGACTCAACACCGGCCTGGCAAGCAAGCGCAACGCTTACCTGATTGCCGCGAATATCATCTATAAGTTCTAATCCGGTTTAGAACCTCCGAAACCCCTTCCGGGAGACTGGAAGGGGTTTTTTTTGTACAGCGCCACCCGCCTGCAAGTGGCTCAATTTGACCAGCATGGCTGAAAAGAAACGCCTCCGCACCAGAACCAATTCCTACAACCATTTGCCCCGCAGCCAGTTGTGAAATCGCTTTATCTGGCACGCGATTTGCCTTGCTGTCCGCATGCGTCGTTTTTCAGTTGCTCTAAGGGTGTGTCCTGCCCAAGTTGCGGCAACATCCTGTGATGACCACTGGCGAGCATCAATCCATCCAGCTATGGAGCATACACCAATAGCCGGGTGAAACCCTGAATGAAACACAACTAACCAAAGAACAGGAACTAAGAATGAAGATAAATCAATGGACATTGGGATTGGCAGCCCTCGGAATGGTCAGCTTGGGAGCTGTCGCGCAAGCGGAGGAGAAGCCAAGTTCTGTCCTGACGGCTGTCGCCTCAACTACCCTGAGCGGGTATGTGAGCACTTCAATTCACTGGGACCCCGGCACTGGCAATGCCCACGTTCCCAATTACGCATTCAACACGCCAGGCAAGGCCGATGGCTTCAACCTGGATGTGGTCAAACTGAGCATTTCGAAGGCTTTGGATGAGAGCGAGTGGGCTGCCGGTTATGATGTCGATTTGATTTTTGGTCCCGATGCCAATTTTTTCGGCACTTCGCCGATTGGCGGGATCGCGGCAACCGACTTTGGGATTCGACAGGCGTACGTGACCCTGCGCACGCCCATCGGCAACGGCATCGATTGGAAAGTTGGCGTTTGGGATTCAATTCTCGGCTATGAAGTTTTCGATGGCGCTGCCAACCCTAACTATACCCATTCCTACGGTTACACGATTGAACCCACCACGCATACGGGCGTGCAGGGCACTTACAAATTCGCCGACTGGGTGAGCACGAGCTTCGGTGTCGCCAACACTACCGGACCAATCATCGGTGGTGAGACCATCAACCCAGCCAATGTTGGCGGCGTGGGCCAGGCGGTGGTCGGGCGCGCCAATCCTCCCAAGGCGGAATCTTACAAGACCTACATGGGGTCAGTCGCCTTCACTGCACCAACCAACTGGTCCTGGATTTCAGGCTCGTCTCTCTACGCTTCAATCGTCAATGGCTGGAACGGCGGAGCTGCGGTTGCGGGAGACCAGTTAAACCTTTATGTCGGCGCGACCATCAATACCCCGGTCACCGGGCTGAAAACGGGTTTTTCCTATGATTATGTTGGCATCCCCAACGGTCAGACCTATGCGGGCATCGGGCCGGTGCATGGCGCTTGGGCTGATGCGGCCGATCTGTATGTCTCGTACCAGGCGACCGAGAAAATGATCATCAATGGCCGGGCCGAATACTTCTGGCAATACGGCGCGGGCGTGAACGGCGCGGGGAACCTGCCACTCGTAGCCCCATCACAGGTCATGGCTTTGACCGGCACGGTGCAGTATGACCTCTGGAAAAACGTCGTGAGCCGCCTTGAGGTGCGTTGGGACCATCAGGCGGACGGCACTGGCCACTACTATGGCGGCGCCTTGACGCCCGCCGGTGGCATTATCAATGCCGGTGTCCCCGGTCCAGGCGGCACCCCGGGATCGAAACGCAACTCCTACCTGGTCGCGCTCAACTTCATCTACTCCTTCTAATCCGGAATTTAGGTTAGTTCTGTTCGGTTCATCCCCGGCCAGGTTTTTCCCTGGCCGGGGGCTTTTTTTCAGCCTCCATGTTTCCTTCTTGATTGTTCCTGATCGCAATCTCAATCCCTAGGCGTGAGCTATTGTGAGCAGGCTGAACAATTCCGAGCAGCGATTTTCCCCTTCCCGCTTTAAAGCGTGTCCTTGATTTGCGTCATATCCCTTTGATTCTCACAATCATCGGAATCAACCGTGCGTGATTTCACTCGGTGGTACGTCTCCTGCTCTAGGGAAATTTGTGACGACGTACGTTTCTTATTCAGCCCTTCAGCGGTGTGATGATCGTCGTCTCTTCAAGTGGCAAACCCTCATCGTGATTTGCTGCGGCCCGCCGGTTGTGCGCTGATCCCTCGCCTCCGATCCCGCTCTGCGCACGCTGCGCAACAGTGGGTCTTTATCAGCAGTTTTTCAATGTCTGCCGTCCGTATTTATTTTTTCTTTTGTTATGGGATTTGGTCATTCGCATTCCAAAAAGCGCAACCTCAGCCGCCGCGTCCGTTCCGCCAGCAAAGCCGCACAACACGGTCTCGCACACCTCGAAGGCAAGGAGCATCATGAAGCCTCCGGCCATCAGTTTGTGCCCGGTCAACATCACCACGCCGAGCACGGTCAGCCGTATCCGAACCTGCCCTCGTCGCACCATCCGCACCCCAGGCATCCGGAAGGATATCCCTGGGCTCCTGTGGATCACGCCGCTCATGATCTGCCCGGGCAAACGCCCGCTGGCCATCCGCACCCGGAAGTCTTCGATCCCGCGGTTCGCCAGGGCGCCTGGGCGAAATATCGCGAGGCAGAGCTGGGTTCCAAAGGCTGGAAGGAAGAGGTCGATCGTTGCCTCGCGTACGGCCTCGAAGCCGCGCCATCCATCAAGGACCGAACCATCTCTTGCTTTGCGCGCGGCGAGTTGCCGCACTTTGCCGGCATCAATACCTTCGTCAAGTCTCATTACCTCGAGGACGTAAACAAGGTCTCGCAGTTCGAAGCCGCAGTCATCGGCGTGCCCTTTGACATCGGCACAACCTATCGCAGCGGCACGCGCTTTGGGCCGCAAGGAATCCGGCGCATCTCCGCCCTCTATGGCACGTATAATTACGAACTCGGAGTCGATCTGCGGGAGTCGCTGAAGCTCTGCGATCTCGGCGACGTCTTCACAATCGCAAACATCGAGAAAGGATTCGACCAAATCTCCAAGGCCGTTGCCCACGCGCGCTCAAGTGGCGTATTTCCCATCATGTTGGGGGGCGATCATTCGATTGGCTATCCCGATGTACGCGGCATCGCGCCGTATATTGACGGACCGGTTGGGATTATCCACATCGATCGGCATGTCGATACGCAGGAAACGGACATGGACGAACGCATGCACACCACACCGTGGTTCCATGCCACCAACATTCCCAATGCGCCGCCGGTGAATCTGGTGCAACTCGGCATCGGCGGCTGGCAGGCGCCCCGGCCGGGAGTGAAAGTAGGCCGTTCGCGCGGCACAACCGTCCTTACCATCGAGGACATCGAGAACATCGGCGTCGAGAAAGCAGCCGAAATCGCACTCGATGTCGCCTGGAAAGGCGCCAAGGCTGTTTACCTGAGTTTCGATGTGGATTCGCTGGACTCGGGATTCGTGCCGGGGACGGGTTGGCCGGAACCTGGCGGCTTCCTGCCGCGCGAGGTGTTGAAATTGTTGCGGTTGGTGGCGCGCGAAGGCTTGTGCGGCATGGAAGTCGTGGAAGTTGCGCCTTCCTACGATCCAAGTGACATGACCGCTCTCGTCGGCACGCGGGCAATCATGGATGTGCTCGCGTCACTCGTGAACGCCGGCAAGCTCGGACACAAACCGCCAACCAAACTTCCGCCACCGCCTTACTGGCCCGAGCGGAAGGGTTCCAAAAAAGCCCGCAAAAAATGACCCCGGCGCTCGAACAAAAGCCATTGCTCTGGGACACGCTGACCTGGGAGGAAATCGGTTCCCTGCGCCGGGCAGGAGTCGAGTTGTGTTTGCTCCCCGTCGGCGCAACCGAGCAGCATGGGCCGCATTTGGGAGTCGGCATGGATAGCTGTAACGCGGCGAAGCTTTGCGAGGCAGTGTCGCGCATCACCGGCGTCCCGGTACTGCCCGCCCTGCCCTACGGCTGCTCTCTCGGTCACTCACGGCGATGGCCAGGCACCATCGCACTGCAGCCGCAGACGCTGATGACAACCGTGGTGGAAATCTTCGACTGGCTGCAAAGCGCGGGCTTCGTGCGCCTGCTGCTCGTCAACGGCCATGTCACGAACGCGGCGCCGTTGCGTTGCGCGCTCGAAATCATTCGCAGCCGCTGGGACCGCGCCATGATTGGCCTCTGCAACGTGGCCGAGATCAGCCCGCGCGTCCGCGCCGACTTTTTCGCGGATGCGCAGGACTGGCACGCCAATGCGGCCGAGACCGCGTTGATGATGGCGATCGCACCTCAATTGGTGCGGCCGGACCGGATCGCCGATGCGGACGATGAGGATCGAACCGGCGCCCTGGTCTTCGCGCACCCGGTCAACCGCACGAGCAAAAACGGTGTCACCGGTTTCCCCAGCCGCGCCACACGCCAGCAGGGAGAAAGCTTGTTCCAAATGATGGTTGCCGATCTGGCGGCGCTTGTCCGCCGCGCCATGACCGAGCAACCGCCGCTCGCGCAAAGTTACTTCGCCACACTCACATGAATTCCGCCCCTCAACTCAAATCCCGTCGCGCCAATGGCCGTTCCCGGCTCTCGCCTGCCACTCCATCGCCGCGCGGCAATGGCGCGCCTGCCTCCACTTCCAACCTGAAAGCTCTTAAACAAAAACTGGTCGCCCAAGGCGTGAAATATTGCCTCGGCGCTTACGTTGATATTCATGGCGTGCCGAAGGGCAAGTTCGTACCTATCGAGCATTTCGAACATTTCGCCCACGGGTCCGAACTCTACACGGGTTACGCTCTCGACGGCCTGGGTCAGGCGCCCAATGACGACGAAATTTCCTCCGTGCCGGATCTCAATCACATCATTCAGCTTCCCTGGCGCAAGGAAGTTGCCTGGATGCCGGCGGACAACCATTTTCATGGCCAGCCATATCCTTTGAATACACGTGTGCTGCTGCAGACCATTCAGGCTGAGGCGGCTAAATTGGGATTCACTTTCAACCTCGGCATCGAGTGCGAGATTTACGTGCTCAAACAGGACGAGCAGGGCCGGCTCCTGGTTCCGAACCACGACGACAACCTCGAAAAGAGCTGCTATGACGTAAAGCGCTTCCTCGACGTCTTCCCGTGGCTCGACGACATGGCCTCCACCATGAATGGCCTGGGCTGGGATGTTTACTCCTTCGACCACGAGGACGGCAACTCGCAATTCGAGTTCGATTTCAAATACGCGGACGCACTCACGATGGCTGATCGCTACATTTTTTTCCGCTACATGGCCAAATCGATCGCCGAGAAGCACGGTTTGCTGGCCACGTTCATGCCCAAGCCGTTCGCCGACAAAACGGGCAACGGCGCGCATTTCAACATGTCGCTCGCGGACAAAAAAACCGGTGAAAATCTCTTCGCCGTCGATCCCAAGCGTGATCCGCGCGGGCTGGGGCTGTCCGCCCTGGGATACTCATTTGTCGCCGGCATCCTCCGACACGGGCGCGCCCTCTGCGCGGTGCTTGCTCCCACCGTGAACAGTTACAAGCGGCTCATTCGCCGCGGCGCGATGAGTTACTACTCCTGGGCGCCGGTCTTCAACTCCTTCGGCACGAACAACCGCACCAATTCGGTCCGCATTCCCATGGGTGGCGGACGGTGCGAGAGCCGCAACGCCGATTCGTCCTGCAACCCTTATCTTGCCGCCGCCCTCGTGCTGGCTGCGGGACTGGAAGGCGTGCGCGAAAAGTTGGATCCCGGAGATCCGCACCATGAGAACCTTTACGAACTGTCACCCGCCGAACTGGCCGAAGCCGGCGTCGAGGAACTGCCGCGCACCCTGGGTGAAGCGGTCGATGCCTTCGAAGCCGACCCGTTCGTTGAGAAGGTTCTCGGCCCCGAATTGAAAAGCGAATTTGTGAAATACAAGCGCGCCGAATGGCAGGATTACCACCAAAGCGTCAGCCAGTGGGAAATCGACCGCTACGCGCGCCTCTTTTAGCGCATTTAAGCAGCCGAATGCAAATCCAACACGAAAAAACCAACACGAAAATGAAACTGAAAACACTGATCACACTTGCAGTTGTCGGCCTGGCCAGTTTGGCCGGGGTAATGGCAGCGCCCATCAAACTCGCTTACAGCGACTGGCCGGGTTACACCGTCATGGAAGTCGCCAAGCAAAAAGGGTGGTTCAAGGACGCTGGCTTGGACGTTGAAATGGTCTGGTTCGAATACCTGCCCTCCATCGACGCCTTTTCCGCGGGCAAGGTGGACGGCGTCATGGTGGTGGCGAGCGACGCCCTGGTCACCGGCGCCAATGGCGGTAAAAGCAAAATCATCGCCCTGGTCGATTACAGCGAAGGCAGCGACATGATTGTCGGCGTGCCGGGCATCGAGTCAATCAAGGACTTGAAAGGCAAGAAAATCGGGATTGAAGTGACTCTGGTGGAACACATGTTGTTGCTCCAGGCGCTGAAGGACAACGGCATGTCACAGTCCGACGTGGAGTTGGTGAATACCGCCACGGACAAAACGCCCCAGACGCTCGCCTCGGGCCAGGTTTCGGCAATCGGCGCGTGGTATCCCATCTCCGGTCAGGCGCTCAAGCAGGTTCCGGGCTCCAAGAAACTGTTTACCAGCGCTGACGCCAAAGGGCTCATCTACGACGTGATCGCCGTCAACCCCACAAGTTACGCGCAACACAAGGAGGAGTGGACCAAGATTTCCGCGATCTTCTACAAGTGCGTGGATTATTTGAAGGACCCGAAGACGGCGGATGACGCCATTAAAATCATGGCGGCGAAGGTCGGCGCTGACCCCGCGGATTACGCCAAGAACATCCCCGGGACGCATTTCCTGACGCTCGCGGAAGCCAAGGCGGCCTTCAAAAAGGGCCCGGGTCTCGACTCGATCTATGGCTCAATGGAGATCGGCAACAAATTTAACATGGATAACAAAGTCTATAAGACATCACAGAAGCCTTCGAGCTACCTGGTTCCCGCCGTTGTCATGGGCTTGAAATAGCGCCGGGTCGGGATCTTGCAGCATGAGTCGTTTGGCCAGGAAATTTCGGACGCGGCGCGTGGCATGGGTAATCTCATGCCGCGGATGCGCTGCCGTTCGCCCTCAACCCAACCCTCTCCCCCAGGAGAGGGTCAGGCCATGAAGCACCACGATTGGCTCGGTTTGAAAGTGGAGCTGCCGCGAAAGCGGCAGCTCCAGCTTACCATCCTCTCCTTTCTGGCGCCCATGGCAGTCTGGTGCGCGATTAGTTACGTGCCGTGGCTCTGGCATCCACTCTATCGAGTCACTGACCCCGGCAGCGTGGATTATTTCATCGAGGACATGGACGTGAAGCGGGCTGACTTTGAACACGAGTTGGCCAAAGCGCGCGCGGCGGGAACGGCGCTCCCGCAAGGTTACCTGACCAATCCCATTTATCTTCCCGCGCCGCATAAAGTCCTCCGTGCATTTTACTATGCGTTCAAGACCCCGCCGCGGTTGCCCAACGAACCCTGGCTGCACCAGAGTCTCGGTCACAGCATCCGCACGATCTTCCTGGGGTTTGTCGTTTCCTCCGTCTTTGGGCTGCCGCTCGGGATCCTATGCGGCACCTACCGTTTCTTCGCGAAGCTTCAGGAACCGTTCATCGAATTCTTCCGCTACCTGCCCGCGCCCGCTTTCGGAGCGCTGTGTGTTGCCGTTCTGGGCATTGATGACCCGCCCAAAATTGCCATCATTTTCATCGGCACCTTCTTCCAGCAGGTGCTGGTCATTGCGAACACAGTGCGCAAAGTCGATCCCGGGTTGCTGGAGGCCGCGCAGACACTGGGCGCCTCGGGCTGGAAGCTTGTCCGGCGTGTGATCATTCCCGCTTCCATCACGGATGTTTACACTGACATGCGGATCCTGCTTGGCTGGGCGTGGACCTACCTCATTGTCGCCGAAGTCGTCGGCACCATGTCCGGCATCACCTATTTCATCAATCAACAGGCGCGCTATCGGAATTTTGATAACGTCTACGCGGCCATCGCCATGATCGGCATCATTGGTTTTTCCACGGATTTGTTTCTGGCCTGGCTCGGGACCGTTCTCTTCCCGTGGAAGCGCAAGTCCCGCTCTGCGCAAAACAAACGGGCCTGGTTCGCGTGGCTCCGGCCAAAGATGGCCGAACCCATAGTGCAAACCATTGAACCGGTCGAGGACAAACCGGAAATCAAATTGCATGTCACTCAGTGAGCTTAAACTTCCTGACTACCGCGAGCAATCGCCCGACGTATCGGCGCGCTTCGAACGCATTCGCAAGCGTCCGATTATTCTCAAGGTGCGCGAACTCAAAAAATCCTTCGGCTCCAATGGCAACACCCACATCGTGTTCGATCACGTTTCGCTCGATGTTCATCGCCGGGAATTCATTTGTGTTGTGGGACCATCGGGTTGCGGCAAGTCCACGTTCATTCGCATTGTGGCCGGCCTGGACGAGGCCACAAGCGGCGAGATTTTACTCGATGGACGCGCCGTGGCCGGGCCCGGATCGGATCGCGGAATGGTCTTCCAGGGCTATACCTTGTTCCCCTGGCTTACCGTAAAGCGCAACGTCATGTTCGGCCTGCAAATGCACGGCAAGGCGCTCGACACCGCCGAGGCGGAGGCACGCCAATGGCTGGATATGGTCGGCCTGGCCAAGTTTGAAAACCTGTACCCGCATGAACTTTCCGGCGGCATGAAACAACGCGTGGCCATCGCGCGCGCGCTGGCGAACGGACCGCGCATTCTAATCATGGACGAGCCATTCGCCGCGCTCGATGCCCAGACGCGCTGCCAGATGCAGGCTTATCTAATGCAAATTTGGAAAAAGGTCGATGTGACAATCCTGTTCATCACCCATGATCTCGATGAAGCCGCCTATTTGGCGGACCGCATCCTAGTCATGAGCTGCAATCCCGGCCGCGTGGCCGAGTTCATCGAAAATCCGGTGCCCCGCCCGCGCAGCGCGGAGCAATTTATCTCGCCGGAGTTTCTCGCGCTGAAAAAACGGCTCGAGGAACATATCCACCCACCTGTGGAAGTTCCGGAAAAACTTCCCATGATCAAACTCACGGAGGCCGGCGATGAGGTTGAATGAATTGAAACCGCCCGCGGATCGCTTCATGCCGAAGCCGCGCTTCATCTGGCCGCAGGGACACCGTGTGGCCGCCATGATCTGCTTCGATGTGGATGGTGAAACGACTGCGCTGTCCGAAGATGCCGGACTGGCGCGCCGCCGAACGCTGATGTCGCAATGCGAATACGGCCCCTGCACCGGCGTGCCGCGCCTGCTGGGATTGTTGGAGCATCTCGAAGTGCCCGCTAGTTTTTTTGTTCCCGGCTACATCGCTGAAAAGCACCCGCGGATGGTCGAGGCCATCGTTGCGGGTGGCCATGAGATCGGTTTGCACGGTTACTTGCACGAAAAGCTGGCGACGCTAAGCGAAGCCGAAGAGGAAGCCATCCTGGTGCGCAGCATCGAGATTTTGACGCGGCTGACCGGCTCGCGCCCAACCGGTTTTCGCGCGCCCTGGTTCGAGATAAATCCGTGGACGCCCGAACTGCTCCTCCGCCACGGCCTCACGTATTGCGCCAGCGAGATGGGGGATGATGTGCCTTATTTCCATGCGAACGGCCTGGTGGAAATCCCCGGCCAATGGATGCTCGAAGACTGGGAACAATTCGCCTTCAGCGCCGATCCGGCGTGGGGCTTTGTGCCCGAGAATTGCGCGAAGGTGTTCGATCTTTGGTGGCGTGAATTTGAGGCGATGCGCGATTTCGGTTGCTGCTTCGTGTTGACGCTTCATCCCTGGCTGAGTGGCCGTCCCTCGCGCGTGCGATTGCTGGAGGATTTGATCGTCGCCATGCGCGAAAAAGGCGGGGTGTGGTTTGCGCGCGGACGCGAGATCGCCGCTTACTGCCGCAATCATCCTCAAGCGCGCCGCAGCATTGATTTCGATGCCGTTGAAATGAACTCCCGAAACCTTGTTACGCCATGAGTTCCGGCGCCGTTGATTGGAAACCCACTTTCGAGCCACTGGCCTTCGCCCGGCAGCTTAGCACCCGAACCGCGCAACGGCAGTTGTCGCTCGCCGAGATTCAGCACGGCATCCTGGAAGCCGCCGCCCGGCCACTAAGCCGGGCCACCACGTTGCCCGCGCAGGCTTACACGAATGAAGAAGTTTTCGCCTGGGAGGTTGAACATTTGCTGCGCGCGGGCTGGCAATGCGTCGCCCACGTTTCGCAGCTCCCGGCGGCGGGCGATTTTCTCAACCTCGACCTGCTCGGCGAACCACTCATCGTCGTGCGCGGCAAGGACGATTCGATTCGGGTTTTGTCGCGCGTGTGTCCTCATCGCTCGATGGACATCATGCCGGAAGGTTTTGGTTACGACGGTCACTCGCCCGCGCAAGCACGGGGCAGCCAGCCAGACTGCGGCCATACGCGGCTTTTCCTCTGTCCCTATCACGCCTGGACCTTCGAACTCGACGGCCGGCTCAAGGCGTGTCCCGAGATGCAGCAGGCGGAAGATTTTTGCCGGGACGACTTTTTTCTGAAACCGTTCCGCAGTGAAATCTGGCAGGGTTTCGTGTTCGTCAATCTCGACGGAAACGCCCCGCCGCTGGCTGAGGACCTTGCCGAAATGACGGCAGATCTCGCGGCTTTTCGCCTTCCGAAAATGAAATTGGCCATCGCGCGCGAGTGGGATTGTCCATTCAATTGGAAGGTGCTGGTGGAGAATTTCATGGAAAGCTACCACCATCTCGGCATTCATCACAAAAGCCTCCAGCCCATGATGCCTGCACGCGATACGTGGACCGAGCAGGAACGCCGCCGCTACGTCCGCGCACATTTGCCCTATAAGGATTCGGTGCGCGAAGCGTACCTTCAGTTCGAGGAGCGGGGCGATTTCTCGACCGCACTGCCGCCACTGCCGGGATTGAGCGACGACCAGAAATCCGAATGGGGATTGTTCCTCATTCACCCGACCTTTCTTCTGGCCACCGCGCCGGACCGCGTCATCTGGTATCGTTTGCAACCCATCGGACCGGACCGGCTCAAATTGCTCACAACCACGCTGCTCGCGCCGGAGGCGCTGGAACTGCCAAACTTCGAACAGCTTCGAGCCCAGGCGACCGAACAACTCACCGCCTTTCATCTCGAAGACATGGAAGTCTGCACCGCCGTGCAACGCGGCCTTTATGCCAGCGGCTGGCAACCGGGACGTTTGAGTCACCTCGAAATGCCCGTGTGGCTGTTTCACCGTTATCTCGCCGCCCGCATTCGCGGGGACTGGCCCACCGACAACGGATCGACCGCCGCAAGCCAGCGCCCTTGAGTTGCCATCCATGTTCTCACTCGCAAACAAAGCAGCCATTGTCACGGGCGGTGCTTCCGGCATCGGCCTGGCCATCGCGCGCCGGTTCCTCGCCGCCGGGGCTTCTGTGTTGATTGCGGATCGCCGCGCGGAAGGCGAAACCATCGCCCGCGTCGTCCAGGCGGAGTTTTTCCAGGTTGACGTCGCACACGAGGAACAAGTGGCGGCAATGTGCGACGCAGCCCGCAAACATTTCGGACGGCTCGACATTCTGGTTAACAACGCCGGCATACAACCGTTGGGCATTGGTTTTGGCGAGCTTACAGATGACATCCTCCGGCGGACACTCGATGTCAATGTCCACGGCGTGGCCTTCGGCATCAAGCATGCCGGACGCGTGGTTTCCGACGGGGGACGCGTCATCAATACCGCCTCCTTTGTGGGCACGCTCGCGACGCCGGGTGGCGCGGCTTACTCGACGTCCAAAGCCGCGGTGATCCATCTCACGAAACTTGGCGCCATTGAGCTTGCGCCGCGCCGCATCACGGTCAACGCGGTTAGTCCCGGCACAATATTGACCCCAGCCGTCACCGGCATTGCGAATAATCCCGAGATTCCTTTCATTCAGCGGCGGACTCCGCTGGGACGGCCGGGTCAGCCGGAGGAGGTCGCCGCTCTCTGCCATTTTCTGGCTTCGGACGAAGCGGCTTACATTACTGGGCAGAACATAGGCATCGACGGCGGGCTCACCGCAGGCTGGACTGAATACGACCTGATCGCGCCGTCCAACGTTCGCAACGGGAGATGGATTGATGACCAGTAATGCTCCAATTTTTCAGCCCGCGCCAGCCCATCGGGAATGGCGCGACACCGCTGAAGCGCCGCTTCTGATGGAACTGCCTGCGGGCGAATTCACCATGGGCGAAAACAGCGGCGACAAATTTGCCAATGACACCGAACGCCCCGCGCACAGGGTGGGGATTTCCCCCGGATTGGCGGTGGGCCGTTTTCAGGTGACAGTGAGCGAGTTCCGCTGCTTCCGTCCAGACCATGCGATGGACGAAGCCGGCGATTTGCCGGTGGTGCAGGTGAACTGGCATGATGCGCAAGCGTACTGTGGCTGGCTGGAGACGAGAACCGGGCGGGCTTATCGATTGCCCAGTGAAGCGGAATGGGAGTACGCCTGCCGCGCCAGTTCGCCTGATTTATTTGCATTCGGTGATGCTCTTACGCCGGCAATGGCGAATTTTCTTTACGATGAAAACGGCCTGCGTGTCGGAGCGGGGCGGCGCACGCCGGCCGGCAGTTACCCGCCGAATCGTTTTGGCCTTTATGACCTCCACGGAAACGTCTGCGAATGGGTGGAGGATACCTGGCATCCAAATTACATCGGCGCGCCCGGCGATGGCAGGGCCTGGGTGCAAAGGGAAAGCCCCCGCCGTGTTGTGCGCGGGGGCGCGTGGGATTACCTGCCGCGCCTGTTGCGAAGCGCCTGGCGGGACTGGCGTTTCGCGGACGAACGCGCCGACAATGTCGGTTTCCGTGTCGCAGCCGATTCATAACTCAGCCATGGAACTCCACATTTTCAAAACACTTTGGGGACATACCGGGAGCTTTTATGATGCCATTGACGCCTGTTGTGAGCACGGGTTTGACGGCGTTGAAGGCCAGGCGCCGACTTCGATTGCGGAGCGGCATGAATTTCGCGCGCGGCTGAACGACGCGGGGTTGGAATACATCGCGGAAATCTGCACGGCTGGCAGTTATGTTCCGCAGCGCCACGCGACGCCTGCCGAACACCTGGAATCCCTGCGCCGGCAGGCGGCGGCGGCGGGCGAATGCCAGCCGCTGTTCCTTACAGTCATTGCCGGTTGCGATGCCTGGAGCGTTGGCCAAAGTGTGGATTTTTTCGGCAACGCAATCGCCATCGGAGATGAGCTCGGCATTTCCCTGAGCTTTGAAACCCATCGAAGCCGCTCGCTTTTCAATCCCTGGACCACATATGAAATATTGCAGCAAGCGCCGGCCTTGAGGCTGACCTGCGACTTCTCGCATTGGTGCGTGGTTTGCGAGCGGCTCATTGACACCGAGCCGGACGTTCTCGAATTGTGCGCCGAACGCGCCCGCCATGTGCATGCCCGCGTTGGCTATGATCAAGGCCCCCAGGTGCCGCACCCGGCCGCGCCGGAGTGCGGCGAGGCATTGGCGGCGCACGAGCGCTGGTGGCTGCAAATCTGGCGCAGCCAACTCGTGCGCGGCATGGCGACCAGCACCTTGACTCCGGAATTCGGCCCGGACGGTTACCTGCACACGCTGCCGTTTACGGGCGCTCCAGTGGCGGACCTGACGCAGATCAATGTCTGGATGGCAGAGCGGCAGAAACGGCGCTTTGAGGAGAATCTTTTCGCCGCGCCGCCGCTTAACCCGGTTAAAGTGAATTAAATATGCCCACACTGTTTCGCTGGTTCAGCGCGCTCCTGTTCATTTCCGCACTGGCGGCCCTGGGAATGCTGTTGATCTCCGTCGCGCTGAACTACTTCGGGCTTGCCGCCATTCATCGCCAGGCGGGCGCGTTGTCGCTGGTGTTGATAGGGTCTTCGTACATTGCTTTGCAGTTGAGTTCTCGATCTCCGTCGAAGGAGACCATCAAAGCGGCTCTGCTTGGCCTCGGCTTTTTGTTGTGGGGATCCGAGCAGTTTTTGCCTTCCAGTTCGTGGGTGGCCGCAATGGATACGGCCGTCGTCCTGATTTTTGTCGTCGATCTAAGTTTGATCATAGTAGCATCCCTAAAGCGTAAAGTTCATGAATAACCTGATCCCTAACAATTCCTCCGCCGCGCTGGTTGTGCTAATGGGCGTTCTCGCCGGGTTGGCCCATGTTTTTTCCGGCCCTGATCATCTGGCGGCGATCGCTCCCCTGGCCGTCAAAAAGCGGCGCGGCGCGTGGCTCACCGGGCTTCGCTGGGGCGGCGGGCATGCCTCCGGCGTGGCGGTCGTGGGCATTCTCTCGCTGCTTTTGCGCGGCATCCTGCCGGTGAATCTTATTTCCAATTGGAGCGACCGGTTGGTGGGAGTGCTGTTGATTGGGATTGGCTTGTGGACGCTCCGGACTGCTTTGCGAGTGCACGCCCACGAACATCAACACACTCATGGGCCTGGGGACGCGTCTCATGCTGAAACGCACGTGCACATCCACATGCATCCCAAGGGTGACGCGCAAACACACACCAAACCGGAAAGCCATCTGCACACGCATGCCGCGTTCGGAATTGGCACGTTGCATGGGCTGGCCGGCAGTTCTCATTTTTTGGGAATCATTCCCACGCTGGCAATGCCTTCCACCGCGCTCGCGGTGACCTACCTCGCTTCCTTCGGCATTGGCACAGTGGTGGCCATGATCTTTTTCTCGTCGGCCATCAGCCTGTTTACGACCCGCTTTGCGCGCGCGGGCCGCATCTATCGCGGGCTGCTCTTTGCCTGTTCCGGCGCCGCCATTGTGATCGGTGGATTGTGGCTGGCCGGGCTTGGTTTCTGATAAACCCCGCTCCGGGGTTGGCGCGCGCCGCGGCTGGCGCCAGGCCGGTTTTACTCCCACAAATTTCTTCGTGCCGAACGGCGCTTGACGCTGGGCGCGGCTCTGATAGGCTGAAGAGGATGAATTCGAGCCGCTTTTACTTTACAAGCAGCTTTGCGGGCTGGTTTTACTTCCGGCCGGCAGGCTGGCGTATGCGGCTGCGCTAGTCACCGAGAAAATCCCACCCAGCCGCAGGTCGCCACCTGCGGTTTTTTTGTGGTGACCGCGGCACAACTCAAACATCCACATGATCATTGTTCTAAAACCAAAAATCTCGAAGAAGGACGAAAATGCCGTCCTCCGGGAAATTAAAAGACTCGGCTACAAACCCCATGTCATGCGCGGGGTCGCGCGAACAGTCGTCGGGGCCATCGGCGACGAGTTGACGCACCAGTCCCTGGAGAATCTGCCATCGACGTTTCCGCAGTCGGTCGAGAGCGTCATGCCGGTGCAGAAGCGCTACAAACTCGTCAGCCGCGAGGCGCATCCGTCCAATTCCACCATCGACGTGCGAGGCAATCTCATTGGCGGGAAGAAGTTTCAAGTCATGGCGGGGCCTTGCTCGGTTGAGGGTGAAAAGCAGTTGCTGACCACGGCCCACGCGGTGAAGGCCGCGGGCGCCACCGTCCTTCGCGGCGGGGCTTTCAAGCCGCGCACGTCGCCGTATGAATTCCAAGGGCTCGGGCTCAAGGGCCTGAAAATGTTGGACAAGGCCCGGCGCGAAACCGGGTTGGGCATCATCACCGAGCTGCTTTCGGAAGACCACGCCGAGATGGTGGCGGAATTCACGGACATCATTCAAATCGGCGCGCGCAATTCGCAGAATTTCCAGTTGCTCATCGCGGCGGCGCGGACGGGCAAACCGGTGCTGCTCAAACGCGGATTGTCGATGCGGATCGAGGAATGGCTGCTCGCGGGCGAGTATGTGCTGTCCAATAACAATCCGAATCTCCTGTTCTGCGAGCGCGGCATCCGGACCTTCGAAACTTACACGCGCAACACTCTCGATCTCTCGACGATTCCGATCATCAAAAAGGAATCACACTCTCCCATTGTGATCGATCCCAGCCAGGGCGCGGGGCGGGCCGACCTGGTCATGGCCATGTGCAAAGGAGCCGTGGCGATGGGCGCGGATGCTTTGTTGATTGAAGTTCATCCGAATCCCGCGGAGGCGTGGAGCGATGGCGCGCAGCAGGTGTCGCTGGAGTTGTTCGCCAAGCTGATGGAGGAACTCAAACCGTTCATCGCGGCGGCAGGGCGGGAATAGGCATAGAGCATTGAGGATGGCGGAAGGAATCCGAAATGCGAAGACGACCGCTCTTCTTTGCGTTCCTCTTGCTGCTGTTGCTCGGGGCTGGCGGTTGCTGGTGGTGGTACGAATGGCGCGATCATAGCCAGGACGGGCCGATTTTGGCGGCGGCGCGACGTTATGGTCTCGAACCGGCGCTCGTCAAAGCGGTCGTGTGGCGGGAGAGCCGATTCAATCCACGCCGGCGTGGCGCGGCGGGTGAAGTGGGATTGATGCAAATTCGCGAAGTAACTTTCGGCGAGTGGGCTGGGGCCGAGCACATAAAAGTGATGCCGTGGAACTGCCAGGATGATCCCGCCACGAACACACTCGCCGGCGCGTGGTATCTGCAAAAGCTTCTGAAGCGCTACGTTCAAACCGACAATCCGCTGCCGTATGCGCTCGCGGATTACAACGCGGGACGCAGCCATGTTCTCAAATGGCAGCAGGGCCCTGCCGTCACCAACAGCGCGGCCTTCATCAAACAAATCAATTTCCCGGGAACGAGGAGTTACGTGAGGTCAGTCATGCGCCGCGAGGAGCATTACCGGCCGATTTTTCCGCCGCAGGGCGGCAAATGAGTGGGAACGCTGGTCCAAGCGCCACTGTCTGGAGCGATTGATTCCGTCGCCTGACGCTGCGCTTTCGCCTTCGCTCAGAAGCCATGGCGTGACAAGCGGCGACAGGGGCAGCGCGCCTTCCCGACCAGCGAGAGTTTAATCCTTCGAGATATTTTGCAGCACTTGTTCCAAACGCATGCGAAGGGTTTCGCGTTCGGACGCAGAGGCGTTGCGTGGAACGAAGATGGGTTTTTCGTAAATCATTTCGCAGCGCGAGAATGGGAGAGGGATTTGAAATCGGTCCCAGCTTTTCACGGTGATCTTCCAGCCAAGGTGGTACGAAACCGGGATGACGGGCATCTCCGTGAGTTGGGCCAGGGCGATGATTCCGTCCTGCACGATGTAGCGCGGGCCGCGCGGGCCGTCCGGCGTGATGGCGAGGTCGTAGCCGCGCCGACCCCATGTCGTCAACTCGCGCAAGGCCTGAGCGCCGCGCCGGCTGGATGAACCGCGGACCGGTTGCACGCTAAAACACTCCAACGCACCCGCCAGAAAGCCGCCGTCCTTGCTGGCGCTTACCATTACGGCCAGGCCGGCGCTCTCGTTGTGCTTTTTGACGTAACCAAAATAAGCAATCATCGAAAGTGCCAACCGATTGTGCCAGACACCATAAATGGCAGGGCCAAACTTCCCGTCCTCGAAGCAGCCGGAGCGATCAGTCCAGCGATAGCGCAACGTCGCCGCAACGAGCTTGATGAGGCAGTAAAGCAGCCAGGCGCCGAGGCGTTGATGCCAGCGGGCCACATGAGGCACCACGACCGCGGAGGATCTCGACGGCGGTTTCGACAAGGGTTTCGTAGCGACCTCCGGCATCAGGCTCCCTTTTTCAGGCTGGCCCGCACGAGGTCCTCGACGGTGGCATTTGGGCCCAGGGAAGTCTGGGCGGTGCGGATGGAATCGTGAGCTTCCACTTGTTTGAATCCAAGCGCCATCAGGGCGAGCACCGCGTCGTTGATCTTTTGATCGGCCGGGGAAAGGCTGCGCTGCGCGCTCATGGCTTCCCACGCGCCCGCCGCGCCGATTTTATCTTTCAGCTCGACCACGATGCGTTCGGCGGTTTTCTTGCCGACGCCGCTGATCTGGGAGAGCGACTTGAGATCGCCATTGGAAACAGCGCCGCGGAGAGTGGTGACGCTCATGCCGCTAAGAACGTTCAGGGCAATCTTGGGACCGATGCCGCTGACGTTGTTGATGAGCAGCCGGAACATGTCGCGCTCGGCGGCGGTCATGAATCCGTAGAGCACATGCGCGTCCTCGCGGACGGCCAAATGGGTGAGGATCTTCAACTCGTTGCCTGGCATCGGCAATTTGTCGAAGGAGGAAAGCGGGATGAGCACTTCGTAACCCACGCCGTGAACATCCACCGTGACTTGTGTGGGCAGTGCTTCGACGAGCAGACCGTGGAGAAAGTTGATCATGGTCAAATGCGCTTTGCCGGGGTGAGGCTGTAACGACTGTTTTCCTGGGCATGGGTCAGGGCCAGCGCCAGGGCGTCCGCGGCATCGGGCGCGGGCAGCTCGGGCAAGCCGAGCATGCGTTGCACCATTTTGGCCACGGCCAGTTTTTGTGCCGCGCCGTAGCCGACAATCGCCTGTTTTACCTTGCGGGGAGCCATTTCGTAAATTTCCAGGCCTGCTTCGGCGACGGCCGCCAGCGCCGCGCCGCGCGCTTCGCCCATGGTGAGGGCGGTCTGGAGGTTCTGGGCGAAAAACAGGCCTTCAACAATGCACACGGTGGGATGATGTTGCCGGATGATGTCTCGCAAGGTTTGGGAAATGCGAACGAGACAGCGCGAATGTTCCCAGGCGGCCGGGCAGGTGATCGTTCCGTGAGCGAGGGTCTGCGGGTGCGGCTTGGCGGTCCGAATGATGCCGTAGCCGGTGCCGCGCAAGGAAGGGTCAACCCCGAGGATGATCTGCCGCTCCGGGGAAGCGCGCCGTGCAGCCGGTTCGAACACGGGTTTGGGCGCGCGCCCGGAACCGCCGAGGCGCTCTTTCATCTGGTTGAACTGTCGAACACTGATGCCCACAGAGCAATAATGCCAAACTTACGGCGGTTGCAAAGGGGCAAAACGGCGCTGTTTGCGCAAACACCAAATGCTAAACACCAAACACCAAGTTCCAAACACCAGAAAAGCTCCAGTTTTCAAACACCAAACAGAGTCTTGATGATCTTGCCGGCAAGCGCGGGCGGCAGTTTTATGCGCTACTTGCCGGCGGACTCAAAGCATCATAAATCCCGCATTCCTCAATGATTTTTGGATGAAGACTGCGAGGACGATGAGTTGCTCGACGGTTGTTGCGCGGGAGCAGAGTGTGACTCGGCGGCGGGAGCGTGGTAGGCAGGCGCGGGCGCGGGAGCCGGCGCCGCATACACGGGTGCGCGATAAGCAGGCGGAGCCGCCGCCGGCGGAGGACTATAACTCGGTTGATAGTGATTCTCCGAAAAAGCCGGCGCGGGTGGCGCGACGTGCACCGGCGCTGGTGACGGATGAGGCACATACGCGGGCGCAGCGGGCGTGGGCGCGATGTATGTCGGCCTCACTGGCTCGCGGGCCACGGCCAGCGGCTGAGACGGCGGCGTATAAACCGGAGTCGGACGAACAACCGGAGCGGGTTGCGGCTGCGGCTGGGGAGCGCGGTAAGGTAAATTGGGTTTGGTCAATTCAGCCTGAACTTTGGACGGGTCCGTATGGATCGTTTGTGACGGCACACCGAAGGAAGGATTTCTGAACAAAGGCGGTGACATTGCGGGCGGTGTCGGACGAATGGGCGGGGTCAGTTGGCCCTGGTTCGCGAGCACTGGCGAATGCGGGATCGGAGCGGGTTGCAAGGGTTGCGGTGTCGAAACGGGCGCGGGTGAATGGTCATTTTTACCGTGCTCTTTGTTGTCCGTCACCAGGGGCGGTGCGGGATGAATGGCTTGTGTGGGTTGCGACACGGGCAAGGTGGGCGAACGGTCCTCTTTTGGCATATGGACGGGGACGGGATCCTTGTTTTCTTTGTGGCTCAAATCCGTGTGATGGTTGTCGGCCGGAGGCACGGCAGGCGAACCATTCGCCATTGGCGGGTTCGGGAAGCCGGAGTTCGGCCTGCCTCCGTGATTTCCAGGCCGGTTAGCATTCGAGCCGGTCGTGGTCCCGACATTACCGGTCGTTGCAGGCAACTGTGGACGCCACACCACCAGCTTCTGGCCGGTTCGGTCGAGGTGGTCAGGACGGACGGTTGTGCCGGCATTGGGAGCCAGGTCCTGAAGCACCACCTTGTGGATTTCCTTATGGCTGGCGGCGGCGACGTTTCGAGGATCGATACCGTGGTTGATCACGTGCTTATCCTGAACGGTAATGTTGTTGATAACCGTGGTGTGATTGAAAACCTGGGTGACTTGCGCTGGAGGAATCCGATGGTGCTGCGGGTGATTGTCACAGAAATGGCTGAGCGGCACGAAGGTATATACGCCGAGGCCCAGTCCAAATTCGAAATCAACTCCCACCGAATGATTGTGGAACCGGAATCCCAGGCCGGGCACAAACACCGCCTCGGGTGGCAACGGCGCCCAACCGCAATAGTCCGACGAGTGCCGCCAGCTTACCCAGGCCGGGCCCCAGCAGGAATCCGGCCGCCATACCCACCCCGCGCGGGTATCGCGGAACCACCGGCCATAATGGAAGGGCGCCCAGCCCCAGGAATAATCCGACTGCCAGTACCAGCCGCTGTCGGTGTCGATCCACCGCCCGCTATCGCAGTACGGCTGCCAGCCCGGGTTGACGGCACAGACCGTGGGCCGCCAGCAACGTCCGTAACCGCCAACTTCAACCCACGTCCCGTAGGGCGCGAGTGAACTGTAGAAGTAATCGCTGCTCGCGTCCGGCGTGCTGTAGTCAGCGGTATTATAATCGGAGTAAGTGGGCGGCGGAGGCGCGACCGATTGGTCGGCAATGTACGCGGGTGGAGGAGTTGCGGGCGGAGTTGCCACAACTGGAGGGGTTGTGGGAGCGGGCGTTGCAGCCAGCATGGTGTCGCGCTGGATCATGCTTTTGACCACGGCTTGGGGGACGCCGAGATCGTTTAAATAAATGATTTGGTCCGAACCGAGGTTGAAGCGGTCGTTCGAATTGCCGGTGTACGCCAGCATTACATCCTCGCTCACGCCGGATTGCGCGAGCTTCACCACTTCCTGGGCGGCGGGGGTGAGCGGCGGTGTCACGGGAGCCGGTGGCGGAGGTGGCATGGCGGACACAGTTCCGGCGTCCGGCGTCGTGGGTCCCGAGAGGATCAGGGGCGGGGGCGGCGCGGTTGGCGCGTCGGGTGCAGTCGGTGCAACCGCCGCCACCGGCGCTGGCGACGCCTCGGGAGCCGGCTGGACGGCGACCGGAACTGGCGTTGGAACATCGTCTTCGACAACGGTGCGCGAGGTGCTGCAACCGCCGAAGATGGGTGTGAGAGCTGCGAGGATGAGGCTTGCTTTTCGACTCCTGAAAAATGTCGCCTGCATATGTTTCACAAACTGAAGTTTTGCTGCATGGTTCGAACTGACCTACCGAACGGTAGGTGGTTCATAACTTATCTGCCGCACATCTTACCAGTTTGCCTTTCATTAGGATAGACGGTAGCTGCGGCGGGGTATTCATCGGTGCTGATGGGGCGGCAGGGCGGCCGCGTACTGTTTGCAGCTTAGGCACTTAGCGGGGGCGGAGGCAGCAAGCACCGTACCCAAACTCCAAGCTCCAAGCTCCAACAACCAAGCACCAGAAAAGCTCCAAAATACAAACATCAACAGCCCGGCGTGAATGTCTTCGGGAGCCTGGAGCTTGGCACCTGGCTTTTGGTGCTTATTTTCCATCTTTCACTTCGATTTTGGACGCTTCCGTTCGGAGGTAGTTGAGCACGACGGGGGCGAGGACCATTCCGGGGATGCCCATCAATTTCTCGCCGAGGATCAGCCCGAGCAGCGTCAGCCAGACCGGGCTGCGGATGCGTCCGCCGATGATTTTGCTGTTGAGGAAGTATTCGAGTTTGTGAACTACAACCAGAAACACCAGGGCGATCAAGGCCATCCGGGGCGAAAGGGTGAAGCCAATGCCGACCACCAGGCTGTTGCTGATCAGATTTCCGATCACCGGGACCAGGCCGCAAAGGAAAGTTATGCCGATGACCACGACGGCATACGGGAAGCCCGCAACCACGACAAAAATGGTGGTGAGCATGGTGTTGATGGCCGAGATGCCGATTTGCGCGCCCATCACCATGGCGAAACTGGCGTAGAAAGCACGGAAGCGTTTCGAAATCTCCTCGCAGCTAGCCAGGTAGAGATTGTTGGGCACGGCGCGAGCTTCGCCGTCGAGTTCGAATTGCGGATGGAGGAAAAGGCTGATGGCCACGATGCAACCCACGATGAGCAGCACGAATTCAGCGGTTGCGCCGCGGGCGAAATTGGCGAAGCGGCCAATGTATTGCGCCTGGCTCCGAGCGGTGTCCACGGCGAGATCTTTGAGGCTGTCGTAATCGGTGAAGGGCAGTTCGACGCTGTGCTCGCGAGCCCATTGAATGATGGCGGGGATGGCTTTGTCCGCGATGCGCGGGAGGGCTTCGACGGCCTGGTTGATAAAGTAACCCAACCCGTAAGCGACGCCCGCAACGAGGATGACGAACAGCACCACAGCCAGCCATTTGGCGCGGCCTTTCATGAAGTCGAGCTTCGTGAGGGCGAAGTACGCGAACAGCGCGGCCACAAAAGGGGTGGCCAGGTGCAGCCAACCAGCCAGCACCAGCGTGGCGGCAATAAAGAAATAGGAGATGCGCCCCGGTTTGCTCACGGTGTCTTGAATGTCACTTTAGCTGTCAATGTAACTTATTTCCAGATTACCACCACGGCTTCCCAGCGCCTCTTCCGGCCAGTGGTTCAATCACCGTTCGACAACGGTCATTGAGTTCCAGATCAAAAATCCTGGCCGGCTGTTGCGTGGTGTACTTGGAGGCTTTCCTTCCTTCATTGTCCATTTCGTCTGGATTATCCCCCCCTCTCCGTGCAGTCCCGAGCGACTTGACGCGGTCGCGTCTGCCTGCCCACCGATAAATCGGTGGGCTATTTTCTTTCGCTCTCCGGACTATGAAAGACACCCCCGCTTAAGAACCTGTCCTGGTAGGGCGGGCAGTCCTCTGCCCGCCGTCGGCGCGCACGGAGTGACGCGCCCTACCGAGACAAGCTCTAACCCGAGGCGCGACTTTGGCTAAATGTTTCTTTACTTTTCTATTTACGAGTCGGAGGCGGTGTGCTATTCTCCAAGTGGCAACCGGGTTTTCGGTTTCCGGGCGGCCCGATGGGCCGCCGTCGTTCTTTGACATTTGAATTTGGACCGGCCTGGTGGATTCGTTTTCGCCTATTTCCGCGTATTCCCACTTGCGGGAGAACGGGATGCAAATGGACCCGGCAAGTTTTGCCGGGTCTGGCAAGGGGCTTGAGGCGACCTGAAATTAAGGCGAATTAAACCAAATTAAAGTAAATTAAACCTCTTTTTTTGGCGCGCGCGGGGCTGCTCAGGGCATCCGAAGGCAGGAAAATCGACGCAAGTAGCTGATGAGAAGAGAGTTGGGTGCTACCGCGTAGTTCCACTATTGCAGTCCGAGGTTCTTCACGATCTCGGTCGTGGATTGGGACTTGTTGAGAGTGTAAAAGTGCAAGCCGGGAGCGCCGGCGCGGAGGAGGTCGGCGCATTGGCGGGTGGCGTAATCGATGCCGAATTGAGCGGTGGCCTGGTCATCGTTGCCAAACTTTTCAAGGGATTGGAGCAAAGGATCCGGCAGCTTCGCACCACAGAGAGCCGTGAACCGCTTGATCTGGTTCGTGCTCATGATGGGGATGATTCCGGGAACGATGGGCACGGTGACGCCGGCCTTGGCGAGGTAATCCCGGAATTCGAAGTAATCAGTGTTGTCGAAGAAAAGCTGGGTGATGACGAAATCCGCCCCGCAGTCGATTTTGTTCTTGAGCCGGTCCCAATCGACGTATTTGCCTTCCTTGCAGGCAACGTGGCCTTCGGGAAAACCGGCGGTGCCGATGGAGAAACCGCCGAGTTCGCGGAGATAGGTGACGAGTTGATAGGAGAACTCGAAACCGCCCTCGGTTTTCGTGAATTCCGCGTTGCTGCCCGCAATCGGATCACCGCGGAGCGCGAGAATGTTCCGGATGCCGAGCGCGCGGGCCTGGGCGATGACTTCGCCGAGCTGGGCTTTGGTGGCGTTGACGCAGGTGAGGTGGAGCATGGCCGTCAAGGCATGTTCGCGCTGGATGCGGTCCACGATCATCAGGGTTTTGTCGCGGGTGCTGCCGCCGGCGCCGTAGGTGACGGAGCAAAAATCGGGCTTGAGCTTGAGGAGATCCGGGATGGTTTTCTCCAGCAGATTGCGGTCGCCTTCGTCGGTCTTGGGCGGGAAAAACTCGAAGGAAATGACCGGTTTTCCCTCGGCCAGCCTGGCGGCATGAATGTCGCGAATGAATTGCATCGACCGCATAATATGCCCGGCCCAAAGGGAAACACCAAGCTCCAAAAATGCAAACAACAAGCAACCTTGATTCGTGGTCGCGGTCGTCGTCGTGCTCGTGCTCGTCCTCGTCGTCGTCCTCGAATCCTTCTGTCCCTGAGAAATCAACTCCCGAGGACGACGACGAGGACGAGCACGAGAACGATGAGGGAGAAGCTAATCCTGAATTCGCGCGCGCAATGTTGGCGAAGCAAAAACCTCCGGGTTCAACACGAGCTTCGGCTTATGTCCCTGCATAAGATCGATAATGGCTTCGGCGGCGGCGAGGCTGACGCGTTCGCCGGTTTCGCGGCTGGAGGAGGCTTGGTGCGGCGAGAGCAGCAGGTTCGGCGCGGAGCGGAATGGATGGTTGGCCGGGAGCGGCTCTTCGGCATAAACATCGAGGGCCGCGCCGGCAATCCAGCCTTCGCGCAAGGCACGAAGCAAGGCCGCTTCGTCCACCAACGGTCCACGAGCCGTGTTCACCAGGTAGGCGCTCGGTTTCATTTTACGCAATTCGGTTTCCCTGATGAGCCCACGATTTTCGGGAACCATCGGAGCGTGCAAAGTCAGGAAGTCGCTTTGCGCGAGCAGTTCATCGAACGAAACCATTTGAACACCGGCAGCTTCGGCTTCGGGACGCGCTCG
Source organism: Verrucomicrobiota bacterium (assembly GCA_021325145.1). Taxonomy (GTDB): domain Bacteria; phylum Verrucomicrobiota; class Verrucomicrobiia; order Limisphaerales; family Pedosphaeraceae; genus JAJPHR01. The sequence continues at coordinate 93,364 of JAJPHR010000103.1, read as the reverse complement.
GCGATCGCAGGCGATGAGGCGCAGACCGAAACCACGGGCGCGCCGGGCAACCGCCTGCCCAATGCGTCCGAACCCGAGTATGCCGATCGTCTTGCCCGCAAGATCATGACCCCAAGCCCGCACCCAGCGTCCTTCGCGCATGGATTGATGGCCTTCAGCGACATGCCGCACCATTCCAAGCAGGAGTGCAAAGGCGAAGTCCGCAACGGCTTCGTCGGTCATTCCGGGCGTATAGGCGATGATGATTCCGTTTTTCGTTGCCGCCGGCACGTCGATGGAGTCATAGCCGACGCCCCAGCGCGAAATGATCTTGAGGCGCTCCAGTTTCGGCGAGCCAAGCACGGAAGCCGAGTAACGGTCGGTGGTGGCGAGCACCGCGTCGCAACCCTCGAGCAATTTGATCAGCGCCTCGCCCTCGAACGGGCCCGACGATGGTGCGTGCAGAAGCTGGCAGCCGGCCTGTTCCAATCGCCGCGCCGCTTGTTGTCCGACTTCCGCAATGCCCGTGACTGTGATCATGACCTTCCACGACATGAAGGCATTAAAGAGAAGACCGTTGTATGGCGCAAGTGTTTCGGAGAAACGCGTTTGAAAACATCAACATCCAAGCACCAAGCTCCAAAGAACTTCCAAACGCCAAGCGCCAAAATCGAGGAACTGGCCGGCACAGTTGGCGTTCTAATGCTGCGACTTCCAGAGCGAGCCCAGATTGGCGCTTGGAGCTTGGGATTTCTCCGGAGCTTGGTGCTTGAATGTTGGTCTTTCTTAGACTGGCTATTGTCCGCGGTTAAATCTAAACTGGGTGTATGACACGTCATTGTCACAAGTGCGGTTGGGAGTGGACGCTGGCGGGGCAACCGGGACGGAGCGAGAGCTGCCATCAATGCGGCGCGGACCTGCGGGTTTGCCTGAATTGTGTCAGTTACGACACACGCGCGGCACACCAATGCCGCGATCGCCGAGCCGACCCGGTGGCGGAAAAGCACGTTGGCAATTTTTGCGAGTATTTCGATTTTGTGCGGCGCAATTGGGTCGCCGCCAGCGGGAAAGACAGCCGCGAAGAGGCCGCGCGCGCGCAATTAAAGAAGCTCTTTGGAGATTGAGGAATTAAAGACACGGCATGAGGACGGGCGTTTGAAACACCAAGCTCAAACACCAAACACCAGAAAATGTCCGAACACCAAACTCCAAGGCGGCAGCGGGCTCGCAGTTCGCGCGGGCTGCAAAATCTGTCTCCTTTGGTTTTTTTCTGGAGCCTGGTGTTGGGTGCCTGGTGTTTGTCCGCCTCGGGCTTGCCGCCTCACCCCAGGCTGCTGCTCGATGCGGATGGCATTGCTCAACTCAAGCAGCGCATCACCAACGCGCCGTGGGCGGGGACCGCATGGAAGGAACTGGTTGCCCGCGCGGAGAAACAATTGGACGAGCCGGTAGTTCTGCCGCCGCGCGGAGGCAATTGGAGCCATCATTATGTCTGCCCCACGCATGGCGCCCGCCTGCAAACCGGAAAGAAACTCGGCCCTTGGGAATGGGAACACATCTGTCCCGTCGGCCACCACATCCTCAAGGGCGATCCGTCCAAGGCGTCACTGGATTTCGATGGCAATGTCTTCCGAGAAATCCATGACGGCTACGCCCAAGAGGTGGTCGATCATGGGCTGGTTTACCGGGTGACGGGCGACGAGCGCCATGCGAAGAAGGCGCGCGAGATCCTGCTCGCTTACGCCGAACGTTACCTCACGTATCCATTGCACGATAACGACGGGAACGCTGGCAAAGGTGGACGCGTCGCTTCCCAGTCGCTCACCGAAGCGACCTGGTTGATCGACCTGATACAAGGAGCCGATCTTGTTTGGACCACGCTCAACGATTCGGACCAACGGCTCATTGCGGATAAAATTATCAGGCCCGCGCTAAATGAAGTGATCCTTCCAAGCAACCACGGCATTCACAACATCCAATGCCGGCTCAACAGCGCGATTGGTTTGGCGGGATTGCTGCTGGACGATCAATCGCTGGTCAGCCGCGCGCTGGACGGGCCGGTTGGCTATCGGGCGCAATTGGAGCAGGGCGTCCTCGGCGATGGCATGTGGGTCGAGGGCAGCAGCGGGTATCACTTTTTTACGGTGGCCGGTCTTTGGCCGCTTGCGGAAGCGGGAAAGAACTGCGGCCTGGACCTTTACACGCCAAAGTTCAAAAGCATGTTCGACGGACCGCTGACCCTGGCGATGCCGAACTTTGTGCTGCCGAATTTCAATGACAGCGGCACGGTCCCGTTGGAAGGCGAAGCGGACCTTTATGAACTGGCCTTCGCCCGTTTTCACAATCCCATTTATGTTCCGCTGATCGAGCGGAGTTCGCGCCGCGGGCGGCTCGCGTTGCTCTTCGGCGAAACGCAACTTCCCACCGGAAACCAGACGGAACTCGGCAGTCGCAATTCGGCCGCCTCCGGCTACGCAATGCTGCAATCCGGCCCGGGACTCGACGCGACGTGGCTCTGCGTCAAATATGGCGCGCATGGCGGCGGCCACGGCCATCCGGACAAGAATCATTTTATCCTGTACGCTCACGGGCAAATCCTCGCGCCGGATGCCGGCGTCCATGCTTACGGTTCGCCCTTGCATGGTGGTTGGGACAAAACCAGCCTGGCGCACAACACATTGGTCGTGGACGAAGCTTCGCAGACGCCCGCAGAGGGAAAGTGCATCGCCTTTGGCCGCGAACGCGGTGTGGATTACGTGATCACCGATGCCGGACCGATTTATCCGGGCGTGCGATTCATCCGCGCGGCGGCGATGCTGTCGCCGCAACTGATCGTGTTTGTGGACCAAATCGACGCCGATGCGCCGCACACCTTCGATTTGGCGTATCATCAGATGGGTGCGTGGGAGGATTTGCCTGAAGGCAAGCCGTGGACATCGCCAGGCGAGGCTGGATACAAGTATCTGACTCAAACGACCACCCGAACCAATGGCGCGGAAACTTTGGTGGTGAAAACGAAACTGGATGCAGGCCACGCAGCCATCACGCTGGCGAGCGGCGAGGCTACGGAGATCATTACCGGTTATGGCCTCCTTAAAACCACGGAAGATCTCTGTCCCCTGCTCCTCCAGCGCCGCCGCGCGCAACGCACAGTTTATGTGTGGGCGGTGACAACCGATGGATCAGCCGTGTCGCTCGAAGTTGCGCCCGTTCACGACTCCGAAGACCAGGTCGTCCCCACGACCGACGTCACCAGCGTCCACGTGAATACCGGCAAGCGCCAATGGTTCCTGCTCGTCAACCCCCGAAAGCGGGACGTGGTGGCATCGCTGCCGGATGATTTGCAGTGGCGCACGACGAAGGCATTTGGGGTGCGGGTGCCGGAGTGACGTTTTGGCCGCGCTCCAACTGCGCCTGAGAACGAGCGCATCCCGCCACCGAAGCATTACAATCCCTTCCAGATCGGGATTGCAAATCGCGCTAAAGCGGATAGATTATCACGTCCGTGGGTCGGGCGATCTGCACCCACTGGTTTTCAATGATGACGGGTTCGTGGCGCAAACAAATTGAGAACAAGAACATTCAAACCATTCTGAATATGTCAGGGAAATATTTGCTTTCGTTTTTTGTGGGATTGAACTGGCTCGCGGCTTCCAGCGCGTTTGCGGCTGCGGACGTGCAGCCGAGCGGCAAGCTCATCGAACTGCACTCGTGCGAAGTCTATGCCGGTGGGTGCACTGTCTCCAGTGAATCGGAGCAAGGTGCTCGCTACCGGCTGCAGGTCTGGGATCTCGCGGGCGGCTCCTGGCAGGGTGTCGATCTGGCGGGCCTGAAAGTGGCGGTGCTGGCGTCTTCGTCCGAGAACCTTGCCGATCAAGGCGCGAAGGTGGATTCGAGCGTGGTTTATCTGCCCAAGCAAGCGAGCGCGGCCCAGCAGCGGGCGTTGCTGGCGTGGCTCAAGTCGAACGACACCCACTTGGCGGCTTCCGCCATGCAAACGCGCGTGACGCCAATCTCGCTGGCCGCTTCGGGTGAAAGTGTGAGCGTAAAGATTGGGCAGGTCGCAAGCCTGAAAACGGTTTCGCTGGGCCAGTGCGCCAATCGTTCCTGCGGCGAGGATTTGTGGTATGAGCCGGGCATGCCGACCACGCGGTTCACCGTGGCCTTGAACGAGAACTCGCAAGTGAAGGAACCGCTGCTCAAGCTGAAGTGGAATGATCACGCCAAGCGGAGTGTTTTCGTGGCGCACTTTGGTGATGTGGCGTCGGCAAAGAATCTCTTCGTGAATTCGGCCGAGTGGTGCGGGGCTGGAAGCCAGTTGTTTTAGCCTGCAGATTCACTTCACGGGCCAAGGGAGCGTGAGAGCACGTATCCCGTGGCATTCCTGAACAAGGGCTGTTTCTTCTACCAGCGGTTGTGATAACGTATGCAGTGTGAAAGCCTGCTGCGTCATTTTGATCCTGGCTTCGTTCGCCCGGATCGTCGCCATCGCTCAACCGAAGCCTGCCGAAGCGGATGACGTAATCCAATCAGTCGAGCAATGGGCGCAGGATAATCTCGACGACAACGTACTGGAAGCGCTCAGGCAGGTGGATCGCGACCGCGTGCGCGCATTCTTCGTCGCATTGGAAAAGCAATTCGAAGGCACGAATGTGTATCGTCTTGTCCCGCTGAAAGATGCCGCGTCGCAGCTCCTGCCGCTGCTGCACGAATACGAGGAGACGGAACCATTCGCGGTTTGGCTGCAAACGCGGCTGGATTACCTGGACACGGCGCAGCAATTGGAACGGCAGGTCACGGTCACACCCGGGCAACCGGATGCCGGGCTCTTGTCCCGACCGTCGCCACAACTCGAACGCGACGCCTGGAGCAAAACCCTGGAGCAGCGGCCCATGCCGCCGAAGGCTCAAAAATTCGTGCCGCGCCTCAAATCAATTTTCACCACCCAGCGTGCGCCGGCGGAACTCGTTTGGCTGGCCGAAGTGGAATCGTCCTTCGATCCCAACGCGCGCAGTCCGGCGGGTGCGGCGGGAATGTTTCAGTTGACCCCCGAAACCGCGCGCAACCAGGGGCTTTCCGTCTCCTGGTTGCGGGACGAGCGGCTTGACCCGGACAAAAGCGCCCGCGCCGCCGCCGAACGCCTGCGGCAGCTTCATCATCATTTCGGCGACTGGCGGCTCGCTCTTGCCGCGTACAACGCCGGTCAGGCCCGTGTCGATGGCCTGCTCAAGAAATCCAAAACACGCACGTTCGACGCCATTGCCTGGCGCCTGCCCGCCGAAACCCAGATGTATGTGCCGAAGGTCGAAGCCACCTTGCACCGGCGCGAAGGCATCACTCTCGCTGATCTGAAGATGCCGAAGGGATGACGAAGCACTCGCGGTGTTAAGAGGGCGCAATGATATGGAGTCCCGCCTTCAGGCGGCGGGGCACACACGCAAACAACGATTATAAACACTCTCAAGCCGCCTGAACATACGACGGCCCCGGTTAAAGCCGGGGCTCCATACCTGGGAAGTACCCTCAAGGCTTCCAGATCATCTCGGCGACCGTCTTTCCAGCCGGGACAAATGGCAGCACATGCTCGGTATAGGGCACGATCACATCCAACAGATACGGCTCCTTTGAATCGAGCATGCGTTGCAGCGCGGCGCGGAGGTCCTTCTTGAACATCACCCGCTCCGCGGGCACGTTGAAGCCTCGCGCCATGGTGATGTAGTCCGGGTAAATCTGTTTCATGTTTTCCGGATCGCCCAGATAAGTGTTGCCGCGGTTGCCTTGATAGAAACGGTCTTCCCACTGCACGACCATTCCAAGGTGCTGATTATTCAGGATCAGCGCTTTGGCCGCGATTTTCTCGATGTGCGCCGTGGCCAATTCCTGCACGTTCATCAGGAATGAACCGTCACCGTCGATGTCAACCACCTGCCGGTCGGGGCAGGCGACTTTGGCGCCCAGCGCCGCAGGATAGCCGTAACCCATCGCACCCAAACCGGCGCTCGTCAGAAACTGGCGCGGGAATTTGTATTTATAATACTGGCCCGCCCACATCTGATGCTGCCCCACACCCGTGGTGATGATCGCCTCGCCCTGGGTCAGTTCGTAAAGCATCTCGATCGCCATTTGCGGCAGGATGACTTCGCTTTCCTTGCCGGACAGATGGTCTTTCATGTGCTGCGAAGTCACCACTTCTTCGGTGACGCGATAACCCAGCGGCGCTTTCGCTTTCCACTCCGCAATTTGTTTGTGCCACGCGGCAAACTTTTTGGCGATGGGCCGCTCTTCGATCATCGCGTTCAATCGTCCCAGCGCGTACTTGACGTCGCTGACCACCGGCAGGTTGGCCGGCTTGTTCTTGTTGATCTCGGACGGATCGATGTCGATATGCACGATCGTGCCGGTTTCGCAAAACTTCTCGACCTTGCCCGTCACCCGGTCATCGAACCTCACGCCAAACGCGAGCAACAAATCCGCGCCGTGGGCGAGCTTTTGCGGGGGATCGTTCGGATGCGCCTTGGGCGCGAACTCGCCGCTGACCGCCCAATTGGCGTAAGCGGTGCCATGCATGCCCAGCCAGCGCAACGACAAGGGATGCAGCTCTGGAAATGCACCCACGCCCATCAGCGTGGTTGTCACGGGAATTTGCGCGGCCTCGGCAAACTTGAGAAGTTCCGCGCTGGCCTCCCCCGTGATGATGCCGCCGCCCACGTAAAGCACCGGGCGCTCGGATTTCTCGATGAGCCCGATGATTTCGTTCAGTTCAAGATCGCTGGCTTGCGGATTGGGATCGTAACCACGAAGTGTGATTTCATCCGGAAACACCGGCTGCGCCTGCGCTTGCTGGATGTTTTTGGGAACGTCCACCACCACTGGGCCGGGCCGCCCGGTTTGCGCGATGTAAAACGCTTCCTTGATGACACGCGGAATCTCGTTGATGTCGGTCACCAGATAGCTGTGCTTCACGACCGGCAGCGTCATGCCGAAAAAATCCGTTTCCTGGAACGCGCCCTTGCCAATCATGCTTTGCGGCACCTGCCCGGTGACCACCACCAGCGGAATGGAGTCCATGTAGGCGTCCGCAATGCCCGTCACCAGGTTGGTCGCGCCCGGCCCGCTCGTGGCCATGCACACGCCGGCTTTGCCCGTCGCGCGCGCGTAGCCTTCGGCGGCGAATGCCCCGCCTTGTTCGTGCCGCGGCAGGACAGTCCGAATCGTGGATTTGGTCAGCGCCTGGTGAAATTCCATGCTCGCTCCGCCGGGATAAGCGAAGATCGTATCGACCCCTTCCCGCTCCAGGCAGGCAATGAGGATTTCCGAGCCCTTCATGGCGGGGCCGACTTCGGCGCGCTTGCGGGCGGGCGATTTCTTCGCGGACTCTATGGCTTTATTCATATATGTGCTTTCCAGTTGGGCGACCGGCGGTCGCGGGGCCATGAAAAAACCCCACGACCGTTTCCAGCCGTGGGGTTTTTGTCTAAATCCGGTTTAATTTCGACAAAACCCGGCGGCATCGTCGCCAACTACGACGACGACAGCAACTACCAGAGCCAGTCGAATGTTTCTAATCATTGCCCGTGAATGTAGCGAGCCGACCCGCACTGGTCAAGCACCGATTTTGCCCAATATTTCACGTATTTTGCGCTGGGTGGAACAGGCAAAAGCCTTCAGATGAGTGCCTCATTCAAGTCTGCGGATGGTTGCTTCGGAACCCCCGGATTGGTTTAATTTGCCGGCAGTAATGAAACCAGTAGCAAGCATGAATTCCACCGTGACCCAATGGTTTGATATCGCCAACGCCCAGGACGTCGCCTCCCCTGCCCTCCTGCTTTACCCCGAACGGATCGCGGAGAACATCCGTCGCATGATCCGCATCGCCGGCGGCGCGGCAAGATTGCGACCGCATTTGAAGACACACAAGCTTGCTGAAGTGGTGCGGATGAAATTGGAGAATGGAATCAGCAAATTCAAAAGCGCCACCATCGCCGAAGCCGAGATGGCGGCAGGCGTCGGCGCTCCGGATGTTTTGATTGCCTACCCGCTAGTGGGACCGAATGTGGGGAGATTGCTCAGATTGAGCCGAAAGTTTTCAGCCACGCGGTTTTCGTGCGTAGTGGATAACGCGCCGGCAATTCATGCGCTGTCCAAAGCATTTGTCGAAGGCAAAAGCACCGTCGAAGTGCTCCTTGATATTGACTGTGGGCAGCATCGCACCGGAATCGCGCCAGGGCCAAAGGCAGAGGAATTGTACCGCTTGATCGCGGCTTCGCCAGGATTAAAGCCTGGTGGCTTGCACGTCTATGACGGACACATCCAGGAACCGGATCCAACGACGCGCGCATCGCTATGTGATGCCGCATTCGCGCCAGTGAAGGCATTTCATCGCCATCTAACGGACGCCGGTCTGCTGGTGCCGAGAGTTGTGGCTGGCGGCACGCCGACGTTCCCGTTACAGGCGCGGAACCAGGAATTCGAATGCAGTCCCGGAACGTGCGTTCTCTGGGATTTCAGTTACAGCGATAAATTCAACGACCTGGATTTTTTGCATGCCGCAGTGGTGTTAACGCGCGTGGTCAGCAAGCCGGACACCGGACGCCTTTGCCTGGATGTCGGGCACAAAGCCATCGCAGCGGAAAATCCGCACCCGCGCATCCGATTTTTGAACCTGCCGGACGCTGTGGCGGTTACCCACAGCGAAGAACACCTCGTGATCGAAACCGCACGCGCGCACGAATTCGCCATCGGCGATTGTCTCTACGGGTTGCCGCGTCACGTTTGCCCGACCGTGGCGCTGTACTCGGAAGCCACGGTCATTCGTGATGGCCACGCGAGCGAATGCTGGCGGATTAAAGCGCGGGAACGACGCTTAACCGTCTGATGCGCCAGACTGTGTAAGTCGCTCCTTGAATTCCCGGCACACCTTGGCCACATCGGGCGCATTCAAAATGGCGGACACGACGCAGATTCGCCGCGCGCCGGCTGCCAACACCTCGTCCAGGTTGTTCAGGTTGATGCCGCCGATGGCGAACCAGGGGATGGCGACATTCGCCGCCGCCCAACGCACATATTCAAGCGTCACTGGCCGCGCGCCGGGCTTGGTGCCGGTGGCGTAAACCGGACCAATCGCGATGTACGCTGGTTCCAATGCAATGGCGCGCCAGGCCTGTTCCGGTGCATGCGTGCTCAAGCCGACCCGTCCCAAACTCCAGCGATCCATTCCCAAATCCGCACCCATCAAGTCCTCCTGCCCAAGATGGCAAAGTTCCGCCCCAACTTCGGCGGCAATCAGAGGATGATCGTTGATGACCAAACCCACACCCGCGCGCCGGGTCACTGGCGCAATCGCTTCCGCCATCCGGCGAATTTCCGAAACCGCGGCATTCTTGGCGCGCAATTGAATCAAGTCGGACCCGCCATCGCAAAGTTCCTGTGCCACCGCTTCCGGCTTGCGTCCGTGCAAGTAAGCGGTATCGACAAACGTATAAAGCCGGCAATCCGAAAGCGGTTTCATTTGAAGCATGAAGCGCAGAGCTCCTGCTTTGCGTGTTGATGCTCGTCGTGTTCGCGCAGAGCAGGAGCTCCGCGCTTCGCAAGCAAAGTGGCGCCACGTTTCATGGCGAAATTCTAGCGAAGTTGAACCGCGCAACAAAGAGGAACATTCAATGTCAGGGCTTGAGGGTGTGATGGGGGGATGGGAGAATCAGCCTGTCAAAGCTGCCCGGCCAGCGCCGTTACGACAGAATCAGTCCAGTCCAGCGGCACGGGGCTTGTTATTTCGCGCGAACGCTTGAAATCAGCTTCGAACAACTCGCGCTTCAAACGGCCCACCATCGCCGGATCGGAGAATCCGATGTCCAGTTCCTGCGAAATGCGTAGGCTCATCTTATCGAAGTTGGCTGAGCCCAGGCACGCCCAGCCGTCATAAATCGCAGCCTTCACGTGGGTCATTCCTGGATACGCGTAAACCCGAATGCCGCTCTCAATCATTTTGTTCGCCATGACGAGATTGCCGCTCTGCATGATGCCACTGTCATTTTCCGATGGCAGAACCAGCCGGACGTCCACCCCCCGGCGTCGGGCCGCGATGAGTTCGCGCACAATCGCGCCGTCGTTGAAGTAGCCGTTCTCGATATAAACATAGCGCCGGGCGCGTTGAATGGCCTCGAGTTGCGCGCGATAAATTTCCACGCGCCCGGTTGCGGTGCGGAGCGGGCGAATGTCAATGGCATCGGCGACATCAAGCTTGCGCGGGTTTACACGCGTGAACGCGGAAATAAAGAAGTATTTGTAATCGCCGAGCGGCCCTGCGTGCGCCCAGGTTTCCCGGAAATCCTTTTGCAGCCGGCCGACAATCGGGCCAGTCAGGCGCACCATCATGTCGTGCCATTCGTACCGATACTCCCGGCCAATGTTCATGCCGCCCAGATACGCCTCGCGGCCATCGATCAAAATGCACTTCCGATGGTCGGCGGTCAGCCACGGGTTCGCGGCCCCGCGCACGTGGACGTGCGAACCTGATTTCAAATACGACCGGATATCGGCCGGTTGCTGAAAGTCGGGAGGCATCGGTGTATGCGGAGCGGATTGCCCGGCGAACAACGATCCCATCTCATCCATCAACACGCGGATCCGCACGGCCGCCGAACGCCCCTTGAGCAAATCCGCGATCTTTACCGCGTAATCGTCATTGTCGAAGATGAACACCAGCACATCGACGCCGCTCTTCGCGCTCTCAATTGACTGGATCAGCGCCGGAAAATACTTCTCGCCGTCGATCAGCAAATCCACCCTGCCCTTGTACCGGCGGGCGCGCACGAGCTGGTCCAGGCGGGTTTCCCAAGCCGCGAGGTCCATGCCCTCGCCCGCGTAAAGCGGCGGAGGCGGATCGGTTGAACTGGACGCCCCGGACTGAATGGCCGCCGCGCCTGAATTGCCAATGTGCCACAGGCCGCGGGTGACCAACGTGAATGGGTTTTTGATCGCCGTGACCACGAGGCTCTTGAAAATCAGCGAACTCAGCGCGCGCAGGGCGAACCCCGGCATTTCCAACGGACCGGATTCGGGGTCGGACGGATAACTAAGAAAAACGATGAGCCGCTCCCGAAGATCAAGGAATGCGAAGGCGGGATCATCCCCCGTAATGAACAGGAATTGGCTCTGATTGCGTTCGCGGCCATTTAACCCCGATGCCAGCGCGGCGAGAGCCTGCTGGGAAAAATCGGTGTCGTTCAATGTGCGATCCACCGTTACTTCGGCAGGTTTGTTCTCCAGGTTGACCACGCTCAATTTGCCCTGGGCATCCCGGAAGACCACCATCTCCCGGCTCTGGACCAACAACGCCACACCGTGGCCGGATTGGTTTGGCACCAGGCCGGAAAAGACACCCTGCACCAATTGATGCCACTGCGCCGGCCCGCGCACCCGGACCCGATTTCCCCTGGGCGCGAGGCGGCGCATGATGCCTTGCGGGTCCTCGAACGTGAGCGCGGCAAACTGGTGATGAACGTCGAGGAGAGTGGCGGGCGTCTGCATTTGCGGCGGGCTCCACTCCGCGTGAGCCACCAGATCCTTGCCGGGAATGGGAAACCGCAACACCAGGTTTGTGCCCCCGCTGTAAACGACGACATTGGTCAGGCTGGCCGGCGCAACTCGCTGCAAATAGCGGCTGTGCGATGGCTTGGAAGTCGCGCATCCCGCCAAAGCCGGGAGAATGATCAAACAGCCGACGACCCGAAACAGTGCGTTCTTCACCGTCCACCCCGCTTTCGCCGGGAAGCTCCAGCGCCGCGAATTCATTGGTGTCTCGAAATCCATCGGCCGTCAAATGACGGAGGGATTTAACCGCAAAGAACGCAGAGAACGCAAACTATTCACGACCGGGAAATCAGGGAATCAATGACGAAGGAAATACCAATGGTCGAAAATCGCCGTTGCCGCAAAGAGCGCGGGAAAACTCGTGAACATCACCACGATATCAGATGAGGCCGGCTTCTCAGGTCGCCGCAACGCGATCAGTAGAATCGGCAGCCATCCAACCGGAAGACAGGCTCCGGACAATCGGTATTCGATCCCCCAGTACGCTCCCAGTCCGAGACTGACGAGTTCGAGAACCAATGTGCAGATGCAGGCGCGTTTAAACCACGGCGCCAAATGCAAGAAATCCCGACGGAACACAGATCACGGCAGCCTCGTGAAGAATCGGTGCCAGCGGGGCAGGTAATGGTCGGTGTGGTCCAGCGAAATCACAACTGCGGAAGCGCGGCCAACGATCCGATTGCGTTCCACGCAGCCGTAGAAACGGGAATCGAAACTGTTGTCGCGATTGTCGCCCATCATGAAATATTGGTTTTCCGGCACCGTGATGGGGCCGAAGGTACGCGGAGCGCGCAAGGCCGGTGTGGACATGACCGGATGCGAGCAGTCCTGGACCGTTTCGCTGGCAAACTCATGGCTCGGTTGTTCGGTGACGGGGATTTCGTTGATCGTTTTGCTCCCGAGCGGTTCGTATTTCGCCGGCTGGCCGTTGACAAAAAGCTGGTCATTCACCAGCTCGATGCGATCACCCGGAACGCCCACCACCCGCTTGACCAGGCGCTGGCCGTCGTAGGGTGAAAAGAAGACCACGATCTCGCCGCGTTTCGGGTTGTCCCAGGCCGCCAGGTGCCAGGTCGTGAACGGAACCTTTAAATCGTACGCAAGCTTGTTCACAAAAACGCGGTCGCCCTCGATGATGGTCGGTTTCATCGAACCGGTCGGCACGTCATTCCAATCGGCAACCGCCGAACGAAAGGCGAACAAGACCAGCACTGTAATCAGCATTGGCCGGGCTTCTTCGCGCAGGAATTTGATCCACTTTTGCTTCCAAAGGGTCTTCTTCATTCCACTTAGATTGATTATGCGGCCAGTTTGTTCAATCAAATCAGGCTAACGGCGGCGATTGTATGCGGGCTGGGAATATGTGTTGGCGGCCAGTTCCGCCACGCGGGCATGGAAGGCGGCCTCGGGCGCGAATGCCTGCCACTTAAACCCCGGTTTCAACCTTGCGGCGTCGCACATCGCCTGCTCCCAATCGGCGCGGCTGAGTTTTATGGGTGGCGGTTGCACAGACCCCTGAATGAGCAAACCGTGTCGCGTCCGGCGCTGCGCTGCGCCGGCAATTTTCCGCCCGTGCCAGAGCACATCCAATTTTTCGTACCCCGCGAAGCATTGTCCCGGCAAGGCCTTTCGACAGCAGGCGGCAAGTTCCGTGGCGATCTTCAACTGGCGAAAGGCTGTCTGAATCCATTCGTGAACCCGCCGATAACTCTCAACCGCCTTCAAATCGTACCAGGGATCGTTCGGTGGAAAAACGAGACTGTAAGTCCAATCCGCGTCGTGCGGGACCACGCCACCCCCGGTCGGGCGGCGGACCAGCGGACGCAACTGCGTCATGGTTTCAACCTCGGCATATTTTTGAAAATAACCGAAGGAAGCCGCCGGCTCGGTCCAGGAATAAAACCGCAGAACCGGCCCAAGCGAAGGCGCGGCTTCCAGCAGGGCCTCGTCCAAGGCCATGTTCTGAGCGGAACCAGCCGCCTCACTTCGCAGCAGACGCCATTCGCGTCGCGCAACCGGGGATTGATGGAGAATTGGGTTAATGACTCACCTGGCCGGTTTGGGCACGCCAAGGCGCGGGCACAAAGGTTTGATTTCGCAGTTGGGGCAATCGGGTTTGCGGGCGTAGCAGCGCCGGCGTCCATGCCAGATCAAGAGATGGCTGAAGAGCGTCCACTCGGACTGCGCCACCAGCTTCATCAGGGTTTGCTCGATCTTCTCCGGCGCGTGCTCGCTGGTCAATCCCAGGCGAAAGGACAGGCGGGCGACATGCGTATCCACCACCACACCGCAATTGATGTTGAACGCGTTGCCGAGCACCACGTTCGCCGTCTTTCGTCCCACGCCGTCCAGCTCGATCAACGCATCCATGGAATCGGGGACCTTGCCGCCGTGCCGCTCGACAAGTTTCCGGCTGGCCGCCTGGATGTTCTTCGCCTTGTTGCGATAAAGGCCGATGCGTTTGAGATCATTTTCCAGTTCCGCCGGGCTCGCGTTGGCGAAGTCCGCCGCCGTCCAGTATTTCTTAAACAAGTCCGCGGTTACGATGTTGACCTGCTTGTCATTGGCTTGCGCGGAAAGTATCGTGGCGATGAGCAGTTCGAACGGACTCGAATAATCCAGCTCGCAATGCGCGTTGGGATAGGCCTGCTTGAGACCGGCAATGATTTTTGCGAGGCGCGCGTGCTTGGTGACCAGAGATTCGCGAGGCATGAGAAACTCAAAAAAGATTAAGGCCGTCAACTTCCAGTCTGCCGTTCCGGGTGAAGCGACACCGGCGGAAACTCAATATTCAGGCGTTGGATCGGTTTGGCGACGGCCATAACTGCAATGTAGCAGCCGATGTAAGGAGGCTCAAACTAAATGCGAACTCGAGCGGGAGAGAAGATATTCAGCGCCTCCTGCCATCGATGGCTGCAAATTAAAAAAATTTGTCAGCTCGATTGCCCGCCGGATACGGAAGAGTTGGGCTTTTTCGGTTTGAGAACCGACGGCAACGACAACTCGTCCTCATCGTCATCCGCGATGAAGCTGTCAAAGTTTTTGCCGCTGCTTTTGAGGATGCGGATGATTTGCGGCGAAACGTGGTGTCGTTTTTTCTCTTTTTTCCTGTCTTCGGAATTGATCCGGTAATAGCCCATGCTGTCGGTTTCCAGCCACTTCTTGTTGACCATCACCGCCAGGATGGGTATCGCCCAAAAGCGGTCTTCCTCATAGCGGCCCTTGATGCCGAGTTTGCGCGCGATCTCCTTCCCTGAAATGAAAGTATGAGGCCACGCCTTCAGGTAGTCGAAGATCGCCTTTTCGTCTGCGTTCATGTCGCCGATTGCACTCTGCTGATGAACTAAAGCACCAATTGTGCCAAAGCTCCGCGAAACTCCTGTCACTCAACCTTTTGCGCAAGCTCAAGTGCGGTTGAACGAGTATCAGCCCCGGACTAAATTGCTTGCCCGCCCAGAACATGCACGCAGCGGCAAGCAACCGGCCTGGAGCCGCCGCTTGGATAATCATAAAAATCCGAAGTGGACGGCTTCCTCGCGCGTGAAGTCCAGCTTCTGCTGTCCGAAAAACGGACAGCGCTTGCCTCGTTGCGCACGGTATGGGAGTGAAATCACGCAAACGGGCGCTCGCTTTGGCATTGCTGTCCCGGTCCAAAACGTGCTATCCTCTCCCAATCATCGAAGAAGTTTGGAGCCGAACAGCCCATGACTGCAACCTGAATGAAACAAAAACGGGAGAACTGATATGAACAAAATCTATCGTACCTGGTCGTTGATGTCCGCCGCGTGGCAGTTATTCAAGGAGGACAAAAAAATTCTGTTCTTTCCATTGATCTCGGGCATCTCCTGCATCGCCGTTATCGCGGCATTCGCAATTCCACTGTTCCTGACCGGCAAATGGCAACCGCCGGGGCACGATGCCGAATCAGTGCAAAAGGCATTGTACTACGGCACGCTGTTTGCCTTCTACTACTGCAACTATTTTGTGATCGTGTTCTTCAATGCCGCCCTGACCTCCTGCGTCATGACGCGGATGTGCGGTGGCCAGCCGACCATCGGCGAGGGCTTGCGGACCGCCGCATCGCGGCTCCCGTTGATTGCCGGCTGGGCGCTGATCGCCGCAACCGTCGGGCTGATTCTGCGCCTCATCGAAGACCGGTCTGAAAAAGTCGGCCAGATCGTTTCCAGCCTTTTGGGCACGGCCTGGACGGTGGTGACTTATCTCGTAGTTCCAATTCTGGTGGTCGAGCGCAGGAATCCATTTAGCGCACTCAAGGAATCCACCGTGCTGCTGAAAAAGACCTGGGGCGAGCAATTGGTCGGCAGCTTCAGTTTCGGCGCGGTTTTTTCAATACTGGCTTTGCCCGCCATTTTGCTCGTCGTTGGCGTGTTCTTTACCGGCAGCCTGGTCATCATCGGCATCGGTATCGGGCTGGCGGTCACTTATTTCATCCTGCTTGCGCTGGTGCAATCAGCATTGCAATCCATCTTCCAAACCGCCATCTACCTCTACGCCCGCAACAACCAAGTGCCCGCCGGATTCCAGGAGGAAATGCTCCGCACCGCCATCGTGGCGAAGAACTGACTTCAAACAGCCGGCTTTGGCACTCGCGGGTATCGAGTCCCGGCTTCCTGCGGCTCCCACGTCTTTGACTTTGCGCAAATGGGAGATAAGCTGGGTTTCAGTATGGCGTGGTGTCTCCGAGTTACAACGCGAACGTGGATCGCGACCCTGGCCCTTTTGTTCTGTCTTGCCAGCCCGATGGTTGGGAGTGAGGTGCCTTCGTCGCCGACCGTTCCATCCGTCAGTTCGGATGTGGCGTCAAAATCAGCACCGCCGGTGAACGAGGATATCCCCGTGTCAGTGGCTGCGCCCAGCGAGCAAGCCATCCGCCATTTCCGTACCGGCAACGCGTGGTGGTGTGTCCGCATTCTTTGGGACATTGCGCTGCCGGCGGCGATTTTGTTCAGCGGCCTCTCGGCGCGCTTGCGGAACCTGGCGTTTCGGCTTGGCCGCAAATGGTATTTCGGGCTCTGCATTTATCTCGTGCTGTTCGGCTTGGTTACTTACAGCGTGAGCTGGCCGCTTGATTACTACCAAGGCTTCGTGCGGCCTCATGCGTATGGATTGTCGAACCAAACCTTTGGCAAATGGTTTAGTGATTCGCTGAAGGAACTGGCCGTCGCGGGTGTCCTGGGCGTGCTTTTTCTGTGGGTGCCGTACCTCTTGCTGCGGAAAAGTCCCCGTCGGGCGTGGCTTTACGCCGGGCTGGCCATGGTGCCGATTTATTTTTTCGTGCAGTTGGCGGAGCCGGTCCTCATCGCTCCCTTGTTCAACCAATTCACATCGCTGCAAGACAAGGCGCTGGAAACAAAAATCCTCGCGCTCGCCGACCGCGCTGGAATTCACGGCAGCCGGATTTATGAAGTCAACAAGAGCGTGGACACCCGCACCGTCAACGCCTACGTGACGGGTTTTCTCGGCACCAAGCGCATCGTGCTTTGGGACACCGCCCTGCAGAAGCTAAACGAGCATGAACTGCTCTTCGTGATGGGTCACGAGATGGGCCACTACGTCTTGAACCATGTGATCAAGGGCATACTCTTTCTCTCCGGACTGACGCTGCTGGCGTTTTTTCTGATTCATCGGACCACAACGTTTGTGATCGCTCGCGCCGGAGGACGTTTCGGAGTGACGCGGCTGGACGACATCGCATCCTTGCCGCTGATTCTCTCGCTGATGGGCATCGCCGCGCTGGTGCTGAGCCCGATTGGCTTTGCCTACAGCCGCCATTTGGAGCATGAAGCGGATCGCTTCGGGTTGGAGATCACGCGGTACAATCACTCCGCCGCCACTGGTTTCGTGCGGCTGCAAGAGGAGAACCTGAGCGTGCCGCGGCCGGGATTGTTTTACACCATCACGCGCGGAACCCATCCTTCCATCGGGCAACGGATCGATTTCTTCAACACTTACAAGCCCTGGAAGCAGGGCAAGCCGTTGAAATACGGAGCCCTTTTTCAAACCGGCGCGCAGCCGGAGGGCGGCAAATAGTGGACAAGCACGATTTCGGAATGCCTACGTAATCTGATATTTCTGTGCGATGGGTATCCGCCGGCCCACGCCGAACGCCTTGCTCGTCACTTTCAATCCCGGCGCGGCTTGACGACGCTTGTATTCGTTGAAGTCGATCAACCGAATCACGCGCTTGACCGTGGTTTCATCAAAGCCGGCTTGCACAATTTCCGACAGCGTCCGGCCCTGCACCACGTAGGCGTCCAGGATCGCGTCCAGCACATCGTAAGGCGGCAAGGAATCCTGGTCCGTCTGGTTGGGCCGCAACTCCGCCGACGGCGGTTTCGTAATCGATGCCGTTGGGATGATTTCCCGCTCCCGGTTGATCCACTTCGACAAGCGATAAACCATCGTCTTTGGCACATCGCTGATCACCGCCAATCCACCGCACATATCTCCGTATAATGTGCAATATCCCACCGCCAGTTCGCTTTTGTTCCCAGTCGTGAGCAGCAGTGATCCGAACTTGTTCGAGAGCGCCATGAGCATGACCCCGCGCAGCCGGGCCTGAATATTTTCTTCAGTGGTATCCTCCGCCTTCCCCGCGAACACTGCTTTCAGTTGCCCTTTGACCGCCTCGAACGGCGGCTGAATGGCAATGACATCGTAGGCAATTCCCAACCGCTCCGCCAAAATCCGCGCGTCATCCAGGCTGCCCTGCGACGAAAACTGCGACGGCAGCGAAATGCCCCGCACATGTTCCTTTCCCAGGGCGTCCACCGCGATGCACGCCGTCAGCGCCGAATCAATGCCGCCGCTCAAACCCAGCACGGCGGATTTGAATCCGCATTTATACAGGTAGTCTCGCAATCCCAGCACCAGCGCCTTGTAAACAAGCTCCTCTTGCGGCCGCGAAATCCGCGGCACCGGTTTGGCCGTCTCCGTGTCCACCACCACGAAATCCTCGGTGAACATTTCGGCGCGCGCGATCAACTCCCCCGCTCCGTTGAACGCCAGGCTGCCGCCGTCAAACACCAACTCGTCATTGCCGCCCACTTGATTGCAGAACAGCACCGGGCATTTGGCCTTTTGCGCCATGCTCCGCAGCATGCGGTAGCGCGTCTCCTCCTTGCCCAGGTTCCACGGCGAAGCCGAGATGTTGAACAAGATCCGCGAACCTTCCGCCGCCAGCTCCACCGGCGGATTGTGCCCGTAACGCCGGTCCGGCCAGAAGTCCTCGTCGTTCCAAATATCTTCACAAATCGTCAGCCCAATTTTGCCGCCCGCGAACTCGACTGGGTGATTTTCCTGCGCCGGCTCGAAGTAGCGGTCTTCGTCAAAAACATCATAAGTCGGCAGCAACGTTTTCGTCCGCGTGGCGAGGACCCTGCCATTCTGCAACAGTGCCGCGGAATTGGTCACCTCGCGGCCCGGCCTTTTTTTATTTCCGTCCACATAACCAACCAGCATGGCGGCCTTGCCGCTGGCCGCCGCCAACCGGTCCAGCACCGCCAGGTTTTGGGCGATGAAACTTCGCTTGAGCAGCAAATCCCGCGGCGGATACCCGGTGATCGTGAGTTCGGGAAACATCACGAGGTCCACGCCCGCTTCGAGGCCGCGACGGTACGCGGCGAGAATCCTGGCTTCATTTCCGGCCAGGTCGCCCACCGTGGTATTGATCTGTGCCAGCGCGACTTTCATTTTTTCTGGAACACGTCCCGCAAAGAGCCCTTCTCCGTGCTAATCGCCGTTCCCGCCGGGATGTTGTTGCTCTTGAACCAGCCCTGCGGCGTCTCCAGAACATAGAGCACGCTGTCCGATCCCGCCACGACGGCATTGGTGTTGTGCGGTTCCAGGTCGTGTATCTCCAGGATGGTTCCATCCGGTCCGATGTAGGCTGCCGAAAGCGGCAGGTCGCAATTCATCATCCAGAAGGAAGCCCGCTGGGGAAAAGGCAGCACAAACAACATGCCGTCGTTTGGCCCCATGTTCGTGCGAAACATCATGCCCGTTTCCTGTTCGAGCGGCGAAAGCGCCAGTTCCGCCGTCATCGGTTTGGCGCCGATCCAAAGCTGCATGGTGGGGAGTTTGGGTTGCGCCGCCGTCGGCAAGCCCGGTATCGCCGGCGCAACGGACGTCGCGGTAATGGGCGTCGGTTTGTTGCAACCGCCCAGGCTGAAGCCGAGCCATACCCCCCCTGCCGCCAAGGCAAGAAATAAACCAAACTGGCCAAACCGTTTCATCTGCCAACAGTGCGAAAAGTTTTGTTTCTTTTCAATCCCAAGTTGCCCTGTCCGGTAAATCGTCCTCGTCCTCGATTCCCCCAAGGAACAAGGCTCTCACCCTTCCGGCTCACCTCGGCAGTGTGCCAGAATGACACTCCAACCGCCTATTCTACTGAAAACAGCGAGGAACCCGCTGTTTTTCACATAACTTACTATTCATCAGGTGCTTAGACATATTTTTTGAGCCAGGCCAGGGTTCCGCCGCCAGAAATTGGAGGCTTAATTTACTTTAATTTGGTTTAATTTACCTTAATTCTTTGACCCGAGGTTTAATTCCCCCCACGCTTGGCACGGAGTGTTCCTACTGCGCCAAAATGTCTCACTTCTGACTTTGGCCCAGCGCCGCAGCTTCCAAGATAGCGGGACCTTGGCTTGCCAGACTTTGGACCTTGGATTCATTTTTGATTGTCAAAGAACCATCCCGCGCTCCAACGAAGCGAGGGCAAATCACCGACGCCAAGCTCCCCAGGCCGCTTGGACCCTGGCCATTGGCTCGCCTCGCCGTAGCTGCTTTTGAGCGAAGGCGGGTCATTGATCATTCCGGCTCCGCGCCGGCCCTCCTGCACTGACGCCCCTAATAGAGCACCGGCCGCCCTCCCCTGCAACTGAATTCTGAACCTTTCTGTAATGTCTCGACCATCACGGGGTACGCTCCTGGCCGGATTCCATCCCGGACGGAGGCATTACCGTTGTGACCATCATAGGCATTGACCGTTTGGCTGGTGTGATTTAGGCTTTCTCCCGCTGGTGCCAGCTTAGCTCAGTGGTAGAGCAACGCTTTCGTAAAGCGTGGGTCCTCGGTTCAATCCCGAGAGCTGGCTCCATTCAAAACGCCAGCCATACCCCCATAAAGATTGAACAAATCCGTTGTTTAGTCTCTGGCGCGGTTCGTTCTGCGCCCTTTGTTTTCTTGAATCCCGGCCCCGACGTGCGCACAATCCTGTAATGAACGGTTCAGGAGAATTTCAACACGACCGTTGCAGTCGCCGGGCGTTTTCTGGCCGTGGTCACTGAGCTTGGGGCCGTTAGGCCACTTCGCTCGCTATGAAATCTGCCATCTATTTATTGCCGCTAGTGGTTCTGTTTGTTGCAGGTTGCGACACGATGAATTGGCAACAGTATCGGATTTCAGGCGTGGCTGCCAGCTCTCCAGGTGCTACAAAACTGCGAGCGACTTTGCAGACTATTGCTGACCAGACCGGCCTGAGAGACACAACACAGGATTCACACGAACCGCTGACTTTGGTTTTTTATACGCAGCCAGAGGTCAGGAATTTTCGCGTTGATATTGGCGCACGATTTACAAACGACGATGTTTTGGTTGACCTTGTGGGTGGTTTTGGGCCGACGCCACCAGCGTACAAGCAGGCCAAGGGACTGTTGATGCCTGCTCTTTCCACTGAGTTCGGTTCGCGAGTTTCCATTCCGCAGCCATTTGTGCCTATACAATGAAGACGTGGCCTAACAAGTCGCCGGAGCCAACCGCCGTTGGCGCGCCCAGTTTCGCCGTCACGGTTCACGTCGCGAGTCGGTGTGGATCAGTTTTTTGTCATTGGAACAAACATGAACCCGCCTGAGCAAGCCCTGGTTTCCTACCTGTCCCGCATCAAGGAACGAAAAATCGGTTTCATGGAGCTTCGCACAGGCGTGGATCCGTGGTGCGCAGACATTAGCTTGGATGGACGTTATAATTTATTTACGTCGGAATGCATCTTTGATGACTGCAACGACGCTGAGGCTGGGATGTTTCTGGAGGCTTTTCTTGGTCACGGCCTTTCCGTGAGTTGGAGTGTCTGCGAACAACTCTCGAAGTTACTTTCAAAACGTGGCCGGCTGGTCAGTGAAACCATTGACCCGCTTTTGGAGACATTAGATTGGAGTTCTGTGTCGACCCATCAGTTATTCCTGAGTTATCTCGGGCTGCGAGACGACGGGGCCGCGTTGGCGAACGGCTTGCTGGATGTAGTGCCAAACGATGCCCGAGACGGGCTATTCCTGGCCTGCCACAGGCTTCGCTCCGAATCGCTTGATCGCAAACTCATGGAAAAGTTCGTGGAGTGGGGTACGGGAAGATGGGATCCTGCAGCAACGGGCGAACTATACCCGCTGGAGCAGTTCATTGCCAAGTGGCTTGAGCTGTATTCTTACAGGGATTTGGAGAATGTCGTTCGTTTGTATTTCAAGCATCGTGGAGAGAAATAGTTCCAACAAGCCAGAAGCGGCGAACCCGGCCATCACGCTCCGGTTGCAAACGTGGGCCGAGTTGCTGAGCTTGGGTCCGTAGACGGCATATGCACGCATCTCGAATCATGCTAGTAGTGGGTTTGGTCGTGGCCTTTATCCTCGGATTCGTTTCGTTCGTCCCGATGTTGCTCAACCCACAGTATTTTGGACTGCGGCATAAAAGCGCTAAGTATTATGCCGATTTTACGGCAGTGTGTGATTCCATTTTGACGGCGCATCCACTTGGCACGAACGAGGTCGTTAATATTGCTGTGACAGATCCATCACTCCCCAAAATAATCACGGATTTGCATCCTGTTAAGATTCAGGTGAGCCCTCAATGTGTTTGGCTATTACTAGGGAGCGATGGCCATGCTGGGTTCGGTCTGGCATGGGAACCACGATATGGACAAACCAACATTTGGGTTCTCCACACGATTGCCGAAAACTTGGATACCGTCATATATACCAAGCGGTAGTGTGCCGTCTAACAAAAGCCGGAGCCAATCGCCGTTGGCGCTTTCGGTTCCGCTCTGTCCGATACGGCTCGCCATCCATCTGGGCGATTAGCTGTCACAGGCAACGAGGCTCTACGGGCTGTTTAGGTCAGCAATGTCGGGCCTGCATTTCACTTCCCGCCCAGAAGCAGAACGGTAACCGAACTGCCGGGGAAACTCCGGCGCAAGCGCCCGCCCTGATAATTAAAGGTATCGGTGCGCGGGGAAACCTTCGTGGGATTTTGCAGTGAGTTTTCGTCCAGCGGACTGCCTGAAGTCAACACGATGGCTTTTGCGGCGCCGCCCAAATTTTTCCCGCCATTGAGGTTGATGTCCACGTCCATGGGGCTGGTGGTCACATTGACCACTTTCAGGATCACTCCGCCGGTTTTACCGTCGCGCGAGGCGCTGGCGAAGAGGCCTTTCAAC
Source organism: Verrucomicrobiota bacterium (assembly GCA_021325145.1). Taxonomy (GTDB): domain Bacteria; phylum Verrucomicrobiota; class Verrucomicrobiia; order Limisphaerales; family Pedosphaeraceae; genus JAJPHR01. The sequence goes on along the minus strand of JAJPHR010000103.1, from coordinate 70,347 downwards.
GGCTTGTAATTCAAATCATGCACCAGCCTGCCGTCGAGGTAACATTGCACGTGGTTGCCCCGGACATCCACGCGAATGTCGTACCAGCGGCCGCTTTCAATGCCGCCGGGCGTGCGGGTAACGATGTTATTATCCAGTTCGATGCCATTGGCGGAGTTGCCCCAGCCGCCGATGTTCCACCAATTCTTGGTTGTGTCGTCGTTGATGTGAAAAAGAATGAGGAACCCTTCACTGCCGCCGAGTTTGCGAGCTTTTAAACTGAGCGTGTAATCGGTCCAGGATTTATCGCCCGTGACGGCGCGGACATTCTCGCTGCCGCTGGACTGATGCAAGGCCCCGTCGGCCACCTGCCAGTCGCCACCCTGGAACCGCCAGCCGTTGCTGTTGGTGCTGAAGTCGGAGGCAAATAATACCGCCCCGTCCGGCGCGATCACCTTGACGTCCTGGAATTCGGCCTGCGTTCTCCAGGTGCCGACTCCGATGGCGCCGGTTTCGATGCCGGGATGGGCCGGCGGCGCGGACACGGAAACCGGCAGGGTGACATCGCCGCGATTTTCGCTGAACATTTGCTGCACATAATAGCCGGGCAGGCCGTACCAGCGTGAGTTGTCGAAGTTGATGAGATCCGGGTTCCAGGCGCGGTGATTCAAATTGACGAACAACGGCGCATAACTGGCCATGAGGACCACGTCCGAATTGCGCTCCATGCCGGTCATGAACGCCGCCTCGCCCAGCGCGGCGTGGAGGTTGCCCTTGCCGGCATTTTCAGTGACGGCATATTCGCCGATGAAAATCTTAGGCCCCTTGCGGTCATAGCTGTCGTACTGGTCGGCACGCCACATAAAGGATTCCGGCGATTCGTAGTAATGTTCGTCCACGATGTCCGGCTTCGGATCGCGCGGATAAGGGCGGCCGCGCAAGTCGGTGTTCACAATCAACTGCATCCGGGGATATTTTTCGCGGATGGCATTGACCAGCAGCCCCCAGCGCTGGTGATAATCCGGCCCGCCATTTTCGTTGCCGATCTCCATGTATTTCAGGTTGAACGGCGCGGGATGCCCGTTGGCGGCGCGCTGCCCGCCCCAGGTTGTGTTCGTGGGGCCGTTGGCATATTCAATCGCATCGAGCGCGTCCTGCACCCATGGACCCACCTCATCCATGGGCACGCTGTCGTGGAGCGTCATGCCGGCGTTGATGCAAAAGAGCGGTTCAGCGCCCAAATCCTCGCACAGTTGCAGATATTCGTGGAAGCCGAGCCCCTGCGTGGTGCCGTAACCCCAGGTATTCCAGAGCGGCGTTCGCGTGTCGATTGGGCCAATTGTGGTTTTCCAACGATACATATGCGCGCGGTCCTCTCCCTCGACCCAATTGCCGCCCGGGAAGCGCATGAACGAAGGATGCAACGCCGCCAGCGCATCCGCCAAATCAACCCGCAACCCATGGTCCTTCCAGGTTTTCCGCGGCAGCAAGGAAACCATGTCGAGGTATAACGTTCCTTTCCCGGCGGCGGAAACTTGCAATCGTGCCTGTGGGTCGCCGTCCGTTGCGACCAGGTTGAGCGAGTAATATTTCCAATGGTCGTCGAGAGCGGGGATTTCACCACGGGCCAACTCGGCGCCCGTCACGCTCACGGCGCGGACCGTCACCGGCCCTTGAAAGCCGTTCGTCGCGCGAGCCGCCGCCTTGAACGCGTAAGTCTCGCCTCGTTCGATATTCATGCCCCAGTATCCCTCGTTCTCCAGCGTGAAAGCGCCATCCACGTTCACACGCAGGCTGCGCCGGTTGAGTGGATTGAGCGGCTCGGATGTATCGATGGCCATGCGGCTGTTGCCGTCGTACGCGTTCAGCAGCCGCCAATATTCCGGGCGGGCCGAATCCTCGAAGGACCGGTTGCGAACGCGTTCGGGATAGATGCCGCCATCGGCGGACAGGTTGATGTCCTCGAAAAAAATGCCCCATAGCAGCGGGGAGATTTTGTGCCCGGGCTTGTCCACATCAACGGTGATGGTCGCCTGGGCGAAAGCCGCCCGGGCCAGCGCGCAACCGGCAAGGATCAGTAAAATCGTTCCGGTATTTTTGCCGCGATTCGAATGATTCATTGGAACAACGTTGAATAAATACGGTTGAGAGTCACGGATAAACGAGCCGATAGAAGATCGAGCCGTCAACCGGGTCCAGGGGAAGGGTGATCTGATTCGTGGCAGTCGAGCCGGCTACCGTCACCCAGGCGCCGCCCAAGCCGACGCCAGCGGAATTCGTCTGCGCCTGCAACTCCCAGCCGGTGTGGTCCACTGGCCAGTTTAACAGAATTCCGCCACCGCCAATTCCAAAGCCAAGTTGCGGCGGGCTCATGGACACCGGCTGCGCGCTGGCTTCGGCGGAAAAACCGGATTCCACCCCCGGCAAATTCATCGCCGTGACGACATAATAATAGCGATTGCCATTGGCGCAGGTATTGTCCAGAAAAGCCGCGTGTGTCAGGCCGGTGGCGAGGCGTGAGTAAGGTCCGCCGGAAGCAATCCCGCGATAGACGTTGAAATAAGCGCCGCCGCCAGTGGTCCAGCCCATGGAAACCGTTCCGTCCCCGGCGGTGGCGAAGACGATGCTGGGATTCGTGGGCACATTGGTGTTGATCGCCACCGGCTGATAGGGTTTGACGAAGCGCCAGCGGGTATTGTTGTTCTGCGTGGAGGAACTGACCGTACTGAACGAGATGGCCGGGGCCGTGCCGGAAGCATTGAGGTTGTGCGCTCCAGCCGGGTTGCCAACGAAATAATAGCCGCTGCCATCCGGCCCGGTGAAATTCCATTCCACCGCTGATCCCACGGTCCCGATCGCAGCCAGACCCAGGACTCCATTCGTGTCGCTCAATCGGCGGCCGTCACTGAGGGAAATGATGTACCAGTTATTATTTGGGGCGGGCAGAAGGCACCATTCCGTGGTGGCGTTTCGCACCCGGATGGATGAGGACGCGGGCGAACTGACGGAGTTACTCGAAGCCAGCCGGAAACTGGTGGCCAGATTGTGAATGATATAAGGGGTCAGGCCGTGCAGCGCGCGGTCCGCGTCCCAGGTGGCGTAGAGTTCGCCGTAAGGCGTAAGCGTGGAACCGTCAGCGAGAAAGAAGTCCCCGCGATGGCCATTGACGTCCCAGGGATTGGTGGAAGGCGTGCCGCTGAATGGGAAGATGGAATAACGCTTGAACCATTCCTGGTCCTCCGCCTGCCACATGAACTCCGCCAGAAAGTTATAATTGTCATCCTCGGACCAGGACATGGTATTGCTCCAATCCACCGGCGAGAACTCCGTCAGCCAAACCGGCCGGTTCCAGGTGGTATAGACGCTGTGCAGGTTGTTGATAAGGGAGGAGGCATTCGGCGGAACATACAAATGCACGGCCGTGTAATCCACACGGTAATTGTTGCTGGCGATCAGGCTGAAAAAGTTATAGGCCCAGGAGTCGTAGGTATTTTGCATCGCCGGGCTGACCAGCGGCACATTCAAGGCCTGAAGCTGCGGCCACAGGCCGATGACCTGGTTCGTGCTCATGTTCGCCTGCGTGCTGTTATCGGGTTCGTTATAAGTCAGCAAATAGGCGGGCTGCGGGCCGGAGCGCCATCCCCCTGAACGCGACTGGACATCGCTCATGGGCTCCCAATTCGCGTCGTGAATCATGGGCACAAAGTTCACCTGGGCCGGCAGGGAGACTCCGGTGTGATCATCGTAATTGTAAGCCCAAGTCAGCTCGAATGGCGACCAGTCCCCTTCGTAACCGGCCGTGCCTTTCTTGAGGTAATGCGTTTGGTAAACGAATTGCCAGAGTTGAAAGGCGTTGGGAGACGGCTGGGCCAGGGTGACGACAGCAGGATTTCCATTATCGGTCTGCAGCACCAGGTTCGTGGCGGCATTGAAGATGCGATAGTAACCTCCGCCCGCATTGACAAAATACCAGCGTTGCGAGGCCGCCGCCGTGTAATTTGGCACCGTGGCAACCGCCGCGCCGGGCGCCGTGATGCCATTCCAGGTGCCAACACACAGCCAGCTGGAGTGCTGACGAATGCGAAACGAGGCGGTGTCCAGGTTATAAAGAAGTTCGAACTGTTGCTGGGCCGCGGTGTTGGCGGCGGTTGCCTGACTGGCGCCGTTATTGTTGGCCACGAGATTGTTGCCGTTCCCCTGGTTGGCAATCGTCCAGAAACCATCGCCGAAACTGTCGAACACGAATTGGTTGGTCGCGAACCCGGCGACCGTCACACTTTGAGTGGCGCTCAAGCCGCCATAGGACGCAATCACATTTGCGGTCGCCCCGGGGGTGATGGCCGTTATCAGGCCGGACGCGGTCACGCTGAGCACATTCGAATTGTCGGTCACGACGGCGGGCGCGCCATAAGTGAACAGGTTTACGTTCGAGACATTCGCAAAATTGCCGATGAACTGCGCCTGTGCCGCAACGCCGGCGGCCAGGTGGCTGGTCAACAGCAACTGCACCGACTGCAAAGCCCCGGCGCTGGTGATGATCTGCGCGGGACCAGTCGCCGCGTCCAGCGCAATTTGTTGCGCGCTCAAGGGTCCGTTGTAGATGCGGAATTCGGTCATGCTGCCGGGAAGATAGGAATCGCCGGAAAAGAGCGACCGGCCGATGAAACTGTAAACGTCATTCACCGCCGACAATGGCGTCGTCACGCTGTTGTTGATTCCCGCCAGGGCTCCGTTCGTGTAGATCGCCACATAACCCACAGGCGGTTCGAAGACCGTCACCACGTGAAGATTGGTTTGACCGGCCCATCCGCCGGTGGTCACGCCTTGTTCGCCGTAGTACGTGGTGGGCGTAATGGCCGAGCGGCCGAGTTGGGCTGTGCAAAAGATGTAGTTCGTCCCAAAGGGGCCGTTGGTATTGCCGAACCCGAAGAGAAAACTGACTGGAAGCGTCGGGGCGAACGAGGCCCAAGTTTCGATGGTCACTCCGGAATAGCCGGAGTTAATGAGATTCGCCGGCAAGTTGACGTAAGTTCCGCTCGCGCCATTTAAGACGAGCTGGCCGCTGGTGATGACGGCGCCGCCTTTGAGCGTGCCGTTGGCGGCAGCGATTGAATCCGTGGCCGTCAGGCTGCCATTGGGTTCGCCAAAGAAGCTGTACCGATGCGTGAGCGTTGATACGGGCGGCACCACGACGATTGATTGAGTGGACGACACGCTGCCGTATTGCGCGACGATGACATTGGTGCCGGGGCCGGCGGCGGTTATGAGGCCATTGGTGGGATTGACCGTGAGAACGTTCGTATCGCCGGACGAATAGGCGCAGATCCGCGTGATATCCACCGTATAAGGAATGTTGGAAGCCTTGCCGATGACCGTTGCATTCTGTTTGGCGCCCTGAACCACTGAACCGGCAACAGTCAATTGAATGTTCGTCACCGTTCCCGGGTTGGCGTTGGTAACCGTGGGTCCAGCCAGATAGTCGGCCGCAGCCTGAAGTCCGTTGAGCGCGCCGTTCCAAATGCGAAACTCATCCACCTTGATGGGAGCGTAAGGGTCGCTGTTGTAAAGCGACTTGCCGATATAGCTGAAGGCGTTGTTCACCGAAGACATCGGCACGGTCACCGAATTGTTGACCGCGGCCAGAATGCCGTTGGTATAGAGCGCCATATAACCGGCTGGAGGGTTGAAGACCGCCACGACGTGCAAGTTGTTTCGTCCAGACCAATTGGCACATGTGGCGTTTTGCTCGGAGTTGTAACCCGGATCGACGCCGCTAATGGTGATGCGCGCGGCTTGTGGCGCGCAGAAGATATAATCCTCCCCCAGCCCGCTGCCATCGGTGTTCCCGAAGGAAAACAAATAGCAGTTGGCCGGAAGCGTGCCGTAATCAGCCCAGGCCTCAACGGTGACCACGGAATAGCCCGTGATCAGTCCGCCCGGCAGGCTCGCGTAATTTCCACTCGCGCCGTTCAGCACAAGCTGGCCGCCGGTAATGGATGCGCCGCCCTTGAGCGTGCCGTTGGCGGCGGCAACCACGTCGGTGGCGGTCGTGCTGCCGTTGGGTTCATTGAAAAAGCTGTAGCGGTGAGTCAGCGATTGCGCAGAAGCCGCCAACGGCATGACGGCCATGACCGCCAAAACCAGCAAAGTCCAACGCACTGCCAAAGCCCCTATTCGCATTCGATTCGCGCTTTTCAAATTGCCTCCTTCCAATCGCTCACCACCAGAAATTCTGGCCGCTCTGGGTGCGGATGGTCATTTGGTTGAATTTGCGCCACTCGACATGCGCATCCTTGAACCCGACATTGCCGCCCGTGGGTTTCACCTTTCCGTCCAAATGGGGACTGGTGTGAGGGTATATGAATCCGTTCTGCATGAAGCCGCCGGGCACCACGGAAAAGCTTTGAGTGCCGGCATCCTGAAGGATGGCATCGGCCAGCAAGACCCGGTCGGAAAGGGAGATGTTGAGCGTGGTGCCCAGCATGGGAACCGGGATGAGTTCGGGCTGAAGCGTGGTGTTTTGATTGGTCGCGTAGAGCAAACTGTTGGGCCCGGAGAACGCCAGGGCGTAGCCAATAATATGAAATCCCCCACTGGAGTCGAAATTCCAAAGCGTCGAATTGGCCCCGGTGCCAGGCCCGGCAAAGTTCTCGGTATCCGTAAAGCGCGGTTGTGTGCCCGGACAGTAAAGCGTTTTCTTCGTCAGGCCCGAGTTTAGCATCTTGTCTGCCGCGGGACTGGGCAAGTCCCAAGCCCAGGCGGGAGCTGCGCCCCCGGCTGTTTGCCAAACCGGCAATTTGTCGCCGCTGTCCCCGGCATACATGGCTATGGCGACTTCGATTTGATGCATGTTGCTGACGCATGAGATTTTTTTGGCCTTGGCCTTCGCCTTGGCCAGCGCAGGCAGGAGCAACCCGGCCAGGATGGCAATTATAGCAATGACGACCAATAATTCAATTAACGTAAAGGCAGCGGCGCCAGGGCGCTTTTCCTTCGGGCTCACGCGCGGATTCCGGCCGGGAACGGCTGGTTCAATTTCTCTTGAATGGGTATTGTTCATTTCTGCAATCGGTAATACTGGGTGGCTCCCGATCTGGGCAGCGTGATTTGCCACTGGCCGCCAACAATCTGAGCCGCTGGGGTTGTCACCGGGGCCCAATTCCCCGAAGCGAGATCCGCGCGGGACGCGAGTGTGAACCCCGCCGAGGCCAATGGCCACGAGAGCGTCAAGCCTCCGCTGGCGATTGTGATGCCAAGTGCCGGGCTGGCATTATTCAGCAATTGATTCGGACCGAGCGCCTGCGAGGCCAGGATTTCGTCCGCGTGCAAGACGCCGTTGTAGATTCGGAATTCATCGAGGCTCGAATCAAAATAGGAGTCGCCGCTGTAGAGTGAGCGGCCAATGTAGCTGAACAGATCGTCCACGGAGGTGAAGGACACCGTGACCGCGGTATTTTGCGCCGCCAGAACCCCGTTCGTGTAGAGGGCAATATAACCCGCCGGTGGATCGAAGACCGAAGTGACATGAAGATTGGTCAGGCCGCTCCAACTGCCCGCATTGGGCGTGCTCTGCTCGCCCGTGTAGTTGTAAGGCGTGATCGCAACGCGCCCGTTCTGGGGCTGACAAAAGATGTATTGCAATCCACTGCTCCCGCTGATGTTGCCAAATCCGTAAAAGAAGCAGGCGCCGGGAAGGGTTCCGAAGCTGGCCCATGCATCAATGGTGACGGCCGCATAGTTGCTGAGAATGCCCGCCGGCAGTTGAACGTATTGCGAACCGCTGGCCGCGAGGGATAACTGGCCATTGCCGAAAGTGCCGCCGCGCGGCAGCGTGCCGTTCCACGGCGCCCCGCCCACCGAGTCGGCGGTATTCGTGCCGGAGGTTTCGCTGAAACTGTAACGGTGAACCAGTGACGGCGCTTGGTCGCGATTGATCGTGATCAACACCGAATTCGTGTAAAGCGTGCTGGTGTTGCCGTTCACATAATTGAATACACCGGTCAGATTGGCCGCGCCCACCCCGGCGGCGGTGATGATCCCGCCGGCGCTGACGATGAAAACGTTGGTGTTGTCGGAGCTTAATGTGAGATTTGGATCCCCCGTCACGTTGACATTGGTTGCGAGGGTGAAATTGAGCGCGGCGGTCACCTGGCGCGTGCTGTTCAGCGCGAGCGGCATGGTCCCCGGAGCCAGAACCAAACTCGTGAGCGCGCCGACGTCATAATTCGTCTGGTCGGGCCCGGCTTGATGGCTGGCGGCGATCTGGAACTTGTTCAGTTCCCCGTTGTAGATGCGAAACTCATCAATGGAGCCGTGCAGCCAGGCATCCCCCGACCAGAGGGAACGCCCCAGAAAACTGAAAACGTCGTTGATCGAACTGATGTATTTCCCGCCGGTGGAGGTCGCAGCGGCCAGAGTGCCATTGCTGTAAAGCCCGAGGAACTGCCGGGCAGGCGAGGGGTTGAATACGACCACCACATGAATATTCGTCTGCCCCAGCAGGTTGCCGAGGTTAAAGCCGGCTTCGCCAGCATTGCCCGGCAAGGTGTCCGTGACCGCGGCGCGCGCACTGCCCCCATTCGCAGCGTTGTTCGCCGCCAGGAAAATATAATTCCCGCCGGACGAACCGGACATGTTGCCGAAATCAAACAGGCGCGCCCAGGCGCCGTTCGCCGGGTTGAAGGTGGCCCAGGCTTCGAACGTGACCGCGCCGCTGCTAATGTTGGTCGTTGTGATAAGCCCCGGGCCCAGGTCCACATAATCACCGGACGAGCCAGCGAGATTGAGCTGGCCACCGCCAATCAATGCATTGCCGCTGGCATTGTAGAAGACACCGTTGTTCGTGCCGACGGAATCGTTGGCTGTGCCATCATTGAAGCTGTAACGGTGGATCAACGCGGTCGGTGGCGCGGCGAGCACTTGCACGGATTGCGTTACCGAGAGACCTTTGTAGGTGGCGATGATGGGGGCGGTTCCGACACCCGCGCCGATGACCAACCCGCTGGCGGTAACGACAGCGATGTTGGTATTCGCCGAAACATAGGCGACTCCATAATTACCGGCGAGATTGACCGGATTCGTCTGGCCGGAAATTTGGGCCATCAAGGTTGCCTGCGCTTCCTGGCCGACATTGAGAGGCGACGCGAACGAGAATTGCAGGTTGGTCACGGCGTTAAAGCCGCTGGCCTGCAACAGCAGAATCGAAACCGAATTGGATGGCAGCGTCACCGTGAAATTCGTACCCGCGTTCGCAATCGCGTTGGTGACCGGAGCAACATTGTTGGGTGTTGCGAACGAATTCTGGGCCGTCAAGCTGCCGGAAATTTGAATGAGAGTGGCATTGGATGAAATCGCCGCGACGCCATTCACGTTGAACGTCGCTGTCATTGGGCCCGGGTTGAAATTGACCGCCTTGACGATGATCTGGCCCGAGGACTGAACCAGGCTGGAAGAAACATAAAGGGGATTGCCGGACGCCGATACCGACGTGGGCAGCACCACGTTGCCACGATTGCGGCTAAACATCTGCTGCACATAGTAGGATGGCGTGCCAAAGACATTCGTTCCGTTGAAGTAAATCAGGTCCGGATACCAACTCGGGTTGTTCAGGTTGCAAAACAGCGGCGCGTAACACGCCATCGCTACAATGTCCGAATTGCGCTCCATTCCGGTCATGAACGCCGCTTCGCCCAGCGCATTCTGCAGCGTGGCGGGAAAGGTCGAGGGCGGGATGGCATAGGCGACAGCGTACTCGCCCACAAAAACTTTCGGGCCGCTCCGACTGTAGCTGTCATACTTGGTGGCGTAGGAAGCAAACGTGGACGCAGACGTGTAATAATGCTCATCCACCATTTCGACCGGCGCGGAGGTCGGAATGGTGCCGAACGAATCGGCAATGATGTGCAGCGCCGGGTAGTTCGACTTGATGGCGCTGTAAAACGGGGCGTAGTTGGCGTTGTAGCCGGAACCGTTGTTTTCGTTCCCGATTTCGATATACTGCAAATTGAACGGCGCGGGGTGCCCATTGGCGGCGCGCTGGGCGCCCCAATAGGTGTTGGTGTCTCCGTTGGCGTACTGGATGGCGTCCAAAGCTTCCTGCACCCAGGAGCCGAGTTGACTGGTGGGAACAGCGTTTTGATGCACGTCCATGCCGCAGTTGATGCACAACAACGGCAGCGCGCCGATGTCTTCGCACATCTGCAAGTATTCATGATAACCCAGGCCGTTGCTCACCATGTAACCCCAGACGTTCGCGCGTTCGGTTCGATTGGCTGGGTCGCCGACCGTCAGTTCCCAGTGATACGCATTAGCCAGCGAAGTGCCATCCACCCAGCTGCCGCCGGGAAAACGCATGAACGACGGCTTCAGGTTCACCAACATGTTCGCCAGGTCGGGGCGCAGGCCATTGGTGCGATGGTTGAAAGTCGCCGCGGGAAGCAGCGACACAAAATCCAAATAAACCGCTCCCACTTGCGAAATGCGCAAGACCAGCCGCGCCGCCGGATCCGTGGCGTTCGGAATCAGTGACGCGGCGAAATGCTGCCAGTTGCCCGTCACTCCGCTGAAGTTCGTCTGGGCATACACGGAAGCGCCGTTTGAACTCTCCAGCGTAACCGAAATCGGCGCGGTCCAGCCGTTCGAACCCCGCGCGTAGAAACCCAGATTATAAATGAAACCATTGGTAAGCGGAATGCCGTAAAAGCCCTGGTTGGCTGCGCCGACGCTTCCAACGCCGCCACTCATGGTCAACCTGAGCGATTGAGTGTTGCTCGAACTTAACGGCAGTGACGTATCGATGTTGAACACGCCCGCAGCCGTCCCGCTCGTCACCAGTGACCACTGAACGGGAGTGGCGGCATCTTCAAACGAGCGGTTGCGCACCAACTCGGCATAAATGCCGCCGTCACCCGCCATGCTGATCTCCTCGAAGAAAATGCCGAAGAGATTGGAACTGATGACCGCGCCCGGCAAGTTCGCCTGAATGGTCGTCGTTGCCGTCTGTGCCTCGAGCGCCCCGGGCTGGCAAAGCGCGATCAAGAGCACCCACAGAGTACAATTCCTGATCATGTTGATGCTCTTTCGCCCGGGCAAGACTTACGCCGCCGGCCACCTGCCCACCGGCAAATGAGCAGGCCATTCTCTTTCGCTCTGCCGGGCTGCGGGTCTGTTCTCATCAAGGATGCCGCAGCCGGAAGAACGCGACGCCGTTCGGGTTCATCGTGAGATTGGTGCTGGTGAGAAAGGCACTGCCCGCCACATCCACCCAGTTGGTCGAGAGGCCCACCGTCAGGCTGTTGGTCTGCGACTGGAGGGTCCAGCCCAGATGATCCGCCGGCCATGAGAGGGAGAGGATGTTGCCGCTGACGGTGAACGTGATGTTCGTGGGATTGCCGGCGATACCGCTGGCGACGATGCTCAACACACCGCTCGCAGAACTGAAGCTATAAGCCAGTCCGGCTCCCGGCGAACCGGCGATGCTGGCAAAGTTTCCGGTGGTGGCGTTCGCGCTAAACAATTGGAAAGTGTCGTTCGTGGTTAGAGGCGAGCTGCTGATGTTATTGATGACCAGCGTGCCGCCATAATGCACGGTGCCGATGCTGGTGATTTCATCGCTGGCCGGAGTGTCCTTGTTGATGCGCATGGTCGCGGTCCCGTGAAGGGTCAGATCGCCGCCAACGCTGAACGTGCCTACAATGGAGCCGGCGTCGCCCGCGCCAATGTTTCCGGAAGGCCCGACCACCACGGGGCCGGCTACGCTGCCCGATCCGGCGAGCAGGCCATTGGTCACCACCGTGGTGCCGGTGTAAGTATTACCGACATCGAAATAAACCGCGCCTGACCCTGTCTTAACCAGTCCGCCGTTGAAACCATCCCCGTCCTGAAGGGCAGCCTGGCCGATGCTGAGCGTGAATCCGTTATCGTCCAGCACCAAGCCGTTGCTCATCACCATGCTGGTGACTTGAATGTAGTTGCTACTCGAGGCCGTGGCTTGGAGCGTGCCGCCGTTGAAGTACGCAATCGAATTCAATGGGCCCGCCCCGCCATTATTGATGTTGAAACGGACTTGCGTGGCCTGAACCAAACCGCCATTGAGGTAGAGATAGCCGTTGCCGGTGCTGTTTTCCCCAAGCCATAACATCCCGTTGTTGAGCACCTGGCCGCCATTAACAATCAGCGTGCCGGTGGCGCCAATCGAGCCGAGAACGATATTATTCGCGCCAGCCTTCTGGACCGTGCCGTGATTGACAATCAGCGTGCCGCTGCCAGCCGCGTTGGCCCGCCCGATTACCAGCCAGTTATTCGCTACATTCAAGGTGCCACCGTCCACAATCGTGGTGCCCGTGTTCGCGCCCTGGGCGATCCAGAATTCAGCGTTCCCGACGCTCACCAAACCGTTGTTGGTAATAACCATGGTTCCACCGTTGACCTGGACACCGCCGTTGCCTCCCCCGCCGGCATTAAAATAGTTGCTGCCGCCAATCGTAAGAATGTTGTTGCCGTTCTTGGTGAGGAAAAGGCCGCTGGAGGAGAGAGTATTCGTGATCGTGCCATTCCATGCGCCACCGCCGCCAACCGTAAGGGTCGGGCTGTTGGCGCTGTTGTCGTCAATGATGCCGGAGCCAATCAGCCCGCCAATGGTTTCGGAATTCCCATTGAGTTCCAGGAACCCGCTGGGGCCAACGTTCAGCCTGGACAAACCGGGCAAAGCGGAAGCGCTGCCCATTACCGCCGTGCCGTTGCTGATCACCGTATCGCCCAGATAACTGTCGTTTGTCAGATTGATGGTCACCGTGCCGGCGCCGAGTTTGGTGATGCCGGCGGGTCCGGCAACGTGCCCGGGCCCCTGGAAGGTGTAGCTGACCGCGTTATTGCTGATCACCATGCTGAACGGGCTGACCGTGTTGCTGACCGTGACCACCCCTTCGCCAACGTCATTGAAGGTGACCGAATCACCTGGCGGAACCGTTTCCTGGTAAGTGGTCGGCGTCGAGCCAATCACCCAGTTTGTCGTGGAACCGATGTCCCACACATTGGTCAGCGCCGGATTGCTGTTGGTGCCCGTCCACACCAATCCGGGACCGGTGCTGGTGATGACCGCATACAGGGTGGAACTTGCCACAGCGTTGGAAAGCGTGGCCACGACTCCCTGCGGCGCGGCGAGCGCCGTATTAAATACACCGGAGCCGGCGATGGCGCCGGTATATTTTACAATGGGAAATGCGCCCACAGTGAACCGGCCGGCAATGCCGACTGTGTTCGTACCGTTCAACGTCAGGGTGCCGCAGGTAAGCAACGGCGCAGCCGAATTGCCGCCGGCGAAAACCAGGCTCAGAGTCGCGCCATTCGTCGCCCCGGCCAGGCCAAGCGTCAGGTTGCCGATGGCATTCGTGCCCGTGCCGGCCTGCGTGACGCCAAAAGTGCCCCCGTTGGTGACCGCCACGTTCCCAGCCAATTGGGATGCCGTGTTAATCAAGAGGCTGCCGCCGTTGACCCGGGCGGAACCGCTGTAAGTGCCCGGGCCGCTCAGCGAGAGCGTGCCGGCGTTGTTCGTGAGCGGGCCAGTGAGAACATTCGTGCCGGTCAACGTAAGCGTACCGCTGCCATTCTTGGTCAGGCCACCGGCGATGTTGGCGGCGAGGACGGGCGTGTTGGCGGCCGCTCCATTACCACCGCCGCCGGAGATATTCACTGACAGCGTGTCACTGCTGCTGTAACCCGTGCCTGCACACGTGATGTTGATCGCGGTTACCGCGCCGCCGGAAACCGTGGCCGTCGCCGTGGCATTGCTGCCGCTGCCGCCGAAGATTGTAATAATCGGCGTGTCGATGTAGCCCGACCCGCCGCTGGAAAGCGTGATGGCACTGACGCCATATCCCGTCGAGGACTGCAACGCCTGTGGGACGGTGATGCCAAAACCACCATCGTCGATGATTGCGCCGCTCGCATAAATCGTGGCGCTGGCCAATCCGGTAATGAAAGCGGCATTGGCGGCATTGGCTTTGATTGTGCCGCCGTTGAAATTCAAAGCGCCAACCCCACCACCTTGTGAAGCCGAGGTGGTCGTGACCGTGCCGCCGTTCAAGTTGGCGGTGCCGTTGGCGCCGCCGTTGTGCCCGAGGCGCAGGCCCCAACCGGTCAAATTCACCGCCGCGCTGCCCGAGACATTCAGCGTGCCGTTGCCAAATTCGCCCACAAAGGCTCCGCCAATGGTGCTGCCGTTTCCGGTGGTGGCGGTGGAGTTAAAAGTCCCGCCGGTCAGATTCACGACGCCGATGGAGGCGCTGCCGCCCGCGGCGATGGTCATTAAATTGTTGCTGATGGCCAGTGATCCGCTGCTCATGTTGAGCACGGCCTGATCATTGTTAAAACCAACAACGATGAAACTTCCATTGGAGACGGTTCCCCCACTGATGGTAAGCGCCGCATACCCACCGACGCCGGCGCCCAAGCCCAACTGCTGCTTAACCGCCAATGACCCGGAGGTCAGGCGGATGTCGCCTGATGCTCCCGCCGCCGAACCAGCCAGCAGGCCCGAGGCGAATTGACTCGCATTGTTGGCGGCATTGAAATTACCCGCAATAGTCATTACCGCATTGACCCCGGGTGTGTCTCCGACGGTAACCGTGCCCGGAAGATTATTTGAACTGGCAATGCTCAGCGTGCCCTGGCTCACCGTGAGGGGTCCGCTCATGCTGTTCGTCCCGGCCAGCACCAGTGTGCCATTGTCAATCTTGGTCAGTCCCCCAACTCCGGAAACGGGACCACCCAACCGAAGGATCAAATTGGTGGCGACATCGATCGTTGAATTCGCCGTGACCGAAACACCACCTGTATTCGTGATCCCTGCATCCACCAGCAGGGTTCCGCTGCCAAACGTCAGCGGACCCGAGGCTGCGCCCAGGCCAAAGCTGTTGCTGACCACAACCGTGCCGCCGTCAAGGAAGGTGCCGCCCGTGTAGCTGTTGCTGGTGCCGAGAGTGAGCGAGCCGGTATTCGTCATTACGATCCCGCCCAGCCCGACGATGCTTCCCGAACCGGTGAAGCTGTATGGCAGGCTGCTGTTGACCGTGAACTGGAAGGGGCGAAGAGATGCGGTCAGGTTGATGTTGGTGGCAGGGGGATTTATGCCATTATTGTAAATATTATCGTCGAAGGTGACCGGGTCCCCCACGGTGCTGCTGCCGGAAGTGTATTCCTGATACCTGGCCGAGGTGGCCGTGCCGAACAGCAGCCAATTGGTGGGCGCATTGATGCCCCAGTTGGAGTTGATCAAACCCGTATTGGGATCCAAGCCATACCATTCGAGGTTCTGGCCGGTGCCGGTGACTTTGAGGTCGATTGAGTCGTTGCCGGTGTTGTTGACCAGGGTGGCGACCACACCCGGAGGCAGGGTGCCCAGTGAGAGGTTGGCAATGCCAGCCAGCGGCGCGCCGCTGTACTTGATCAACGGAAACTGGCCAATCTGCAATCCGAAGGCGGTGATATTGACGACGTTGCCGCCGCCTGGCATGGAAACAGTCCCGCCAACACTGATGGCTGCGACCGTTGGATTCCCGGAAACCGTGCCATAAGCAAGATTCAAGCTCACATTGGCCGCCAGCGTGAGCGCGCCTGCCGCATTGATACCATTGGCCGTGGGAGTGGGGGTCAGATTCAAAACCGCGTTGGAGTTCAGGGTGAAATTGTTCGCTGGCAATGCTGTGCCTCCCGCCGCGTTTACCGTCAACGTTGCATTGCTGACAATCACGTCGCCCGGAGTGCCCGGGAAGGTGATGCCCGTATTCAAACTCAAGGTGCCACCAGCCACGACAGTCGGGCCGGTGTAAGTGTAACCTCCGGATAAAGTCAGGGTCCCGCCGCCAGTTTTGGTTAACCCTCCGCTGACATTGGCAGCGATTGCGACTGTGTTGATAGTCGCCGGCACCGTGTAACCGCCGCCCACCAGAGTGACCGTCGGAGCCGAGTAATTGTTGCCGGGACTCGTGACGGTGATGCCCGTCACCGCGCCACCGGAAACTACGGCAAAAGCAGTGGCGCCCGTACCGCTGGCATCGCTAATGATCACCTGGGGCGGCATGACATAGCCCGCGCCGCCCGTGGCGATTGAAATGGAAGTAATGCCGCTGCCTGCCGGCGCCAAAAGCTGCTGGGCGATGGTAATGCTTTGGCCATTGTCATTGATCGTGGCGCCGCCGCCATACACGTAAGCCCCGCCCAGCCCGGTCATGAAATTTGCATTGGCGGCGCTCCCGGCCATCAGGGTGCCACCGTTGAAATTGACCGCGGCACTGACAGTGTAAGTGGAATTGAGACCCAGGGTTTGGAAAGTTCCACCGTTCAAGTTCAAGGAACAAACGTTGGCGGCGTTTGGTCCCCGGTTGAGCTTGACCGACTCGCTCGGCGACAAGAAGGCGGCGCTGCCGCTGATCGTGGTGGTGTTGGTTTGAGCAGCGCCGCTGGCTGCCCAGTTCACCTCATAACCGCCGAAGGTCCCGTCAACCATGGCCGGATTGATGCTCACCGTGCCGCCCAGGATGTTGACCACCGATGACTCACCGGCGCCGCCGCGACCCGGCAGGAAATAGGTGGCTCCCGTGCCACTGGTGCCGACCGTGAGCGTTCCCCCGCTCATGTCGAACTCACCGAAAGTACCCGCGCCACCGCCGGAACCGGCGGGATCAAGTTCGCTCCCATTGCCGATAACAATGTTGCCACCCGAAAGATTGTAGTAGCCGGATGCGCCGGGCACGCTGCCCAGCTGGAAGTTGCCGCCGCCGCCCGAGGAAATGTTAACAAGCGAATTGACGCCGCTCTGATAGACGGCCGCCTGCGACCCGGCGTAATTGCCCACCAGCATCCGGGTGCCCGTGCCGCCGGTGCTGTTAATGACGCCGTTTGACACCACCAACGTGCCTCCATTGAGCGAGTGGGTGCCGGTGGAATTGTTAGTGCCGCTCAAGACCAGCTTGCCGGCGTTGATGGTCATGACGGTGTTATAGAGGTTGTTGGTCCCGCTCAAGGTGAGCGTGCCGTTGCCGACGACGCTCTGGCCGGTGTAACCATTGGTGCCGGCCAGCGTGAGGTTGCCCGCTCCGGCCTTGAAGAGCGTCAGGGTTCCGGTGCTGTTGGTGATTGCGCCGCTGAACACCGTGTCCGCGCTGTTATTAATCGTCAGCGTGGGAGTTCCGCCGGAAAGGATGGTATCCACGATGCCACTGCCGCTCAAGCTCGATATGTCCACACTGTTGCCATTCAAATCCAGTTTTGCGGGGGCCGTGATTGAAACCGCGGTCGAGGCGGGCAGGAATTGACCCGCCGGCGTGATGGAATTGGTCATGATCGACTGCAGTTCCGACTGGGGTAGAGCCCGGTTGTAGATATAGACCTCGTCAATGAGGCCGTTAAAGCCGACGTTGTTGTCCGAAATGTTGGGAGCGCCGCCGATCCAGAGTTGGCTGCCCACGGCGGTGTTGTTCCAACTGTTGTCGCCGGCGGTGGCGCTGAACGTGTCCACGTTGCCGTCCACATAAATGGTCTTCACATTGCCGGCAGCCGTGGTCATGGCCACGAAATGCCAGTTGCCGTCGTTCACCACCGTTTGCCCCACCTCCCAGCCCTGCGCGAAGCGAACGCCGCCAAAGAAGGAACCCACCGAATCGTTCGCATTGCCGGCGAGGTAAAATCGCGTATTGCCGCTCGCCCACGAACTGCCGCCTTGATAGAGCATCTCGCCGCCCGCCGTGGTCGTCTTGATCCACATCGCCACCGTCCAGGTGCCCGCGGCGTTATTGTTCAAGAGCGGGCCGCCGTTGTTGATGAACAGTCCTCCCGTATTCACCGCTCCGGGACCGACGCTGAGCGCATTGCCGACACGACCGCCGGAGGTGATGCTCGCATTGGTCCCGACAATGACACCATTCAGCAACGCCCTGGCGCTCCCGTCGTTCAAAACGGTTTTGCCGCTGACATTATCGAAGGAAAGATACAACACGGGACCGCTCAAGGCCGGCGGCAACGCGTTCGTCAACTGCAACGTTCCGGCGCTGATCGTAGTGGGACCGGTATAGGTATTGGTGGCGCCCAGCACCAGCGTGCCGCTGCCGGCTTTGGTCAGGCCTGACGTTCCCGCCAGCGTAAGATTAAAATTGGCGATGTTGGTTGTGGTGATCGTTGGCGACCCGGACGAAACCGCCAACGTCAAAATGCTCCCGCCGCTCGAATTCAACGTCCAATTCGTCAAGGCTGGAGTCGCCGGGTTTCCGAACAGCAGGCTCCCGATGTTGCGCGATGAATCCAGGGTGACCGTTCGGTTGGCGGTGATGTTAACCGTGCTGAAATCAGCAATGCCATCCGTGCCGTCGGCGATGGTGCCGCCCAGCCAGTTGAGGGTGGCGCTCCAAAGGCCGCTGGCGTCATTGGTCCAGGTGCCGTTTGCCGCACGGGCATCGAATGCGCGGCCAAGCAGCAGGATACAGACGGCAGCCAGCAGCAAGGCGTGCAGCCGGACTGGCGTTGAGAGATGACGGGGTGCTGCTTCGAACCGGGCAGCGGTTGGGGATGGGGTTTTCATGTTTTCGTAGTTTGGTTGTGTGTCGATGGCAATTCGCGGGTGGGAACGACGCCGGAGCAAATCTCAAAAGACAGACGGCATTCGATCCGTGGAGGCGGATAAATCAGGCTGAAAGGAACGCAAATCTGTTCAGGATCGCCGGAAAGCGGGAGACAGCTTCGCTTGGGGGCGGTGTTCAATAACATATGGCTCTACTACTAGAAACGGATTCCGCCTCCCAAACCCGACAAACTATTTTTCCAGCCAACTCGTGCGGCACAGGCTGACCGCGATTTAAGAGTGGCTTTGTAGTGGATGGATGCCCTTACGAGACAGACGCTCGCGTGGGATCAGATGAAGCAGCCGACGCTAACGGCTCAAAGCGCGGCATCCTCCGTCGAATCTGAAACCAGCCCCGCAGCTTCCCGAAGCAGAATTCTGACCAGGGCCCAGTCAAACCAAAATCCGGTCTTGCCGTCGCCCATCTCCAGGCCGCCATTCGATTTTATTGTAAGATCGCGACTTTGAGCCAGTTCAGAGCGGGCATAGTCCAGCTGCCCAAGTTGATAGTAACACATGGCGAGAATGGCATGAATGGTGGCCATCCGAACGCGGTTTTCACCGCCATAAGCCAGGCACTGCTTGCACCAGTCAATTGCCTCGGCGGAATGTCCCCGGCGGTATTCCATTAACGCCAGAGACACACAGCGCCAGGATTTGGCCCCGGGCCAGGGTTCGCCCGCTGTTTTAGTCTCCTCGGACATGGATTTGGCGGCGATTTCCGCCAATCCCGCCAGGGCGGACAGCACCTTTTCGTCCGCCGGCAGAAGCAGGCTGTTTTTAACGGTGCGTTCGGCAACAATAGGATCGTTTACCTTTACCTCCGTGCTGATCTGCTTGATGGCAGCCCATCGGAAACGTTCGTAACCATCCTGGTCGCCGGCTTCCACCAACGCAACTGCGCAACGCGAAGCATCCAGGCTGGAAATGTCCAAGGTCTCGACCTGATCGACTTGCATCAGCATCGTGAAGCACTGGGCCGCCCGCTTCCACTGGCCTTGCATGGCCGCCCAGCTGCCCAGCGATCGGAACACCGTCTCACCCTGCACCACCGCCGCGGGAAACTCGATCCCGGTTACCAGTTGATCCGCTTCATCGAAGCGGTCCTCCCCCATCAGCACCGCCGCCTGCGCGATCTTCACCCGCGCCTCGGCCATCTGCCGCAGCATGTTTTCGTTCGCGCGGCCCTTTTCCGCCTCCCGGCGCAACCCTCTTTCCTCGAGGAAAAGCCACGTGGAGGTGCCAAACCCGGCGATCAACGTGACGGCAACCGCCGCAGTGGCGGCGAAGGTGACCTTATGGCGTCGCACCAGCTTTTGGAAACGATAAAGCCGGCCCGGTGGACGGGCCACCACCGGCTCGTTATTTAAATGGCGCTGGACGTCCATCGCCAGGCCATTGGCGGTCTCGTAACGCCGGCTGCGGTCCTTTTCCAAAGCCTTCATTACAATCCAGTCCAGGTCACCCCGCACGGACGAAATCAACTTGGGCGCCTGGGCGCAATGGTGCGTGGCCACGGTTGTCAATTCCGTGTTGTTAAGATTCGTAAGCAGCGTGGAGGGCGGTTGCGGGTCGCGTTCGCGCAATGTCCGGCGCAAACTTTCCACACCGGACTGAAGCAGTTTCTTCGTGTCGAATGGCGTCCGTCCGGTCAGCAGTTCATACAGCAGAATTCCCAGGCTATAGATGTCACTGCGGGTATCCACATCCATTCCGCTCATCTCGACCTGTTCCGGGCTCATGTAAGCCGGCGTCCCGATGAACTGTTCGTAGGCGGTGAAAATCGTGTTGTCCGTGAGTCGCCCCGCGGTCGCCTTCGCAATGCCGAAGTCAATTACCTTGGGCACGGGCGCTCCGTCATGCAACGTCACCAGAATGTTCGAGGGCTTGATGTCGCGGTGAATGACGCCCTTTTGATGAGCATGTTGAATCGCATGACAAACCTGGATAAACAGGCCCAGGCGCTGACGTGTGTCGAGATTGTTCTCGTTGCAATACTCCGTGATCTTCACGCCGCGCACCAGTTCCATCACGAAATAAGGCCGGCCGTTTTCCGCAGCGCCAGCGTCCAGCACATGGGCGATGTTCGGGTGGTCCATCATTGCCAGTGCTTGCCGCTCGGCCTCAAAGCGCGCGATGACGCTCTCCGTATCCATTCCCAGGCGGATAACTTTCAGCGCAACCCGGCGGCGCATCGGTTCCTGTTGTTCCGCGAGATAGACAACTCCGCACCCTCCCTCGCCCAGGCGTTGCAACAATTTGTAACGGCCAATCCACAGATTGAGGCCGTCCAACCCGGATGAATCCAGCTTGCTGTCGCCGTTCGGCTGTGCCGGTGCCGGCGCAGGCGGGCCCTCGATTTTCTCGGCCATCTGCGACGGCAGAAGACGGACATTAAAAAACTCTTCCGCCGGCTCCTGCACCGCCAGCAACCGCTCCAACCGGGTCCGCATGGCTGGGTCGCCGCTGCAAGCCTGATCCAGCAACGTTTTGCGGGCTTCGGGATCCGCCATATTTCTCGCGGTCTCAAACAGCGCCTTCTCGATTTGCTTCGCCGATGTCATCGAACTTTCATGCTGGTTTCCAACCAATTAAGACGGAGAATCTTCGTTATGCGATTTGAGCGTCAACCGCCTTTCTGGATGATTTCGTAGAGACTGGCTTTGGCATAGGCCCATTGACGCTCCACCGTTCGCTCGGTCACGCCCAACATTTTGGCTATTTCAATATTGGTCATCCCGGCAAAAAACTTCAAAGTGATGATCCTGGCGCTCTCTTCATCCTCCGCTCCCAATTGTTCCAACGCGTCATCAATCAACAAAATCCGGTCGTCCGGTGTTGCCGCGGCCAATTCCAGATCGTCAATCGCCACCTTTTCCCGATCGCCCCCGCATTTCAGGCTGGATTTATGGCGCGCCCGGTCCACCAGAATTCGCCGCATCGCCTGGGCTGCCGCCCGGAAAAAATGCGCGCGGTTGTTCCAGGTCCGCTCTCCTTCCGTGACGAGCCGCAGCCAGGCCTCATGCACCAGGGCCGTGGGCTGCAAAGTCTGGCCTGCTTCCCTTTGCACCATGCGAGCGGCCGCCAGCCGGCGCAACTCATCGTACACCAAAGGCAACAATTCCTCCGCCGCCCGGGGCTGGCCTCGCTCGACTGCTTCCAGGAGCACCGTAATTTCGCACATGGTTGGCGGCTATTATACTCGATTGGCTGGCGTTTGACGATGGCAGATTTATGGTTGGCGAAATAACCGGTCAAACCAGGTTGAGAGGCGAAGCTTATAGCCAACGCGAAGTACGCTCCAGAACCGCCCTTGCAAACGTTGCTAATCTCCACCACCACAACCTCCACAACCCCCTCCGCATCCGCCCCCGCACGAACTGCCGCAACCGCCGTCGCCACCGATGGACGGCGGTTGCAACTTGGTGCGCAAGTCGGCCAATTCGGTTCCGGCCAGCGCCGTCATCCCAAACAATCCAACTATGGTTGCAAATTCAACGGCGGGAATGCTGGATACATCCTTGCCGAGTTGTCGCGGGCCCACGTGGCGTTCCTTCAACCGCTCCAGCACGGCGTCGCCCTTCCGGCTCCGCAAGGGCCGGCGCGCGAACGCGGCCAGGGAGATCACGGCTGAGACCAGGCATAGTGCAACCAGAAATCCAACCGGTTTGTCCCGGCTGGCCCCGATGATGATTTTAACCACGCCGGCGGCGATTACCGCAAACGTCACCAGCAACGGAATCGCCCTGGCTTTTTGCGCGGCCCCGTCGGCCACAATCAGCCCTTGCGCCTTCAAATCGCCGGCAAGCTCGTCGACCACGGTTTTAGCGGCTAGGCGCACGTCGGCAATGGGTGCTCCGCCCTTCGCTTCTGTAGCCGAGCAAACGGCCTTCTCCAATTCATGCGTGAGCAATGGTTCCGGAACCAGGCTGGTCAGGCGTCGTTCTTTCGCATCAAAGTGCAGGATTTTTTGGTTTAAGAGACTGGCAATGGCGGTATTTACCGCGAGCACCTTCCCGCCATTCAGGAAGGCGGTCGCATAGCCGTTCAGGTCAGGCACGCTGAGCGGTTGAGCGGCCTCCGGAAGGCGCAGGTTCCGGCGCAGCCACAACGCTACGCTGAAAGCCGCGGCGAAAAACACACAATAGAACACCAGGAAATCCGGTCCGCGCCAGTCGAACACGTTCAGGGTTTGCGCGGGCATTGCCGCGGTGCAGAAGGCCACGATCGCGCCGAATCCAAGGCACGCGGCGAATTTTGGGCTGAGCCGAAGACGCGGCTTCGGAATCACCCAGTTCCTCTCGCGATCCACCCGGATAAAATTGTGCTTCTCCTTTCGGTGCGCGTCCGGCGGCGGCCAGATGTCGCGCGGAGGCGGCGCGCCGAAAAAGCTCTCGTAGCTCGCCAGGGTGCGTGCATACCAGTCCTGAAACTTGTCGCGTTCGGTTACACCGCCCCGGGTCGGTTGATGATGCAATGGCCGGCCAAGGATCCCCGGGCAAAAAACCTTCCAGTAGTTCTCGGAATAGGTCAGGTGCAGATGCCAGGCCTGATCCACGTCTTCGGACGGCGACACCGGGTGTCCGGCGGCGGCGGCCAGAAAGGCGAACCGTTTGTATTCCGCAATAACGCGCTGTGTGTAGGCGGGAGACCAATTGTTTTCCCGGGCGAGCCGGGCCGAAAACGGAAGCGCCGCTTCCGCTGAATCCAGTTGGAACTGTTCCAACCTCTGCCAGAGTTCGACATGTTTTGCATTCATACGTTCCTCTGTCTGCCCCAAGGTTGTCGAACCAGGCTGGATTGTGAATTATAATTCCGAGCGGTGTTTCCATGCGATGGTTACAACTGTGTGACAACAGTGATAAAATGGAATCGGGCATATCTGGATTTTGACCGGCACAGACAAAAGAGTGCGCTTTAAAGGACTGCCTTCATCACGTTGAGCGCTTGATTTCCGATCCTTCAACGGGCAGCATTCGATTGAACCATCCTAGGCATTGTCGTTTATGAAACTCACTCGGACCATTTGCGCCCTGGCCATGCTGCTATCGGCTGGCGCTTGCACCACAGGGACTTCTCACATGAATGAAACCAACGCACTTCAAGGCACCTGGGCATGCGTTTCCGCCATGGTGGATGGAAAGCCCCTGCGGGCGGACACGGTGCAGCTACTGCATCTGACGCTGACCCAGGATCGTTATAAAACGGAGAAAGGCTCGGAGGTTCTCTTCGACAGCAGTTACCGGATAGATCAATCGAAGCACCCGGCGCAGATCAGCATGATGGGAACGGAAGGCGACCTTGCCGGGAAGGAAGCGCAGGGAATCTACTCCTTGCAAGGCGATACGCTGCACATTTGCTACACCATGCCGGGCGAACCGCGTCCCACAGCGTTTGAAAGCGCCGCCGGGTCAAAAGCCTACCTGATCATTTGGAAACGACAGTAGGTTGAAGGCCAACCTTCCCGACGGTTTTTCCCGGCACGTAGCAAAGCTCATCACCAAAATCCGTGGTGAGCGAGTGTGCCTTGCGGCCTTGCGCTTCCAACTTCGCGACGCTCAGTGGCAGGGTTGCGGGCTTGGGCGAAGCCTTGAGCGGCAATGTGCACGTCACCACGGTGCCCTCTCCCTGGTCCGATTCGATTTTCAAGGCCGCGCCAATCAGGCTCGCCCGCGAATTCATGATCCGCAGCCCCATGCCGTCGTTGGTCCTTCTGCTTTCCGGAATGGGCAGGCCGTCGTTGCGGATCGTCAGGATTAGTTCAGCCGCGCTGCGGGACAAGGAAATCGACACCAGCTTGGCTTTTCCGTGCCGGATTGCGTTGCTCGCGGATTCCTGGGCGATCTTATACAATTGGGCCACGATGTGCTGGGGCAGTTGCTGCGGGGTGCCTTTGCAAGTGAACCGGCAGGAAACCTGGAACATTTTTTTCACCTTGGCGGCCAGCTTCGTCAGTTCGGCTTTCAAATCATCCCCTTGCCGTTCGAGGCTGCTGAAATCGTGCGCAAGATCATGGGTGTGATTGATGACCTCGTCGATGAGCGATTGTATGTGGCGGGCTTCGGGCACGGTGGGAATGTGGTTGTTCGCCACCTTGCGTTCGAGGGCTTTGACCAGAAAGGCAACGCCCATCAGCTGCTGGCTGAGATCGTCGTGCAAGTCGAAGCCGATGCGCTGGCGCTCCTTTTCGGCGATTTCGAGCAGTTCCCGCTCCAGCCGCACCCGCTCCTGGATCTGGCATTGCAGTTCCGCATTGGCCGCGGTCAAATCGGCGGTGCGCTGCTCCACGCGCTTTTCCAACTCAGCGTGGGCTTTGGAAATCTCCCGGTTGCTCTCGCGTAATTGTTCTTCGACAATCTTCAATTCCTCCACCATTTGCTCCAACTTGTGCGCGCCCGCCAGGATTTGTTCAGCCGCGTCCTTTTGCTCGGTGATGTCTTCCGCAATGCAGGCGATGCGATAGACCGATCCCTGTTCATTGAATACCGGGAAGGCGCGAAAATGCACCCAACCAACCGACATTGTGAGCCGCACGATTCGAAACTCCAGGTTGAACTCCCCGCGGCCAAGCTCCGGCAGGTGGGCCGCCACGGTTTCGCGATCTTCCGGATGCACCGCCTTGAGCCAGGCGTAAGGTTCCTGGTACAAAGCGGCGGCTGAGCGCTCCCAGATGACTTCGCAAGCCGGGCTGACATAAAGCAGCCGCGTGATGCCGTCGGTGCCCGGCCGTTCGAACATGAAAAACGCCGCGCCGATGTTCTCCGCGAGCTGGCGGAACCGTTCTTCGCTTTCCCGCAGCGCGAGGTCGGATTCCCGGCGCGCCTTGCGCACCTCGGCTTCGCGCAACTCGCGCGTGATGGCCGGCGCCAGACGCGCCAGCCGGCCTTTCATCAAATAGTCATGCGCGCCCGCTCTCATCATCTCCACCGCCCGGTCCTCGCCAATGTGGCCGGAGACGACCAGAAACGGCACATCCAGGTTTTTGGCTTTGAATAAAGCCAGCGCCTCCACCCCGCTGAACCCTGGCATGACGTAATCCGAGATCACCAGGTCCCATTCCTGCCGGTCAAGGGCGCGCTGCATGGCAGCGGCATCCGCCACGCGCTCGCAGTGTGGATTGTAACCGCCGCGTCGGATTTCTCGCCGGATTAACTCGGCATCATCATCGGAATCCTCAATCAGCAACACCCGCAGGGAATGAGTCATAAGCAGCGCGCCCGGCGAGTATAGGCTAAAAGGGTAAATTAGAAATGGGGTATAAACCCCAAGATGAACCGAGCCTGGCTGGAGTGTTTACTTTAAATTTGGTTTTTACCGTTACGGGGAATTTATAAATGATGCAACTCATTGGATCACAAGCAATTGCGCACACCACACCAATCGTGGACTTCCCCGCCCCGGTAAGGTAGGTTTTACTGTGACTTCGGTGGAACAAGCCAAACAAACGATGGATTTTCGGCCCGCTGCTGTAAAGGTTCAGCAGTATGTGGGCGAGGTGGTTTATATTTATGCTTTCGACCTGGCCTACGACATGTCGCGCCAGCCGATTCGCGAACTCCTGGGCCAGCCCGTGGCGCAATTCGCCGTCGACGCCAGCAAACGCAGCCCGCGCCATCTTTTCTTTTACAAGCCGCAAATGGTCCGGCTGCCGCCGCTGGAGCGCCTTGGCCCCCGCGGGCCGGTCCGCATAAACCGCACCGTCAAAATTCTGCCCGTTGGAGCCATCAGCATCACAGTAAGCGTGCCATTCGCAGTGGAACGCGTGGAGGATCTGGTCGATTATCATGACCTCGAATTCAGCAATGGCGTGCTGCAGGATGAAGTGCGCCAACTGGCCGAGGAAGTCCGTCGCGAACTCGCGCCCTATTACGTGCGCCCGGTGCAGCAACTTGCGCCCGAGGAAGCCTATACCGTTTTCTGCATCCGCTCGCCTTTGTTGACCGCCGATGGCGCGCCCCTCAGCTCCGAGAATTGGCTGCGGGCGCACCGCCGGGAGGTGGCCTCGCTCCTCACCCAGGAACCGGACATCGACCATCTCTCCACCCAGGAAGCGGATGAATCGACGGGCCGCTACCTGAGCTATTACGAGAAAGACATCGTCGTGGTGGATTGGGACGCCGCGCTCATCGTTGACGAGCCCGAGAATTTCGACGAAACGCTTTATGTGATCGAGTTGGCGAACCTTCAACTGGCCGAACTCGAAGCCTACGACCGGATTCTCGACGAGGCCCTGGAACGCTCCTATCGCGATCTTGGCGAACGCCATGTGCGCAGCCGCAGTGACATTCTGCGCGAATTGCGCGACATCCGCATCGACCTTGCCCGGTTTAACGATGAATTGTCCAACATTACCAAGTTTTTTGGCGATTGGCATCTCGCGCGCATTTACGAAAACATTTCCGCCCGGTTTCATCTGGGCGACTGGCATCGCTCCATCGATGGCAAGCTCAAGACCCTTGACGATCTCTATCAATTGCTCAAGCACGACCAGAACAACTGGTGGATGTTGACCCTGGAAGTGACCATCGTGCTGCTGTTCGTCATTGACCTTGTGATCCTGGTTCTGGGATTGAAACATTGACGTGCCCAAACCAAAACAGATCGAACTCGCCGAAGCCGACCTCGTCATTCCCATTCTTTACGAAGACCGGTCATTGATCGCCGTGGACAAGCCGGCCGGGTGGCTGCTCGCGCCGGATTCGTGGGACCAAACGGGACGCAACCTGCAACTCGCATTGCAATCGTCCCTGAACGCGGGTGATTTTTGGGCCCGTTCGCGCAACCTGAAATATCTGCGGTTCATTCACCGGCTCGATGCCGAAACGACCGGCTTGCTGCTGCTCGCCAAAAGCCCCGGCGCACTCCGTGCGTACAGCGAATTGTTCGAAACCCGCAACGTGGAAAAGACCTATCTGGCCGTCGTGAAAGGAGTCCCTCCGCAGGGCGAGTGGACCTGCGAACTGCCGCTGATCGCCGACGCCCGAATCAAGGGGCGCATGCGCGTGGCGGATTCCCATGAGCGTCCGAGCGAAAAACAATCTGAACCGGATCTTGATTTCGCCGGGGACGAGGGAAGCCCGGGTTCGCGCTCCAGAACTGAAAGAGCGGGGCGCGGAGTGAAATCCGAATTTGCCAAGGATGCCCGGACGCATTTTCGCGTCCTCCAAACCATCGGGGACAAGACTGTGATTGAAGCCCGGCCCACGACTGGCAGGACCCACCAGATTCGCGTGCACCTGGCGGCGGCGAACCTTCCCATTGTGGGCGACGCGCTCTACGGCACCGATCAAGCGGCGGCATCGAAAGGGCGGCAGCGCATTGCGTTGCGAGCCACGCGCCTGGCGTTTCGCGACCCGTTCCAGAAACGCATGATTTACCTGGAAGCTCCGATCGCAGAATTTGCGCGCGAGTACGGGTTTGATCCCGCGATTCATGCCCGCAACACAAAGCGGCAGGGTGCGCCTGATCTGAAGCCGTAGCCGCAGGCCGAACGGCAGTTTTCGTTGCACATTCGACATCACCTGCTTATGGTGCGTACATGAAGCTTTCCGCGAAGAGCGACTACGCCGCGCGTGCGGTCATGGGACTGGCGCGACACTATCAGTCCCGCGAGTCCTTGCGCGTCGAAGATTTGGCCGAAGAGCAGGGCATCCCGCAAAATTATCTCATCCAAATTCTCATCGAGTTGAAGTCGCAACACATCGTCAAGAGCGTGCGCGGCAAGGAAGGCGGTTACCTCCTGGCGCGACCGCCGGCGGAAATCACCCTGGCCGATGTCCTGCGGTGCGTTCACGGTCAGGTGTTCGATTCGCCCGCGCTCAGCGATCCCCAATGCCCGCTCGAGTTGCGCGATGCGTGGAAAAAATTGCAAAAGGCCGTGGACGATTCCGCCGGCTCAATCAACTTCCAACAATTGCTCGATCAAGGTTCGGATAAGGGGAAGATGTACTATATCTGAAACGCCCAATCGTTCACCGAGCCTCAAGACGCTTCACTTCAACATCTCCTTGATTTTTCCAACCTCTCGGGTCGGCGGCTGGCACGCGGTTCCGGTGCAGAGGTAAACCATTGCGCCATCTTTTGCGGGCAAGGTTTTCGCGAAGGGTTCGACCGCGCCGCCGGTGCCAAGAACAACTTTGCCCGGTTGATAGACCGCATGGGCGGCACGGAGGAGCGCGAGGGCGTCGGGCGCCGATGGATCACCCGCGATGACGACGCGTCGCGGTTCTTCGAGCGAGAAATCGAATGCGAGCAGCATATACGGGACTGCCTGTGAAAGATTTTGCAGGCGTGGCCCGAACAGGCGCAGCGTTTTCTCCGCCGCCTGTTGATATTCCTTCTTGCTCGTAATGGCGCTCAACCGCAGCAAGGCCAGCGTGGCCACGGAATTGCCGGAGGGTTCCGCGCCGTCGTAATCCTCCTTCACGCGCAAAATCAAATCGGCGGCATCGGCGCTTTGCCAGAAGCCGCCTTGCCCGGCATCGTAAAATTTCGCGAGCATGGTATCCGCCAGCGCGATGGCAAAGTCGAGATGCCGCGGCTCGATCGTGGCTTCGTACAAATCAAGCACGCCTGACAACAAATAAGCATAGGCTTGTTGCAACTGGACAGAATCCCTTTGCCCATCGCGCCAGCGGTGATACAGCGTGCGGGTGCTTGGATCCCAAAGTTTCGCCTGAAGGAATGCGAGGTTCTTCTCGGCCGCGGTTAGATACGACTTATCGCCCAGGATCGCATACGCCCGGGCCAGCGCGCCCAGCATCAGCCCGTTCCAGGAAGCCAGCACTTTGTCATCGAGATGCGGGCGCACTCGTTTGGCGCGGGCAGCGAACATCTTCGATTTGGCGGATTCCAATAGCGGCGCGTCCGCCTTGGGCAAATTTGGGTCGACGATGCTCAGCACATTTTGGTTCGGCAACGGATTTGGATCGCTGTGATCCACAAAATTTCCTTCCCCGGTGATGCCGAAGTAACGCACGGCCACATTGAATTCCTCGGGTGTGAGCAGCTTCGACAATTCGGCTCGCGTCCAACAGTAGAACTTGCCCTCCTTGCCCTCGCTGTCGGCGTCTTCGGCCGAGTAAAAGCCGCCGTCGGGGTGGGTCATGTCCCGCAGCACGTAAGCGATAATGTCACGCGCGGTGTCCGCGTAGCGCGTTTCGCCGCTCACGAGATGGGCGTCGAGGTAAAGATTGGCGAGTTGGGCGTTGTCATAGAGCATTTTTTCGAAGTGCGGCACGAGCCAGTGCGCATCCACCGAGTATCGCGCAAACCCGCCGCCGAGCTGATCATGGATGCCGCCCGCCGCCATGTGATCACAGGTGTTCAGAACCATCTTTACCGCCTCCTGGTCGCCGAACCGCGCGCCGTAGCGCAACAGAAACGCCGGCTGGCTCGGCTGCGGAAATTTGGGCGCGTCGCCGAAGCCGCCGTTTCGCGGGTCATAACTTTCCTTCAACTGCGCGGCCGCGTTGCTGAGCACGGAACGCGTGAGCAGCAGCCCGTTGGTGAGTTCCTTCGCGGTCATCTGCTCAAGCTGGCCATGGAGTTGCGCCGCCGAATTGGTCACGTCACCGTGCCGCGTCTCCCAGAGCTGATTGATATGTTTGAGCAAATCCAGAAAACTGGGCCGGCCGTACTTGCTCTCGGGCGGGAAATAGGTGCCGCCGTAAAACGGCTTGAGATCCGGCGTGAGAAAACAATTCAACGGCCAGCCGCCCTGCCCTGACGTTGCCTGCACGAAGGTCATGTAAATCTTGTCCACGTCCGGTCGTTCCTCGCGGTCCACTTTGATGCTGACAAAATGTTCGTTGAGATACGCCGCCAGGGTTTCGCTCTCGAACGATTCACGTTCCATCACATGGCACCAATGACAGGTGGAATAGCCGATGCTCAGGAAGATGGGTTTGTTTTCCTGGCGGGCCTTCGCGAACGCTTCCTCGCCCCAGGCATGCCAATCCACCGGGTTAAACTGGTGCTGCAGCAGGTAGGGCGATTTCTCGCGGGCCAGGCGGTTGGTGTGCGCGTGGGCCGATTCGGGAGCGTGGGAGGAAGTTGTCACAGGAGTTGAATGGTTGACCTGGGTTAGTTGCGGCTTGCAAGCACTCAAGCCGAGCCCGATCACACACAGAAGGGCCCGACCCGCGAATCGCTTTGAACAAG
Organism: Verrucomicrobiota bacterium; assembly: GCA_021325145.1. Classification (GTDB taxonomy): domain Bacteria; phylum Verrucomicrobiota; class Verrucomicrobiia; order Limisphaerales; family Pedosphaeraceae; genus JAJPHR01. The sequence goes on along the minus strand of JAJPHR010000103.1, from coordinate 39,596 downwards.
CCACAACCCACCATAGCTCGAGGAGGGAGGACCTGTAAAGGGAAGCTCCAAACATCAAGGGCCGAGTGACCTTCCCGAACTGGAGCTTGGTGTTTGAAATCTTTCTGGTGCTTGGATGTTGGCGCTTGGAGCTTTTGCCCGGTTGCTTTACACCCGTGCTTGATGATACATTCCTCATGCGTATGAACCGGCTCACCCAAGCGGCAGTGGCCCTGGCTTGCGTTCAGGTTGGAATGGTTTTCGGCCAGCCGATCGATATTCCCAAAATCGACGTGCCAAGAACACAACCCACGCCGGTCGCTCCCGCGCCGATTACCACGTTTCCGATCCAGCCGGTTCCAATCGCTCCCGCGGCCATCGCTCCGACGCCGGTGCCCCGTTCTCCGATCACACTGTTTCCGGTGCCGGCGGTCCCGATCCAACCCGCGTACGTTCCCAGCACGCCCGTGTATCAGCTTCCCGCGTTGGGCACGCCGGGGCTCAATTCCGGCGGAACCGCTCCGCCTCCGCCGCCGTCCGTGGTGTCGCCACCGAGTGACCTGCCTGCGCCTCCCGGAGCGGACGCGCCAACCAACTCAACCACCACCAACTTGACTTCCTCCGTCGACGCTTCCGTCGCGTTCGGTCAAACGAACGCTCCCACTAACGATTTTTTCCAGCAATTACTGCGGGCGACAAATTCGCCCGCGCTTCCCACCGCGCCCGCAAGCCCCACGACGGCCCCGATTCCGCCTGCATGGCCCGCTCAACCCGCTGATTCTGCTCCTCCGATGCCACCAGCAAAGCCCGCGGAATTTATCTATCCCACGTAGCCGGCTCTCAGTGCACGTCAACCTGGGCTTCAATGGTCCCAGCCAATCCGTAATAATACCGAAGTAGTTTCCGTATTCCTTCCGCTTTCATCGCCCTCGGCGTGTGGTTTGATGGGTAAAACGCACCATCAAACATGAAACTAATTCTGGCGGCCATTGGCCTAAATCTGGCCATCCTTGCGCTCGCAACGTCCAATCTCAACGCCGCCACCTACACGGTGAGCAACACCGCCGACTCGGGAGCCGGCTCCTTGCGCCAAGCCATCCTTGACGCCAATGCGGGCGGCGGCGGCGACATCGTCATGAGCGGCATCAGCGGCACGATCACCCTCAGTTCGAATTTGCCCTCGATTACTGCGAGTGTGAACCTCCTTGGTCCCGGAACCAACGTTCTCACCATCAGCGGCAGCAACCGTTTTTCGGTCTTCTCCATGAACGCGGGGACGACCAACACCCTTTCGAACCTAACTGTAGCTGACGCGTATGCGCAGTACCTGCCCAGCGCGATTCCGATCGTTGGTTATGCCGCAGGTGTCGCCAACTTCGGGTCGCTTAGAATACAAGGCTGTGTTTTTCAACAGTGCAATGGCTATCTTACGGATGGAGGGGCAATTTACAATTCAGGGACCTTGGAAATGGACGATTGCCTGATTACAGATTGCCTGGGAGCGAATTATTATCACTATTCGTCTGACGTCTATGGCGGTGGTGTTTTCAGCAGCGGCACTCTCATGATGAATAGTTGTACCATCACCAACTGTGTCGCGAAAAATGGAGGTGGTATTTACAGCGTGGGAACTTCCGAGCTCACCAAGTGCCTGGTTGTGTATTGTGGCAATGACGATCCGGATGGCGGCGGAGGCGGCATTTGCAGTTCGGGCAGCATGACGCTGAACGCGTGTGTCATCTCCAACAACGATGCCGGTTGGTCAGGCGGCGGCATCTGTGGTGGGGGTCTCGTCGTGACGAATACCATCGTAATGCACAACGGCGGCAAAGACGGAGGCGGCGTTGCTCTGGCAGGAACGAACCTATTTGTGGATTGCACCATCAGTTCAAATTTCTCCTGGTTGTCCTACGGTGGAGGCGGCGTTAAGAACTCGAGCGTTCTTACCATGGCAAACTGTACCATCAACGGAAACTCCTGCGAGACGGGTGACTCCGATGGCGGTGGTGGCGTGGAGAATCGAGGAACCCTGATAATGACCAACTGCACGGTCAGTGGAAATGTTGCTCTGCCCACGGCGTGGGTTGCCACCACCCATGGCGGAGGAATCATGAACTTCTCGACCAATCTCGTGCTGCTCGCGAACTGCACGGTCGTATCTAATACGGTTTCTGTCGGTACGAATGATGCCTCGGGCGGGGCCATCGAGAGCCCGCTTTCGGCCGTTACTCTTCAGGACACGATTGTCGCCAACAACGCCATCGCGGACTTAGCGGGCACCCTGAATTCGCGGGGCCATAACCTGATCCAGAACACCAACGGCTGCACCATCACCGGCGACTCCACCGGAAATCTTTATGGCGTGGATCCGCTCTTGGGACCGCTGCAAAATAACGGCGGGCGGACCGCCACCCACGCGTTGCTGCCCGGCAGTCCGGCAATTGATGCCGGCCCCACCAACGCCGCGCCTTTCATTGACCAGCGCGGTGCGCCCCGGCCTTTCGGTCTGGCTGACGATATCGGCGCATTCGAATTCGGCTCCATGCCGTGCTGCCGGATGACCTCGCTCGCACCCACGGGTTTGGGTTGCTTCCAGGTGAAGGTTACTGGAATTCCCGGCTTCACCTACACCGTGCAAAAGGGCTCGTCGCCTTCGGGTCCCTGGACGCCGCTTACGATTGTCACCATCGACGCAGATGGCAATGGCGTGTGCCTGGATCCCACCCCGAACGCCAACAGCGGGTTTTACCGGACCGTGCATCCTTGACCTCACGCGCTTCAGGGTAATGCTCAGTCCTTGCGGGGAAGTTGGAATTGATGGCTGGTGCGGCTTCGTTGCGAGCACTGCGGACCGGTAAGCCGCGACAAGCTTAGCGGCTGTGTATCAGACCTTCATCCAGTACTTGGCGCACCTTGCGCACCAAAGTGGCCGTCAGGTAAGGCTTTTGAAGGAATGCAATGTCCGGCCGCAGCACCCCATGATGCCCCATGGCATCTTCGGTATATCCCGACGTAAACAGAACCTTCGTGTCCGGATGAGACGCGCGGAGGGCCTCTGCCATTTCCTTGCCACCCATGACGGGCATGACCACATCTGTAAACAAAAGATCAATTTTCCCATGGTGCTGCCGTGCCGCGCGAAGGCCTTCCTCGCCATTGACCGCTTCCACAACGGTATAACCTCTCTCCCGCAAGATGGCGGCAGCCAGTCCGCGCACGCTTGGATCGTCCTCGACTAAAAGCACCGTTTCGCTGCCTCCCGCCGATGGTGCCGGGGTGCCATGAACGCGGGATGGTTCAAGCGCCGATGGCACCCGCGGAAAGTAAACCTTGAACGCCGTGCCTTTTCCCAACTCGCTCTGCACGCTGATGTGGCCGGTGTTTTGTTTGACGATCCCGAAGCAAGTCGCAAGGCCCAAGCCCGTGCCCTTGCCCGCGGGCTTGGTCGTAAAAAAGGGTTCAAACAAGTGCGCCTTGACTTCGTCGCTCATCCCTGTGCCCGTGTCTGCAATGGCCAGCATGACATAGTCACGCGCGCACAAATCGGGAAAATTGTGCAGTTGGCTTTTGTCCACGGTGATACTGGCCGTCGTGACCGTCAGTTTACCGCCGTTGGGCATGGCGTCACGGGCATTCACCGCGAGGTTCATAATAACCTGTTCAATTTGGCAGGGGTCCGCCTGGATGTGCCCGGCGGCAGGGTCGAGCACCGTGCGAAATTCGATGTCTTCACCGATAAGCCGGCGCACCATGTTTTCCATGTTAAGAACGACGGCGTTGAGTTTCAACACGCGGGGTTCGATCACCTGTTTGCGACTGAAGGTCAGTAATTGCCTCGTCAGCGCCGCCGCCGTGCCGGCGGCTTTCTCAATTTGCTCGGCATTTTTGCGACGCGGATCATCAGCGTCCAGTTGTCTCAGCAAGAGTTCACTGTGACCCATGATGGCCGTCAAAACATTGTTGAAGTCATGAGCCACGCCGGCGGCGAGTCGGCCAACGGCCTCGATTTTCTGGGCCTGGCGCAGTTGCTCCTCGCTTTGGCGCAAAGCCTCTTCGGCAGCTTTTCGGGCCACACGCGTCTGCGCCTCGCGCAATTCGCGTTCAATGGCGGGTGCGAGCCGTGCCAGTTTGCGCTTCATGATGTAATCCTGAGCACCGGCCTTCATCGCCAACACGGCCGTTTCCTCGCTGACCACTGCGGATACCAGAATGAACGGCACATCGTGTCCGCTTTCCTTTAGCAACTGCAGCGCCTCGAATCCGCCAAAGTTGGGCATTTCGTAATCTGAAATGACCATGTCCCATGTTTGCCGCTCGAGCGCCGCCTTCATGGCTGGCGCGGCGCAGACACGCTCATGGACCGGCTGATAGCCGGCCTTCCGCAAGGCGCGCAGCAGCAGCAGAGCATCGTTTTCCGAGTCATCCGCAATCAGAACCCGCAAGATCTTGTTCGCAAGTCCCGTTTCGGGCGGTTCACTTTGGTTTGGCTGGATGATGATTTTGTCCATTTGATTCTCCTGCTTCCCCCATCAGGGTGAAGCAAAATGTGGCGCCTTGATTGACCGCGCCCTGAGCCCAGATTTTACCCCCATGGCGGTGAATGACCCGCTGCACAGTCGCCAGCCCGATGCCCGTGCCCCGAAACTCGTTCTGGTCATGCAAACGCTTGAATGGCGTGAACAAATTGCCCGCGCGCGCCATGTCAAAACCCGCGCCGTCGTCGCGTACGAAATAGGTTTGGGCGCCATTGGACTGAGGTAATGCCCCAAATTCAATCCGCGCGCGCGGGCGATTCGCCGTGAACTTCCACGCGTTGCCCAACAGATTTTCCAGCACGACTCTCAGCAACTGGGCATCGCCCTCGGCCTTCAGCCCGTCGGCAATGACCCAATCCACAAGACGATCCGGATTTTTTTGCTTTAGATCGGCGGCCACGGCCTTCCCCAGGGCAGTAAGATCGCAACGGTCCACCAGCAGCTCGCTGCGCATCATATTGGACAACGCCAGCAAAGCTTCAATGATGTCCTCCATGTGCTGGCAACTCGCCCGCAGTCGCTGAACGTAGTCCTGGCCGTCGGGATCGAGCCGGTTGGCGTACTCTTCCACCAGGATCAGGCTGAAACTATCAATGTTCTGGAGCGGCGAACGTAAATCATGCGAAACCGCGTAAGTGAAGGCTTCCAATTCTTTATTGGCGTTTTCCAGCTCCGTCGCGCGGTGCTCCAGTTCCTTGTTCAGGTTGAAGATTTGTTGTTCCACCTGTTTGCGCTCGGTGATGTCTCGAATCGCGCTGGTCACCGCCAGCCCTTTTTCCGCGGCCAACGGCTTGGTCCTCACTTCGATCGGAAACTCTCGACCGTCCTTGTGCAACCCGCAAAGCTCCAGGGTCGTTGCCGCAACCGGACCACCACGCTGGGAGAAGTACGCGGCATAATATTGCCGTTGGGTTTGTCGAAAGCGTTCCGGGACCAGCAGGGCCATGCTTTCCCCTTGGAGTTCCCGATCGCTATAACCAAATAGTTTTTCAGTGTGCGCGTTGCTGCCGACAATCTTGCCTTCCGCGTTGATGATAAGAAGGGCGTCTGGCATTGAGCCCAGCAATCGATCCAGTTTTTCCTCCGCCTTTGCGCGGCCATGCATGGCGCGCAGCGCGCACGCACCACACACCAGAACGAGCACGCCTGCCAGCACGCCTTCGGCCAGGCTGATCATGGTGACGCGTTCCGCCTCTGAAGCCACGGCCATCTGTTCCTGATCAAGTCGCGCACGCTGTTCCTTGTCCATCTCGCCGAAAGCGGCCCGAATCTGCTCCATCAGTTTGTTGCCTTCGTCGGTTAGACTGCGTTGACCGTACCCTCGAAACAGATTCTTGTTACCCAACTCGACCATGTTCTTCATGACCTTAAGATGCTCGGTAATGGCGGGTTCAATCTCAGTCACGGCTCGCAACGGGCCGGGATCGCCCTGGAGGAGAAGCTTAAGTTCGTCCACATCCGGAGGTACGGTTTTGGCTGCGGTATAAAATGGGCTCAGATGCGATTGTTTCCCAGAGATGGCGAAGCTGCGCGCGGCGCTTTCCATCTCACTCAAGCTGGTCGCGATATCCGTCAGTTTTTCCAGCACCTCGCGGGTGTGCGTAACCGCCCGCGTCGCTTCCTGGAGCCGCCGGCCAGACCTGCGCGAGATGGTGGAGACCGCCAACAAACTTAAAATTGCCAAAACGAAGCCGGCTACCCACACAATTCGGCCTGCAGCGTGTCGTTGTGACCATTTTTGGGACATTTCCGGAGCGGCAGTCTTCCCGACGGCGTTTGCGCCATTTTTTTCTTGAGTTGAACTCACTTTGTACAAGAAGAGCATTTTTTATACCTTTTCTCGCCCTGCGGGTGGGGCATTGGTTGGGCTGGAAGCGGTGGCCTGTCGGTCTAAACGATTCCCGGCCCGACGTAAACGGCCGCCCATCCTGATCCCGCTCGCTTTTTGCCTTGCTTTTGGTTACATTTCGGGCGGAGGGTTAAACCGACGAAGGCATGAATGTTCGACCGGCAATGCTCGCGCAGGCGGGAACTTTGACCACGGAAAGCCCGCTGCACGATCTGGCGGCGATCATCCGTTCACGCACACCTTTGATCGCGGTCGAAAGCAACGAGGAACCTCAAATCGTCCAGATGCTGCGGCAGATCGCCCAGCAACTTCAACTTAAGGCCTATCGCTGGACCGTCACCGAAGGCATGCAGGCATACGACACGGACGATCAACCGCACAACTCCGTGCTCAAATCGCAGGAAATCCTCGCCTTCATCAAGGCATCCGCCTCGCACTCGCTTTTTGTGCTGCTTGATTTTCACCCATACTTGCAGGACGCCGTCCACGTGCGCTTTCTCAAGGACATCGCCCTCACGTACAACAACCATCGCTCCACCGTGGTGTTGGTGGGCGTGACCATGACCGTGCCGGAGGATTTGCGATCGTTCACGGCTCATTTTCGCCTGCCATTGCCCACGCCGGTTGAGCTGCGCCGAATCGTCTATGAAGTGGCGGCCGACTGGGGCGCCGAGCATGGTCAGACCCAGGTCCAAACCACCAACAAAACCCTCGATCTCCTCGTGCGCAATCTCGCCGGCCTCACCGCCAGCGATGCCCGGCGTCTCGCCCTCAAAGCCATCAACGACAACGGGGTGATCTCCGAGTCCGACCTGCCCGAAGTCATGCGCGCCAAATACGATCTGTTGGGACGCGATTCCCCCCTGTCGTTCGAGTTCGAGACCGCCCAATTCGCCGAGATCGGCGGGATGCGACGGCTGCGCCACTGGCTGGACGTGCGCAAAAGCTTTTTCCGCGAAGGCGCGCCCGATCAGTTCGACCCGCCGCGCGGCGTGCTGCTCCTCGGCGTGCAGGGTTGCGGCAAAAGCCTTGCCGCCAAGGCCGCCGCCGGCGTCTTCGGCGTCCCGCTCCTGCGGTTGGACTTCGGCGTGCTTTATAGCAAGTATTACGGAGAAACCGAGCGCAACCTTCGCAAGGCCCTCGAAACCGCCGAGGTCATGTCCCCGTGCGTCCTCTGGCTCGACGAAATCGAAAAAGGCCTCGCCGTGGGCGACGATGACGACGGCCTGTCGCGCCGCATCCTCGGCACGCTCCTCACTTGGCTGGCAGAGCGCAAGCAACCCGTGTTCATCGTCGCCACCGCCAACGAGATCACCCGCCTCCCGCCCGAGATCGTGCGCAAGGGCCGTTTCGACGAAATCTTTTTCGTCGATATGCCCAACCTGTCCAATCGGCACGAAATCCTCGCGATCCACCTCCGCAAGCGCAATTTGGAACCGGTTAGTTTCGACCTCGATGCACTGGCCGCCGCGACGGATGGTTTCTCCGGCTCCGAACTCGAACAAGCCATCGTCTCCGCCATGTACACGGCCCACGCCCAAAACCGCACGCTGTCCCAAGCCGACCTGCTGGCCGAAATCAAGCAAACCCGCCCCTTCTCCGTCCTCATGGCCGAAAGAGTCGATGAACTCCGCGAATGGGCTGCCGACCGGACGGTGCCGTGCGATTGAAGCCTCGTCCCTTCTTTTCTTAATCCCAATCCCTCCGCATTCGCTTACGCGAAGAGGGAATGAGCTAATTGGGTAAACACCAATGGCGCGCCAACGTCGCGCCTCACACCACCTGCCCGTCGGCCCGAGTACGGCAGTGCAAGTAAATCGGGAGCGCCAAAGGCGCGGCCCCATACCAGCCTTCAAGGCGAACTTCGCATGTTCCTGAAAAAATACGGCGTCTAATTCGACGAAGCCTACGTGTGAAATTGATTTGCCAAGGCCAGAGCCAACGTTGCGCCTCACACCACCTTCCCCATCGACCCAAGTACGGCGCCGCAAGCAAATCGGAAGCGCCAAAGGCGCGGCCCCATACCAGCCTGGGGCAACGCCCCAGGTTTCATGCCGCAAAAACACCACAAGGGCTGAAAGCCCGGCCTGACGGACCATCCAAATGCCACGGATCATCGCAACCCAACCAATGCCCGATCAATGAACCGCGCCGTTGGCGCTCATGGTTCTTTGCGCCGATTACCTGGGCCTTCAGCCCAGGCTGGTATGAATTGGGCCTTTGGCCCATGATACCCGCCATGCCGCAATCATTGAGCCTCGTTATCCTGCATGTCATCTTCAGCACCCGAGAACGCCGCTCCTTGCTCGACCCCGCCACGAGGCCCAAACTCCACGCCTACCTGGCAACTGTCGCGCGCAATGCCGACTGCGAATGTTACCGGGCGGGCGGCGTGGCTGATCACGTGCATCTGGCCATTCGCCTCTCCCGCACCCTTACCGTTGCCGACCTGATGGAAAACCTCAAAACCGCGTCCTCCAAATGGCTCAAAACCCAATCGCCCGACCTCGCAACTTTTTCGTGGCAACGCGGCTACGGCTGCTTCTCCATCGGCCCGACGGATTTGCCTTCCCTTTGCGCTTACATTGACGATCAGGAGAAGCACCACCAAAAGCGAACATTCCAAGAGGAGTTTCGCATGTTCCTGAAAAAATACGGCGTCGAATTCGACGAAGCCTACGTGTGGGACTGAGCTAATTAGGTAAGCGCCAACGTCGCGCCTCACACCACCTGCCCATCGGCCCAAGTACGGCGGCGCAAGCAAATCGGGAGCGCCAAAGGCGTGGCCCCATACCAGCCTGGGGCAACGCCCCAGGAATCCGCCGCAAAAACACCACAAGGGTGAAAGCCCGACCCAACGGACCATTCGAATGCCACGGATCATCGCAACCCAACCAATGCCCGATCAATGAACCGCGCCGTTGGCGCTCTCCGGTTTTTTGCGTCGACTACCTGGGCCGTTAGCCCAGGCTGGTATGAATTGGGCCTTGGGCCCGTCCCGAACGCGGACGTTTCAGGGCTGAAAGCCCGGTCCACATTTGCTGTTGAGTTGCCTTCGCGGGTAAAATCCGCTATGCACACCCATCATGGACTCTCGCGAAGCTTTGGTGGCGCTGAATCTCATCGAGCACGTCGGCCCCGTGCGGGTGCGGCAATTGCTCGAGCATTTCGGCGAGGCGCCAGCCATCTTGCAGGCTTCCCGGTCTGAACTGCAACGCGTGCGGGGCATTGGCGCGGACACGGCGGAGGCCATTACGAATTGGGAGAAAACCGTCGATCTGAGCGGCGAACTCAAACGCATCGGGGAATTCGGCTGCCACGTGCTGATTCAGTCGGACGAGGATTACCCGGAACTGCTGAAGCAGATTTACGATCCGCCCATCGTGCTCTACGTGAAGGGTCGGCTCAACGCGAAGGATAAGAACGCGGTGGCCATGGTCGGCTCGCGGATGACCACGCATTACGGCCTGGAAGTCGCGCGCAAGCTCGCCTATCAACTCGCCTACGTCGGCGTAACGGTCGTGAGCGGCGGCGCGCGCGGCATCGACACCGCCGCGCATCAGGGCGCGTTGAGCGCCAAGGGCCGCACCGTGGCGGTGCTGGGCACAGGCATCAACCTGGTATTCCCGCCCGAGAACGCGGAACTGTTTGAACGCATCGCCACGAACGGCGCGGTGATCACGCAATTTCCCTTCAACCGTCCGGCGGACAAACAATCCTTTCCCATCCGCAACCGCATCGTCGCCGGCATGACGCTCGGCACCGTCGTGGTTGAGGCAAACCTCACCAGCGGCGCGCTCATTACCGCGAACATGGCCGTCGAGCAAGGCCGCCAGGTATTCGCCGTTCCAGGACGCATCGATTCCCCGCGCAGCAAAGGTTGTCACGAACTCATCAAAAAAGGCGCGAAACTCTGTGAAGGCGCCGAGGACATTTTAAGCGAGTTCGAATACCTCTTCCCCGCCAGCAACCGCCCGCCGGGCGCGAGCGAAACCGGCGTGCTCCCCGCGCTCAACCTCTCCGAGAACGAACAAAAGGTCTATGATACCTTGAGCAATGAGGAATCGAACATCGACGAAGTCATCCGGCGCAGCGGTTTGCCGAGTTCGGCTGTATCCGTCGCCCTGCTTGGTCTGGAAATGAAACGCCTCGTCCGCCAGTTGCCGGGGAAAATGTTTGTGAAGAATAGCTGAGCGAGCGGGAGAACGGGGCGGTGACCCGATTTCGGATTTCGCGCTTTCCTGATTCGATTCAGGTTGTATTCTCAACTCACAAAATTTTATGCCTAAACAACAATCGCAACCACAGAAAGCCCGGGACCAGAAGGAAGCAACAGCGAAGCAGGGCTTGAACATTCCGCCGAGCGGCGCGCTGGATTTCGTGTCGCTCGGCGCGCTCATCCACCGACTTGATCCGGGCATCATCCCGTTTCGCAAGGCCACTGAATGCCACATCCACGTCAGCGGCGGGGAATTCAATGTGGCCGCGAACCTGTCCGATTGCTTCCGCATGAAGACGGCCATTGCGAGCGCGATGGTGGATTACCCGATCGGCGACCTCATCGCCGAGCGCGTGCGGGCAATGGGCGTCACGCCTTTTTACAAACATTTCAAGCACGACGGCGTCAATGGCCCCAACATGGCCACGGTTTATAGCGACCAGGGCCACGGCGTGCGCGCGCCAGTGGTCTTTTACAACCGCTGCAACGAAGCCGCCGCCCAACTCAAGCCCGGCGATTTCGTCTGGAAGGATATTTTCGCCGGCGGCGTGCGCTGGTTTCACAGCGGCGGCATCTTCGCGGCGCTTTCCGCGACGACTCCCGAAGTCATCATCGATGGCATGCAAGCCGCGAAGGCCGCGGGCGCCATCGTCTCGTTCGACCTCAATTACCGCGCGAAGCTGTGGAACATTTCCGGCGGCCACGAACGCGCCGTCGCCGTGCTCGACCGCATCGTGAAAAACGTGGATGTGCTGGTCGGAAACGAGGAGGACCTGCAATTGGGCCTGGGCATTCCCGGCCCGGAAGTGACCGCCAAATCCAAATTGGACCCCTCCGCCTTCGAGAGCATGATGGGCAACGTCCGCAAAAAGCATCCGCAAATCAAAGTGGTCGCCACGACCTTGCGCGAGGTCCACTCAACGAACCATCACAGTTGGAGCGCCGTGGCTTGGATGAACGGGCAAATGTACCAGGCGCCCACCATGGAATTGGATGTGATCGACCGCGTCGGCGGCGGCGATGGTTATGCGGCGGGCTTTTTCTACGGCCTGCTCGCGGGCGAATCCCCCGAAGAAGCCGTGCGACTCGGCTGGGCCCATGGCGCGTTGATCACCACTTTCCCCGGCGACACCACGATGGCCACGCTGGAGCAAGTCAAGGCACTGGCGAAAGGCGGGTCCGCGCGGATTCAACGTTAGCTCCAGGTCGGTCTTCATCATTTATGGACGGCTACCTGGAAAAATTATCCACAACGAAGGGAACCTATCCGTTCGGGCGCTGGAGGCAAAGCGGGATGGAACAGTATACCGCCGAAGCTTGTGCTGCTTTTGAGACTGTATTCGACCAACTCATCGAAAAGCTTGCAGCCCTGGGCGAGAATGCGCCGGAACGGAGCAAGCTCGATTGTTTCCAAGAGGCTGTAGAAGCGCTCAATGCCCTAAATGACGACGACCCGAGCCTCATTGAAACGGGCGAGCGCGAAGATTTGTGTGAGCTTTGCAACATCGTGGCAGCGGCGGCTGGCCTCGATCCAACGAAATATGGCGGCGGAGAAGGCCCGGCCAGTGAGTGGCGCGACTGGTAGAGCGGCAAAAGCAGCCCTTAAGGCATGGTTGAGAGGACCAATCTGGGAACAATGGTTGGGCTAAGGCGAAAAGCAGAACAAGATGAAACAACCTGCTTGCGGCTGCGCTGGTGGTTCGTGTTCAATCAGTCACGATGAGCAATACACACGCTTTGACCACCACCGGGTTCGATCTGCCGGGTTACCGGATTCTCAAGTCGTTCGGCGTGGTGCGGGGCATTATCGTGCGGTCACGGTCGATCGTTGGTAATTTCGGCGCGCGCATCCAAAGCATTTTCGGGGGGAACATTTCCATTTACACGACGCTCTGCGAACAGGCGCGGCAGGAGGCGTTTCAGCTCATGCTGGCGCACGCGGGCGAGTTGGGCGCGAACGCGGTCATTGGAGTCCGTTACGATGCCACGGAGATCGACGCGGGCATCACGGAGGTGCTTTGCTATGGGACGGCGGTTTTCGTGGAAACTGCGGGTTGAGTTTTCCGCGTTTCCAGTTATAGATATTTCGCTTTGGCCGTTGCTGTTGGGCAGGGACGGCGCGCCGCGCCGTCAGCGGCGCGATTGAAGGCTCGCAAGGCTTCAACAAATCCTTCCGCCCGCTGCACGCGGGCGGGGACATTGCAGCGCGATGCCCCTGCCATCAGCCGTGTCGAAGCGGCTTGGGAGAAAGTCTGGCCTTGTACCGACAAAGCTTGCTAGGCTCGGGAACGAACCATGATTCGTAAAGCAGAACGATAATTTTTTATGGCCGGCCACAGCAAATGGGCGAAGGTAAAGCATTTCAAGGGCGCGATTGACGCCAAGCGCGGCAAGATTTTTGCCAAACTGGCGAAGGAAATTTCCATCGCCGCCAAGATCGGCGGCGGCGACCCGGACATGAACCCGCGGCTGCGGATGGTCCTGCTCAAGTGCCGCAGCGCAAACATGCCCAATGACAACATCGAGCGCGCGATCAAAAAAGGCACCGGCGGCGGCGAAACGGGCAACTTCGAAGACCTGACCTACGAAGTGTACGGCCCGCATGGCGTCGCCATGCTGATGGAGTTGAGCACGGACAATCGCAACCGAACCGCCGCCGAAATCAGGAGCCTGCTCACAAAGAACGGCGGAACCATCGCCACCGCCGGATCAGTGACCCGGCTCTTCCAACGCAAGGGGCAAATCATCATCCCACGCGAGGGCGCCAATGAAGACCAGGTGATGGAAGTGGCGCTGGAAGCCGGCGCCGAGGATTTCAAGGCCGAGGCGGAGGGCTACGAGATACTGACTGACCCGGCGCATTTCGAGGCGGTGCACAAACAACTCGAAGCCAAAGGTATCAAACCCGCTTCCGCGGAAATCACCTACCTGCCCGCCGTTACCGTGCCGTTGGCCGATTCGGCGGCGGCAGCAGTGAGCAAGCTCATCGATCTCCTCGAAGACCACGAGGACGTGAAGGAAATCTATTCCAATGCCGAGTTCCCGCATGGCGCGTGACGATCACCAACGGCATCGCCCTGGCGTGAACTGCGTTCCGCATGTTTGCGCGAAGCGAAGGCAGCCCGGCCGTCACCTTAACCCTTTCCCGGGGACGATGGCCAGGGTGAGGGGCCGGTCCATTCAAAGAAGAATTGCCGCGCCATTCGCCGGCTTCCTGACAGGACGAATTACCAATGAAGTCGCTGTCTGAGACATTTTTTGGCCGGGTTTTGGGCCGGCTGGCCGATGCCGTCACGCGGCGTCGCTGGTTATTTTTGTGGCCACAGATCGCCCTTTTCGGCCTCTGCGTCCTTTATACCTGCTTCAATTTGAAGTTCGATCCGAGCCGCGACAACCTGGTCGGATCCGAAAAAAAATATCATCAAAATTTCCTAAAACTCAAAAAGGAGTTTCCCGCCCAGGACGATTTGGTGGTGGTGGTGGAGAGCGAGGATCCCGGCAAGAACCGGCAATTCGTGGAACGCCTCGGCGCCAAGCTCGAAGCTGAAACCAACCTGTTCACGGACGTGCTGTACAAGCACGATTTCAACATGCTGGGGCGCAAGGCGTTGCTGTTCGTGCCGGAGACGAACCTAGTCGATTTGCGGACCACGCTGGGGAACTATCTTCCGTTCATAGAGCGCTTCACGCAGGCAACCAACCTCAACTCGCTTTTCGCGATGGTCAACTCGCAGTTCCTGCATGCCAAACGCGAGGCCAATGCGGAGAATGACGCCCTGGTAAAGGCCGTGCCGATGCTGGAACGAATCGTCAAGGAAGCCGCCGCCAGCCTGCAACGGCCCGGCACCCCGCCTTCGCCCGGCCTGACGGCCTTGTTCGGCGCGGGGGACGACGATGTCTATATCACTTACGCCAAGGGCCGGATCTATCTGGTGACCGCGCAGGCGAAGTCGGAGGATAAGAACGACGACGCCGTCGAAAAGTTGCGGGAGCTGGTGGTCCAAACCAGCCGCGAAGTGCCCGGGTTGAACGTCGGTGTCACCGGTGAGCCCGTGTTGGAACATGATGAGTTGAAGCAATCCCAAAAGGATTCCACCGTGGCCAGCATCGTTTCCCTGGTCGTCTGCGCGTTGATTTTCATCTACGGCTACCAGGAAACCGGCCGGCCGCTCAAGGCGACGCTCTGCCTTTTGATCGGCCTCGGTTATACGCTGGCGTTCACCACGCTCGTGGTCGGGCATCTGAACATCCTGACCATCACCTTCATGCCGATTCTCATCGGGCTGGCCATCGATTTCGGCGTTCACTTGATCACGCGCTATGAAGAGGAATTGCGGTTGGGCCGCACGGAGGAGGCGGCCATGCGCAAGGCAATTGTTTTCACAGGACAGGGCGTCTTTACGGGCGCGCTGACCACGTCGGCAGCCTTCCTGGCCATGTGGTTGACCGATTTCAAGGGCATCCAGGAAATGGGCATTATCTGCGGCGGCGGGATGTTGATCTGCCTTGTGCCCATGCTCACTCTGCTGCCGGTGCTGCTCTTCCATGGGCGTCAAAATGTGATCGACCACGAGCAAGCCGCCAAGCCCAGCGTCCGCGCGCGCCTTGAAGGCATCTGGCTGCATCGGCCCGTGACGGTCGCATTGATCACCCTGGCCCTCAGCGCCTTGGCGCTGACGAAATTCCATCGCGTATTTTTCGACTACGACCTGCTCAACATGCAATCCAAGGGACTGCCCGCCGTGGTATTCGAAAAAAAGCTGATCGATTCCACGCCCAAGTCCGTCATTTTCGGCTGTGTGGTCGCCGATACGCCGGAGAAAGCCGTGGAGCTGGAGGAGCGTTTGAAAAAGCTGCCGGTGGTGTCCGAAGTCGAATCCATGGCGCCGCGGCTGATCGGCGACCAATCGAAACAACTTGAATTGATCGGCGAGATCAAGCGGGAGATCGCCCCCATTCATTTCTCCCCGGCGGATCCAGCCCCCGTGAGACTGGAACAACTAAGCGCAACACTCTATTCCACCTACGGATACATGGGCGCCGCGGCGGATGCTGTGGCACATGACGGCCCGCCCTCGTTCTCAGACGGCGACATCACCGACCTGGAATCATTTGCCGCCAAATTGAAGCAACCGGCCGCTGCGGATCATGTTTCGCGCCGCGTTTGCGCCGAGCTTTCGGACAATACGCGCGATTTGCTGAACGGTTACACCAATGGTCCAAACCCGGAGCTGGAACACGCCCTCATAGCGGATTTGAATCGGATCCTTCAGGCCCCGTCCGCCGTCGTCCGTCCGCCGGAATCCTCCGATCCACCCGGGGACCCACAGCAAGCAGTGGCCAGCGAAAACCAGGCCCTGCTGCTGAACTCCTATCCGCAGGAATTGACCACGCTGCCCAAACAACTCCTCTCCTTGCGTTCCTCGATCAACGAACTTCGCAAGCAGATGCTCAAAGGCGATACCGAACTCGCTGCTGAAAAACTGGCCTCCTTCCAGCAAGCCTTGTTCAACGATGTCCACGACACGTTCCAGGCGTTGCAGGAGCAGGACAATCGCGAGCGGTTGCGCATCGAGGATTTGCCGCCGGCGTTGCGGAATCGATTCATCGGCGTGACGGGCAAATATCTGCTGCAGGTCTATCCGAAGGAGGACATCTGGCAGCACGACAAGCAGAAGGAATTCGTCGAGGCGTTGCGGACGGTGGATTCAAATGTCACCGGCACGCCCGTTCAACTCTATGAATACACCACCTTGCTGAAGGACAGTTATCAACAAGCCGCCTGGTATGCGCTGGGCGCGATCATCATCATGGTGTTGATTCACTTCCGCACGATTTCCTCTGTGATTCTGTCACTGTTGCCGGTTGGCGTGGGCTCGATCTGGCTGGGCGGATTGATGGGGCTGTTCGACATCCCTTTCAACCCGGCGAACATCATGACGCTGCCGCTGGTCATTGGCATCGGCGTCACCAATGGCATTCATATTCTCAACCGTTTTGCGGAGGAGAAGAATCCCAGCATTCTCGCGAAAAGCACCGGCAAGGCGGTTTTCATTTCCGGCCTGACGACGATCTCCGGTTTTGGCAGCCTTATTCTGGCCAAACACCAGGGGATCCAAAGCCTGGGCGAAGTGATGGCCATGGGAGTGGCTACTTGCATGATTGCCGGCTTAACGTTCCTGCCGGCGATGTTGAATCTTTTATCGCCCTGGCGAAACAAGACAGCGCAGGAAACAACGGTAAAAAAACAACCCAGTGGCGATAATGCACGATCGACACTGGGTCGGGAGGAACCGAGGTAAAAACCTCAAGTGTGAAATGAGCATAGCGAAAACGCCCATTAAGTCAATCTCCATGTTAAAGTTGCCATTAGAGGCGATAATGGGTGTTTCGTTAACGATAACGCAGGAGCGAAGCACCCTTGATGAAGATGAGCACTCGGTTTCGACTCGGCACGGCTATTCTTGCTATTTTCATGTTCGAGCAGGGCACGATCTCTGCGCTCCGCCCGGTGGCGGGAGGAGGTTTGCTCTTCCATCAGCACAGTGGCGTGGTGCCTTGACGCTGCTCGTTGGAGAATTAGTATTGGCACCGCTGAATTGAGCTGACCTGGCATGTCCATCACCAAATACCTCATCACGTTGTGCGTGGGCATGTTGGGCGGACTTTCGGCTTTTTGTCTTCGCGCTGATCCGATCAGCGCGGGCCCTCTGTTCCAGGAATTTGATCTGACACTCGCACCCGGACACCGGAAGGAAATTGTCAGCCCGTTTTTCTACTCCGAACAAAAGGGAGACCAGCACACTTGGGCCATTCCGCCCCTGACCCTGGCTCACACGGAGGACCCGACGATCCAGTACGAAGAGTTTGACTTCGCCTATCCCATTCTGACCTATGATCGATTTGGGACGGAGTACCGGTTTCAGTTCTTCCAAGTGTTTGCGTTCGCCGGGGGAAGCGATCAAAAAGAAGACCACGCTAGGCGGTTTACTTTGTTCCCGGTCTATTTCCAGCAACGGTCACCCGATCCGGAGCAGAATTATACGGCGGTGGTTCCGCTCTACGGCACGATCAAAAACCGCTTGTTTAGGGACGAAATCGACTTTGTCCTGTTCCCGCTTTATTCCAAAACCAGGAAACGGGACGTGATCAATTATAACTTTCCCTACCCGGTCCTGTCCCGAACTTACGGGGACGGTTTGCACGGCTGGCAGGTGTGGCCGCTGGTAGGCCATGAAAACAAGGTCGTCACGACTCGCACCAACTCGTGGGGCGACTCGGAAACTGTTCCCGGTCATGATCGCAAGTTCGTGCTTTGGCCGTTCTTTACCAGGAGCGAAACGGATATTGGCACGACGAACCAGGTGCATCAGGAGGCTCTGATTCCCTTTTACAGCCTGACGCGTTCTCCAGCCCGGGACTCGACCACCTATTCCTGGCCGCTCGGTGTCACCCACACCGTGGACCGGGCAAACCAGTTCACCGAATGGGGCTACCCGTGGCCGCTGATTGTGTTTGATCGCGGCACCAACAAACACACGGACCGGGTCTGGCCGTTCTACAGTCACGCCACCAACCAGTACTTGGAAAGCGATTGGTATTTATGGCCGGTTTACAAATTCAATCGTGTTCACTCCGGCGCGCTGGACCGCAGTCGGACGCGTCTGCTCTTCTTCTTTTACTCCGATGTGATCGAGAAAAACACCGAAACCGGCAAGGCGTTGCGGCGGCGGGACCTCTGGCCGCTCTTTACGCACCGCCGGGATTTCGACGGCAAGGAACGCCTGCAAATCCTCTCGGTCATGGAACCGGTGCTGCCGACCAACAAGAGCATCGAGCGGGATTACTCCCACGTCTATGCGCTTTGGCGGGGGGAAAAGAACCCCCAGACTGGGGCCAGCAGCCAATCCCTCCTCTGGAACCTCTATCGGCGTGAAGCGGCACCCCAAAAGAAAAAAATCTCGCTCCTCTTCGGCCTTTTCCAGTATCAATCCACCCCGGAAGGCACTCACTGGCGGGTGTGTTATATTCCAGCGGGCAAGGGAAGGACAGTTCCCACGCGCGAGCCTTCCACGCAAAAATAAGATCGATATGTTTCAAAATCTCGGCGAAATGCTTCTGCTGTTTACGCGAACCCTCGGTTCGCTGCCGCTCCTGTGGCGGCATCGCCAGAAAGTCTTCGACCAGTTTTTCGAGATTGGCAACGCCAGTCTTTTCATGGTTTGCGTGCTCTCATTTTTCATTGGCGGCGTCATTGCGCTGCTCACGGGCCCGGTGCTGGTGGACCATGGCGTGAAGGATTCCATCGGCGGCTTGGTCGGCATCGCCATCTGCAAGGAACTCGCCCCGGTGATGATGTCCATCCTGATCGCCGGGCGCATCGGTTCTTCCATGGCGGCGGAAATCGGCTCGATGCGCGTCTATCAGGAAATCGACGCGCTCCGAACGATGAACATCAATCCCATCCATTACCTGGTGCTGCCGCGCCTGGTGTCGATCGCGGTGGGGCTGCCGTTGCTGGTGATTTTTTCGATCCTGGTGGGTTGGGGCGGCGGCGCGCTGGTTGCAGATCTGAATAACAAGATTGGCGTGGACTTCAGAAGCTTCTTCGCCAACCTGCGGGATACGGTCCGTATCAGCGATGTCGCCAACGGTTTGTTCAAGAGCTTTGTTTTTGCGCTGGTGGTCGGCGTGGTGTCGTGCCATCAGGGGCTGCAGACGATTGGCGGGCCGCGGGGCATCGGCCGTTCCGTCACCAAGGCGGTGGTCAATTGCATTGTGATGATTGTCATCCTGGACTATTTTCTGACCCGCCTGCTGCTGTGAAACTTGCATGAGCGACGCCGCAACCCATTCAAGTCCCAACACCACCCGCGCCGTGGGCGTGAAGGTGGTCGGCCTGCGCAAGAGCTTTAATGGCCAGGCGGTGCTCAAAGGCATCGATCTGGAAGTGCTGCCGGGGGAAATCTTTGTCATCATGGGCCCAAGCGGCAGCGGCAAGAGCGTGCTCCTCCGCCACATGATCGGCCTGGAGGAACCGGATGCCGGTGAGATCCTGGTCGATGGACAATCGATTCAATCCCCGGAATTGATGGACAAGTACCGCCTGGCCATGGTGTTCCAGTCCGGCGCGCTGCTGAATTCGCTCACCGTTGGGGAAAACGTGGGGCTCTACCTTACCGAACACCAACTCAAGCCGCCGCAGGAGATCGCACGAATCGTCACCGAAAAACTCGAACTCGTGGGTCTGAAGGGGACGGATGACAAGTTCCCCAGCGAACTTTCGGGCGGCATGAAAAAGCGCGTGGCCATCGCCCGCGCCCTGGTCATCGACCCGCAACTGATCCTCTACGATGAACCGACCAGCGAACTCGACCCGTTGTCCGCCGCGGTCATCGCCGAAGAGATTGCCTCGCTCAAGCAACGCATCGCGGTGACGTCCGTCGTCGTTTCCCACGATCGCGAAGTCGCCTTTGGCATCGCCGACCGCATTGCTGTCATCCATGAGGGCGTCATCGTCGCCGTCGGCACGCCCGAGGAAGTGCGGCGCAACCCGGATTCAATCGTCCAGAAATTCCTCAACACCAACTTCAACTTTCATCACCGCAAGACTTGATTATCCAGAAGCAACCGTATGAAAAACACGCTCGAAACCCGGCTTGGCCTGTTCGTCGCGCTGGCCATGCTTGCCGCCTTCCTCATCATGGAAGTGCTGGGCACCAAGGACCTTTTCAAGCCCGGCTACCACATCCGGGCGCAGTTTAACAACATCTCGGAACTCAAAGTGGGCGACCCGGTCAAAATGGCCGGCGTGCCTGTGGGCCACGTGGACAAGATCAGCCTGGCGGACAACAAGGTCGAAATCGAGTTGCGCCTGAACAAGGATGCGCCGGTCAAGACCGACAGCAAGGCCACGATCAAATTCGCCGGGTTGCTCGGCCAAAACTACGTCTCCATCGATTTCGGCAGTCCCAGCGCGCCGCGCCTGGATGCCGGCCAGCTTATTGCCACCACGGAGCAACCGGACCTGAGTGCGCTCATGGCCAAGCTGGATGACGTCGCCACGGGCGTGCAAAACATCACCAAGACGTTCACCGGCGATAAGATCGACAACCTGCTTGGGCCGTTCACGGATTTCATGAAGCAAAACAATCCGCGGCTCAGCGCGATCATCGCGAATTTCCAGGGTGTTTCCGCCCAAATTGCCGAGGGCAAGGGCACGGTCGGCAAATTGATTTACGACGACGCGCTCTACAATTCTGCCATGGGCACCGTGACCAATCTTCAGGAAGTCGCCGCCGACGCGCGAGGCACGATTGCGAAGGCGCAAAACATCATTGACCAGGTCAACTCCGGCCAGGGCACCATGGGCAAACTGCTCAAGGACGACGCGCTCTACAAGGAAACCACCGCTTCGATGACGAATCTCAAGGAAATTCTGCAAAAGATCAATCAAGGCCAAGGCTCGGTCGGCAAGCTCGTCAACGACCAGGAGTTTTACAAGAACGCCAAGCTCACGCTGCAGAAACTCGATAAAGCGACAGAAGGTTTGGAAGACCAGGGGCCCTTGAGCGTGGTGGGGACGATGGTGCAAACGTTGTTCTGAGCGGGGAGTTGGAGCAAGGCAACTGAACGAAAATCTGCTTCACGAAAGCAGCATGCCGTCGAAACACCCCAGGAGGTTCTCGTCCGCTCCTAACGATTGAGTAACGCCTTGTTCGGGTGCGGGGGCGCGGGCGGAACGTCCACTGGATGCAGTTTAATTTGCTCCTGCAAATCCGCGATCGCCTCCTTGAGTTGCGCATCCTCACCTTTGAAAGTTGCGTGCGGGAGGTTGTCCACCACGACATCCGGGTCGACTCCATGGCCCTCGATCAGCCACTTGCCCTCCGGTCCATAAACGCCTGTTTCCGCTGCCGACGCGATTCCGGCATCGACCAATCGATTGTCAAAGCTCAGCCAGATTTCGCCGCCCCACGTGCGCGTGCCGATGACCTTGCCGATGCCCAGCCGCTTGAAACCCTCCGTGAACGCCTCACCGTCCGAGCCGGTTCGCTCATCGCAGAGCACCACCGCATGCCCGCGGAAGGCGTACTGCATGTTCCACGTGGGATTGCCCACACGCGGCTGCCAATAGAACCAGGCCTTGCGCATCAACTTCTCGAGGATCCAACTGTCGATGTTCCCGCCGCCGTTGTGCCGCACATCGATAATCAACCCCTTGCGATTGAAGATTGGATAATAATCCCGCGCCCAGTCGGCAATGTCCTTCGATCCCATGGCGCGCAAATGCACATAGCCGATCTCTCCTTTGCCGAGTTTTTCAACCATCATGCGCCGCGAATATTCCCAGTCTTCGTAACGCAAGTTGAACTCCTGATCCAAACTGATGGGTTTCACAATCACGTCCCGCGATTTCCCCGAAACCGGTTTGACGCTGAGCAGGACCTGTTGCCCCGCTTGATTGCGCAACAATCCCGCCAGATGATTCGACAACGTCGGCACTCCGTTGACCTGCTCGATAATGTCGCCTTCCTTCAAGTCCGCTCCTGGGCGCGCCACCGGCGACAATCGCTCGGGATAATCGGGGTCCGATTGGTAAATATGATCGATGCGATAACCGCCCTGCTTTTCGTCGCGCGACAATGCCGCGCCAAGCCCGGCGCCGCGAACGTGGTCCGATCCCTCCCGAAAATCTCCGCCGACGACAAAAATATGCAGCGCCGACAGTTCTCCCACCATGTCCGCAATCAGATCGCTCAACTCCGCGCGATCCGTGACTCGCTCCGCCAGCGGCATATATTTTTCCCGCATCGCCGGCCAATCGACGCCGTGCATGTTCGGGTCATAAAAATAGTCCCGCATCAAGCGCCACGATTCGACGAACATCTGCCGCCATTCCTCGCGCGGATCGAGCGAAAATTCCCAGTTCTTCAAATCCACGGCTTTTTCCAATTTCGCCGGAGCGCCCGTCCCGGAATCAACCACGTGGAACTCGTCGCCCTTGTGGATCAGCAGCTTCTTTCCGTCATCGGATAGTTCGTAACTCTGGATGTCCTCCGCCAGGATTTTCGGTTTCGGATCGTCATTGCTGATCTCCAATCTTTCCAGCCGGGTCTTAGCCGCGTAACCCAAATTGCGCGCCGCCCAATACAAATGCTTGTCGTTGACCGAAAGCCCGGAGTAGTTCCCCGGCGTAACCGGCACCTCCATCACGCGCTTCTGAATTCCTTCCAAATCAACTGTCACCGCCGGTTCGTCCGGCTTTTTCTTCAGCTTGCCCGCCTTGGGCGCCTTGACGGGCGGTTTGGCCTGGCTTTTTTCGTCCTTCTTGTCTTTGTCATCCTTGTCATCGCTTGAATCATCCTTCTTCTTGTCCTGATCAGCCGCATGCAATTCATCGTTCGGTTCGAACGGCGAGCGCTGGTCCTTGAGCAGCGAAACCAGGTACACCTTTACCATGTCCCCAAAATAAGGTTCCGGCGCGCGCGATCCCCAGGGACTGCCCACCAGCGATTGCAAATGGCGTTCGGAAAGGAAATAGAGCCACTTGCCATCCGGCGTCCAAGCCGGGCTGTAACTATTTACCCGGTCGCTCGTCAGCGCGGTCGTGCTTCCGTCCTTCAGCCGATAGAGCTGGATTTGCGCGTAAAGGTTGTCCGCGGCCGAAACATACGCCAGCCATTGGCTGTCGGGCGACCATGTCAGGTCCGCGAACGAGTCCGTTTTCGAAACCGCAATGCGCTTGCTCTTTTTCTTCTCCACGTCGAACAGCCAAAGTTCCTGGTTTTTGTCCTGCCACACGATCCATTTGCCGTCCGGTGACGGGGTGCCGTCGAAACGAAAGATTTTTCCATCCTGCGTCAGCGGCTCAGGATCTCCCACGCCGTTGGCCGGCAACTTTTCGAACTCCAGTTCGCCGCTTTCGTCTGACAACGCGAGCAATGAGTCGCCGTCCGGCATGAACCGGGCCTGGCGATAGCGCACGCGCTGCTGCCGCGTCACATTGACCAACCGGCCCGGACCCGCCGGCGCAACGAACACCTGCCCGCGCGCCGTCAACACGATGCGGTCGCCGTCCGGCGAGAGATGCACCGTGGTCAAATAATCCATTGGCCGCTTGACCCATTTCTCACGCTCCTGGTCGAAGTCTGACGCCAGCGTGATGGGAATGACCGCATCCTCCCGCGACGCAATTTCCAGCAGCCGCAGGTCCGCGCCCAATTGGTAAATGATGCGGCCCTCCGAAAGTGACGCCCATTTCACGTCCCAGCCTTTGTGCTTCGTGTGCTGCTGCAAGTCGCCGCCGTCCGGTTTCATCGACCAGATGTTCATCGTGCCATCGCGGTCGGTTACGAAATAAACCCGGTCCTTCCACCACATCGCCCGCTTGCTCGTGCCGGGAAAATCCGCGCATAACGGCTGCGCTTCCGCGTCGCCCGTCGCAAATTTCCAGAGATTTTGCGCTGTGCCGCCCTGGTAACGTTTGGTGCTGCTCCCTTGAAACGCCATGCGCGTGAAATAAAGCGTTTTTCCCGCCGGGTCGAATACCCCGTCGCTCGCCTGACTAAGTGGCAGCACCGTGGACACGCGCGCCTTCGGATCAACCGTGGCCAATTGGCGGTTCGGAAGCGTTGTGAAATTGCCCGTTCCGTAAACGATCTTGCCATCCGGCGTCCATCCCACCACCTCGGCATTAGCCCCTTCAAACGTGCAGCGTGTTGGCAGCCCGCCCTCCACCGGCATGGTGTAAACCTCCGTTGGCCCCTCATACTCCGCCGAGAACGCCAGCGTCTTGCCATCCGGCGAAAAAGCCGCATGCGTTTCCTCTCCGGGATGGCTGGTCAAACGATGTGCAATTCCGCCTTTGACCCCCACCTGCCACAAATCGCCTTCCGCGGTAAACACAATCAAATCCCCGTGGATCGTCGGAAATCGGTAATACCCGCACCCTTCGACCAGCCCGGCAGGGTGATCTTCCCGCTCCTTCGGAGCAGTCGCTTCCGCCGCCGGAAGCCTGGCTCCGCACCCAAATACGAATCCCACGCCCAGCAGGGCCCATCGCACAAACTTGGTCATTGTCATGATCGTTATGGTTCGCCTTATAGACACCGCACCCAGCCGTTTTGCATGCCAATTATTTTAAAAATCGTCCCGGGCACGTGCGGGCGCGGGATTTTTACACTCCACCAACCGGTAAAGCCAGCTTCAAACGCAATAACGGGGCGCGAACCTGGGGTCGCCGTCGCTCGATATCCCTGGCACAATTCCTCCATTCCGCGAACCCCGAAGTTCTCTACGCGACGGGTTTTTTCCAAATCGGCACCACCTGTTTCATTTCGTCAATCAGCCATTGGCACGCCGCGAAGGCTTCGCCGCGATGGGGCGCGATCACTTCAACCCACAAGGATGGCTCGTTGACTCGCACCAGGCCGATACGATGCACGAGCCGGACGGATTCGATGGGCCAGCGCTTCTCCATTTCGTCAAACAGCAAGCCGAACTGATGCTCGGCCATTTGGTGAAACGCCTCATAATCAATCGCCTCAATGGACCCGCCAGCCTCAGTCCCGCGCACGACACCCGCAAAATAAACCGCCGCCCCCATGCCCGGGGACATGGTCCGCTGCGCCACCAACCGCGGCTCATCAATGGGCTCCCGAGTGATCGTGAGTTGGCGTTTCATGGAAAGCCTCGCTACCCCCCCTGTACCGGTGGAAAGAGCGACACCACATCGCCTTCCTTGAGCCCGTAGTCGCGCCCCTGATACTCGACACCCACGGCGACGAGCGTGGAGTTTTGCATCGCGGCCAGTTTCGGGAAGCGCGCGCCCAGTTGGCGAAGCAGGTCATTGATGGTCCCGCCCTCAGCCATTATTTCGGCAGTTTGGGCGCAACCGGTCAGGTCTTTGAAGTAGGAGTAAAAATGGACGGCGACTTGCATGCGACTCATCGCGCGAGGCGGGACTTGCTATAATTTCTTTCGGTACGGCGATTCGCCCCGCTTCCCGGCATCCCTTTTATAGACTTGCGGGTGCAAGACGCCCACAAATGGGAGATTGCGATAGCGTTCGGCGAAATCAAGCCCGTAGCCAACCACGAAAAAATCGGGAATTTCGAAACCGATATAGTCGGCTTCAACTTTTTCGACACGCCGGGCTTTCTTGTCCAGCAGGACACAGGTTTTGATGCAACGCGGCTTAAGCGCGCGCAGTTTGGCAAGCACGCGATAAACCGTCCGCCCCGTGTCGAGAATGTCGTCCACCAGCAGAACATCACGGCCGCGCACGTCGAGCCGCAATTCCTTGGTGAAGACCAGGTCGCCCGATTCCGTACCGGCGCCATAGCTGGAAACGCCGATGAAATCCAGGCGCAAGGGCAGCGAGAGATGGCGGATCAGATCAGCCAGGAACATGACTGTGCCATTGAGCAGCGAAACGACCACCATTTCACGTCCCTGGAAATCGCGCTCGATTTCGACGGACATCTCACGGATGCGCCGGGCGAGTTGCCGGTCGCTGATGAGCATGCGCTCGATTTCCGCGCGCCAGCGGGTCGGAGCGGGTTGCGAGCGGACTGTCGGCGTTGATTTTTTCTTTTTCATCGGCCACCCGAAAGGGCAATTGACGAACTGTCCCCTGATGGTAAGCGAGGCTGCGGAGTTGTCCAGCTTGCGTCGAAAATCAAATGTGCTTCGAATCGCCGTGGTCCTTTTCCGTGTAACCCGAATCCTGCCGCTTGAAATTGACCTCGTTCTTCTTCACGTAAGCATTGAAGACGTCATCCGCGCTCATGCCCAGCACCTGGGCCAGGCTGATGAGGAAATGAAAGAGATCGACGACCTCCACACGGGCGTTTTGCTCGTCGAACTTCTGGTATTTGGCCCACCATTTCCAAGGCACGCTGTCGGTGAGTTCGGCCATCTCCTGCGACATGGCGCGGCAATAGTTGAGGACCCACTTCGTCTTTTCCTCTTCGGTCATTTGGTCCGTGTTGACGCCGATGCGCTGGTTCAAGGCGTGTTGCATGCGAAAGAGTTCGCGGAGTTGATCCGGTTTTTCCATGGGTCAGAAATAGCAGTTAGGCGGAGAAGTTCAAAGCCGAAAGTCCAACTCACGGAACAGTGACCGTCCGATAAAACCTTTTCTGGTCGGACTTCGCAATGTTCGTATCGGAGAACGACTGGGAGAAGTTGGTCGCCAGGAACGTGGTCAGATTCGTCCACTTCAAGAGATCAACCGAAGACTGGATTGTGTAGTGCCAGTCCGGCTGTCCGGCGATGTTGAGATTGCATTGCAACGCTCCCGGCGGCCCAAGACTGATGCCCGTCATATGTGCGGGCGGCGGCGGACTCAGCGGCACAAAATCAAAGCTCTTGATGATGACTTCCACCTCGTTCGACGACGCGGGGACCACGCCATTAACGAGCCATAAATTCATCCTTACGTTTTCATCGCCGGAAAGCGGCACCGCTGGGGCATTGGTAAAGCTCCAGGTCAGGACGACGTTGGTGGCCGGCGGATTAGTCACGTAACTGCCAACCAGCGATTCAAAATCCACACGATTGCTCTGCCAGGTGAACAACTGAGTGGAGTTGGTCACGCCTGTGGGCACGCGATAACGCACCAGGTGGTTCGCCAGATTGAAAGGCTGAACGACGAACTGGCAATTGTTGATGTCGGATGGAGTTGACCAGCGGCCGCCTTCCACATCAATTTCGCGGTCAGTGTAAGCGGGATCATCGCTCCAGGTGAAAAGGCCCAGGGTGACGTTGGGATCCAGGGCGTTCACGGACGATTCAAGTTCAAAGCGATAGCTGCCATAGCCGAAACTGCGGCCGGACACCATTTCGGCGCATTGCCATTGGTTCGAGCGGTTGGTGATCCGCAGGTGTAGCCACCCGCGCGTGTCAACCCAGACATTGCTCGTGCTGTCGGAAAAATAATTTGGTCCCGGCCCAACCGGACTGCCGCTCGTCTTCAACCACCAGTCATAACCGGAAAAACTGATCCAATTGACGGTCGGATTCTGCCGGGTAACCACCGCGCTGGCGACGGCGTTGGAATAAATGCTCTCCGGCAAAGTGCTTGTGCCCAGCACGCAAGCTTGACTGAAGTTCGTCGCGACCAGAAAGGCGGCGATTCTCGTCGCATTCGCATCCCCGCCCCCGGTAGTGATATTTGCGTTCCAACTGCCGTCGGACTGGATGGCAGTCAGCGGTTGCGCGCAGGTCGGCTTTGTTACCCAGCCAAAACCAGGCACATAAATGTATGCCGCCACAGCGTAATTCGACGGATTCACATTGAGCGCGACGCCGGCGAGGTGAGTGGATGAGCCGTAGGCGGGAAGATTGGTGATAACGATGGTGGGCGTCGCCGAGAATGCCAATCCTCGTGATCCAAGAAGAACCACGGACAGAAGCCAGGTGAAACGGATCATCCTCCCATGGTAAAGCGCGCGGGTTCTTTGGCAATGGTTAAAACCAAGCGCGCTGTATTGCCTTAATTAAGAGCCTATCTCGGTAGGGCAAGTCACTCTGTGCGTGCCGACGACGGGCAGAGGACTGCTCGCCCTACCGGGATAGGTTCCAAGCCGGAATTAGCATGAGGCATTGCCATGCGCTCTTGCCACACTCGGCGAGCCAGGAGGAGTTGAGAGACTACCGTGCAACCACCAGGGAACCGGACACGCGGGGTTGCATATTCCCGCCGTTCCGCCCTTCCATTTTCCCGTCCAATCGCGGCTCAATTTCCCGCAAGGCCGAATCCACGCGGCCCGCGAGCAATTCCACGAGGGGCGGATACATGAGTTCATAATGCCGGCCGTCGAGAACCTCCTCGACAAAAGTAGTCGCGCTCAGGCGGCTGCAGTCGGGTGTGGGCTCGACGCCACCCTGGCCGGAAAGGCCGGCTTTCCAAGAGCGGATGGGCGCAATGATGGGCTCCAGGTTTGCGTCCTCGACCAACGTCCAATGGACGCTGGCGATGGCAATGAAACGTTCGATGAGTGAAAGCGGCTTGCCCGGCTGAATCAAATCGCGGCCGGTCAGCCAATCCATGACGATTTTGGCGTGTTCCCCGCTCGGCGCGGCCAAAATTTGACCCGCGATTTTCTCGGCAGAGGCGGAGAGATCTTCCGGCTCCAGTGGTTTCAACGCGGAGAGTTCCCCGCCAAAATAATCCCACATTTCAATGATTTGCTTCTTGAGGAAACGCTCGCGTGGATAGGAGGGTTCGAGCAACGCCAGCGGCGTATCGATCAAGCCCACCAGCGCGACGGTCTTGCCGCGCCGCTCCAACTCGCGCGCCGTCGCCAGCGCAAGAAAGCCGCCGACCGAAAAACCCATCAGGCTGCAAGGCCCGGCGGGCTGCTGCCCCAGGATGAGGCCCGCGTAATCGCGCACCATGGCTTTGAGGGACGAACGTTCCCCCGCGTCATCCGAGTAAGCGCGCGACTGGATGCCATGGATCGGAAGATCGGCGGGCAGTTGCTCGACCAGTCCGGCATAAATGTTGACCAACCCGCCAGCGGGATGAATGCAGAAGAGCGGGGGTCGCGATCCTTCGGTCCGAAGCGACAAAAGGCACTCGGCCAGGGGCTGCTCCTGCGCCGTCTCCTCGACGACAACGTCCGGCTTGGTTTCAGTTTTGTCGGCGGTGGCTTCGGCCGGCCCTGCCGGGCTTCCGGCAAGGATATCGAGCACAATTACGGCCACTTTGGCAATGTTGCCGCCCGCGGAAAGCTTGTTCGGCGGTAGTGAAATGCCAAATTGCGTCTCAATGCGGTTCAGCAACTCGAAAGCCATGAGTGAATCGAGGCCCATTTCCTTCAATGGCCGTTCGATGTCGAGCTTGGTGGCGGAGGTGCGCAGCACTTTCGCCACGATTTCCCGGAGTTGCCCCGTGACCAACCCCAACCGTTCGCCCGGCGGCGCCGCGAGAATGGCCTTGCGCAACTCGCCGCCCGTGTCCGCCTTATCGCCGCCCAAGCCCTGGGTCAACCCCTCGTAGCGCGCTCCGGCCAAAGCGCCTCCGGTGGCAGTGGCAAACTTTTGCCAATCGACCCGCATGAAGGCGATTTGAGTGGCGTCGCTTTGCAAAAGCCGGCCCAGCATCTCCGTGGCCTGGGCGGGGGTGATCCCAACCACGCCATGAGCAGCCAGGTGTTCCGCCGCTCGCGCATTGCGAACCGCGATGCCCACTTCGCTGAGCGCGCCCCAGTTTACGGAAAGCGCGGGCAGCCCGAGCGACCGGCGATAATGGGCGAGCGCGTCCAGAAAACTATTGGCCGCCGCGTAGTTTCCCTGCCCCGCCGCGCCCACGAGCGAACTGATCGAGGAGAACAGCACAAAGAAATCCAGCGGCAAACCGGCGGACGCGAGATGAAGGTTCCACGCGCCCGTGACTTTGGGCGCGAGCACCGAACTGAATCGTTCGGGCGTGAGTTTGGCCAGGATGCCATCGTCCAGCACCATCGCGGTGTGCATGATGCCTTTCAACGGCGGCGACCGGCGCGCGATCGTTTTGAAGACCCGATCCACGTCCGCGCGTTTGGTCACATCGGCCTTGATCACCAAAACTTTTGCGCCGAGATGCTTCAATTCCTTGACGGCGCGTTCCGCTTCGGGAGTCGCCGCCCCGCTGCGGCCCGTGAGCACCAGGTGACGCGCTCCGTTCTCCACGAGCCAGCGGGCGGTCACCAGCCCAAACCCACCCAACCCGCCCGTGATCAAGTACGTTGCCTCGGAACGAAAACTGATCGGCTGCCTGGGCGGCAAACGTTGCGGAGAAATCTTTTCGCCCTGCATCGACACTACAATTTTTCCCACATGTTTCGCCTGGGCCATCAACCGGAAGGCGCTCACCACGCGCGAAACCGGCAAGGTGCGGAACGGGAGCGGATGCAATTTGCCCTGCTGCAACAATTTCAGGACTGGCTTGAGCAAGGTCTGAATGCATTCGGGCTGCTGCAGCATCACCTGGCCCATGTCGATCACGAACATGGACAGATTGTTCCGGAATGGCCGCAGGCCAATCGCGGTATTTTGATAAATATCCCGCTTGCCAATTTCCAAAAAGCGCCCGTGCGGGCCCAGGCACGACAAACCTTTGGAGATGGCCTGTCCAGCCAGCGAATTGAGCACGAGATCAACACCGGCACCGCCGGTAATGCGGCGAATTTCGTCGGCAAAGTCAATCGTGCGCGAATCCATGACATGCCGGACACCGAGCGCGCGCAGGAAATCGCGTTTTTCGGGATTGCCCGCTGTGGCAAAAACCTCCGCGCCGGCCAGTTGGGCAATCTGGATTGCCGCCAGCCCCACGCCGCCGGTCGCAGCCTGGATCAGGATCTTTTCACCTTTGCGGATGTGCCCCAGGTGGTGCAGCGCATACCACGCAGTCATGAATGCCACGGGAATGGTGACCGCTTCTTCAAAACTGATGCGGGCAGGCTTGGGCATGACCGCCAGCGCAGGCACCGTCAGGTGCGACGCAAAGCAACCGAGACCGCTGGCCACGACTTCGTCGCCGACGCGGAACTGCTTGACGCCCTTGCCAACCGCCACGACGCGGCCCGCACATTCATCCCCCACAAGCAAGTCAAGGTCGCTTTCGGACGGATAAATTCCCAGCGCCTTCATGACGTCCCGGAAATTCAGCGCGGCGGCGCAAATCTCGATTTCCACCTCGCCCGCCCGGGGCTTGCGGCGTGGGACTTCCCGGAAAGTGAGTTGGTCGATGACACCGGGATTGGGAATCTCCAGACGATAGCCGAAGCCGCTTCCGCGCGATCCAGCTCGCTTTGGCTGGTGCGCGGGCACGTGCTCGATCAATTTGGTCCGACCCAGGCGATTCACATGGCGCGCGTATCCTTGGAACGCCACTTCCGTTTCGGCGTCCTTCGAGCCAAGTTCCTGCAATAACAAGCGCGCATCGGTGTCCGCTCCGCCCGGCGTCAGATCGACCAACCGGCAGCGGATATGCCGATACTCGCTGATGATGGTTCGGCCCAGGCCGATGATCGCCGCGGCTGCGCAGGCCACCGTCTTGTGTGGATGCACCGCCTGCGCACCCCGGGTCACCAACCAGAGCGGAGGCGAGCCCGCGGCGTTTTCCTGCGAGAGGGATTGGAGGAGATGAAGCGTGCTGTGGCACGTCTCGGCCTCCGCGCGCAAAAGCGCCGGGCCGTCCACGCATTCGGGAGACGCAAAATCGAGACTCCAAAGATGAATTATCCCGGCGAGCGGTTTTGAATCGAGGCCGCGCAAGTCGGTGAACAATCTCGACATCTCCGCACCGGACGAGGACGCCAGTTCGAAACGATCCGCCGCGAGACGCTGATAGGCCGCGCCGGAGAACACCAATACCGGGCGATCACCGCGAGCGGTCAGCAAATCAGCCAACTCTTCTGCGAAACCACCACGGTCAGCAAAAACCAGCCAAGTGTCTGGCTTGGAGTTTTTTGGGAGCTCGCCGGCCGTGCGTTGGGGAACGATTGCGGGCGCGCGTCCCAGGAATAATTCCGTTCCGGTCGCGAGCGCCGTCGCGGGAATGGCCACGGTTTCCAGGCACTCGAAGCCGGCTTGAGCCAGGCGGCCAGGCCAATCGGCGCTGTGACAACCCGGAGTTCCATTCGATTGCGTGCGGGAAGATTCCCCACAGTGCCAGGCCGGCAACAGGCCGAATACGAATTCGAACCACGCAGGCGGCCGGGTTCGCTCCAAAAGCAAAAGCAAACCGTCCGAAGCGAGGAGCGGCCGAATACTTGCCAGCGCAGCTTGTGGATTGGCAAGCTCGCGCGCGGCGGAAACCAGCACGAGATCGAACGTGCCGGGTTTGAGGCCCTGCGGCTCCAACGGTTGTTCGAGTTCGAGCTTTTGAAATCGAACGAACGGGTACTCGAAGAATTTTTGTTCTGCCTTGGTGAGGAGGGATTCGTCGGCATCTGAAAAAACGTATTCCGTCCGGTCAACTCGCAGCCTGGGCAGGACATAGGCCGTCAAACCGCCGGTGCCGCCACCGATTTGAAGGATGCGAATGGTGCGGTCGATCGGCGCATTCGCGAGCGCGGCGGAAATAACTTCCGCGACAAATTGATTGGTGTCCCGGTGCGAAATGGAATCCTGCTGCAAATGTTCAAGCAAGGTCAGTGAACCATCCGGCGAAATGACTTTGGAGGCGTCGAGTTCGCCGGACAAAATGCGGGCCAGCACGGAACCGCAGCGCCGCATCAGGGTCAGTTCGGGATGGGCGGAAGGGAATTCCACCAATAGCCGCTTCCATTCCGGCTCGGCCTTCCCGGCGTCCCGCTGCGTGGAGTAACGCGCCAGCGTTCCATCCGCTTGCAGGAAGGAGAAATAGCGGTCCACAAGGCGATGATGCGCCGGTGCGATGGACAGCTTTTTCCGGAGCAGTTCAACCGAGATTTTCTGTCCGGGCCGGAAGCGCCAGCCGAGTTCCTCGAAAGCCGCGAGGATGTAAAAACGCGCCAACGCGTTCAATCGCGGTTCCAGCTTTTGCAGGCGCGCGCCAGCCGCGCCCGACGGACCTTTTGTGGGGACAAGCCGCCCCCAGCCCGAACGCGCTTCCGTGGCTTTGCGGGCTTCGCTGGCAATGGCGGCATTGCCCGGGAGAAACGGACGATCATCGTGGAGCGCAACCGGAGCGTCCAGCGGCTTGAGCTTCCAATGCTGCTCATAGAGCCAGTCTTCCGGATCATCCACGCGGGTTGAGCGCCCGCCCGCCGGCGACTGGCTGCGGAATCCTTCGAGATCGACCAGATAGTTTCCGGCCTCGTCCAGGATCTGGAAGTTCCAGACGGCGAAACCGAAGCCATATTTCACGACCTGGGCGTGACACCAGACGACCGTTCCCGGTTTGGCGAAAAAGCGCACGCGCTCGATGAAAACGGGCATGAGCACCGAGACGCCCAAATATGTGCGGACGGGCAGGGAAAAAATGTGAACGTGAAAACAGGCGTCGAGCAGGGCGGGATGGATGTTGTAATTCCCGGCATCTTTATGCAGCGCTTCCGGCAGGCGGATGCGCCCCAGCGCCTCGCCGTCACGACGCCAAATTTTTTCCACGCCCTGATACAAGGGGCCGTAGCCAAAACCGACTGTGTTGTAGGCCTTATAAACAGTCTCCGCCGGAATTTCGTGCGCCCGGCATCGCTGCCGGACGGCCTCCAAATCCACCGGAGCCGGCGGAAGCTCGTGCGGCACGGAACGCAGCCGGGCTTTGACATTCTCGGTCCACGTCTCGCCTTCAATATCGGTCCGGCTGGCGAATTTAATGCTCGAATCGGAAGGTTGGTAAGTGGACTGGAGGAAGACCGCCTCCTTGTTTTCGGGCAGGAAGAGCGCTTTTTGCAGATCGACGTCCTCGACCCGCACCGGGCCGGGTCCGAAAAGAGCGTGGCCCATGCCAAAAGCGGTTTCGATATAGCCCGCGCCGGGAAACACGCTGTGACCCGAAACCCGGTGCTCCTTGAGATAAGGCATCGCCTCCGGATCGAGCCAGGTAAGCCAGCCCGGGTCGGCGCTGCGGAGGCTGCGGCTGAGGAATGGATGCGACGGCGCGGTCAGCCTCACTTCCCGCGTCAAGGCGGGTTCGTTCCAATATTTCTCACGCTGCCAGGGATACGCAGGCAGGTTGACATGCGGGGCGGCTTCAGGATGGAGGCCGTCCCAGTTCACCGGCGAGCCGGCCACGTGCAACGCGCCGAGGGAACCAAGCAGCGCGGCGCGCTCTTTTTCCTGCCGGCGCAATGAAGGCACGACCACGCCCGGAGTCGAACGGTGCGCCAGGCATTCCGTAATCGAAAAAAGCAGCGCGGGATGAGCGCTTAATTCGAGGAACACACGCCGCCCCTGCTCGATCAACGCATCGATGGCCGTGCTGAAACGCACCGGTTCCCGCACGTTGCGCCACCAGTAATTCGCGTCCAGTTCCAGTCCGTCCGTGAGCCGTCCGGTGACGGTTGAGAACATCGGTAATTTGGCGCGGGTCAGTTCCACGCGGCCCAAAGAGCGCAGCAGCTCGTCCTTGACCGGATCCATTTGCCGGCTGTGAAACGCGTAATTCACCTGGAGAAAACGGCAGAAGGTCCCGCGCGCTTCCAGGGAACGGGCAATTTCTTCGAGCGCGGTTCCCTCACCGGAAAGCGTCATGGAAGCGGGGCTGTTGAAAGCGGCAATGGCAATCTGGTTCGAATATTTTGCGACCAGTTGCTTTGCCTCCGGAGCCGAAAGGGCGACTGCCAGCATGCGACCGCCCGCCGCGGTGACGTCCATGCAACGTCCGCGATGGAAAATCACGCGCGCGGCCTCGCGCAACGTCAGGATTCCGGCGACATGGGCCGCGGCAACTTCTCCGACGCTATGGCCGGCCACAGCGGCCGGTTGCACACCCCATGATTGCCAGAGCGCAGCGAGGGCAACCTGAACGGCAAAAATCGCGGGTTGCGCGATGGCGGTGTGTTCAAGACGAGTTTCGCTCTCCGAGCGTCCCAGTTCTTCGAGCAAGGACCAGTCGCCGAATTCGCGGAAGAGGCGGTCGCATTCCTGCAAGGTTTCGCGGAACACCGGTTCCTCCCGCAACAACTCGCGGCCCATGCCCCACCACTGCGGGCCCTGGCCCGAAAACACGAAGACTGGCTGGGCCGGCTCCGCGGGCGCCTGGCCGGCAGTGAGGCCGGGCCTGGACTCGCCGCTGAGGAACGCGCCGAGGGTTTCAACCAGTTCTTCGCGCGAGTCGGCCACGGCGCACAAACGGTGCGAGTGATGCGTGCGGCGGACGGCGGAAGCGCGGCAGATGGAATACAGATCCGGGCCGGAGCCATTCGCGGCGGCGGCGTGAGAGAGAAGGGCCTGATAGTTTTTCACCATCGCCCGCAAGGATTCCGGGCTGCGGGCGGACAGCGGCAGCAAGAGGGATTTGCGGACGGGTTTGTGGGAGGCTCCATTCCTGCGCGGCTTGGGAGCCGGCGCGGCTTCGAGAATGGCATGGGCGTTCGAACCACCGAAGCCAAAGGAATTGATGCCGGCGAGCATTGGCCCGGAGCCGTCGGGGAACGATTCGGCTTTTTGAACGACCCGCAGTTTGAGCTTCGCGAAGTCGATGTTGGGATTCGGATTCTTGAAATGGAGATTGGGCGGGATAAGCCCGTGCTTGAGCACGAGGGCGACTTTGATCAGGCCGGCGACGCCGGCGGCGGCTTCGAGGTGGCCGATGTTCGTTTTGACCGAACCCATGATGCACGGGTTGTCCTCCGGCCGGCCTTCGCCGAGCGCGGAGCCGAGCGCATGCGCTTCAATGGGATCGCCCACGGGCGTGCCGGTGCCGTGTGCTTCGATATACTTGATGGCGCTGGGCGCGACGCCCGCGTCACGGCAAGCCTGGCGAACCAGCGCTTCCTGCGCAAGCGGACTGGGCACGGTCAAGCCGTTGGTGCGGCCATCCTGGTTGGCGGCGGTGGAGCGAATGACGGCGTAAATACGGTCGCCATCGGCCTGGGCCGCTGAAAGCGGTTTCAGGAGCACCATGCCCACGCCTTCGCTGCGAACGAACCCATTCGCGCTCGCGTCGAAGGCCTTGCAACGTCCATCGGGCGAAAGCATGGACATCCGGCTGAAGGCGACATAAGGGCTCGGGTTGAGGATGGCGTTGACACCCCCGGCGAGGGCCATGGTGCAATCGCCTTTCCACAGGCTTTGGCAGGCGACGTGCAACGCGGTGAGCGCGGAGGAGCAGGCGGTATCCACGGACATGCTGGGGCCGTTGAAATCGAGGCAGTACGAGATGCGGTTCGACGCGATGCTGAGCGCCCCGCCGGTGGCGGTATAGATATCGGCCAGGACCCGCTCGCCCGGAGCGTTTTGCATGGTGAAATAATCAATGGTCGAGATGCCGGCAAAAACGCCGGTACTCGAGCCACGCAGCCGGTCGAGGATTTGTCCGCCATCCTCGAGCGCGTGCCAGCTGGCCTCCAAAAGCAATCGTTGTTGCGGGTCCATCCAATCCGCTTCGCGGGGCGAAATTCCGAAGAAACCGGCGTCAAATTTGTCGATGCCTTCCACGAAACCGCCCCATTTAGTGATGGACTTGCCGGCCCGGCCAGGGTTTGGGTCGTAAAAAGCACGGATGTTCCAGCGATCCGGGGGAATTTCGCTGATGGCGTCGGTTTCGGCGCACATCATTTTCCAGTAGGCTTCGGGCGAGTCCGCGCCGCCCGGGAAACGGCAACCGATGCCAATAATGGCTATGGGTTCTCGATGGAGAGTTGGTCTGGGCATTGCTACAATCAAGCCGGCCGTTGGCCTAGCCTGAGTCTTCTGATTATTACGTTCGCAGCCGCTGCCGCGAGCCACAGTTAAATACGTTCCACCCCCGCCGAAGGCAATCAAAAACGTTAAAAACGTGATGCCATGGACGGCACCTTAAAAGGCATCCAACCGCTTGCGGTTGAACTGAATGTCAGGGGTCAGGGCCAGAGGATCAATTCGATCAGGCCGATGGCCGGACTGCGCCAGAAACGAATCAACCGACCCGCAAACGCAGGCGCGGAGTGCGGCTGGGAGAGGGGCAGGAAACCGCGTTGGGCGAGTTGAGCCCCGGCGGCGTCCAGATCATCGACGCGAAAGCCGAGATGGTAGGGGCCCGGACCGGAACGTTTCAGTATCGCGCTTACGGAACTTCCGGGCGCGGTGGGGGCAACCAGTTCGATCAACAAGCCTTCGTTTGCCGGCCGCAGGAAACGCAAGGTGACTTGGAAGTTGGGATCGGTGCGGTCCGGGAGGGAAGCTTCGAGCGTGTAACCCAGGCCGGAGAACAGCGCGGTGGCCGATTCGACATCAGCCACCGCCCAACCGATATGATGAGGTTTGAGACCGGGGAGCATGGCCAGGGACAACTATTGAGCCGGAGCGATGCGGTTGGTTTTGGGGAGCACACGCGCTCCGGCCCTCTCCCGGACGGAAAAGGCCAGGGTGAGGGTGAGGACGGGTCTCTCGCTTGAATGATTTTGTTGCATTGGTCTTCTGAACCCCTCTCAAAGCGCCTGGTCCCAAAGCCGCCGATCTTTGAGCAGGATTTCGCGAAGGAGCGGCACGGGGGGCATGCCGTGACCGAGGATTTCATCGTTGAATTTTTCCAGGGAGTACGACGTGCCTTCCTGGGCTTGATAATCCTGCCGCAGCTTGAGGATCATTAATTTGCCCAGCGTGTAGTTGCAGTAACCGGGGTCGAACGTCCCGCGCATCGCTTCGGATCGCGACGGTTTTTCGCCGTAGTAACAATTGTCCTGAAAGAATTTCGCGGCTTCGTCCACGGTCATCCCCTGGCAGTGCATCTGAATCGCCACGCAGAGGCGGCACAAGCGCAACAACGCTTCATCCAGTTGCGCCAGGCGGTATTTCGCGGCCCCCGGGCCATCCGCGCCGTAGCCGGAGTCGATCACCATCTGCTCGGAGTAATGCGCCCAGCCTTCCACAAACGCATAGCTGCCCAGGATTTTTTCCACGCGCGTGGCGGAGGAATGCTTCATGGACTCAAACTGGATGAAATGGCCGGGATAAACTTCATGCACGGACACCACGTCGGTCGTGTAGTAATTGAACGCTCTCAGCCAATCCTCCCTTTGCTTTGGCGTCCAATTCGCTTCCACGGGCGTAACGTAGTAGTAGGCTTCGGTGGCCTGGGTCTCGAACGCGCCGGGGCTGTCCATCGAGGCAAAACTGCTGGCCCGCTCGAATTTCAGCGTCTCCTCCACTTGCGGACGCGCTTCCGATGGGATGGTGATGAGGTGATGTTCCTGCACGAAACGCCGGATCGCTTCGAGGTTCTTGCGCGTGTCTGGAATCAAGTTCTCAGCCGTGGGATGGTCGCGCTGGATGTCCTCGAACACGTCGATCGGCTTGCGGTTCGGGTCAATTTTGGCCGCGGTTTCCGCGAAGAGTTGTTGCTCGCGATGCAATTCCGCCTGGCCAATTTCCAAAATCCGCTCCGGCGTCTGCGGAATCAACTCCCCTTCCCGCAGGCTTTTGGCGAAGCGTTCGCGGCCCAGCGCAAACTGGCTCGTGGCGCGGGGCAGCTTTTCCTCCTTCAGGAATTTGACCAGGGCGCGCATTTGGGCGACGGCGCGTTCGTCCGCCGCCCGGAAGGCTTCGCGGAGCGGGGGATTTTTCAAATCCTTCACGGCCTCCATCAGGTCGTTTTCCAAAAAGTCGGCCGAACCGTCGCCGACATCGATGGCGGTTTCGACCCAGGGCTTGGGCAGCGCGTCCTCGAGGTTGGCATGCGCCGCCGCCACAACGTTCGGCGCTTGATTGAGAATGAAGATGATCGAACGCACCCGCTCCTCCAGCGGGGCAAAGTCGCGCTTGATGTAGGGGCTGACGTCCAGCGCCCCGGTGTAAGTCATGGGATTGCGCGTGTAGGCTTGCATGTCCTCCAACGTGAACAATTCCCGCCGAATCCCCGCGCGCAAGATGCGAAAGTCGTAAAACGTGCGCGGGCTGAGTTCCGCCGTGCGCAAGCCATCCAGCCGGCGGTCAAAATCCTTGAGCCGGGCGAGTTCGGCGGCGACGGACGCGCGGCTGTAATCCTTGAGCTTGCCGTCGTACTCGTGAAAACCGAGCTGCACGGCCTCCAGCGGACGCCACGCGAGATAGCCCCGCAGATATTCCTCGGAAATCAGGTTGAAGATCGCGTCGTCACCCGTGCCGGGTGTCTGCGGCTGCGTGCGCGGGTTGGCGGAGCAACCGGCAAGCACCAACGCAACCACCAGCGGTGTGAGGGAATGGAATTTTTTCATGGCCGCAAAACTGGGTTGGACTCTACAGGCAAGCCGGGGTGTGGACAAGTCTATCCAACCAGTTTGCGCCAGTGGTTCGGTTCAATCGGCGCTCAATATTGCCTGCACATCACGAGACCCATGCAGAACCCGAACGATCTGGACCGGCCGCACTTCGCTTCGGTAAATGATGAGATAGCGGCGCACGCGCCAGAATCGCA
>JAJPHR010000097.1 GCA_021325145.1 Verrucomicrobiota bacterium | reverse complement strand
TTGGACCTGCTCACGGACCATGAACGGTTCGATTATACACGCGTCATTAATGAATGCGCCTGGGGCCTGCGGCGGCGCGCACAGGAGTGCGCGCCCTACCGGCACACAGTGGTAGGGCGGGCAGTCCTCTGCACGCCGTCCCCCCGAAACGATTTAGGGCGTTCCGAAAAGGTATAGTTGATGTTCAATGAGCTACAAAACAGTTCATGGAAGGCACAGGCAACCTGCCTGTGCCGGTCGGCGACCCAAGTGCGGTTTTCAGGGGAAGCTACGCCGCCAGGATGCGATGACTCGTGCGTAATCGCAGAATCCGATCCACGATGGCTGTGAGATCGGGCAGCACAAAATCGTGGTGTCCGGAGCCGGTCCACGGTGATTGTAACAGCAGCGAGGTCGCGCCCACGGTTCGCGCTGCCGCGGCATCCTGCCATTTATCGCTGATCACAAACGACCGTTCCAGATCCAGGTGCCACTTGAAGGAGGCTTCCGTCAGCAAACCCGGTTGAGGTTTGCGGCACGGGCACAGGTCCGCCGCCGCATGCGGACAGACCATGATGCCGTCCAAGGGCAGGG
The DNA here is from genome assembly GCA_021325145.1 of Verrucomicrobiota bacterium. GTDB lineage: Bacteria > Verrucomicrobiota > Verrucomicrobiia > Limisphaerales > Pedosphaeraceae > JAJPHR01. The sequence continues at coordinate 92,919 of JAJPHR010000097.1, read as the reverse complement.
AGCGAACCAGCAATTCATGCATGCGATCCAATTCACGCCGGGTCACGCCACCGAGCGAAAGCCCCGGTTGATTGGTAGTGGCGATGAGGATAAAGCCGGCGTCCTTGAGTTTGTGCAACAGCGGCCCCGCTTCCGGATTCAACCGGAACTCCTCCAACCGCACTGGCGATACCTGTTGCCGACATTCAACCCGCGTCCCATTGAGGATCCCGTCCCGTTCTAGAAATATGGCTGTCTTCATACCTTCTGAGAAAGCATAAAGCTCGCCTGCCTCAATCCGCTCAAATATGGGGAGAAATCTCAGGAAAACAGGGGTAATCAGGATGTTTCAATCTCTCAAATTTGAGACTGGAGAATCACCGGTCCGATTTGGTACGAGCGTCCGAGGTTTGGAGCCCCGGCTTCAGCCGGTAGCGCTGTCGCAGGGGGAGCGCGTCAATTGGTTTTCGAAATCATCATGTTTGCATCCATGATCGCGCCGTCTCCACCGAAAAAGCTTCACGGCTACTCGTTCCAGTCGTTGGAAACTGGTGCGCGGGCCTGCATCTCTTTTACGATCGGCAATGCGCGCATGATCGCGTTCTCTTCGGTCTGGCCTTTAAACGATCGCATCGTCACCCGTACGGCTGCATGGGCATCGCCGTTGCGGTCCCGCAACGGCATCGTGACCGTTACTTGATCGCCGTCCTTGTCCCAAAAGACCGTGCCTTTCTCGATGACATCGACGGCGCTCTTCCGGCCCGGCTCGCCGATTTCCTGTTGCTTGTCGCTGGCGACGAGATGCGGCTGGGCCGGATGTCCCGTGAGCATCACCACCTGCAAGCCAAGCAGGCGCGGGTATTTGGCCATGGTTTCACGCACCACGCCCTGGACAAACGGTTCGCGGGGCGTATAGACCACGCGTGTATCCGTGAAATAACTCACGGAATCGGATTTCGTCCAGTATGCGATGCGGCCGCCGCTAAACTCAGCATCGTTAATGGTATCGATGACGGGCTTGCCATCGAAAGTGCAGTCGATGGCCGTGCCCTTGCACGTGACGCCCAGCTCGTGCCAAACGCCGGGGGTTATGTCCATTTTATTCCCGACGCGAGACTGAAGCTCCCCTTTGACGATCTTGCAAAAGCTCACGTTTGTTCCGAGCGCACTGGCTCGCAAATAGTAATAGTTTCTTTCGTCCTGCACTCGAAACGCAATGCCCGCCATTTGTTCCATTACACCGCTGACGATTTTGAATTTGGTTGTCAGTGTGAAGTCGCCGTAGCCTTCGTTCCCCAGAATAAGCATCGGGGAATGTCCATCAATGAACTCTTGTGAAAGTTGGGCCACTACTTCCTTCTTCGACCTGGTCGGGGCATTGCTTGTCAGCGGGGCAATGCCGGTGTTCATGGGCATTTCATCGGTTATCACCTTCCAGATGCCGGGCTTGCCTTCGCCGGCTACGATGCTCACGCAACCGGTGGGCGACTGGTTTAGGGGCATCTCGCTCCAGTCAAATGCATGCTCTGCGGCGCGCGCCGCTCCGGCCAGCAGCAGAGACAACCAAAGGAAAAGTTTGCGCATCGCCCCGAGCGTAGCAAAAAAGGGCTGACGGACAAGTGTTTGTGGATGCGTCATTTTGCGGAGGCGCATCGGATACGGTTTCCGGAGTTATACATGGCCGGTCGAAGCGAGCCCGTGGAAGCCCGCCCGCCCGCAATCGCAACTGTCCGGGCCGTTCATTGGGATCTCTGCATTCTTCATTTCACTAAGGAATACAGGAATGCAATTGGGAAGCTTTACTTGTTGCTTTTTGCCAAATTCGATGCTGGAATACATCCCCCGGTCTTAAAATCGGCGCTGCAAACGGGAAAAGTTTAATTTTTCGCTTGCAAAATTCAACTACTCGCGTAGTTATTTAAGAGTCAGTAGCATTAAGAAACAACGTATGACACGAACACCTGGCATCTCACCCTCCGAATGGAAGGTCATGAAGGTCCTTTGGGCCAAATCGCCTCAAACCGCTGTGGAAGTCGTCCAAGCCTTAGAGAAATCTGAGGATTGGCACCCCAATACCATCAAGACTTTGTTAACGCGGCTCTGCCGAAAAGGTGCAGTCGGGGTCAACAAGCACAAAAGCTTGTACGAATACCGGCCCCTTTATACCGAGGCGGAATGCGTGCAAACCGAGAGTAAGTCTTTCCTGGACAGGATCTTCGGTGGGTCAGTCAAGCCGCTTCTGGTGCATTTCGTCGAGAAGCAAAAAATGTCTTCCGATGACATTGAAGAACTGAAGCGAATTCTGAAGAAGAAGCAGAAGTAAGCCGAGGTTCCGCGCCAAAGACCCGGGCTTTTTAGCCGCGCCAAGGATTTGGTGGGTCGGGGGATGATCGTTGGGGCTGAGGGTGCGTCCTTGGACCATCCGCAGTCCCGGCGATTTCCCACTCGTTTTTGGCAGCTTTTTGTTGTCAACGAGATTCCATCGCGATATAACCTCTTCCCGGTGGTGCTGAATGGATGACTTACATCTAAGCCCGTTCATGCTGTGGCTGTTACGGGCCTCTTGGCAGTCGTCCATTATCATCCTCTTGGTGCTGGGTGTGCAGCGTATTTTCCGTCGGCATTTAACACCCAGGTGGCGCTATCGCCTTTGGCTGCTGGTTTTGTTGCGTCTGGTCCTGCCGGTTTCTCCCGCCAGTTCTTTCAGCATTTTCAATTATCTTAACCCACGGGTGGCTGCGAGTTTTGTTCAAACTTCCACCAGCAACAAGCCGGCAGCCGTCTCCCAGGTCGAAAATGGAGCCCGCCCGCCCATCCCGCCTGTGGCCAAGCCCGTGGCCGGCGGGCCAGTTGCTTCCGTCTCGGCCGAGAAGGAAAAAGCCGCGAGCTCGCCTGACCCCAAGCCATTGAAGCGGGTTCCGGCCCAAGTGGCAGTGGACCCTGACCTGGGCCGGCCCGAAGCCAGCAGCCTGCAGATGCTGCTCATGGGCTTGGCTGATTATTCCTTTGCCACACAGTTCATGATGCTGTTGTTGCTAGTCGTCTGGCCTACGGGCGTGGTAATATTTGTTTTGAAGATCCTCCGGCAAAACCTCGGTTTCGCCTTGCGCGTGATGCGAGCGGCTCCCATGACCAATCCGGTGGTCTTGGATGCCCTGGATGACTGCAAACGCCTGCTGGACATTGATTTTCCCATTCTCCTTGTGGAGAACAAAGACATCAAGAGCCCGGCCCTTTACGGTTTTTTCCGCCCTCGGCTGCTGCTGCCCGAGGGATTGGCGGCTTCATTCAGCGTTGCCGAGTTGAAATACATCTTCATGCACGAGTTGGCGCACGTTAAGCGGCTGGACATGGCGGCCAATTGGCTGATGACGGTGCTCCAGATCCTTCACTGGTTCAATCCGGTCATCTGGATGGGGTTTGGGCGAATCCGTGCGGATCGCGAATTGGCTTGCGATGCCCTGGTATTGTCACGCGTGCGGGAGACGGAGAGTGAATCTTACGGTCAGACGGTCATTAAGTTATTGGAGAGCTTTATTTTACCACCCAAGGTCTCAGGCCTGGTGGGTTTGCTGGAAGAGAAGCACGAAATGAAACAGCGAATAACGATGATTGCCCGTTTCAAACGCGCTTCCCAATTACCGCTGCTGGCGGGTTCGCTGGTCTTGTTGCTCGGCTTGGTGAGTTTGACGGACGCAAGAGTCCCGGAGCCGAAAATGTCCGGGCCGGCCGGTTGGTGGCGCGCGGAAGGAAACACCCGGGATTCGGCGGGCGCCAATAACGGGGTGATTGAGGGGGCGGTTTCATTTGCCCCGGGCCGAGGTTTTATTTTCAACGGCTTCGATGCCGATGTAAAAATACCGGCGTCCGCCAGCCTGGATGTAGGCAAAGGAACGGGCTTCACCGTGGCCGCTTGGATTGATCCGGAAAAGGTTGATATTGGCCTTCCCATCATCGAATGGAACTCGGGCTTGGTGGGACTCGGGCTTTGGATTATCGCCGATTTTGGCCCGGGTGGCCTCTACGCCGAGATGACGGATGACCATTTTCACCCGCATGTCGTTGTTTCGGCTGCCGGCGTGCTCAGGCCGCATGCGTTACAGCATGTAGCCTTCACTTATGATCAGCACAAAGGCATGGGGGCGCTGTACGTAAACGGCGAAGTGATCGCGCTGACCTTTGTCGGCCGTTTCGCCTCGCTGACGGACGGGGATGTTTATCTCGGCTTGCACCCCTATGGTGAGGATGCGGGGGCGCGGTTTGCCGGCCAGATTGGTGAAGTCCAGGTCTTCAGCTCGCTTTTTACCGCTTCAGAAATCCGGAAGCTCTGCGATGCCGGTGAGAATGGCACAGTATCCCTGTCCCGCCTCGAGACCAGGTAAAATCCCGCGCTCTGCTCCCGGTATCGGTTTGGCCCGCTCCTGCGGCCATTACACCTTCCTGAGTCGGGTATTCTGCCTATTGCCGGCCGACCATCGCAAATGAAGCTTCTTTAAACCGTCTGCCCGGCCCCGGATGGCATTGATGACGAGGTTTTCCGATTCCATTTTTGCGCGGCTGTTGCGCCGCCTGGCCGGCGCGGTCTGCCGGCATCCGGTGTCATTCGTCTGGCCGCAAATTCTCCTCTTTTGCCTCAGCGTTTTCTACGCGGCTTACGAACTGAAACTGGACATGCGCCTTGTCGAGCCTGCTGATGCGCCGCGGCTGGACGCTAAAACTCGGCGCGCGTCACCCCGAACCAGCCCCGGCGGGTGCTTCCTGAGCACTATAGCTTCCGCGCCACCTCTCCGACCCGAATCACTCCCGGCTGAACAATCCGGGCGTTGATGCCGCGCAGATTGAGCTTTCTGCCCAGCGGTGAATTGACGAACTGCATCGCCTCCATCCCAAAACGCGCCACAAACTTTTTGCAGCCGGTGTGCGGTTCAGCGCTCACTTGAATCACCGCCGAGCCGAGCGCCAACCGCGTCCCCGGCGGCAGATTTTCTTCGCCCAAATCGAGGTCAATAAAAAGCTGGTCGCCGGCCAGCGGCCAGCGGGTCTTGTCCCGCGCCAGCAACGCAATTGCCCGCGAATTCATGATGGTCAATTGCACATTCGGATTGGGCGCGCCGGAAGAGCCGCGGGTTGACCAATTATCTCCCACCAACCCCTGCGCCAGGTCCAAGGTGGCTTCGGTGACGATTTCCCGCTCCTCCCGCTGCGGCCGCCGCACGATCATTTCCAGCACGCCCGCGTCTTTGGGTGATTGCCGGATTGTGTCCAAACCCAACTCCAGTTCCGCTGTTGTCAGATGTTTCACGTCCACACTCATTGACGCAATTATGAGTCTTGCCGCGAATCAATCCAAGGGCATTTTGGCGAAGACCGCAAAAACTTGGGAAGAGCAATCCAACTTGGGCGACAAATCAATCGGGAACGAGCCATAACCCCTTTGGAAATTACTCCCGGTCTTGAACCCATTGCACGGGTCGTTTTGGCGTAAGATTTTCGTGGGAAGAGATTTGCGTGGAGGCTGTGAACCATACTTATGCAAACGATCCAAACCAAAATTCCCATGCGCCTGGACCGGCTTCCGTGGAGCCGCTTCCATGTGCTGGTCGTCCTGTCGCTTGGCATTACGTGGATTCTTGACGGGCTCGAAGTGACGCTCGTGGGCGCGATCAGCGGGATTCTGGGAGACCCGCGCACGCTCGGATTTACGCCCGCCGAGGTCGGCCTGGTCGCCTCGTGGTACATCGCCGGGGCGGTTCTTGGCGCTCTGGTTTTTGGCTGGGCCACGGATCGCTTTGGCCGCCGCAAGCTTTTCTTCGTGACCTTGATTGTTTATCTGTCCGGCGTTCTCCTGACCGCCTTCGCTTGGAACCTTTGGAGCTTCTGCCTCTTCCGATTTCTGACCGGCGCCGGTATTGGCGGCGAATACTCGGCCGTCAATTCAGCCATCGACGAACTGATCCCCGCGCGGCTGCGCGGGCGGGTGGATCTCATCGTGAATGGAAGCTACTGGCTGGGTGCGGCCGCCGGCTCGCTCTCGACCATCGTGATTCTCAATCCCCAGCTTCTGCCCGTGAACATCGGCTGGCGCCTGGGATTCGCCGTGGGCAGCGTGATCGGTTTGGTGGTCCTGTACTTGCGCCGTTATGTGCCGGAAAGTCCGCGCTGGCTGCTGACTCATGGCTACGCCGGCGAATCGGAACGCGTCGCCGCGGAAATCGAGGGGCGGGTCAGGGAAGATGTCGGGCACGAACTGCCGCCGCCCGGGGACGGCAGCCTGCGGATACGCGCGCAAAAAACCTATGGTTTCGGTCTGATCGCCCGGGCCATGTTCAAGCGATATCGCAGCCGCTCCGTGCTCGGCCTGGCCTTGATGATTTCCCAGGCGTTTTTTTACAACTCGATCTTTTTCACCTACGCGCTCGTGCTGACAAAGTTTTACCATGTCCCCGCCGAGAAAACCGGAATCTATCTGCTGCCCTTCGCGCTCGGGAACTTTCTGGGGCCGCTTGTCCTCGGTCATTGGTTCGACAGTCTGGGACGCCGCGTGATGATTTCCGCGACCTACACCCTCTCCGCCCTGCTGCTGGCCATCACCGCCGTGCTCTTTGCCCGCGACGCCATTTCAGCGATCCAGCAGACCGCGCTGTGGACGGTCATTTTCTTCTTTGCCTCGCCCGCGGCCAGTTCCGCCTACCTGACCGTCAGCGAAATTTTTCCGCTCGAAACGCGCGGCCTCGCCATCGCGTTCTTTTTTGCCATCGGCACCGCCATCGGCGGCATCGCCGCGCCGTGGTTGTTCGGCATCCTGATCGGCACCGGCTCGCGCGTCCACCTGCTGTACGGTTACCTGGCCAGCGCCGCCCTCATGCTCGCCGCGGCGGCCACCGAAGCCTTCTACGGCGTTAAAGCCGAGCGCCAGGGCCTCGAAAATCTGGCGGCCCCATTATCCGCGGAAGAGGCGGCTTGAACGTGGATCGTTTCATTGAATCGGCCCATTTCAGCGTGCGAAACGTGAGTTTCCTCATTTTTCTGTTGACGAACCTTGCATAGTGATATATGAGTTTCCTCAACATGAGAAAAAAATCTGGCCCGGCGCACAAAAAGGCAAAACCTGGCCGGCAAAAAACGGCGTCCCGGCGCAAGGAGAAAAAGGAACATACGAAGGCGGAAATCCTGGCAGCGGCCCTTCAATTGTTCCAGACCAAGGGCGTCGGGAACACCACCGCGAAAGAGATCGCCACCAAGGCAGGCATCGCCGAGGGAACGTTCTTCAATTACTTTCCAACGAAGGAAGACCTCGCCCTGTATTTCTTCCAAAAGGGCATAGATGATTTAATCCAATGGTACGATCGGCAAGGGTCGCTGAAGCAAGCGCCGATTGAAGAAAAGCTTTTCGCCATCATTCATCGGCAATTGGAGCAGCTTAAACCCTACGAGGATTTTATTGGGAGCGTCTTTTTTCGCAGCCTGGAGCCGCGTTCGAAACTCAATGCGTTAAGTTTTGAATCGCAGGAAAATCGTTTGCGCTATTTGCGCTTTATCGATGGATTACTGAAGGAAGCCATTCAGCGCGGGGAGATTCCGGATGTGGGCCGTCTGGGGGCGTATGGCGTCGGCCTCTTCTACATGGGGATTGTGACCTTTTGGCTGCATGACATGTCACACGGCAAACAAAAGACTTTGGCGCTTTTGGACCGTTCGCTGGTCGTGGCCACCCGTTTTCTGCGGAAGGGGGGTTGGGAGTGGAAATGAAGGCTCCGGAATCCAATCGTTGGAAGCGCGCAGCGCGTATGACGAAACTCACCGCCGGGGTCCTCGGGAGCAATGTGGGATACCTGGTTGGCAATCTTTTCACGCCGGCAAGGCGGCGCGGCGCGCGGCGCGCGGCGATGCAAACCCGGAATGCGCAGCGGATTCGGCAGGAACTGCAGGAACTGCGCGGGCCCGCCATGAAATTGGGCCAGGTGCTCAGCATGCAATCGCATTTGCTCGACGAAAAGGCCATCGATGAGCTGGCGAACCTTCAGATGCGTGCGCCACCGATGCACCCGACTTTGATGCGCGTTCAATTTCGCAACGAACTGGGATGTGACCCGGAGGAGGCGTTCGAGGAATTCGAACCGGAGCCTTTCGCGGCTGCTTCGCTTGGGCAAGTGCACCGCGCGCGGACCAGGGACGGCCATCGTGTGGCCGTCAAAATCCAGTATCCTGCCGTCCGCGAGATCATCGAAGCCGATTTCCAAACGCTAAGCCAGGTGATGCTGCCGGCGAGCATTATGCGAGTGATTCCACAATCGGTGATTGACGAATTGCGGCGCGGGATTTTGGTGGAGTGCGATTATCGGAACGAGAAGCGAAACATCGAGCGGTTTGGAAACGCGATGAAGCGGCTTGCTTTCGTGGAAATCCCAAAGGTCTTCCCGGAACTTTGCACGGAACGCGTGCTGACCATCTCCTTCCTGGAAGGGAAACATGTGGATGATTTCCTGCGCACGAAACCTTCACAGGAAGTTCGCAACCGGCTGGGGCGGCAATTCCTCGAATTGTTTTGCTTTCAGGCTTACGAAATGCGTTGGATCCACGCTGATCCGCATCCGGGCAACTATTTGTTGAGCACGGATCACATCGGAATGGTGGATTTTGGCTGCGTCAAGGAGTTAAACGACGAGGTGGTTCAATGCATACGGGATTTCTCACTGGAGCTGTGGCAGAAAAATGAGGGGGTCTATCGTTCCATGCTGAAGACGATTTGCGGGCCGGGCGTCTCGCCGAAAGATCCAGGACCGCGCCGCACGCTCGATGAAATGATTCGAGTTTATCGCCATCTTTATCGCGAAAATGGGGAGCCGACGGACTTCGGCGACGTAAAAATTTTCCGGGAAATGTCGCGGCTGTACAAATTATTCCTTAGCAGCAAATTCCTGCCGCCGGAATTCCTGTTCTATTCGCGCGCGGAGATGGGCCTGTACATGATGTTGCATCGCCTCGGCGCGCGCATCCCGGCTTATGAGATCGCAACCAAGGCCATGGCATCCTTCGGCACGGCAAAGCACATCCCTGCTCAGCCGAATTAAACCATGATGTTTTCCTTCGCTGGTGATTCTGAATTTGTGAGATGAAACATTCGCCTCAAACGGCCTTGCCAACCGCCTTCACAGGCAGATGAGTTTTTCATTAAAAACACTTTTGGGCTGCTTGCCGGTTTTGATCGAGCTCGGGGCCTCCGGCCTGTTCCTGCTTGCGGCTGTTGAGACAAGGCTTTTTTCAAAGGACCGCGTTTTTGGCTTATTTACTTGCGCGTTCTACGGATGGTTCCTGGAAGAGATGAATATAAAGCTTTTTGGGACCTATCACTATCCGGACGTGTATTTGCTTCGAATCGGTGATGTTCCAATTTGGATACCATTGGGATGGGCGTTGATTATCCACGGCGCAATGGCGATCAGCGATAGATTCCCTGTGAATCCAATTTGCCGTCCCTTAATGGACGGCCTGCTGGTTTTGATGCTCGATCTTGCCATCGACGCTGTCGCCATCCGACTGGGCTTTTGGCATTGGACGGTTCCGTGGGAAGGTAATCGAAGGCTGCAGCTTAACGAGGGCTGGTTTGGAGTGCCGACGGGGAATCTGACGGGTTGGATGTGGGTCGCAGCTTCATACTCCTTCTTCACGCGGCTCTTGTTTAAAGAGCGCCGGGGATTGGGCGGAACTCTTTTACGCGAGGCGCTTCTCGTGCCTTTGGCCTATGCTGGATTGCTGGCTGGGATATATTTTACAGGCTTTTTTATACACGCGGTTGGAGCAAAGTCCGAATCCGAAAGGCTTTGGGTGTTTGGCGGCCAGGTCTTTGTATTCCTGGCGCTCTGCTTCGCCGGTCGTTCCCGGAAGCCGGACAGAAACGAGCCGGAGGACGAAGCCGTGTTTACGTTCGGCTTGCTGCGGTGGGGAGCGCACCTGTCGGCGTTTTGCGCTTTGATTATTGCGGGTATTTGGCGCAATACGCCGGCCCTGGTCGCGATTTCATTAATTACAATTTCAATCGAGGTCTGGCTTTCGAAGATTCAGCTTGGAGGCGCGCGATCGTTTTTGTCATCGCCGACCCAATGCCACATTTCAATTTCCGTGGTCATACCGGCCTACAATGAGGAAGGTTATTTACCCGCAACATTGGCCGCGTTGATGAAGGCATCCGCGCTGCTCACAACCAGGACTGGCAAGGCAGCGGAAATTATTGTGGTGGATAATCAAAGCACGGATAAGACGGCTTCCATCGCCCGGTTGCATGGAGCCCGCGTCGTTTCCGAGGCAACACATAACATCGCCCGGGTCCGAAACACAGGTGCGGACGCTGCTCGGGGGGACGTTTTGGTGTTCGTTGACGCTGACACGATTGTCCCGGAATTGTTGTTCGTGCGCATTTGTAACGCGCTTTCGGATATCAATGTTGACGGAGGCGCATTTGATACTTTGTATCGGCCGAAGCGAATCGTTCTTCGATTGTATCTCGGATTATGGCGCCTCTTCGGCCGGTTTTTCCGAATGGCGCAAGGCCCGACCCAATTTGCTCGTCGCGAGGCGTTCGCGGCGCTCGGCGGATATAAGGAGCATCTATACATGGGAGAGGACGTCGACTTCTATTGGCGTTTAAAAAAGTTCGCCGCACAGCGCGGGAAAAAAGTGAAGCTGATTCGTGATCTGCGCGTTGTGCCTTCAACCCGGCGATTCGACCGATGGCCCCTGTGGCGAACGTTGATATGGACCAATCCTTTGTGGGTCACAATTTTTCAACGACGATCGTCGATGTGGAATGGATGGTATTCAAATGCCTTGAGATAAGAAGCAAACCCATGCCAACCTTTGGCGGGATGCACTAATTTGAAGCCATGCAGCTTTCAAGCCTGATGCTAATCGCCGTATTGAGCAGTTACATACTCTATGTATCAGCTCTTGCTATTCGTATTAGGAAGGTTCGCCGCTGGTATTGGGAAGCTATCGAATTGACGCTCTGTTTTCTGTTTTCGGCGATTGCCTGATTTTTGGTTGTGAAGCGTTCAATTGAGCGGTACTGCAACCGTCGGGTGGCCACAATGGTGAGTTCTGTAGCGGCGGGGATCGTGTACATTGCATTTGCAGGTTTACTGGGGCTGGGTGTTGACAGACTGAGCCATGCGAGGTCATTTTACTTTTTCCTCTTCGCCTTTTGGTTCTCTGTCCCAACGGCGCTTTTAGTTTCGTTGATCCGTTCTATCTTGTTACAATCTCCAAAAGAAAATGCAAGAGACTCAGGTCCGCAAGAGAAATGGGTTAAACCATAACTCTGGCTATTTTCTGCATGCGAAGGCGTTACGAGATTAATTTTGACCAACGTAATATGCGGGATTGATTCAACCCTTTCAGGGTTGATGAATTTGTTCTGCGAATTCCCAGGGTAGCGCGTTCCGCGCAACCGAGGGCTGAATGATTAAATCCCGTTGGGATTGGGATTTGCTATGCCGACAAAGTCGGCGAACAAGCAGCCTCGCTGATTTGGTTCCTCACCAGCCCAGCGCAATGCCGCGTTGAATTGGCTGGTGGAAATCCCGAAGGGATTGCAATCATTCAGCCCAGCGTTGCGCGTGCCGCGTCGGAGCGAAGCGAAGACGGAAGGCACGAGCTACGCTGGGTCGGCGTCCAGACGAACCAACTACCCTGAAAGGGTTGAACCAGAAAACCATGCCACAATCGCTCGCAAAGATTCTGGTGCATACGGTGTTCTCGACAAAGGAACGCCGACCATTCCTGCGCGACAAAGTTCTCCGGGAGGAATTGTACCGCTACCTTGGCGGAATTCTGACCAATCTCGACTGCCAGCCAATTATCGTGGGCGGGGTCGAGGATCATATCCATCTGCTGTGCGCGTTGTCGCGAACCTGCGAGGCGGCGGCGATGGTCAAGGAAGTGAAGCGAGGCTCGTCGCTGTGGGTTAAAACCAAAAGCAAGGACACGCAGGACTTCGCGTGGCAAAATGGCTACGGAATTTTCTCCATCGGTTTTTCGCAGATTGCCTCAGTGCGGGATTATGTTGCCGGGCAGGAGGAGCATCATCGCAAGGTTTCGTTTCAGGATGAATTTCGCCAATTGCTTCGGCGTTACGAGGTTGATTTTGATGAACGGTATGTGTGGGATTGATTCAACCCTTTCAGGGTTGATGAATTTATGCTCGCCCACCCAGGGTAGCTCGTTTCCTCGCAACCCTGGGCTGAATGATTAAATCCCGTTGGGATTTGCCAGGCTGCGACGTTTCCCCGGAGGCTGAGCTAAAGGGGGACTCCATACCTTGCGAGGTCGATGGCGCATCCGGGCGGGGCGGAAACGGGCTTGTCACCAGAATTGGCGACAAAGAAATATTCAGAATTCATTTGCACGGTGCGGTCGCTCGTGCTTTATTTGGCGGCGCAGTGAAGTGAAGGACTGGGAGGGGCCGGCGCGATGAGCGCCGGAATGTCCAATGACTAACGACCAAGGCCTGACGCCTTGGCGCTGGTGAATTTAGCCCGGTTGCGCCGGGGACCCTGTGAAGGGTCCTCAGGCGGCAGCCGGGAAGGTTCTTTGACATTTTAAAGCACGAATTTGATGAGCCGAAGGTTCCTGGCTTTCGAGTTCAATTCCCCTCACCATGAACCTGGAACGAACAGCGCCCTTCATCCTGGCCCTCTCCCAGAGGAGCGGGAGAATCGGTTGGCCGCGTCTGGAAGTGGGTTTGGGTTCGGGGGTTCAAGCGAGAAACTTTGATCGGGGAAAGCTCACCCCCGGGAACGGCGCCGCGCGCCGCCTCCACCACGGGTCGGACCGGGTTCAAACCGGGTTTTGGCGGGTTCGAACCGGGTTTGAACGGGTTTGGGCGGGTTTGACCGGGTAGAATTGAACAGGGCTGAACGTCAAAGGCTGAAGGCGAAGTTCGGAGCAGCCAGCCTGAGACGGCTTGGGTTGAGCCAATCCCTTTCCCGCACCAGGAGATTGCCAAGAAGCGGTTCTCCGACGAAACTGCGTTAGCGGTGCATCTCGATCATCTCAGATTACGCGACTTCCGCAACTATGCGCGGTTGGATGCCAGTTTTGCGCCCGGGTTTCATGTGCTGCTCGGCGACAATGCCCAGGGCAAAACGAACATTCTCGAAGCCATCTACCTGATGGCGACGCTGCGCTCGTTTCGGGGCGTGGGCGGGGCGCACATGATCCGCCAGGGTCAGAAGGGTTATTTTGTCGGCGGCAAAATCGTGGGCCAGGGCGAACATGAAATCAAAATGTATTGGTCCGCCGCGGAACGGAAGCTAAGCCTGGACGCCCAGCCGGTGCGCAAGCTTTCAGATTATCTCGGGGTGTTGCGCGTGGTCGTCTTTTGCACCGAGGACCTGCAACTCATCAAAGGGCCGGCGCGCAGCCGGCGGCGGTTCATCGATTTGCTGCTCACCCAGACGCATCCGGGTTATTTGGGGCTCTTGCAGCGCTACGCGCGCGCGCTTCGTTCCCGCAACGCGTTGTTGAAGCGTCACTCGCCGGATGAAGCGGCCCTGGACAGCTTTTCGGCTGAACTCGTCAAATTGGGCAACGAAATCATCCGTTTCCGCCGCGAGCTCGCGCCGAAAATATCGCCGCTGGCGCGGCTCGCCTACCGGCGCATCTCGAATGACGCGGAGGAGTTGCGCCTGGAATATCAGCCCGGCGTCAAACAGGACTTCGCGGTGGAACTCGCCCAGTCCCGCAAGCGCGAACGCACTTACCGCTCGACGATCATCGGCCCGCATCGGGACGAACTGCAGTTCCAATTGAACGGCCGCAGCGCGGCGCAATTCGGCAGCGAGGGCCAGAAACGCACGCTCGCGCTCGCCCTCAAGATGGCCCAGGCGGAATATCTCACCGGCCTGCACGGTTCTCCGCCGATTTTGTTGATCGACGACGTCATGGGCGAATTGGACGTGAAGCGTCGCAGTGGCCTTCTGCCCTTGCTGGAGCGCGCGCACCACGCCCGCGGCCAGGTGTTCATGACCTGCACCGAGGAAAACTGGCCGCGCGAACTGGGACGCGATTGGTGCCGCTGGCAGGTGAAGGCGGGGACGATGCACGTGCGCGGCTAGTCTGCCGGGACTCCACACTCTCAGCCAGCCGCCAGCCACTGATTTCACACGACCGTCACCTAATTGCCATCCATTTGTAACCGACTCCGGTCTTAATCGGTCACCGCGCTTCCATTGCCGAAGGCGTCGAAGTCCGGTCGCTTGACGATGCATTCTATTCGACTCCAACCCAACGTGAAAAAAACGATTCTGACAGGTGGGTTTCTCGCCCTGATGGCCCTGGCTGCGAACGCCCAGAAATCGCAGTTCCTTCCCCGCCAACTGGCGGTATTGCGCGCCGGCGATGGAATAATCGACCTTCGCCTAAAACAAGCGCCGATCTTCGTGGACCAATTCGACCCCAACTCGAACAACTCCAGCGCGTCGTTCACGGTGGCGATTCCCACCAATGGCCCGAATGCGTTTTTCTTCAATGGTCATGCAGCAACGGAAGGCAATTTGACCCGCTCCAGCGATCATGCACTGCTGGCCTTTGCCGGTTACGGAATGAGCCTCCTTCAAAGCAACGGCACTCCCTCCTTGCTTGAAATTCCGCGCGGCTTCTGCACCATCGACGCCTCCGGCGCGATCCACACGACCGCCTACCAGGGCGCCACCTGGTCTGGTAAAATGAACCCGCGCGGCATTGCCACCGACGGCACGAACAATTTCTGGGGCTGCGGCAGCGCCTATGGCACGCTGTATTTTAATTCCTCCAAATCACCGACGCCCGTTCAATTCACCGGGATCGAGAACACCCGCGCCGTCAAGATCATCAACAACATTCTCTACGCCACCCTGAATCGCGCCGATGGCGTGGCGATCGACAAACCGGCGGGCATCTATCATTTCGTGGACGCGTCCGGAGTTTCGACCCCATTGCCGCATGACGCCCTGGTTTCCCTGGACGTGGTCGTTCCGGCCCAGCCCACTTGCAAAGGCACCGTTGGCTTCGACCTGGATCCCACCGGGACGATTGCCTACATGGCCGACACTGCGGTCGGGATTCAAAAATACGTCAAATCCGGGAACGCCTGGAGACTCGCCTACAGCTTCCCAATTCCACAAAACATTCCGCCCGCCGACAACCACGCGGATGGTTGCTTCGGCCTCGCCGTGGACTTTAGCGGCACTGCGCCGGTCATTTATGCCACCACCACGGAAGGTTACGGTGGAAGCGTGAATTCGAACCGGGTCGTCCGCATCGTCGATACCAACGCGACCGCCGTCGTCACCACCGTGGCCCAGGCCGGAAGCACGAACGTCGCTTTTCGCGGCCTCGATTTCACGCCGGAAGGGAGATTGGCTGCAGGTCTGAGAGCGGAGAAATAATCCGAAGGCAACGCCTGGTTCGGAAGTAACTTAAAGGCATCGTAGCGCAGACGCGAGAAGGCTCTAAATTTAGGAAAAAATACAGAGCCTCCTCACGTTGGCTGCTACGGGATGTGGAATAGTTCACACACGTGTTACTGCGCCGGACTCATCCCAATGTCCATGCTTAGCTTGTCCGCGGCGACCGGGTCCACCCATCTCATCAGCGCCAAAAAATTAAGCAGTGTCGGACTATCCGGCTTGGCGCGGTACATGTTTCTCAGGCTGTTCGCCACCTTGGTGTAGGTGGCGGCATATTTCTCATGGGTGAGCCGGGTGGTGTACGTTTCCATTACCGTCCGGGCGATTGAATCGGTCCGGCCATCCGGCAGATAAGGCAGTTGGCAAAAAGTCCGGATCAACGACATTGGGTCCGCATCGCTCAGCGTCAACCAGCTCTGCTTGAGTTCGTCGGAATCATACTTCGCGTGCAACCGGTCGCGAAACGCGGCGGCGATCGCCGTGGGGTCCGCGCGTTGCGTGATGAGTTCCTTGATCTTTCGCCAGGCAATCTCCCGCTCGACTTCCGGCGACATTTCGGCCTGCGACCGTGCCTCCATTTCCAGCCCAGCTAAACCCAATTCCTTGCCCACTGCGCGGCCCAATGCCTCCGCGTCGTCCCGCCGGATCCGCTCCAACGAAAGGATGTGCCTGACCACGCGCTTTTGCATCTCGGCGGGGAGCAACTGCAAAACCGGCGTCAGCGCCGCCGGCGCCGGCGGCTTCTGTGGCGCGGAAGGGACGAGGTGTTTGAGGAATTCCGTGATCGATTCGTCCAGATCGGGGCCTTTCTCCATCCGCAGCCGCAGCACATATCTCAAGGTCCTGCCCGCCCCGCCGCTCTTGCCCATGTTGTTGATGACCATCAAACGATGGTCCGGGTTGATGACAAAAGCCAGCAAGCCTTCGACCTGCACGACGGCTTTTTCCTCCAGTTTGTCCTGGGGATTCGAAATCACCAAGGTTTCCACCAGCGCGGGCAGCCGCTGCGCGAACACCACATCCGGCGCTTCGGTGCTCTGGTTCTCGTAATAATGAATCATCTCCAGGATGAACGACACTTTTTGAAAGGCAATCCGCTGCGCCCGCGATTGTTCCGTGGACGCCTTGCTGCGCTGGACTCGTTGGTAAAGCGCCATTAGCTCTTCGTGCTTGCCCGGAACGAGCGCCGCATTTTGCGCAAACCAGCCTTCAAAATCGGGCTTGAACGCCATGACGATCTCTTCCGGCTTTGGATTCGGGTTGAGCTTGGGATCGGTGGTCATGTCATTGAAGAAGACCAGCGCCTGCTCGCCAAATTCCTTGACCACTCGCTCTCGCGGAACCTGCCCCTTGACAAAGCACCGGTTCGCCCGCACCACGGCGGGAGAATAAAACAAGCCCGGGTCCGCCACCAACGACCGCAGCATCTCGCTGTCCAGCGACGTCTCCAATTGGATCAGTTCCTCAATGGCCGGCTTCAGGGCGGCGAGCAGTTCGCGTTTCGTGCTTTCCAGGGCCTTTAGCACCATCGGCGTCGGCAACTCTGAATCCGCCTTGCCCTTGGCCAGCGCCGCGCACACCTCGCTCAAATGCCGGTTATGCTCTACCAACCGCGACACCACCAGGCCGACATCATTGATCGGCAGCTTGGTGACCAGGCCGGTCAGCAGCAAAATAAGTTCCGCATGGGATTTCTGCCGATGCTCAATGACCCGCTCTACCAGGAAGCGCAAGGACTTGTTTTCCAGGTCCAGCGCGGCGTGTTCCGCTTCCAGTTGCCGGACTCTCAGGGTCAGTTCGTGCCATCCCTGTTGCACCTCTTCCACCGAAGCGACGCTGTGCTCCACACTCTCTGTCGATGCCATGCGTAAATCTTCCCACGCCCGCAGTTTTTTTCCATTCTTTTTTAAAGGTGGAGTCCCTTTGGCCTGGACGCCAGATCAACCGATTGATCCGGGAAGGATGCGCGAAGCTCCTGCTGGTTGCCAAAGCCGGTACGCCGTGCAATTCTACGTGCCAATGTATGAAAGCTAAAACCAAACTGCTAACGCTCCTCGGCCTGCTGCTGGCGGCCCTCAACTCCCAACTCTCCACCTGCGCCCAAGGCACCGCCTTTACCTACCAGGGCCGCTTGAATGACGGTGCAAATCCCGCGAACGGTTCCTACGATCTGCGGTTCACGGTTTACGATGCCATTACCAATGGCACGCCCCAGGGAACTGCCATTACGAACCTCGCCACCGGCGTGAGCAACGGGCTTTTTAACGTGACGTTGGATTTTGGCAGCCAATTCTCCGGCGCGACGCGGTTCCTGGAAGTCGGCGCGCGTACCAACGGCAATGGAACCATCATCACGCTTTCCCCCCGCCAGCGATTTTCGCCGACTCCCTATGCGATTTTTGCCGGGGCAGCCGGAAGTTTTTCCAGTTCGGTCACCATTACCAATTTGAACCTGCCAACCACGACCACCAACACCGGGATTATCTATTCCGGCAGCAGCACGCTGCTGCAAGCCTACGGAACAGAGAATCTCTTCGCCGGCTCGGGCGCGGGCAATTTGACGCTCACGGGCGCCGGCGACACCGGGGTGGGCATGGCCGCGCTGTTTCACGACACCACCGGCTCCGGCAACTCGGCCAGCGGCGATCATGCGCTTTCCGCAAACACCAGCGGCAACTTCAACACCGCCGCCGGTTACCAGGCGCTTTTTTCCAATTCGATCGGCAGTTCCAACACGGCATTCGGTTATCAGACGCTCTACTCCAACCTGGTTTCGGCCAATACCGCCGTGGGCTATCGGGCCTTGATGAACAGCACCAATGGAACCAACAACGTGGCCACCGGTTTCGAAGCGCTGGTCTCGAATACCAGTGGAAACTACAACACCGCCATCGGCGAACGCGCCTTGCACGCCAACACCGCCGGCAGCCTCAACGCCGCCATTGGCGACGAGGCGCTCGTGAACAATACCAACGGCATTGAAAACACGGCCATCGGCGACTCCGCCCTCCATGAAAACCGGACCGGCGGTTTTAACATCGCCTTGGGCGAAGCGGCCGGCTATTTCGTCACTGGCAGCGCAAACATTGAAATCGGCAACAATGGCAACGCACTCGATAACAACCTCATCCGGATTGGCACCCAGGGCACGCACACCGCGGCATTGATTGCCGGCATCAGTGGTTCTGCCGTCTCCGGCTCCCCGGTTTTCGTGGATTCAAACGGGCAACTTGGCTTGCAGGCGTCCTCGCAACGTTTCAAACAAGACATTCAGGGGATGGGCAACGCCAGCGACGTGCTCCTGTCTCTCCGGCCCGTCACGTTCCACTACAAACCGGAACTTGACCCCAAGGGCGTCCCGCAGTTCGGCCTCGTAGCCGAGGAAGTGGACAAGGTTGATCCCGACCTCGTGATGCGCGATGACCACGGCCGGATTTACTCCGTCCGTTACGAAGCCGTCAATGCGATGCTGCTCAATGAATTCATCAAGCAACATCATAAGGTCGAGGAACAGGACGCGGAGATTCAATCGTTGAAGGAAAAAGCCGCAAACGTGGATTCACTTCAAAAACGATTGAGCGACCTGGAACAAATGGTCCGGTCGCTTTCAGAGAAGCGCCGCTGAGCGGAATAAATTGCCCGGGTAACGGCGGGCAGAGGACTGCCCGCCCTACCACCGTGTGCCGGTAGGGCGCGCACTCCTGTGCGCGCCGCCGCGGGCCCCAGGCGCATTCATTAATGACGTGTGTATAATCGAACCGTTCATGGTCCGTGAGCAAGTCCAACGGAACAGGGAACTACCCACGGTAAGTCAGCACCGGTGTTGCCAAACAGTATCGGAGATGCCATGCTACGGGCTCAAGGCGGGCTCATAAACTCACACGCCTTGTTGTTGAAATGCACTCATGGGCAGCATGAATATTTCTCTGTAACGTATTGTGCCTCAAACTGTTAACGACTTAATCCGGGCTAGGACGGGCCGCACCACTCTTGCAAATCCCCGGCGATTCAGTAATTACTGGTTGGGAATGCATGGACTGAGTCGTCTGGCTTTAATTACCCTGTTCGGTATCGCCTGGTCCCTCCCGGCGTTTGCCCGGGTGGAGTCCGCCGATATCAATCTGGACTACGTCGCGAAGAAGGCCGAAGAGCGGGCGCGAAAGCCCTTCCGCTCGCCCCGGGGTGATTTGCCGGACATCCTCCGGGCGGACAAGCTCGATTACGACAAATACCGGGAAATCCGCTTCAAGCACGACCAGGCGCTATGGAGCGCCGACAAACTCCCGTTCGAGGTCGAGTTTTTCCATCCCGGTTACCTTTATGAGGAACCGGTTCACATAAACGAGTTTTCCTATAATTACGTCCAGCCGATCCGGTTCGTGCAGGACTTTTTCGATTACGGCAAGTTGCAGATCAAAAAGCAGATTCCGGCGAACACCGGGTATGCCGGCTTTCGCATCCTTTACCCGCTCAACCAGCCGGACAAAATGGACGAACTGGGATCGTTTGTCGGCGCGAGCTATTTCCGCTTGCTTGGCAAAGGCCAGCGTTACGGCGAATCGGCGCGGGGCCTGGCGCTGGACTGCGGCGAGTCCGACCGCCCTGAAGAGTTTCCCATCTTTACCGATTGGTGGCTGGGCAAACCGCAGGCGGACGACAAGGAACTGCGGCTGCTGGCGATCCTCGACAGCGTGAGCTGCACTGGTGCGTACGAATTTCACATCCGGCCCAGCGAAACCACGGTGGTTGAAATCGAAGCGGTGCTCTTCCTGCGCGAGCCGGACAAAATCCGGGCCATCGCGCCAAATCGCAAGCCCTTGACGACCATCGGCATGGCTCCGTTGACCAGCATGTTTTGGTTCGGCAAGAACTCGGAACGAAAATTCGACGATTACCGCCCCGAGGTGCACGACAGCGACGGCTTGTTGATCAAGATGGAAAACGGGGAAGTGTTATGGCGTCCCTTGAACAATGCCTCGGTGATGCGGCATCAGCGCTTTGCGGCGAAGGATATCCGTGGCTTCGGCTTGATGCAGCGGGAGCGGGATTTTGCGGACTACCAGGACATTTTCAATTACTATCATCTGGTCCCGAGCGTCTGGGTGGACACGCGCGGGCGTTGGGGCGAGGGGGATTTGCATCTGGTCGAGTTGAGCACGCATTACGAGGGACTCGACAACGTCGTCGCGTTCTGGGACCCGAAGGTGAAACCGCAGCCGATGCAACCGTTTCGGTTCGGCTACGCGCTGCATTGGACGCGCGAGACGGACATCAAGTTCTCGACTAATCGAGTGATAGCCACCCGCATCGGCGCCGACTCGCGCGATCCGAAAAAGCGGGAGATCGTGATTGATTTCAGCGGCCCGAAGCTCGCGGGCCTGCCGGAAGGATTATTCCCGGAAGCGGTGGCAAGTTGCAGTGACAATGGGACGATCACCGAAAGCCAGGTCTTTCAAGTCCCCAAACTCAATGCCTGGCGGGCAATCATCAAGATGGAGCCCAAGCCGGGCAACACCGATCCAGTGGACATTCGGTGTACATTGAAAAAAGGAGAGGAGGTCCTCACCGAAACATGGACTTATCACTGGAGTCCCCCTTAGGCGCCTCCGGGGAAGGCGACCAGCCCGGCCGGATGGCGGGCCGGCCGCTGGAAGAGTGGAATGCCGCTTATGCCAAAGTGGAGAGTTATTTCCACGCCCTGCGCGTGCGCAACAAGGTGCTGCTGGGGCGGTTGGTCATCCATGTTCTCAAGCGCGCCATGCGCCGCGCCCCCCAGGAGCCGCAACGCTCGGCCACCGAACTGGCGGCCGAAGAGATGGACCACCTCGTGAGCGAATGGTTCGCGCAAGTCTTGCAGGAACCGCCCACCGGCACCGACCAGATGCTTTCAACCCGCGGACGGCTGGCGTTGTTGCTGGCCGACATGCCGGGCAAATGGCAGGACCAGTTCCTCCGCCCTGGACCGTGGCCGGAGGAATTCGTCAGCGCGATGCGCAAGACGTACATCCAGGCCGGTCCGGACTTTCAACTTTCCAAAATGGCTCTGCGTCCGCTGCACTTCGGCCCCATCACCACGCTGACCAACCTTGCCCGGCTGCCGTACGCAAAGATGGTTGGCGCGTGGACGGTCTTTGCGCTGATCCTGGCCGTTTTGTTTTTTATCACGCATCACTAATGACTTCCGTCGCCCCTGAACCCTTGCGCGCCCAGGCAACCGCAGCGCCAGTCTCAATCTGGCCCGCGCCAATGTCGCCGAGAAGCCGCGGGTTGAGGGTTTTCTACTTCTATTCCTCGGCGGTGCTGCTGACCGGGCTGGTGTCGTTGATTTTTGCCGACCTGCTCTGGCGCACCGGTTGGTCCACCTCGCGGACGGTGCTGTTCATTTTATTCGTCCTGTTGTTCCTGTTCTCGGCCATCGGCTGCATGCACGGAGTCTATGGATTCGTGCTGCGAATGCTTGGCGACCAGCGCCGCATCACGCGGCTGGCGGATTACCGCTCGCGCAGCCTCGACGGGACAAGCACAGCGCTGGTTTGTCCGATCCACAATGAAGATGTCGTGCGCGTCTATGAGGGCTTGCGCATCACTTACGAATCGCTGGAGAAAACCGGGCAGCTTGGCCGCTTCGATTTTTTCATCCTGAGTGATTCGACGGATCCCGACCGCTGGGTGGAGGAGGAGCGCCGCTGGTACGACCTGATCCGCGAACTGGGCGCTCTCGGCCGGATTTATTATCGCCGCCGCGTCACGAACGAGGGCAAGAAAAGCGGCAACATCCGCGATTTCCTGAACACCTGGGGCCGGCGCTACCGTTATTTCATCGTGCTGGATGCCGATAGCATCATGCGCGGCGAAACCGTCGTGGACCTCGTCAAGCTCATGGAAGCCAATCCCGACGTGGGCTTGATCCAAACCGTCCCGGCGCTGGTAAACGCGGAATCACTTTTTGGCCGCATCCAGCAGTTCGCCAACCGGTTGTATGCGCCGATCTTCATCGCGGGCTTGAACTATTGGGCCCAGGGCTTCGGCAACTATTGGGGTCACAATGCGATCATACGCACCGACCCGTTCATGCAATACTGCGAACTGCCGCACCTGCCGGGGCGCAAGCCCTTCGGCGGCCAGATTTTGAGCCATGACTTCGTGGAAGCCGCGTTGCTGTTGCGCGAGAACTGGCAGATCTGGTTTGCGTACGATCTGGAGGGCAGTTATGAGGAAGCGCCCCAGGGCCTGATCGAAAACGCGCAGCGCGACCGGCGCTGGTGCCAGGGAAATCTGCAACATGGGCTGGTGCTGTTCGTGCGCGGCCTGCGGGACATGAGCCGGCTGCATCTGCTTCAAGGCATTTTTGGCTACCTGGCCAGCCCATGCTGGTTGCTGTTTCTGCTCACTTTCAACTGGATGTGGGGTTTCCAGAAATACACGCGCCTCTCGGATATCGCGACCCCGGGCTTCACGCCCTACCTTCATTTGTCGCCCACGCAGCACGCTTTCCTGATCTTCGTCATCTGCATGTGCGTTTTGTTTTTGCCGAAGGTCCTCGCTTTGATCGATCTCGCTTTTGATCGGCAACGCCGGCGGTCGTTCGGCGGGCTCGCGAAAACCGCGGTCAGCACCGTGGGAGAAACGATTTTTTCGACGCTGCACGCGCCCATGCAAATGCTTTGGCATTCGCGGTTCGTGGTGACAATCCTCCTCGGGATGGGCGTGAACTGGGGGCCGCAGAAACGCAGCGCCGACGGCACTTCGTGGGGCTACGCCTTCCGCCGGCATTGGGGGCACACGCTGACCGGGCTGGTTTGGGGTGGCGTGATTTGGGGGCTCGATCCACGTACGTTTTGGTGGTTCGTGCCGGTGTTCGCAGGCATGGTCCTTTCGATACCTGTAAGCGTTCTCACGAGCCGCAGCAGCCTGGGCGCGCGGTCCCGAGCCCTCGGATTATTTCTGACGCCCGAGGAATTATCCCCACCGCCGGAACTCGACACCCTGCGCGTTCGCCTGGCCACCATGTCCGGCGCTGGCGAAACCGGCGAGCGGGCAAAGGATTCAGGATTGGCGGAGATTGTTGTCGATCCTTATGTGAACGCCATCCATGTTTCCTTGCTGCGCGAGAAAAAATACAACCCGGAACATGCCGAAGCGCTCGCGAAATTGGGCGCGGGGCGTCCGGAGGTGCGGGAATTGGGTGAAAAGCTGCTGGCCCAAGGTCCTGATGCTTTGAAGCCCGAGGAAAAATTTCTCGTCATGTCTGACGCCGACACCATGTCCTGGTTGCACCGTCAGATCTGGCTGCGTTCCGGCGAGACGCTCGCCACGTGGTGGCAGGCCGCCATCCGGCAATTGGCGGCACGGTGAGCGGGGCAGGAACCGGCGTGACTTTCCTGGATTAACCAACTTTTATCCCTCGCCGAAGATTACGCTGACTGGTAAATAGTCCGAGTAATCGTGTGGCCATTCTGGGTTTACCCTCTTTCGTCGCCAGACGCTTAGCGGCAGTCGTTGCCGTGGCATCCATGGCTCGCGTAGTGTCTGCCGCTGGCGCAGACAACGCCAACCGCTTCGCCTACCTCGACGACACCGACCCTTTCCATGCGAATCTGGAATTCCCCAAACTCGCCACGCCGCAATGGGTCGGGCAGCCGGGAGTCGATGCCGTTGTCATTCTGGCGATTGATGATATGCAGTCACCGGGCGGATATGAAACTTTCCTTCGGCCCATCCTTGCCCGGCTTAAACAAATCGACGGGCGCGCGCCCGTCAGCATCATGTGCAACGCGCTCGATCCGGATCAACCGCAGTTGCAAGCCTGGCTCAAGGAAGGGCTCTCGCTCGAAGTCCACACGCTCTCCCACCCTTGCCCCATCTTCGATAAGAGCGATTTTAAAAAAGCGGCGGAGACCTTCCACGGCAGTGTGGAATTGATCGACCGCATCCCTGGCAACACCGCCGTGGCGTTCCGCACGCCTTGCTGCGACTCGATCAACAGCCCGGGGCCGCGTCTTTTCGCCGAGCTGTTCTGCCAGACCAATTCGCGCGGGCAGTTTTTGACGATCGATTCCTCGATCATGAACATTCTCTCGGCGCACGATCCTTCGCTGCCGAAGGAACTGGTAATAGACGCCAATGGCCAGGAAAAATTCTCGAAATACCTCCCATTCACGTCGTTCCAGACCACAATTGACAATTACCCCTATCCGTACGTGATCGACCGGCTTTGCTGGGAGTTTCCGGCCGCTGTTCCAAGCGATTGGGAGGCGTTTCATCTGCACGGCGCGACCAATCCGATCACCGTCGCAGATTGGAAAGCCGGGCTGGATGCCACGCTGCTCAAGCAAGGCGTGTTCACCATGATTTTTCATCCCCACGGCTGGATGGGGAACCAGGAACTCGCGGGTTTGGTGGACTATGCCGCCTCGAAATACGGCGCGCGGGTAAAGTTCCTTAACTTCCGCGAAGCACAGGAATGTCTGAACCGCAATCTACTGGCGGGACAACCGTTGCGGGCTCCCAACGGCAAGGATAACGGCGTTCGGCTCCTGGATTTGAACAACGACGGCTTTTTGGACGTGGTGATCGGCAACGAGCAGGTCCAAAAAACGCGAATCTGGGAACCCAAGGAACAGAAGTGGCTGGAAACCGGTTTTCCCACCAAACTCACTGCCATGGACGCGGGCGGCAACCACGTTGACGCCGGCGTGCGTTTCGGCCTGATCACTCCCGATGGCCTGCCGGTCATGCTGGTCCGAAATGACACGACCGCCGGCGCGTGGCGTTTCGACGGAAAACAATGGGTGCCCGAAGCGTCCTTGCTGCAAGGGCTGGAGTTGAACGGCCAGCCCATTTTCACCAGCCGCAATGGCCATGATCGCGGCGTCCGTTTGCGGGACGTTGATAATGACGGAGTTTGCGAGTTGATCGTGGGCAATGAATCGCAAAACGCGGTGTTCGCCTGGTCGGCGGTGGAAAAACGCTGGAAGCAACTGCCCTACGCACTCCCAGTCGGAACCACCATCGTCGATGCCGAGGGAAGGGACAACGGGCTGCGCTTTGTGGATATCAATGGTGATGGTTTTGCCGACGTCATCTTTTCCAACGCCAAACGGTATTCATTGCACCTGTTCATTCCCAAACCTGTGCTTGGTTTTGGCGCAGGCTGGAGCCGCGAGGTGATGTCGGGGCAACGTGGAGACCAGACGCCCGAAATTCCCATGATTGTGCGCGACGGACCACCTCGAGACAACGGCGCCTGGTTCCGTGCCAACACGATGTGGGTGCAAAACGAGGACACGGCCACGCTGCCGGACATTGTGGACCGCCGCACTTTCAAGGAGTTGATGGCTGGCGGACTGCCGTCGGCGAAATCGCCCCAGGAATCATTGGCCGCCATGCACCCGCGTCCAGGCTTCAAAGTGGATTTGGCAGCCAGCGAACCGCTAACCAAAAGCCCGATTGCGTTCGAGTGGGGTGCGGATGGAAAACTTTGGGTCGTCGAAATGGGCGATTATCCACTGGGACTGGATGGCAAGGGTAAACCCGGCGGCATCGTCCGTTTTCTGGAGGACACGAAGGGTGATGGGCATTACGACAAATCCACTGTGTTCCTTGACGGATTGCCTTTTCCCACGGGCTTGATTCCGTGGCGCAAGGGCGTGATCGTCTGCGATCCGCCGGAAATATTTTACGCGGAGGACACGAACGGCAACGGCCACGCGGACACGCACGTGACCTTGTTCACCGGGTTCCGCGAAGGCAACCAGCAACACCGCGCCAACGGATTCGATTACGGGCTGGATAACTGGCTGCATGGCGCCAACGGTAATAGCGGGGGCACGATTCGATCGCTCAAGACGGGCCGGACGATCAATATCAGCGGGCGCGATTTCCGGTTTCGCC
Source organism: Verrucomicrobiota bacterium (assembly GCA_021325145.1). Classification (GTDB taxonomy): domain Bacteria; phylum Verrucomicrobiota; class Verrucomicrobiia; order Limisphaerales; family Pedosphaeraceae; genus JAJPHR01. The sequence continues at coordinate 66,604 of JAJPHR010000097.1, read as the reverse complement.
CGGATGACGGCGCTTTTGAAGCGCAGGCCGGGCAGGCGCAATATGGGCGGCATCGTGACGATTGGGGCAACTGGTTTGGCATCGAAAACGCCTCGCCAGCGTGGCACTATTTCCCGCCTGAGAATTATCTGGCGCGGAATCCTTACCTTGCCGTTCGGGCCACCAAACAGATCCTGCCGCGTTATGATGACAACACCCGCGTATTTGCCACCAGCCACCTGACCCAGCGCTTCAATGATCCCGATGCGGGCGCGAATCACCTGACTTCGGCCAATAGCGTCATGCCGTATCGTGACGAACTTTTCGGGCCGGAATTTGCCGGGAGTTATTTCGTAAGCGAGCCGGTGCATAATTTGATCCATCGCGAAATCATGGAATCGGATGGCGTTTCCTTCACCAGTCATCGCGCGCCGGACGAGCAGACAAACGAATTCCTGTCCTCAAGTGACAATTGGTTTCGCCCGACGATGACAAAAACCGGCCCGGATGGCGCGCTCTATGTAGCGGATATGTACCGCCTCGTCATTGAGCATCCGGAATGGATTCCGTTGGACGCGCAACAGAGCCTCGATCTGCGCGCCGGCGCGAACATGGGCCGCATTTATCGCATCTATCCCACCAATGCCACATTGCGGAAAATCCCCCGCCTCGACCAACTGGACACCGCCGGGTTGGTCGCCGCGATGGAAAGCCCAAATGGCTGGCAGCGCGACACCGCGCAACGCCTGCTCGTCGAAGCCGGCGACCGTTCGGCGGTCGCTCCGCTTCAACAACTCGCGCGCAGCAGCCCCAATGCCAAAGCCCGCTTGCAGGCCCTTTGCACCCTCGACGGACTGCAAGCCCTGACGGTTGAAATCCTCATGGCCGCATTCAGCGACGCACATTCCGCCGTGCGTGAACACGGCCTGCGCCTGAGCGAACCGCTGCTGGACAAATCCCCCAGCCTGGCCCAAGCCGCGCTGGCGCTGACCAATGACGTGAGTGTCCGAGTCCGCTGCCAACTGGCCTTCAGCCTCGGTGAATGGCACGATGCAAACGCCGGCCGCGTTCTCGCCGAGATTGCGCTCAAGAATCCCGATGACAAACAATTGCAAATTGCCGTGATGTCTTCGGCGGCAACGCATCTCGGCGAAATGATCACCACCCTGCTGGAGGAAGGCAATGATGCCGCCCGCAAGGAATTATTGCGGCAACTGGTCGGCTTTGCCGTGGCGATGAACGATGAACCGGCGCTCATCAAGGGCTTTGCCGCCATCACACGAACCGGCAAAACCCGGTACGATGCCTGGCAATTTGAAGCCTTGGGTGGCTTCCTGGACGCCCTGCATCGTCGCAAGCAGACCCTGCCGGAATTTCTAACCAGCCACCCGGAATTGAATGAAGCCCAACCGCGGCTGACTGACTTATTTGTTCAGGCGCGCGAACTGGCTGCTGACACGCAAGCCGCGGAATCCGACCGATTGTCGGCCATCCGTCTGCTCGGCAGCGGGCCGGCCGAGCACCGGGCGGATTTGGAGGTGTTGGGCGGCTTGCTGGAGCCGCGAAACTCGCAGGCCGTCCAGGCTGCGGCGCTGGCAGCTTTGGCGGGCTTCTCCGACAACCGGGTGGCGGACCTCATGATTGCAGCATGGAAAAGCAGCAGTCCGCCAGCGCGCGTGAAAATCCTGGAGACGCTCTCAAGCCGGCAGGAATGGATGCAGGGTCTGCTGATGGCGATCGAAGCGGGGAAAATTTCTCCCGGCGCAATCGGAACACCGCAACAACAAAAATTGCTCCATCATTCGCAAGCGGCCATACGAGAGCGCGCGGCCAAAGTGTTCGCCGCTGCCGCCTCCGACCGGCAGGACGTGGTCAGGCGATACGAAAAGGTAAAGGAACTTCATGGAAATATCGCGAAGGGCGCGGAATACTTTCGCCAGAACTGCACCCCCTGTCACCGTCTTCAGAGCGAGGGCAACGAAGTGGGACCGGACCTGGGCAGCGTGGCGTTCAAACCGGTGGGTTATCTGGTGACGGCCATCCTGGACCCCAACCAGTCCGTCGAGTCGCGTTACACGGCTTATCTTGCCGTCACCAGAAATGATGAGGAATATAGCGGCATCATCGCCGCTGAAACCGCCAATAGCATCACGATTCGGCTGCCGGGCGGAACCGATGTGGTGATTTTGCGCAATGACCTTAAGGAACTGACGAGCAGCGGCCGCTCTCTCATGCCGGACGGTTTTGAGAACAGTATGAACCCGCAGGCGGTGGCCGATTTGATCGCCTTCATTGGCTCCAGTTCGCCGCCCAAGGTGTTTCCTGGAAATGCTCCCTCGTTGATCGAGCCGAAAACGGACGGCTCCTTGAGCCTGCTTGCCGCGAACTGCAAAATCTTCGGCGACACCCTGGTGTTCGAAAACGAATACCGGAACCTCGGTTACTGGAACAGCGACTCGGACCGTGCGGTCTGGTCGCTGAATGCAACGCGGGAAGGGAACTATGATGTGTGGTTCGATTGGGCTTTGTCCCCCGATCAGCCCGGCAACACGTTTCGTTTGGAAGCAGGGGCAGCGGTGCTGTCCGCAAGCGTTTCGCCCACCGATTCCTGGGACGACTACAAAAAGGCGAAGCTCGGGGCCATTCGGTTGCAAGCCGGACGCCAAACCGTGGAACTGCGCGCCGAACCCCCGATGAAAGGCGCACTGCTCGACCTGCGCGAAATTCGCCTGGTGCCGGCCGGGCAGCCTGCACCCGCCGATTTTTTCCAGCGGCCGAAGTGAGTGAGAGATTGACGTGCGCGGATTGACGCGCTCTACCGGGGTGGACAAGGCAAACAAACCTGAGCGCAGGGAATGACCGATGGCAATGCCAAGTGACCAAGAAATACCCAAGCTCCAAGGCTCAATCGGGCGACAACGTGTTGGACAAAGTTGTGAAATGCTGAGGGGTTACCGCGAGGCTTCTTCGCGGACCCATTGGATGGCGTGGAGCATGACTTCGGTGGAGGTTTTGAGGTGCAGCTTTTCGCGGATGCGGTTGCGGAAGGTGTTGATGGTGGGGATGGAGAGGTTCATCTCGGCGGCGATTTGGCGGATGCCTTTGCCCTGGCCGAGAAGCTGGAAGACTTCGAGTTCGCGGTCGCTCAGGGTTTGCAGGAGCGAGCCGGGTTCGTTGACGGGGCCGCGTACGAATTTGGCCACGACGGAGCCGGTCATTTTTTCGCTGAGGTGAATGCCACCTTCAAAGACTTTGCGAATGGCGGTCTTCACGGTGCGGGAGGGTTCCTGTTTCATGACGTAACCGGCGGCCCCGGCGCGCAACGCGCGTTCGGCATAGAGCGCTTCGTCGTGCATGGAAACGACGAGAACGGGGAGGTCTTCGTATTGGCTCTTGATGGCTTTGATGAGATCGATGCCGCTGCCGCCGCCCAGGGAAATATCGACGATGACGAGGTCGGGATGGGTGTCGGCGATGCCTTGCAGGGCTTCGGTGGCGTTCGCGGCGTCGCCGCACACGGTCAAGTCGGGCTCGCGATCAATGAGCTGGCGCATGCCCTCGCGGAACATCGCGTGATCGTCCACGATGAAGATGTGATTTTTGGCGGGCGCTGGGGAGTTGGCCGGCGGAGGGGCGGGCTTATTTGGCGACGGGGGCTGGCTGGCGGCTTCCTCGCTCATCGGCGAGCCCTTCCTCGGAAGCGCGCGAGGCGGAATAAAACACGCATGTGACTTGGGTGCCATGGCCCGGCTGGTTTTTCAAGTCCAAACTCGCCCCGATAAAGCGCGCGCGATAGCGCATGATGCGGATGCCCATGCCGGCGGAACCCGTCGCGGGTAATTGGAACCCGATGCCATCATCCTGAACGGTGAGGGCGAAGCGGTCGCCGGCGCGCGCGAGGGAGATGGCGATGTTCGAAGGGTTGCCATGCTTGGCGGCGTTGGAGACGGCTTCCTGGGCGATGTAAAACAGGTGCAGCAGGACGCCGGCGTCGATGGGAGGAAGTGGTTCTTCGCAGGCGAAGCGACATTTGATGTTGAACAGGCGGCTGGTATTGGCGGCGAGTTCCTCCAGCGCGGCTTCGAGGCCATCTTCGGCCAGGCGCGCCGGGGACAGACCACGGGCCACGCCGCGTGTTTGCGTGATGACTTCATTGAGGAAGCGGCTGATCCGTTCCACTTCGCTGGACTCGACCACGCCCTTTTCCTGGAGTTGGTCGGCGAGGATGTCCGTGCGATAGGCGATGCCCGCGAGATGCTGGCAGACGCCATCGTGGAGATCGTGCCCGATGCGCCGCTGTTCGCGGGTGCTGATTTCGAGGATTTCGCGTTCCAGGCGTTTGCGTTCGGTGACGTCGCGCGCGATGCTCTCGACTTCGACGCGCTTGCCGCCGGATTCGACGACGCGGCTGTTCATATCGAGCCGGATGCGCTGACCGGCGGCATTCAGGAAGTCCCATTCAGCGGTGGGCGGTTCGGTGCCTTTGACGACCTGGGCAAGCCACTGTTCGGCGGCGGCGCGCTGCTCCTCCGCGACGAGTTCCACGAGGTTTTTGGAAACGATGTCCTCGCGTCGGCGCTGGAGGAGTTTCTCGCCAGCTCGATTGATGGAAGTAACGCGGCCATCGAGATCGTGGGTGAAGACGATATCGTTGGCGTTTTCGACGAGGTCTTCATAGCGTTCCTTCAAGGCGGCTTCGGCGGCGAGTTTTTGGCGGATGATGCCGGTTTGTTCGTGGACGCGCCGGCGCAGAACGGCTACCCACGCAAACGCCGTCAACATCACCAGCGCAAGCAGGCCAACCGCCCAGAGCATTTTTTGCAGGGTCCACCAGGGCGGGCGTTGGAGAACTTCGATGTCCCCCGCCGAGCGGAGCAGAAGACGAAAGGACTTGGCCCGCCAATCCGCGCCCGGATGCCATTCGGGGCCCGGCTCGACCACGCAAACACCGGTGGCGGCGATTTTGCTCCCGTTTTCCAGGTATGCGAAGTCAACGCCTCGGCCCTTCCTGGCGAGGTAGGCATGGAAGATGAAGCCGCCGGCTTCGAGGACCAGAAACTGTTCCTGGCTGTGCCGCGCCCGATCCAGCACCGTGGCCTGGATGCGCACGAGGCGTCCATCGTGAGTTCCTTTCAGCGCCTCGTCAGCGGTGACTTCGTCCGGGGTGGGCGGCGGTTCGGACGCGATTTTTCGGAACACGGCATCCTGCATCATGGGCGTGTATTCTCCCCGCGCTGGAAAACCGAGCACCTCGACGGTTTCGCCCGGGAGCAATTGGCGGGGCAGCCTGGTTTCGACGTGCAGCCCTTCCGTCCCATCTTGAATGTAGAGGGTGTTTTCATTAGTCCGATGATAAACCACGGTGCCCTGGACTTTAACGCGATGTCCGTAGGCGCCTTCGGGCGTGAAACGCAGGAGACTGCCAATCGGCGCGGCGGCCACCGCGAAAGGATCGGCTGGAGCGGGCGTTTCGATCACCAGGTCCGTGGGACGTGGCACCAGGAGCCGGAGGTCAAACAACTGTCTTTGTTTATTAAAGCGCGTGACGCACACGCCGCGAGCGCGAATGACGCTATCCACAAGGTCGTCGCTGAGAGTGACGGGCACTTGCGTGGCGAGTGCGGTAAGCCGCCCGCCGCCGGTGGCGATATCGATCAAATAATACTTGGTGGGTTCGTCAAACCGGACCGAACGAACGGTGCCGTGAATCTCGATGAACTGGCTGTCTTCCTGCCCGCTGGCCATTTGTTCGAACGGCACCGGTTTGGCGGTGGGAAATTCGCCCGGGGCCAGGATGCGAATTTGGTGCGGCATGATGATGGGCGCGTATTCGCCCGGGTTGGTTTCGCCTTCAATTTCCACCAACTGACCCGCCGCGAGGCCGGGATTGTTGATGCCCTCGCCCATATAGAAATAGATGCCGGCGGTGTCATCCTGAATAAAGCGGTAAAACTGGCTGTCATCGAAGAAAGTCAACACGCCCCGGAGTCGCACCGGGTAATGTCGCGCGGCTTGCTCGGCAGTGAGGCGGCGAACTTGTTCCGCCGAACGCAGTTCCTCAAAAGGCATCTCGGCAGCGGGAAGGAGGGCCGGAACTGCCGGCAGAAACAAGCAGCAGAACAACGCGAAACGGAGAAAGCGGAACGAGCTGTTCATTTCACAGTGACATTATCGTGCCTGGGCGGATTCAACAAATCGTAACAACCGGCATAAGGAGGCTCCAGTCTTTTCGCAGGAGAAATCAGAGCCTCCTTACGTAGGCTGCTACGATTTGAGTTTCTAAAAGTCATCAGCGTCAATGCGCGATCTGGCCCCGCGTGACGCCAAGTTGGTTGAGGAGTTTCAATTCTCTCCATAGTTGCGCGCCGTCGATTTCGCCGCGAAGCAACTGGCGGTACTTGGCGATCGTGCGGGAAACCTGGTCCGGTGTCTCAGTGAGAAACTCAATGCGGAAATGCCGCGCGCCGAGGGCGATCATTCGCGCCACGTATTCCGCGCCGGTCTGGGCGAGCGCGTTGAAGACGGTGTTTCGGCAACCGAGGTCGGCCTTGAGCGGGTGCTCGGCGCCGACGCGGTCGCGGAGTCTCACCGAATGTTTGTCGCAAGGTCGTCCGCAGTTCGTGTAATCCGTGCCGCTCGAAAGAAATGCGCAAAACACGCAATGCTCCATGTGAAACATGGGCATGTGTTGGTGGATCGTGATCTCGAACCATTCCGGCGGCGCGGATTGAAGCAGGGCTTCCAATTGGGTGAAGTTCAGATCGTATGATGCCGTGACTCGTTCCAGGCCGAAACGGTTCTTGAAATAATCCGCGGCGAGACGATTGGCGACATTCAACGAGAAATCGCCCACGCGCCGACAGCCGGCAAAGAACTCGAAATGATCGTAGTTCCGAACGAGGTAACCGTCCGCGTCGCATGAACGCACTTGTTTTAGAATCCATTCCTCGCCCATTTTGAAAATGCGCGGCGGCGCGACCCAGATGGTGCGGTTGGGCGTGGTGCAATCGCCTACGCAACGCACCATGGACACGGCTTCGCGGTATTTCTTCGGGTCCTCAAATTCGCAGTAGAGCGTCTGCACGCCGCAATTCAGGGCGGCTTCGAGTTGGGGAAGGTTGCGGACGAGGACGATCAATTCGGCTGCTCTCGGAAAGTAGGGAGTCCCGCTCTCAGGCGGTGTGGCGTGCGCCAAGCCGGACACATTGGCTACGCTCCCGGTCGTCGTATTTGCGAGCGTTGTGCCGCCTGCAGGCGGGGCTTCATGATTCGCGGGGTTCAGCGTCCAGCGTCTGGGTTGCGCGCGCAACGTTTCCAGTGCGCTCACGGTTTCGCGACGCAGGCGGTTCAACTCACTAACGGGCAACATGACGGGCCCGGTGAGTTGGTTTTTCAATTCACCCAGTTCGAACGGCGTGCCGCCGAGGCGGCCCAATTGTTCGCGCAATTTTTCCGTGCTCAACGGCTGCTTTTCCGCGACGACCAGCGGCATGGCGGAATTCACTTGGGTGACGTGGCCTGATTCGTCGCGAGCGATCAGGGTCATCGGCGTTCCGGCGTGGCCGTGAACTTCGATCGAAATCGGACGTCGAAACCGTGGTTGATCGCCCTCGAAAGTTTGGCGGATGCGGCGGTCAAGTTCCGGGTCGCTGGTTTTCCACAAACGATCCCCAGCATGAATGCGAGTGAAATCCAAATCGCCACGACCGAACCCAACGAAAGTTTCCTTGCCGCATGTTTCCAGAGTATAGACGCGGCCGCCTTCCTCTTTTTCATCCGGATGGCCGGCATCAAAAACAATGCCGTCGCCAGGCTTGAGCGGGGACTCGAGCTTCAGGACAATGCGTTCGCCTTGGAGGCGAAGGATTTCACCGAGATAGACGCCACGCTTCTTGCCGAACCGGGCGTGGACGAGTTTCTGGTTGTTGTTGCCGCCGAACCAGCCGGTATAAAGACCGCGCGAGAAGGCCATCTCCAGGTCGTAGCGGGTTTCGCCCGTTTGGGGAGAAGCTGGAGCCCCCTCACGTCGGCTGCTACGAGATTGATGAGTTGCCGCGTCGAGCGCCTGGCGGTAGATGCGGGTGATGTTCGCCACATATTCCGGAGTTTTAAGGCGGCCTTCGATTTTGAGCGAAGCCAGGTCGAGGCGGATCAATTCGGGCAACATTTCCAATCCCGCCAGGTCCTGTGGACTGAGCAGGTAACGCTTGTCTCCGAGCGGAACCGGTTTGTCGTCAGAGATCAGTTCATAGGGCATGCGACAAGCCTGGGCGCACTCTCCGCGATTGGCCGAACGTCCGCCAAGCGCCTCGCTGGTCAGGCATTGGCCGGAGTAGGCTACGCACAACGCGCCATGAACAAAAACCTCCAGGGGAAGTGCGGAGTGCGAGGTTTGGAGCGCGGAGCCGAACTGAACCGATTGAATTTTTTCGATTTCCTTCAATGAACATTCACGGGCGAGAACGACGAGGTTGCAACCCAGTTCACGCGCAAAGGCGACTCCACCGGCGCTGGTGACCGTCATTTGAGTCGAGGCGTGGATGGGGAAATCGGGCGAGAGTTGACGGATGAGCCGGCAGATGCCGATGTCCTGCACGATGGCGGCATCCACCCCGGCGGCGATGATGGCGCGCAAGTACTGCTCCGCCTCCGCCATTTCGTTGGCAAACACCAGCGTATTGAAGGTGACGTAACCTTTGACCCCGCGGCGATGCAGGAACTCCATCAGTTTCGGCAAATCGGCCTCGGTGAAATTGTGGGCGCGCATCCGGGCATTGAATCGTTCGAGACCGAAGTAGATCGCATCCGCGCCATTTTCCACAGCGGCGCGGGCGCATTCCCAATCGCCCGCCGGCGCGAGCAACTCAGGCATGACGGCGGCAGCTCGCGAAGGTGATTCGCGATTCCCGTTTTCGGTGACTGAGATGGTTTCAATGCCGACCATTTGCAATTCCTTAAAATAACTGAGAAAACGGCGCGAAACAAAGGTTAATTGAGGTGACGCGTGGCCCGGTTAAGCCTGGGCGAAGCGGAGGAACTAAGCGAGTATCCCGAACGGGCTCGCGAACCACTCTTACAGCCATTCTGTTTGTTTGAACAGCAGGGGAGCGCGTGTGTCTTAGAAAGAATCCGATGAGCCGCTCGATGCCATGGCGGGTTGAAGGCTCATGCCACGCTTGCGTCCAAGAATGTTTATGATGTTCCGTTCGCGTAATATCCCAGTCCTGGCTTTGTGCATCGCTTCGATGAGCTTTTGTCTCGCGGGCGCGGAGTTGAAACCGGATTTTAACAAGCTGGCCCCGGTTGCACCGTGCCCGGCTTTGGTGAAGGAAGCAGGAACGCGCAAAATTCCAATCGAAGGGATCGACTCACCTGGCGAGGCCGGCACTCTGAACCCTGGCGACTCCGCCACCGCGCTGTTCACTTTGTTCGAAAAGGGCGGACGGAAAACACAATGGCTCCTGCTCATCGAGGCCGTCGTGCCCACGGCAGAAGAGAAGGCGCGTCCTCCCCGCGCACCGGCTATTTTGTACGTCGGCGCCGGGGATAAATTGGAGTTTGCGCATCGGATGGCGCCGGCGACCCTGCGGCTGGTCGGCCCCTTTGTGGAATCACGCGGCGAAACGAAATCCGCCAGGGTTGAAGATAAGAGCGAGCGCGTCATTCTGGATAAGGGTTTCCTTGGCATCGGCCACGACGAAGCGGCGGCGGTGATTTACCGAATAATGCAGAACCACTTGCACGGGCAATTGCGGGTCCGCGGGACGCCGTTTACCGAAGCCGACATTGCAGAAGGGCGGAAGGGAATAACGGCTTTGCAATTGAGCCCAAAGGAACAACGCGCATTGGTGGGTTCGTCAATGGCTCTGGAGTCCTACTTTGAACTGGTTCAGCAAACGCCCGGCCTCGATGATGTCTTTCTTAAAATCGTGAACCCACCCTCAGTTTGGTCAATCGTGCGGCATTTCGGCGTGAAAGTGAATCTTGACCTCCTGAGAAAAGAGGTTGCGCCAGCGGAAGCCCCAGCGTGGAATCTGCCACCGGGCACGCCATGCTACGATCTTCCGCTGGGATTTTGGGTTAATGACCAACCGGCGCTGCTCGTGACCTTCGTGGTGGCCCCTCCGCGCCCGCCGATGCTCTCGTGTGGCGGAATTGTCGGCCTGGTTGCGGAAAGACCCGAGGATAAAGAAACCTACCTGAGCCTGCGGATCATCAGCGCCCATTACCATGCCTCCGCGGGTGAACACGCGCAGGTCGAAAACCAATAGCACCAAAACAGGAAGCAGAGTCTGATTCATTGGCAAATTCACTTTACTCGCTGAGCCGTCCTCCATACCGTAAATCCAGCATAGCTTTGCTGCGGAGCCAGCCGGTGGAGTGTCTCCCTGGGACCTCCGCGTGAGCCTTGGCATGAACGCGGCCATAACTCCCGCCGATCTAAAAACGGAACCAAAGCCATCCCGCTGGCGCGGCTTGCGCGAGCATTTGGGATGGGTGCTCTCCCTTTTCCTGGTTGGTTTGGGGGCGAAACTTTGGCTGATTGGCCGCTCGGGAACGACGTTGCCCTTCTGGGACGCTTGGGACGCGGAAGCAGTTTGGACATATATTCCCTGGTTCGAGGGCCATCTATCGCTGCCGGATCTGTTCCATCCTCTTAATGAGCATCGGCTTTTCTTCACCCACCTTTATTGCCTTGCGCTGTTATTGCTCAATGGACAGTGGGACAACCAACTCCAAATGGCGGCCAACGCGATCATCCACTCCGGAACGGTGGCTGGGTTGGGCTGGTCCATGGCGCGGTTGATGGGACGGAAGGTTTGGCCGTTCATCTGGCCGCCGCTGGCGCTGGCGCTGGCGCTTCCGTTCGCCTGGGAAAACACCCTGGGCGGTGGGTTGTACACTCAGTTTTATTTTCTGCTGGTGTTTTCCCTGCTAATGATTTGGTTCATGCTCCTGTACCCGCCATGGTCGGTCGGATGGTGGGTGGGGGTATTGGCGGGCGTGTCGGTTTTGTTTACCGCAGCTTCCGGATTTTTGGCTGGCGGCGCGGTTGGCGGCCTGACGGCGCTTGAATTGTTAAAACGGCCACGGACCTGGCGGAAGCATCTCCCGACGTTCGCCGTTTGCGGGTTGATTGGAATCGCCGGGCTGTTGTTGAAGGCCGACGTTCCGCATCACAAAGCCTTGCAAGCGCATTCGCCCGCGGAATTCCTGATTGCACTGGGCAACAATCTCGCCTGGCCGTGGATTGTGGTGCCGCCTTATGCCGCGGTTAATTTATTCCCGCTGGCGTTGCTCGGGTGGATTTATCTCACCTCCAAAGAGGAGCAATTGAACGCTGAGAAGGTGACTTTAGGAATCGGCGCCTGGGTGCTGTTGCAGTCCATGGCTGCCGCTTACGCGCGCGGCGCCGGCGGCGGACTTCCTTTTTGGCGGTACATGGATACGTCGAGTTTCATCATGATCACCGGCTGTTTCAGCCTGGTTCTGTTGCTGACCCGGTATCGCCAGCGGCTGTGGTTTGGAACCGGGCGCTTGTGGCTCTGGCGGGTTGGGGCGGCGGGTTGGGCGCTGGTCTGTGTGGCGGGTTTGTGGCTGCTTTGCGACCGCGCCTTGCGGCTCGATATTCCGGAGCGGGAATTCTTCCAGCGGATGCAGCTTAAAACCACCCGCGAATTCTTGGCCACTGACGATGTCAATGTGATCCTGCACAAGCCGCGCAATTACCGGCTGCGGCCAGACAGCGCGCAAATCGAAGCGGAGTTGCTCCGCAATCCCATCATTCTTCAAATTCTCCCGGCTTGCGTCCGCAAGCCATTGAACGTCATCCCGGATGAAGCGGCTACCCATGGTTTCACCTTGCACGGTTGCATGCCGCCCGCGAGGAACCAGCCGGTTGAACCTTGGTGGGGATCGTGCGCCGGGACCGGCTCTCAGGCACCCAGCGTATTTGAGAGCAAGCCGGTGCAAAAGAGTTCCTTCCCATTTCTGCAATTTCCAGTCGCCGGTTACCTCGGCGAGCCTGGAGTGTCCATGTCAATCACCAATTCTCCTTCCGGCAAAGCAGAGGCCGTCCGGCCGTCCCGGCTTGCGGAAAATCGCTGGGTGGACGCAATCGTCCCCGCCCCAGCTGGTGAATTCAAGATCACGGCACGGGCTGAAAGCGAAGCCAAATGGCTTGCTTTCAAAGAACCACGCGAACTCGGGCGGCTTTCCGTCTGGACCGTGCGCATGGTCGCCGCTTGGAAATACTTTGTGATCGTCGGCATTGCCTGTCTGTGCCTGAGCTTGGCTCTGCATCGAGAAAAGTCAGGCCTTGGCACGGGAGTAATTCCTCCCGACTAGTGAATCCGCTGCGAGTTCAGTGCGGGTCCAAATCGTCCCATTCTTTTCCTCATATCTGCCCGGCTTTGCACCCTGTTTTCGGGCTTTTGCCCTTTACACTCGCGCGCGAGCCGACATAAGTTTGCAGGATGCACCGTGCCCTCTGAAGTGCCGGCGCACAACCTATGGCTCAAGACATTGCCGCAGAGGAAGTCGTCTTGTCCACGAAGTGGTTTGAACTCGTGGCCAAGCGTCCGCCGTCCTTTGCCGAACCGCATTACTCCATCCGGGCCCACGACTATGTGGCCGTCGTGGCTGTGGATGCCAAAGGAAACTTCCTGCTGGTGCGGCAGTTGCGGCCGGCGGTGGATGGGATCACGCTGGAAATTCCCAGTGGGCATGTCGATCCGGGCGAAACGCCCGAGGAATCGGCGCGGAAGGAACTGCTCGAAGAAACCGGCTATGTGGCCGACAAGATCGAGTTCCTGACGCATCTTTCGCCGGACACCGGGCGATTCAGCAACCGGATGTGGGTGTTTTTCGCCGGCAACGCCCGCCCATCGTCCCAACCGGAGCACCGGGTGGAAGCGGGAATCGATTTTGTGCTTTATCCGGGCACCGTGCGCAAACTCGTCGCCGAAAAGGATTTTGACAGCGCACTCAACCACGCGGCATTGTTTGCCGCTGTGCTTCAGGGGCGGCTCGTCTTATAACTCCGGAACGCCTCCGTTCTATTTGCAATATGCAGAAAACCATGACTCCTCATACTGGAAAGAAGTTCGACGCTTGCGTGGTCGGTGGAGCGGGCCATATCGGCACGCCACTGGCCGTCGTGCTCGCCAAGCGGGGCTATCGCACGCTCATTTATGACCTCAACAAAGGCGCGATGGAGACGCTGGCGAAGGGCCACATGCCGTTCATCGAGGAAGGCGGCGAACCGCTGTTGAAAGAAGCGCTGGCCGAGGACATGCTCGGGTTCACCGATGACGTTTCCCATATCCGCGGCGTGTCCTACATCGTCATCACCATCGGCACGCCGCTCGATGAGTTTCAGAATCCCGTCGTGCGGGCGCTGACAGACTGCATGGACGCCTTGCTGCCGCACTTGTCGGACGACCAGACCCTTATACTGCGTTCGACGGTATTTCCGGGCGCAACGGATTTCCTGCACCAGTATCTGCGCAACCGCGGCCGGAAAACCCTGGTTGCGTTTTGCCCCGAACGGGTCGTGCAAGGGCAGGCCATCAAGGAGATCCAATCGCTCGTCCAGATGATCAGCGGCACGACTCCGGAAGCGGAAGAATCTGCGGCGAAATTTTTCTCGAAGGTGGCCACCAAAATCGTGCGCATGAAGCCGATGGAGGCGGAGTTCGCCAAGCTGTTTTGCAATGCCTACCGCTACTTCCAGTTCGCCGTGGCCAACCAGTTTTACATGATGTCCACCGCCGCCGGGTTGAGTTACGCGCGCATTCGCGAGGGCCTGATGCAGGATTATCCGCGCATGCGCGATCTGCCGGGCGCGGGCTTCGCCGCGGGGCCGTGTTTGTACAAAGACACGCTGCAACTGGTTGCCCACTGCAATAACCAGTTCGATCTGGCGGTCTCCGCAGTGCAAGTCAACGAAGGCATGCCGGCTTTTATCATTTCGCAGTTGCGCGCGAAATATCCGTTGCAAGAAATGACGGTCGGCCTGCTTGGCATGGCCTTCAAGCCGAACAGCGACGATGCCCGGGCTTCTCTCAGCTACAAGCTCAAGCGGTTGCTCACGGTGCATGCGCGGCAAGTGCTCACCACGGACCCCTTGGTGAACGACGACGAAGACTTGTTGCCATTCAGCCAGGTGGTTGAACGCAGCGATCTCCTGGTGCTGTGCACACCGCACTCGGCTTATGCGGGCGCGGATTTGAAGGGCAAACCGGTTTACGACATCTGGAATTTTTATCGGAAATAAGCCGGCACGCTTGCGATCTTCAGCTTCATGCGCAAACCCATCTCCATCGGTGTTGTCGGCATCGGATTCGGCCAGCAAGTGCTGGTGCCGGCGTTTCGGTCCGATGCGCGGTGCATGATCGCCGGCATCTGCGCGAGCCGGTTCGACCGTGCTCAACAGGTCGCGCAGGCGTTGAACATCCCACGCGCGTATCGCGACGGGAATGAACTGGCCGCCGCCCCGGACATTTCCGCAGTTGCCATCGCCACGCCGCCGGGAATCCAGGCGACGGTGGCTCTGGCGGCGGCGCGTGCGGGCAAGCATGTCTTTTGTGAAAAGCCGCTTGCGCTTGATGCCAGCCAGGCGCGCGAGTTGCTGGCCGCAGTACGCGCCAGCAAGGCCGCGCACGCGATCGATTTCGAGTTTGCTGAAATGGATGCCTGGCAGCAGACCAGAAGGATTCTGCAGGAGGGTTCACTCGGTGAAATCCGGCAGGTGGTGTTGAGTTGGCGTGTGGAAACCTACAGTTACCGCGCACAAACTCACTCATGGAAGACTCAACTGGAAAACGGCGGTGGAACGCTCAATAACTTCGCTTCACACACCTTCTATTACCTGGAGTGGTTGTTCGGACCGATTGCGCGGCTTTCAGCCCGTTTGACACCGCGCGAGAGTGGCGGAGCGGAGGCGCGGGCTGACCTGTGGCTGGAATTCGAAGCCGGGTTTCCAGGCAGCGCTTCGATAGCGGCGGACGCTTTCCTTGGCCCCGGCCATCGCCTGGAAGTCTATGGCGACGCCGGGAGCCTCGTGCTGGAAAATCCGACCTCCGATTATATGCGCGGATTCACACTGCGTGTCGCCACGCGCAAAAGCGGGCGGTTCGACGAAATTCCAGTCATGCAGGACGCGGGTGGTCAGGACGGTCGTATATCGCCCGTAAGCCGAATTGTCAGCCGGTTTCTGGATGCGGTGGAATCCGGCGGTGAAGTTTCGCCCAATCTTCGCGACGGATTGCGGGTTCAAATTCTGATCGACGCCGCACGCGCCGGGGACCGGACGGGCGGCTGGCAAACCGTTGCGGGAGGCGTGGATCAATCATGACTGCTCCTGCGTCCATGGCCCCCGAACTCGACATTGTGATCCCGGTTTACAACGAGGGGCAGAACATTGTTCCGGTGCTGGATTCGTTCAAACGGCACGCAAAAACCCAGTTCCGGGTGCTGATCTGCTATGATCGCGAAGAAGACAACACGCTGCCGGTGGTGCGTGGTTATGCGACCGAAGGTTTTACGATTCAATTCGTAAAGAACCGGGGCAGAGGCGCACTGGGCGCTGTGCTGACCGGGTTCGAGGACAGCACCGCGCCGGCGGTCTTGATGTATCCGGCGGACGACGACTACAATGCGCAGCAGATCGATGCCATGATGGAAAAATTTCGCAACGGTTGTGAAATCGTCGCCGCCAGCCGCTTCATCCCCGGCGGCTGCATGAAAGGCTGTCCCTGGGTGAAGGCCACGCTGGTGCGGTGTTCGGCTTTCGTGCTGCACTATCTGGCGCGGGTTCCGACGCGCGATCCCAGCAACGGGTTGAGAATTTTTTCGCGCCGCGTGCTCGACACCATTCCGATTGAATCGACTGTTGGCTTCGCCTACAGCATCGAACTGCTCGTGAAGTGCCATCGGTTGGGCTGGCGCATCGGTGAGGTTCCCGCTGGATGGTTCGAGCGGCGGGCGGGCAAAAGCCGCTTCCAGGTACTGAAATGGGTGCCGCAGTACCTCAAGTGGTTTCGTTACGCCTTCGCGACCACCTATCTCTTTCGCGGCCCCGCGTCGGTGAAATTGAAACCAGCGGCCGCTGGCGCGACAATCCACGCAAAATGAATTTCAAAGGCAAATCCTATCTGGTCACCGGCGGCACGGGCTTCATCGGCTCTGCCTTGGTCAAGCGTCTGGTCAAGTCGGGCGCGCGCGTCCGTCTCCTGGACGATAATTCGCGCGGCTCGAACAGCCGGCTCGGCGAATGCGCCAATGATGTCGAGATAACGTGCGGGGACATTCGCAACCCGTCGGCAGTGGCGGCGGCGGCCAAGGGCATGGACTCCATCTGCCACCTCGCTTACGTCAACGGCACGGAGTTTTTCTACACCAAGCCCGACCTGGTTCTGGAAGTGGCCGTCAAGGGCATGATCAACGTGCTGGATGCGTGTCTTGAGCACGGGATTCCCGAATTGGTCCTGGCCTCCAGTTCGGAAGTTTATCAAACGCCGCCCATGGTGCCCACGGATGAAAGCGCGCCACTCTGTGTGCCTGACGTGTTGAATCCGCGCTATTCCTACGGCGGCGGAAAAATCATTTCGGAATTGCTCGCGGTGAATTACGGCCGCCATCGCATTCCGCGCGTGCTCATCTTTCGCCCGCACAATGTTTATGGGCCGAACATGGGTTGGGAACACGTGGTGCCGCAATTCGCCGCGCGACTGGCCGAGTTGAACCGCAAACAGCCGTCCGGTGTGCTTTCGTTTCCGATCCAGGGGACCGGCAAGGAAACGCGCGCCTTTATCTACATTGACGACATGATCGATGGCGTTATGTGCGTGCTTGGCAAAGGCGAGCCGCTGGGCATTTATCATATTGGCAACGACGAGGAGATCACCATCGAGACGCTTGCCAGGGCGGTGGCGAGGTTTTACCATCGCGAAATCGCGCTGGTGCCGGGTGAGTTGCGCGCCGGTGGAACGTTGCGGCGCTGTCCCAACATCAACAAGCTGCGCGCGCTCGGCTTTGCGCCGCGCGTTTCGCTCGCGGACGGTCTCGCGGCCACGATGCCGTGGTATGACCAAAACCTTCATTTGAAACCGTCAAAGCAATAAATCGAATTTAACATGCAAAATCAAAAGAAACTTGCGGCAGGAACCAACGGCAGCGTCGTTGTGGAACGATGCCAGGTGTGTGATTCAACCGACCTGGAGGACATCATTTTTATCGGCTATCTGCCGCCGGTGAACACGATGCCGGCTATCGGCTCGCGTCCAGCGGAGCAGCCTGCCTACCCCGCCCAGGTGCTGCGGTGCCGCCGCTGCCAGTTGGTGCAGCTTGGCCTGGTGGTTGATCCGGCGATCCTCTTCCCGCCGACTTATCCCTACACCAGCGGCACGACCAAAATTCTCCGCGACAACTTCGCCGAACTTTCCCGCGAAGTGGCCGCGCTTTACCCGCTCAAATCGAGTGAGTTGGTTGTGGACATTGGTTCCAACGACGGCACGCTTTTGAGCAATTTCACCGCCCACGCGCGCGTCTTCGGCATCGAACCCACCAACGCCGGCAAGCTCGCGCAGGAACGCGGCATTGCCACGCTCATTTCGTTTTTCAATCGCGCCGCGGGGAAAAAGGCGGTTGCCGAACATGGGCGCGCTAAAATTGTGACCGCCACGAATGTCTTCGCCCACATCGAGGACATCCACGAAATCGTGGATTGCATCGGCGAACTGCTGGCCGAGGACGGCATCTTCATTTCGGAGTCGCATTACCTCCTGCCCCTGGTGGAGACGCTGCAATACGATACCATTTATCACGAGCATCTGCGCTACTACTCGGTGACCGCGCTCAAGTATCTGCTGGAAATGCACGGGCTGGAAATTATCCACACCAAGCGCATCCCCACGCACGGCGGCTCCATTCGCGTTTATTCCGCGCGCAAGGGTAAGTATCCCGTGCGCGATTCCGTGGCCGCCACGCTCGCCGAGGAAGCCCGGGAGCTAAGCGACGCGAAGCTCAAGGCGTTCCGAAAAAACGTGGTGCAGAGCAAGCTCAACCTTTACGCGCTCCTCAAGGACATCAAGGCCAGGGGCCAGCGCATCTACGGCCTGGGCGCGCCCTCGCGAGCCAGCACCTTGATCAATTACGTCGGCCTGGACGACGGCATTCTGGATTGCGTGCTGGAAATCAAAGGCTCCTACAAGATCGGCAAATACATTCCCGGCACGACCATCCCGGTGCTCGACGAAGCGCGTTTGTTCGAAGATCAACCGGAATACGCAATGCTGCTTTCATGGCACATCGCGGATGAGTTGATGCCCAAGTTGGCGGGACGCGGCTACAAGGGCAAGTTCATCATCCCGCTGCCCGAACCGCGCATTGCAACGGCGTAGCGAGTATCTCGGGCCAAAGGCCCAGCTCATACCAGGCGAATTCCTGAGGCGTTGCCCCAGGCTGGTATGGAGTCGCGCCTTTGGTGCTTACAAAATTGCGGCGCGGAAATTTGTCTCACTCCACCTCCTGGGAAACGACCAGCAGGATCTTCTTCTCGCGATCTTCCAACAGATTGCCCAGCTGCACCAGACTCCATCGGTAGGTGAAGAATGCCGCCGTCAGCAGGAGCAAAGAGAGCAGGGCATTCACGAGTTCCGCGGACCAGCCCATCCAATTCTCCGCGACCAGCGCCAGTGCGGGTGTGAGGAAAAAAGGGATCATCAGCAGCGGAAACAGCAGGTGGGTGAGAAAAATCATCAGTACGGTCATCGCCGACGTTTTGGTAGGCTTCATTGATCCGGCGGCGACGCGGTAGGGAACCATCACGGAGCAGAAATTTCCCGCCATATTCAACACCAGGAACATGGCGGCAAGCTGCAAGCAACCGGTCAACATGGTCACCAGCGGCAGACGCGCGATGAATTCAAGGCCCGCCAGCAGGGCCAATCCAAGAAAGCAGACGACCGGCGCGAGCGAAAGATTCTTGGCGAGCAGCACGTGACGCCGGCTCGCCGGCAGCAACACGAGGGCGCGAAAACCATCCCGTTCGAATCCGAATTGATTGAATATGATCTGAAGCAGCCCAAAAAAAGTGACGGCTACAGCCCCGGGAACAATGAACAGTTGGGCCACTTTGCCCGACGCGGCGGTGACATGCGAAAAGACGCCCACTGCCACAGCCACCAGAACGACTACATTGGAAACCATCGCCATCTTGATCTCGGGAGCGCGGCTCAGGGAGCGAAAGAAGGCGAGCGCCAGAGCGCCGGTTTCTTCGGACACCAGCGGCACGGTCCGTTCGAGCAGACTTTTGCCGCGGGCGGGCGACGGATTAGTTGACTTGGAGGGCTTTGCCGCCACCGCCTTTTCCTGGCCCTGATAAAAACGGATGGTGGACCGGTAGGCGCGCGCCAGCCCGGCTGCGCCCAACAGAAATGCTCCGAGCGATCCCCAGACGGCTGGCCACGCATTCCCAGTTTGCAAGGCCATCGCGCCGTTCGGCAGCCATAAGAAAGGAACATACCCATGAGCGGACAAATAGCTGGGTGGAAGCGCATCGAGTCCGGTGCGCCGCGGGGTAAACGGTTCGGGCGGGCTTCCGGCGCGATGTGGCGGGTGGAACGAACGTCGGGCGAAAACATTGAAGTAAAGATTGGGAAGTTGCCCCAGGAGAACCGCTGCCATGGCGATTCCTACCATGACGTTCCGGCGGCGGCGCGGGTTCACCATGAGTGATACCAGCCACCCGCGCACACAATAGGTCCATGCCGTCACCATAAAGATGAAAGTTAAGACCAGTGGAATGAGCAGAATCATCGTCCAACCCTTGCTCCAGAGCAACCCGAGACAAAGCCCGAGCATTCCGGGCAGGAAGACGATCAGGCTGAACGCGAGGTGGGAGGCGAGATAGTTCACCGCAAAAACCCCTTTGAGCGACACGGGCAGATGCAGGAGACGGGCAAGATCGATGCTTTCCGAACGCTGGATTTCCGTCAGCACGCCCAGCAGCCAGATGAAAAGGAATCCCACCACCACCGCATCCCACACCACCAACACCAATCGCGGCGACGCACCCGCAAGTGCCAACGCGCCTCCCACCACGCCGCCCGCTCCCACGGCGGCCGCAATGCACAATCCAGCCACCACGGCGATAATTGAGAGTATCGCGGCAACCCGGCCGCTGCGGTTCTTGGACCACTGATTGCGGGTCAACCGCCAGCGAAGCCAGATAACCGTGGCAAGTTGGCTCCAATTCATAAACCTTGGCGAAGCGCTCGCGGCTCTGCAACCATCGAGAACGAGCACGAAGGGGAGGGGAGCATTCGCTTCATTCTCAACCCTCCAGCCAGCTTAGTTTCTGGCTTTCGTGCTGATCGCCGCCGACGGCTTTGATGAACATTTCTTCCAACGTTCCGCTCTCACGCACTTGCTGCATCGACCCCTGATAAACGAGCTTCCCCTTGGCGATCACGCCCACGTCCGTGCAGAGCTTCTCGACGATTTCGAGCACATGCGACGTGAGAAAGACCGTCGCCCCGCGTTCCACGCAGCGTTTGAGAATGTCCCGCAGCACGCGCGAGGCGACCGCATCCACGCCTTCAAACGGTTCATCGAGGAACAGGAGGTCGGGGTTCGGGATCAGCGCGGCAGCCAGCGCGAGTTTCTTTTTCATGCCATGCGAGAACTCCAGCGTGAGTTTCTTCTCCTCGTTTTCCAGGCTCATCATGGACAGCAGTTCCTGGCAGCGCTCGCGCACCGTGGGCAACGGCAACAGATACATGCGTCCTACGAAGGTAAGATATTCGCGCGCCGTCAGGTTGTCGAACAAAGCCAGATTTTCGGGCACGACCCCGATGCGGCGCTTGACTTCCCGCGCTTTGTCGCGGTTCCGGACGTCCTCGCCCAGGATGTTCATCGACCCGCTGGTGGGCGCAAGCAGGCCGGTGAGCATTTTGATCGTGGTGGACTTGCCCGCGCCGTTGGGACCCAGAAAACCGTAGAAGCGCCCCCGCTCCACTTGCAGGTCCAAACCATCGACAGCGCAAACCTGTCCAAAACGCCGTGTTAAACCCCCAGTTTCAATAGCCAAAGTCATGGCAACATCAGACGATACTGGTTGGCGACGAAAAGGGCGAGCAGTTTGTTGAAGCTGCGATTCATCATTGCTTGGTGCGGATGTGTCTGTATCGGCAAGTTTGCCCATGGCCTAATTTTAACAGGAGTATTTCTCATATTTCCCCTACAAAGGGAGACAGGTTTTGTAACATTCGGCGAAGCATGTGCGCGCATTGCGCACAAGAGAAAGGTCGAGATTGTGCCTGAGTGGGTGCTTTTGGTATTTGGAACTGGGAATTTCTCTGGAGTTTGGCGCTTGGAATTTGGTGTTTATTTCCTGTCACCTTTCCGCTGTTTTTACGACCTATATGATAACATGATGAACGAAACTGCAATGACCAGTGCCGATAGAAGCGATGCCGATTTGGTGGCCGACAGCTTTTCGGGCAGCCGCGAAGCCTTCGGCGAAATCGTTGCGCGTTATCAATCGTTGATCTGTTCGCTGGCGTACAGCGCGACTGGGAGCTTGAGCCAAAGCGAAGATCTGGCGCAGGAAACTTTTGTGACCGCCTGGAAGCAACTCAACAACCTGCGCGAGCCGGCCAAACTTCGCTCGTGGTTGTGCGGGATTGCCCGCCATCGGATTTGCGACGCGCTCCGTTCGCAGGGCCGTGAACCGGCCCATGCCGCCGAATCCATCGAACTCATTGCAGAAACTCCCGCCAGCGAGCCACTGCCGCACGAGTGCGCGATCAGCCGCGAGGAAGAAGCGGTGCTCTGGCGCTCAGTCGAGCGCGTCCCGGAAGTTTATCGCGAACCACTGGTCCTTTTTTATCGTGAGCATCAATCCATCGAACGTGTGGCTGCGGCGCTGGACTTGAGCGAAGACGCCGTCAAACAAAGGCTTTCGCGTGGGCGCAAGTTGCTGCACGAACAGGTCCTGGCCTTCGTCGAAGGCGCGCTGGAGCGGACCAATCCTGGCAAGGCGTTTACGCTGGGCGTCGTTGCTGCTTTGCCGGCACTCACACTTTCGGGGCATGCAGCCACGCTCGGCGCGACCGCAGCCAAGGGCAGTTCAGCTGCCAAAGTGGCTGCTGCCACCGGACTGGCCGGCGCGATTTTCGGACCGTTGCTGATCGTTCTGGGCAATTACTTCGGCTATCGGCTCGGGCTTGATGCCGCGCAAACGCCCGGCCAGCGGGGGTTTGTCAAAGGCTTTTATCGCCGGCTGACTGCCTGCATCCTGGGTTTTTTTGTCGTATTCATTTTGCTCATGGTCTGCGTGGGACCGCTGGCCGAAACTCGTCCGGCGTTGTTCGCCGGTTCGCTCATCGGCCTCGCGTTAGCTTACATGCTGTCGGTGATCGCCCTCTCGGTGTGGTCTGTTCGTGCTCGTCGCAAACTGCTCGTGCTTAGAACGGATGGGGAAAAGATGGCCCAGGGTGCGCCGGCTTGGGAGTATCGCAGCAAATTCAATCTGCTGGGATGGCCGTTGATTCACATTCGCCTTGGTGGCGGGTTCATGGGCCAAAAACCGGTCAAGGCATGGATCGCGATTGGTGGTCCATGCGCGGTAGGTTTGTTGTTTGCCTTTGGCGGGACGGCAATTGCGCCGATAAGCGTTGGTGGTTTTGCCGTTGGCTTGCTGTCCTGGGGAGGATGTGGGGTGGGTCTTTTGGCGGTGGGCGGGTTCAGTCTTGGCGTTTGGTCCTGGGGTGGTTTGGCGCTGGGCTGGGAGGCATTTGGAGGTTGCGCCATTGCCTGGAATGCGGCTGCGGGCGGGGCGGCAGTGGCGCATGGTTTCGCGGCGGGCGGCATCGCCGTGGCCGCTCAAGCTAACAATGAAATCGCGCATGCCTTCGTGCGGTCGAATTCATTTCTCGACACTTCAGTGGCCATCGCTCGCTCGCCCTTTTCGTACTGGCTCAACCTGCTTTGGGTGGGCCCGATGATTTTAATGTGGTGGATTGCGGCGCGACGAGGCCGCCGTGCTCAATCCGGTTCAAGCGCTGCTTGAAGTGAATCTCGTCCCGATGCAAGTGTCACGCGGGTCATCCATGTAAGGATGTGTTTTTCAAATCAAAACCAAAATCTATGAAACGACTGGTTCTTGTCTTCGTTGGCGCAGCTTTGGTGGTTGGTATTGCATTGTGGGTGCGCGAGCGCACGGCTCAGCCGGTGCCCGTCGCGGTGCAAACGGCTGCGAACCCGAATGACCAAAGTCCTTTAGCGGACACCGTTATTTCCACGCCGCCCGAACCCCCGGCGCCCCGCCCGTCCACCGCAGCCGGGAATCGATCGACAACTGCGGAAACACTGAAGCCCGCTCCATCGGCCACCGAAGCGAAGCCGGACGAGGCCGAAGTTTTCAAACAAACAATCGACTGGCTGCTTTCGCCGCAGGCTGGCTTCCAGCAAAAGCAAGCGCTGTGGGCGTTGTGGCGCACCCAGGGCAAGCTGGACCAGGCGATTGCGGAGCTGGAACAGCGTGCCGCCAGCAATCCCACATCACCCGAGTGTCAGACCACCCTGGGCGAGGCGTATATCTACAAAATCCCGATCAGCCAGGATTCTCGTGATCCGGCCATTCTGGGGTTGAAGGCCGACCAGAGTTTCGATGCGGCGTTGAAAATAGATCCCTCGAATTGGGAAGCTGGTTTTTTCAAAGCCACCTCGATGTCCTACTGGCCCGAGGCCCTGGGCAAGAGTAGCGAAGTCATCCAGCGGTTCACGGATTTGATCCAGCAGCAGGAAACGATGCCGCCGCGCCCGGAATTTGCCGACAGCTATGTCCGCCTGGGCGAGCAGTACAAAAAAGCCGGCTCTCTCGATGACGCGAAACAAGTCTGGCAGCGGGGCGCGGTGTTGTTTCCCGACAACCAAAGTCTCAGGCAAAACCTGGCCTCGCATCCCTAGCGAGAAAAGATCAGGGATACTTCAGCCGATAAAACTGATTTCCAACCGGGGGAGAAACGATCACTTGGCGCTGTCCGCCGACCACATTGACCGCGTTGGTAACCGATCCCCAGTTGGGCACACCCGCGTTGCTGTTCTGCTGGAGAGTAAACGTGGTCGAAGAGGCCGGCCAGGAGATGATGGCTGTGTTTGTGCCCGTGAGGCGAATGCTCAGCAACGGCGCGCCGGGTGTCTGGACTGCGGCAAGCAGACTCCAGAACCCGCCGGTGATCGAGTACGTTCCACCTGTCATTGGACCGCCGGCGTCGTGCTGGCTGATGGAGCCGTTGATCGAATATTGTCCGTTGGTGCTTGCGCCGCCGCCTCCCGCGACTTTGAACCAATCGATTGAATAATTCTGTGCCTCGAGCCTCGCAGTCAGCAGCGCGAGCGCAAGAATCACAACGAGGGTTCTCATGCACCACAATCCCGAGCGGAATGGCAATCGCCAATCCACTCGCTCAAGATCGGCATCCAATGTTTGAGAATCCATAGGTTTCGAAATTAGCGTTTGATTACCAGAACATTGAAGGCGACGTTTGTGGCCATAATGGCGCCATCATCGTTATAAATGCCCCATTGTGAGCCATTGTAATAAACCCCGATCGGGTGGTTGTTGAAGCTCGCGATCCCGCTGCCGCCCGGGTTGAAACAATGGGTGACGATCAACATGGCGTTGGGATCGCCGTTGCAGAGGGAATTGTTGATGTAGGTCAAATCACCCGAGAGATTCGCGACTGTCGTCGTTTGGATGAAGGCGGTCGTGCTCGTGCCGATGCCCGCGCCGGTCACCTTGATGCCGCCACTGGCGATCTCGATGTTATTCGTCCCGGGATTCAACCGCACGCCACCCTGGGCGCGCACGCTGAACTGGTCGTTGGTCGTGGATGCAAAGTCCGCGTTCTGCGAATCCGCCCAGACGAATGCGCCAGTGTGATTGGCCTTCGCCCGGTTGCCGGCGGCAAAACTGTCATTTCCCAGCGCTGCGTTGGCGTTGCCGCCGGGCACGGTCGAAAATTGCCCGCCACTTGTATTGAGTTGACCGCCGCCGATTACCCCGCCGGTTGAGCCAGCCAGCACGGTATTCTGCAAGCCGCCGCCAATGAAACCGAAATTTCCCGCCGCGCTGTTCGTATAACTGAAACCGGAGTAGTTGAGTGCGCCGCCGCCGGCAATGGTTGCGCCAACTGTTCCCGGCGCCACAAAATTGACGCCCGCTCCCCCGATCACATTGGGCGCGCCACTGAGGTTCGGCTCCAAACGCAAGGCCCGGCCCGCATTGACCCGCAATTCCAAAGGCTGATCGTCCGTCGTGCCGAGAAAATTGACTCCCGCCGTGGTGCCGGTGTTGCCGCCGGTCTGCCAGAAATTTCCCGCCGACAAGCCATTCAATTTGGCTGCGTTGACATTTACCAAGCCGCTGCCGTTGCCATCGAAGGTGTTTCCGGCGCTGGTAAAGTTGACCGTGTTCGGGAAGTTATATTGTCCGCCCACGATGCTGCCGGCCAGGACCGTCTGCCCATCCACGGTCAGTCCCGCACCCGACGTCGCCAAAATGACGCCGCCCGAGGCACGCACGGCAAATTGATTGCTGCCGGTGCAAAAAAAACTGTTGGTTTGCAGGTCGGCCCAGACAAATGAGCCGTCGTAAAAGGCGTTGGCAAGGTGTCCAGCCGCGAAGCTGTAGGCTCCAAACGCAGCGTTGCCAGCCCCGCCGGGCACCACGGAACTAAGGCCGGGGGCATAGTTGCCGTAGTACGAGGTGACTATGCCGTTTGAGGCCGCCATAACGCCGCCACCTCCGATGAACGCGCCCGCACCCGCTACGACATTTTCAAAACCCCCGGCGATCGTCCCGGCCGCGGCATTCGGGAAAATGGAGTTGCCGTATCCGCCGCCAATGGCGCTATAGGGAGCATTGGTCATAATCGTATTCACCGAACCGCCACCGATGGCCGAATTGTAGGCATTACTCTGCACCGTGTTGTTTCCGCCGCCGCCAATGAAGGTGGACGAGGCATTGGTTTGGATCAGGTTCTGGGAACCGCCGCCAATGAAGGACTGCCCGGCGAAAGCTTGAATGGAGTTATTGTTGCCGCCGCCCAGGAACGCCAGGACGGAACCATTGGTGTTGTTCTGTCCGCCGCCCAGGAACGCCCCATAGCTGCCCGGCTGGATCGTGTTGCCCGCGCCCGCGCCCAGGAATGCCAGAACACCAGTGTTCGTATTAAATAAACCGCCGAGGGTGGTGCTGTTGTTGGCACTGGCCGTGTTCCCCTGTCCACCGCCCACCGTGGACAGGAAACCGCCGGCGACGTTGCCGATGCCGCCCACGATGACGGAGTAACTGTTGGTGATCGAGTTGCCATAACCACCTCCGATAACGGACATGGTGCTGGCGATGTTATTGTATTCACCTCCGCCGATGTCGGACCATTGGGCATTCGTTCCGATGACGTTCAGCTCGCCACCGCTAATGGCCGATTCCCAGGCGTAAGGTTGGATCACATTCTGCCAACCCCCCGCAATGGTGCCATGGTCAGCATTGGTGTGAATGAGGTTGTTATATCCGCCGCCAATGACGGAGCCGTAGGCCCCGTTCTCAATCGTGTTATAATCACCCCCGCCGATGACTGAGTTGTCGGAGTTGGCTTGGATCCAGTTCCCGTAACCGCTGCTAATGCCTGCTTCGGAAGATTGCACCGAATTGTACTTGCCGGCGGCAATCACCGAATCGAACACGCTGGGCCCCACCCAATTGCCGGAACCACCGCCGATGAATGCGCCGCTCGTATTGGAAAGCACCATGTTGTAACCACCGCTATAACCGCCCCCGGCTATAGTATCGCCGGCAGAGTTGGGCTGGACCACGGCGTTGCTGGGATAGCCGCCGATTAAATTAGGCGCGGCAATCCCGGCCGGATCGGGCTCTATTCTCAACGCGCGACGGGCGCCGACGCGCAATTCCAGCGCACTGGTGTCCGTCGTGCCTAGAAAATTGACACCCGGAGCCGTATTGCTGTTGCCGGTGGTCTGCCAGAAGTTGGACGAAGACAATCCATTCAACGTCGCCGAATTGGCCGCGTTGACGCCGGCCAAACCGCTGCCGTTGCCGATGAATGCGCCCGTAAAATTGCCTCCGATGAAGCTGGCGCCAAAAAAGTTGCCGTAGAACGTGCCGTCAAAAGTGTTGCCGCCGTTATTGAACGTGACCGGATTGCTGTCGGTGCCGGTCAACTGCGCGGCGGGCAAAGGCCCGCTCACTTGCGCGGCGGAAACCGTGCCCACCAGGTTGCTCGCCGCTCCCGCGAAGATCGCATACGGCGTCGGCGTAAGCGCCTGCAACGGGCTGAGCGCCGCATAGTTAGCGCCCCCGTTCGTGCGCACGCCAATGCCCAGCCAGAGGTTGGCCCCGGTGAAAATGCCGGGACCGAAATCGAGCGTCACGGTGAACAATCCGTTGCTCACGCCCGTGTTCAAGTTCGTGACCGTGTTGCCGACCTGTCCAACGCCATTGCTCGAGCCAAAGACCCCAAAGACCAGGTCATAACTGCCGTTGGCCGGGCTGCCATTATTATTCAGGCGGCCTTGATACGTGAATTGGGTGCCTTGAGCGAACGCAGAATCAGCCCCGGCGAACAAGCCAAGCAAGAGCACTCCATTAAAAATCGGCAATATTTTTTTCATGATGGTCAGCGAATGATTCAAAACCGTGGCGAAAAAGTGAGCAGAATTGGTGCCGTGGCCTGCGCCTTCTAAAAATCACATGGGACCACCTCATTTTCCGCGCAAGCCGTTCAACCAGAATGGGCAAACGTCAGGTCGGGACTCCTTGCTTAAGAGCCTATCTCGGTAAGGCGCGTCACTCCGTGCGCGCCGACGACGGGCAGAGGACTGCCCGCCCTAACCGGGATAGGTTCCAAGCGAAACCATGTCCCAAGCTCGCCCACAGAGGCAAATTTATCCGAATAACAAGTCGGAATGCGCGCGACCGCATTCGTTTTCCCGCCTTTACGCCCAAGGGCGTATTGCGCGCAACGCGTTGGCGAGGCGGCTTAAGAGCTTGCCTTTTTTCCCGAATTGGGTCTCTACTTGTGGTCGATGGACGGAAAAATATTGTTCGTGGATGACGAACTGGAGATGTGTTTCATGGTGTCGAACCTTTTGCGGCACCACGGATACGATGTCGTTACCGCGGAGAACGTGGACGTGGCCCTGCATGCGGCCGACACGTACCCGCTGAGCCTCATCATTCTCGACGCGAATCTTGGGGGCGAGGATGGCTTCAAACTCATGACCTTTCTCAAGCAAAACAATCCTGACACCCCAATCATTGTGTACACCGGCACGCCGCATGACGACGCCGACATCAAGAAAGTGCTCGCGCTCGGGGCGCATCAATACCTCCGCAAGGGTGCTCCGCTGGACGAATTGATTACAGCGGTGCAAACCGCGCTTAACCGATAATCGGCCCGCGAAGCCGAAGTTGACGCAACAACCGGCGCAGCCTGCCCGTCCCCGCCGCAAATGTCTCTTTAGTTCAGTCGCTTCAGTCCGGCTTAATTGATAAGAGCCTATCTCGGTAGGGCGCGTCACTCTGTGCGCGCCGACGGGCAGAGGACTGCCCGCCCTACCGGGATAGGTTCCAAGCCTCACTTCCGCAAAGCTTACGGTACTCACCCCCTTGGCACGCGAGCCGGCCTGAAGAAGATTCATTTGGTGTATTCTACGCCAGTCACGGGTCTATGGGCGTCATTCGCGGACTGATCGGCTGCCCCACTTGCGGTTTGGTGCAGCAAATAGGGGACGTGCCGTCCGGGCAGCTGGCCCGGTGCGCCCGGTGCGGAAGCGTGTTGCTGTGCGGCGACCCAAACAGCCGCAGGCGCACTGCGGCGTTCTCGCTCGCGGCGTTGTTTCTCTATCTTCCAGCTAATCTCTATCCGGTAATGATCATGGACTACATGGGGCGGCATTCCGAAAACACTGTTTGGCAGGGAGTCGTGCGGTTATACCAGGATGGCTCATGGTTCGTCGCCGCGATCGTTTTTATGGCCAGCATCCTGGTGCCGTTTCTGAAATTATTGGGATTGTTCTGGCTGGTGGTTGGGAGCGGGAACCGGCGGCAAAAGGAGCGTACTTGGGTTTTCAAGACCATTTCCGTGCTGGGTCCATGGGCGATGCTCGACGTATTCCTCCTGGCCATCTCGGTGGCGCTGGTCCGCTTCGGGAGATTTGCCACGGTGCTGCCCGGACCGGGAATTGTTGCGTTTACAGGTGTGGTGGTGCTGACCATCATGGCCTCCTCGAGTTTTGATCCGCAACAGATCTGGAATGAGGAGGACCCATGACCCAGGAAGGGAAGGACGCTCCCGTCCCGCCGGATTTGGCGAGAGCGCGGATTGAAAAACGCCACTGGTTCTCCCTGGTTTGGGTTGTGCCCGTGGCGGCGGCGATAGTCGCCGGCTGGCTCGTGTTTGATCGTGTTCGGCGCGCCGGTCCGCTGATTACCATTCTTTTCCCCAGTGGCGACGGCGTCCAGGCTGGCCAGACCGCGCTCAGGTATCGCGGGGTTCGCGTGGGCGGGGTCAAGGAGGTGCAACTGACTTCGGATGCGCGCCAAGTCGAGGTCAAGGCGCGACTCGACCGCTCGGCGAAAACGCTCGCGCGCGAAGGCTCCATCTTCTGGGTGGTGCGTCCGCAAGTCGGCGCAGCGGGAATTGCCGGGCTCGATACCATCATCTCCGGATCGTACATCCAGGTTGAACCGGGCCAGGGCAGGGAACAGGCTCGTTTCGTCGGCGCCGAGCGCGCGCCCATTCTCAAATCTGAAGAAGGAAGCCTTGAACTGGTCGTGATCACGTCGGACAAACAGTCATTAAACCAGGGCTCACCCGTCTACTATCGCGGGATGGAAGTTGGCAAGGTGCGATACATCGAGTTGAACGAGGATGCCACGGCGATAAATGTCCACGTCCTGATCGAGAACCGTTTCGCTCCGCTCGTTCGGACGGACACCAGATTTTGGAATGCCGGCGGCATCAACGTGAGCTTGAAACTGTTCAGCATCAACCTCAGCGCTGAGTCCGCGAAATCCCTCCTGGTTGGCGGCATTGCCTTCGCCACGCCCGACCCTCCGGGGCCGCGGGCTGCGCCCGGCAACGCGTTCATACTTTACGACAAGCCGGATGAAAAGTGGCTCAAATGGGCTCCGCGCATCCCAGGAATGCAAGGGGCCAATACTGCCGAGAACCCCTCGTCTTCAAATGGCGAAGGTGTTACCGGTGGCATGAGGCAATTGACGAAGTGACCTTGCTCCGTTCCTTCATGGTCGGCTGCCCTGTGCCGTCCAATGCGCCAGCCGGCGGAAGATCTCCCAGTTGTCCTGGCCCTTCACCGCCACGCCGCCAATGCCTTTCTCGCTCAACGCGTCGTTGCTGATCCAGCCGGCGTCCGTGACCACGGCCACGTGCCCGCCTCCCGGCTCGGCGATGGCCAGCAGCGCTCCGGGCGTGTCGCGGGTTCCGTTGAGGGGCTTCTGGGCGAGATCGTTCACCACCAGTGGCCGGGGATGCGCGGAATGGCCGGATGTGATGAGCACAAGATTACCCGTGTAATAACCCCATCGCAATCCACCGATGATTGGCGTCTCCGCCGGCAGCGTCAGTTTCTTCACGTCCGTGTACAGATTCGTGAACTGCAGGCCAAAACGCAGCAGGAGCCGGTTCATGTCTTCGATTTCCAAATTATGATTCTCCTGGTTGCCCATGACGATCAACCCGCCGCCATTCTGGACGAACCGCGTAAGAACCTCGATGTCCGTCGGCGACACGTGCGACGGCGGCGGGTTTGTGCCCACGGGTTTGTCGCTCGGATTGGCGATGAGCACGACGTTCACGCCAGCCAGCGTCCGATCGTTCAGCGGTTCCCGATGAACGCGCACTTCGAACTCCGAACGCAGGCGCGTCAGTATGTCCTTGTAAGTGCCGTCCGGCAGGTACCGCATTTCACCCGGCGCATTGAAGTAACGGCTGTAAAGCAAAACCGGCTTCTTCGGCGATGCGGAATCGGCAGCCAGCACCCCGGAAGCGAACAAGGCCATGAGAACAGCACTGGTCAGGAGGCATCGGGCTGGAGTGAACGGGTATTTCATGCGCCTTTTATACACTTGGCTGCAAAAAAGGAAACCAGGAACGCACCCAAACCCGGTTCCGGGCGCAGCCGGTCCCGCCAACACAGGCGCGGGGACGCCTTCGTCCTGCTTCATGTTCGGGGCTGTTTCAGGCTTCTCGCCCTGCTGGCGTGGCAAGGGCAGGGGGGCCAACTTTTCACACTGGGCCGTGACCGGAGCCTTCAACTTTGAACTTAAGGCGGCGGACTTCCGCTCTTTGGGGGCCGGTCCTGGATTCGGTCCGGTTTAAAAAGAGGTTTAATTTACTTTAATTTGGTTTAATTTACCTTGTTTCCCTGGCCTTCAGGCTTAATTTCCACCCTTCATCCAGACTCTTTGATTGTCAAAGAACCGCCCCGCTCCCCGTGGAGCGCGGGCAAAATTCGTCAGAGCCCGCGATGCAATACAATCATCCGGGCGCTCATCAGCGACTCTGACCGCAACCTCTCACAGAATTGTAAGCTTGTCAACAGAAGTATCCACATTAACCGCAACGCCCAGCCATCAAAAAGGGAACGCCGGGCTCCTGCTCTGCGTGACGATGCGCCTCGTGTCGGAGGAGAAGGAGTTGCGTGCCCCACCGAAGCCCAGCGGCGTCCCTGCGGGAATGTCCGCCTTCCGTGCTTACTTGTTTGCCCGCCCGCCCGCGCCTTCCCGGGCATACCCCGCCGTGATAAAATCGCGGATGAGATCCAACTCGGGCTCGCCGGCGATGGTGTGGGCCTTGACAAACTCGTGCCAGGAAATGTTCAGGCCCGCGGCTTTGAGCAGGTTGATCTGCTCGCGCGTTACCGCAAACGGAACGATCGGATCCTGATAACCGTGCGTTACCAGAAAACGTTGCTGCCGGGCGAGGGGCGAAAGCCCGGTCATCAACAAATCCGGCTCGTGCACATACCCGCTGACGCCCACCAGCCCCGCGAATAAATGGGGATAGCGACAACCCACCTCGAGGGTCATCAAACACCCTTGCGAGAATCCGAACACCACCGTCTGTTGCGTAGGGAAGCCCTGTTTGCGCTGCTCATCGAGCAGATCGAACAGCAGGTTGCGGCTGCGGCGGATGCCGGGCCCCATGTCACCGGCGAAATCATACCACGAATATCCGCCGTAATAGGAATCGGGCGCATTCACCAGCAAATAATTCATCCACGGAAGATTCAGCGACGGCGGCATCCATTGATAACCCGCCGCGCTGTCGCCCAGTCCGTGCAGCACCACCATCAAACGCCGGGATTTTTTCTCGCTCGCCGGAATGAACTGTGTTTCAAGCATGGAACAATTTGGAGCAAAACCGCTGTGCTAGCAAGCGAAGTGGCTAAGGCCGCAAACACCAAGCACCAGATAAACACCAAGCACCAAGCTCCAGATAAGCATCAAACACCAAGCTCCAAGACAACATCCGCATTCCTGGTGTTTGGATGTTGGCGCTTAGAACCTATCTCGGTAGGGCGGGCAGTCCTCTGCCCGTCGTCGGCGCGCACGGAGTGACGCGCCCTACCGAGATAGACTCTCATCTGGAGCTTGGTGCTTGGTGTTTATCTGGGGCTTGGTGTTTGGCTTTTGGTGTTTGCGGCCTCCTCCGCTTCGTACCAATCGCCCCGCAGCCAATCCGCCAGCAAGCCGATTTGCATCGCATCCAAAATCTGCTTCTCACCGAACGCCGGCATGCGGTCGTTCCGCGCGCCGTAAAAGTCCGGGTGGGCCGGATTATTGAGAAACTTCACGAGCCAGTCGCGCGAACCCCAGCCGGTCAAGTCCGGCGCGGTTGCTTCCTCATCCCTGGCATGGAACTGATGGCAATCCGTGCATTTCATCGCGTTCTTGAGCAGATCGCAGCCTTCGGTGATGAGCGGTTGGTCGCGCAAATCGTCCGCTTGTTGCGCCTTCAGCTTCGCCTCGCCTGAAACCGCCGCGATCACCTTTTTCAACTGCTCCTTCTGCTCCGGCGTGTACCCCGCCACGTCTTTTTTCACGAACTTGGACATCTTGCTGTCCTTGAATTTTGTGCCGCCAAAATAATTGGTGGTGCTGATTCGTTCCGGATCCAGCAATCCGGTCAGCCAGGCGCGGGAACCAAATCCCTTCAAATCCGAAGCCACTGGTGGGTCCTTGACGGGCCTCCCGGTTCCATCATGCCCGTCGAAACGATGGCAACTGGCGCAGTGTTCCGCAAAGAGTTTTGGACCCTGTGTGAACGGGTCCGCGCGCAGCAAGGCCACCGCGCCGCCCGCCGGAACGCCCGCGGGCGAATTCGCCAGCGCCTTGGCGCGTTCGGCTTCGCGCTCCGCGTTCTTTGCCGCAAACTGGTAATCGGAATTGTGCCGGTCCTCCGCCAGCGCGAGAAACGTCAGCAACCCGGCGCCCGCCAGCACTGCGCCCAGCAACCCCAGGTTAAAACGATGTCCCAGTTTCCATCGGCCCAGGATCGGCATGAGAAACACCACGGCCAGCAAAAGCGACGGAATAAAAATCGCCCCCCAGATTTCGGTATGGCCCGGGAAATATTTCAGGAATTGAAACAGGAAAAGAAAATACCAGTCCGGGCGGGCGGCGGAATACGGTTCGGAAGGATCAGCCGGCGCGCCCAACTCGGCCCCAAGCTGCCCGGTGGGGGAAAAAATCCGATGCCGCACGATGAGAAACAACACCGCGGCCATCACCGCCAGGCACGCCACGGCATCCATCAACACCTGGTCGGGCCAAAACGTGGCATCCGGCTTGCGTTTCGGCTCCCTGGCCTTCAACCCGTGCAAACGGAACAGATAGACATGCCCAACGATCAAGGCGATCAACGCCCCGGGCAGAACACCGGCGTGCAGCGCAAAAAACCGCGTCAGCGTGTGATGTCCGTAATCGCTTCCGCCGATGACAATCCTTTGCAAAGCTGGTCCGGCCACCGGCGCAATGGCCATGATGTTGGTGGCGACTTTCGTGGCCCAAAATCCCTTCTGGTCCCACGGCAGCAGGTACCCGGTGAGCGAAAGCGCCAGCACCAGTTGCAACAGGAGCAGGCCAAACCAAAAGTTGACCTCGCGCGGCGCTTTGTACGCGCCGTCAATCACCACCTGCATCAAGTGCAGCACCAGCAGCACGGTCATGACCTGCGCCGTGTAATGATGAATGCCCCGCAGCAGCCAGCCGCCGGACATTTCGCTCTGAATGTAGTTCACGCTTTCCCAGGCCGTCTGCGCGCTGGGGCTGTAACCCATCCAAAGGAAAATCCCGGTGATGAACTGCACGCCGATGGCAAACGTCAGCGTGCTGCCCCACACGTAACGCCAGCGCGCGCCGCCCGGCACATTTTCGTAGAGCGCCTCTTTGGCCAGCTTCCGCACCCCGGCGCGATTGTCGAGCCAATCAAACACGCCCTTCATGCCGTCGGCACCTTTTCTTTTTGGCCGGCCTTGAAATTCTGGAACGCCACCCAAACCTCGCCGTTCCGCACTTCCGCCTGCAGGCTGTCCAACCCGCGCGGCGCGGGACTCGACGGGTTGGCGATCCCCCCGTCCAGCGCGAACGTGCTGTTGTGGCACGGACAATGAAACTGCCCGCTGTCACCGCGGAAATCGACGAAACATCCCGCATGCGGGCAAACCACGTTCAATGCCTCAACCTTGTCACCAGTCGTGCGGCGCAAATAGACCGCGCCCACCGGCACATGGAGATATTTGTTCCAGGCATCCGTGCGGTCCGCCAGCACGGGAAACTTGCGCGGGATTCCATCCGCAGGCAGCGCATCGAGCGTCGTGACCTTTACCGCGCTGCCGGCTGCGGCTTTGTGGCGCAGCGGGTCGAGCCACACCATCAACCCGGCCAGTGCAGGCACGAGCCCGGCGATGCCGCCGATCACCACGGCCGCCGCCTTCTTGAAAAAGCTACGGCGATCTGACACGGGACCGTTCAATTCTTTTGTTTCCATGATTACGACAACATACGTGTTGGGCAAAGCGGCTGTTGCGGCAGTGCCGCCGCTGCGAAACGCCGGACGAAACCGCCGGCGAACCCTCCGCAATAATCAACCAAACCCCCGCGAAAGACAACCCCGCAGCGAATCGCGGAATTCACTGGGGCGCACGCTTGACCCTGCCCGCACCCTAAGTAAGCGCCTGCCTCGGTAGGGCGCGTCACTCCGTGCGCGCCGCGTTCCATGCGGGCAATGTCCAGATGCGCGCGTTCCGCCTATAAGACACTTGTATCAAGCTTCTATTCCCACAGGCCGCGTCCTTTTTAGGCTGATCAGGACCGGGACGAAGACGACAACCTCAACCGCACACAAACAGAAGCAGCATTGCCCGCCAAAAATGCGAAGGAGCGCGGTAGCTGTACCGCGCTCCTCCTACAACGACCAAGCCACTTTCCGTTTGAGCCTTGGCGCTTGGTATTTGGTGTTTTCCTAAACCTTCCAACCCTTGCGATATTTGCCGTGAACCAATTGCTCCGCTTCCGGGCAGTTCGTCACGCGCATTTTCTCCGAATCCCATTCAATATTTTTGCGCAGCCGGAGCACCAGGTTGCCCAGCAGCACCATTTCCGTAAATGGCCCGGCGACGTCAAAGTTCGAGCACGGGGCGGGGCCGCCTTTGCAGGCGCGAATGAAGTCCTTGTAGGGATCGTTGTCCGGGACGCGTGGAATGGTCTGATCGGGCCATTTGTAGTCTGCCATGCTCGATTCCGGCAGCAAACGCGGGTGGTCGCTGTACTCGCTGATCATCATCTTGCCTTTGTCGCCGATGAAAATCGTGCCGCTCTGTTCGAATTTTTCCCGCTCCATTTCCTTGGGCCGTTCCGGCAACTTGCCGCCGTCATACCAAGTCAGCGTGCAGGCCGGGAACATGTCGCCCCGCGCCGGGAAGCTCGAGCGGATAATCGACCAGGAAGGCGCCATGTCGTCATTCAAAGGCGAGGAGTCAACCAGTTCCACCTTGTTAGGCGCGCCGAGTTTCAGCGCCCAATTCGCTCCGTCCATGACGTGGCAGCCCATGTCACCCAAGGCGCCGCAGCCGAAATCCCACCAACCGCGCCAGTTGAACGGGTGATAAACGCCGTTGCGCCGGCGGCGCTGATTGCCCCCGGCCTTCTCGCGGTCTTCGGGCCAGTCCTGGACAAAGGGACGTTCAGGCGCGGGGCCAAGCCACAAATTCCAATCCAGATTCTCCGGCACGGGATCAGACCCCGACGGGCGCGTCCGCCCTTGCGGCCAAATCGGGCGGTTCGTCCAGCAATGCGCTTCGCGGACGGGGCCAATTGCTCCCGACCAAATCATTTCACAAGCCTTGCGGATGCCGTCGCCGGAATGGCCCTGATTTCCCATCTGGGTCATCACCTTGTACTTCCGGGCCGCGAGGGTGAGCGCCCGGGCTTCGCTGATCGTGTGCGTCAGCGGCTTCTGGCAATAAACGTGTTTGCCCGCGTGAATGGCCAGCATGGCGGCCGGGGCGTGTTGATGGTCCGGAATGCTCACCGTCACAGCATCGATGCCCTTTTCCTTCTCGATCATTTCCCGATAGTCGCGGTACTGCTTGGCGTTCGGCCACTTTTTCGCCGCCGCCGCGAGGCTTTCGGCATCGACATCGCACAGGGCGACAATGTTTTCGCTGGAGAGGCCGGCCGAATCGACTTCGCCTTTGCCGCGGCAGCCGATGATGCCGACATCCAGTTTTTCGTTGGGCGATTTGATTTTGGGCTTGGCGTAGCCGGTAAGGGCCACACTGCTGGCGGCCAACGCTGAATAATAAATGAACTGACGACGATTTAGGGAGCCAAAAGTCTGGCGAGAGTTGGATTTTGACATGGCTTTTTCCTACCCCTTTGGCCTCCACGATACAAGAGTTTTTTTCCTTGAGCTTGGAAGCCAAAATGCGGCTATGGCTCGCCGGTCGCTGATCGGGCGAGACATCCTCGTCCCCACTTCTTCTTCCACCGCGGAGTGGGCGCACCCCGGAACAACCACTACCGGAGCGGGGACGGCTCGTCCCCGTTTCATTTCAGGCTCGGAAGTGTGCGGGGGACGAGCCGTCCCCGCCCCGACCTGCTTCGACAAGGTGGTTGTTTCACGATGTGCCCCGCAGAGCTTGCTTTTGGATCACTGATTGACTTGGGTTGGCAGTCCTGCCACCTTTCGGCATGCATCCGTTTTCCCCTCGGCGCATCCTGCGTTCCGGATTGATCTTGATACTCATGCTCGCTGCCGGTGCTGCGCTGGGTGATTGGCCGGAATTCCGCGGTCCCACGGGTGACGGGCATGCGGATGCCGGCGTGGCCGGCCTGCCGTTGCACTGGAGCGAAACCAACAACGTCAAATGGAAAACGGAAATTCCGTATCGAGGCTGGTCCACGCCCGTGGTGATGGACGGCCAGGTCTGGCTCACCACCGCCACGGTGGACGGGCATGATTTCTTCGCCGTTTGTGTCGATGCCGAGAGCGGGAAAATCCTTTTCAATGAGAAGGTGTTTCACGCCGACAACCCGGAGTCGTTGGGCAATGGCGCGTCGATGAACTGTTACGCCACGCCTTCGCCGGTCATCGAGCCGGGCCGGGTGTACGTTCACTTCGGCAGTTTTGGAACGGCTTGCCTGGACACCAGCACGCGCAAGACGCTTTGGAAACGCGACGATTTGCCTTGCCGGCATTATCGCGGGCCGTCCTCGTCCCTGGTGTCGTTCAAGAACCTCGTGATCCTGACGATGGACGGAGCGGACCTGCAATATCATGTCGCGCTCGACAAACAGACCGGCCAGACCGTCTGGAAAACCGACCGCTCGGTCGCGTGGAACGATGCGGATGTGCCGGGGCAAATGGCGAAAGACGGAGATTTGCGGAAGGCGCACAGCACTCCATTGGTCGTAACCGCCAACGGCCAGCCGTTGCTGCTTAGTGCGGGTGCGAAGGCGGCCTACGGCTACGATCCGCAAACCGGGCACGAACTCTGGAAGGTTCATTACAACGATTGGTCCGTGGCTCCCCGCCCGCTTTACGATCAGGGCCTGGCCTTCTTTGTCACCGGCCTGATGAAGACCGAACTCTGGGCCGTTAAGGTTGGCGGACAAGGCGACGTCACGGACACGCACCTGGCTTGGAAGCTCCAGACACATGTAGGCAAATACGCCTCGCCCATCCTCGTGGACGGCTTGATTTACACGGCATCAGACGAAAGCTTTCTCACGTGTCTCGAAGCGGCAACCGGCAAGGTCGTTTGGACGGACCGGATCGGCGGCAAGTGTGCTTCGTCTCCCATCTATGCGGATGGCCATTTGTATTTTTTCAATCAACAGGGGACGACGACCATTATCCAACCCGGCCGCACTTACAACGTGCTGGCCACGAACACCTTGGCTGGCGGCTTCATGGCTTCCCCGGCGGTTTCGGGCAAGGCACTCTTTCTCAGAACCCGAACCCACCTTTACCGAATCGAGGCAGCGGCATCCGAAGGCAAGTAAGCTCCTGGCTTCCTGGATTTTAAGACGGGAGCAGCCTAAAGACAGGCAGATTCCCAGCCAGGAGGGGGCCAAAACATTCGTTGATTTCCAAAATCTCCTTGTTGACGTCGGCGGGAATCGTGGTAGGGTTAATTACTACTATGAGCGCGAGAAAAGTTGATGGGTCGGCTGAGTTTCAACAGTTAACCGTAGAAGCACGCGAGACCCGCTTGTCCCTGGCACCCAACGAGGTGCGCGTCCGTAAAAACGGAGTGGAATTTCGTTCAGCTTCCCCAATTGCCGCCTGGACGGAAATGACAGTGACTTTGCAATCGACCCGCGATTCCGGCCGGGTTCATTGCACGGGCGTCGTGGTCGCCTGCAATGGCAATCGCCACACGGGTTACACCGTCTCCATGGTCTTCACCAGTCTTTCCAAGCAGTCACAGGCGCGACTAAACCTGCTCGCGTATTCCTGATCGCGTCAGCGCCCGAGCGCTCTTCTCGGGTCGCATGGAGTCCCGCCTTTAGGCGGCGGGACATACTCAGACACGATAACTTCGAGAACTTTCAACCTGCTTCCCAATGCGATGGCCCCACCGGCTGAAGCCGGGACTCCGAACCGCTGAGGCTCTTTGCGTCCCGCGGAAGTTGACGCCTTGGGTTCTCCAAATTTCAAGTTGGCCTCACTCTCTTTGATCTGCTAAAACACGCGCATGGAACTGTTTCACCGCATCCTGAAGCTGGCCGTTGACGGGGGCGCTTCGGATGTGCACATCAAAGTCGGCACGCCCGTGGTCTTCCGCATCAACCGCC
This sequence comes from Verrucomicrobiota bacterium, assembly GCA_021325145.1. Lineage (GTDB taxonomy): Bacteria > Verrucomicrobiota > Verrucomicrobiia > Limisphaerales > Pedosphaeraceae > JAJPHR01. Next base: position 27,207 of record JAJPHR010000097.1, on the reverse strand, counting down.
AGTTGATTGCCATCGAGTGTCCGATTCCCACCGAAGAATGGCTGAACCTCGTCGTCAAGAACATCACGCCGCACCACCTGCAAAAGCGGCTGGATGAAGAACGAGAAGTTGACTTTTCCTATCTCGAGCCGGGCACGGGAAGATTTCGCACGAACCTTTTTCAGCAGCGCGGCCAGTTCTGCCTCGCCATGCGCTTCGTCAAGACCAACGTGCCGAGCTTTCAGGAACTCGGCCTGCCCGACACCATCAAGCGCATCGCGGAATCACAGCGCGGCATCGTGCTGATCGCCGGTTCCACGGGTTGCGGCAAGTCCACCACCCTCGCGGCGATGATCGAACACATCAACGCGAACAGCAAAAAACACATGATCACGATGGAAGATCCCATCGAGTATGTGTTCGAGGACAACCAGTGCGTCATCGAACAGCGCGAAGTCGGGTTGGACACCCTGTCCTTCGAGCACGCCCTGCGCAACGTGCTGCGCCAGGACCCGGACATCATCATGATCGGCGAAATGCGCGACTCCACCAGCTTCACCGCCGCCATGAGCGCGGCGGACACCGGCCACCTGGTCCTATCCACGCTCCACACCACCAACGCCTCGCAATCCGTTGGCCGCATCCTTGACTTCTTCCGCGCCGACGAGCGTGAGCAAATCCGCCGTCAATTGGCGGGCACGTTGCAAGCCGTCATTTGCCAGCGCATGGTTCCCACCCTCGCCGGCAGCCTGACGCCCGCCGTCGAAATTCTCATCAACACCGGCACCGTCAAGAAACTGCTCGAGGAAAACCGGCTCGACAAGCTGCCCGCCGCCATCGAAACCGGCGTCGATGACGGCATGCAGAATTTCAACCAGGCGCTGTTCCAGCTCGTCAAGGAAGGCAAGGTCTCCGAGAAGGAAGCCCTCGCCAAAGCCACCAACGCCCAGGCGCTGGAAATGAACTTCAAAGGCATCTTCCTCGACGAAGGCCGGAGAATTTTGGGCTAAATCCATTTGCCGGTTGGGAGAAAGATTCTGCCTCTTGCGTATCAAGGGCAGGTTCGGCTACCAAATTGCTTGATTTCTGGGCGCTCAGCCATTTGCGCTGGAAAAAGACCATTTCCGACGTGCGTAAAGGTCGGAAAGCTGCAATGAAGGTTTTTCAAAGGATTTGTTTCTCGCAATGGTCTAAAGGTTTAAAGTTGTGAATGGCCGCGAGGAACTATGAATTCGACTGATTCATTCGTTGAGGTCCGCCAAAATTGCGGAAACCATTCCCTGCAATTGTGGTGATGAAACGGCGAGCATGATCATGAATCGTCGCTTCCTGATAATCATCAGCGTTCTGGTGTTTGGCGGATTGTGCATTTACTGGCTGGCCAACTGGTTTGCGAATGCTCCGGTTGTTTTGCGTCCGTCGTTAAGTTCCGGGTCAGGAAAAAATGTGCCCCTGCCGCCGGTGGACTCTCCCGTCCCGCTTAAGCCCTCACAACAGGTTCGGCTGGCAATCGGCAGCCTCGGTCTTCCGGACGACGCGCAGAACCGGAAACTCGGGGATTTAATCACAGTTGGCCTGAGTTCGGCCAAGGGCTTGCAATTGGTGGAACGGCAGTCCCTCAATGCCGTGCTGCGCGAACTGGAACTGAACCTATCCGGACTGGTTCGAGCGCGTGACGCGGTTCGAGTTGGCAAACTGTTGCGGGCTGATTGGTTTCTGCTGGGCAGCGTCGCCTCGGCCGGGAACAGCAACGCTGTGGTGGTCCGCATTGTGGATGCCCGGACGGGCATCATGCGCGACGTCGGCGTGATTCCGTTCAAAGAAGCAGGGATCGATCTTGCGGAGAACGTGGCCGCCTTCGTGCGGCGATGTCGCGGCGAGGCTTCGAATGCAGGGACACGAGTGTATCTGGCAATTGGCACATTCGAGGACGTGGGCACCGACAGCCGTCAACCTGATTTACCAAGGCAGTTGCGAGCCCATTTAACGGCGGCTTACAGCGGCTCGGGCACGACACTTTTGGAGCGGGAATATGTAACGGCTTTGCTGCAGCAAGTGCACCTCGACCTGGCCAGCCTTACCGATGGGAGTGACACAAATCCACCACCCCGCATGCAGTCAGCGTTCTGGCTGGTGGACGGGCATTATCAGTCTTATGGAAATCCACGCGATGAAGTCGAGCTGAAACTCAGGGTGCAGAGAATATTTGGCCGCAGGCCGGTTCTGGACGTCCTGCGGGGGGCGGTGGACGAACCTCTATTTCAGAAGGCGAAGAGCGAGATCGATGGGGTGATGAGCGGCGACACGGGCATTTTAGTTCCGACGAAAGCCAGCGAGTTCCGGTTCCAAATGAGCGTGGGCGAAGAATTGAGTGGTTCCTTTGACCCGGGGGGCAGGCCTTTCGCATTCAGTGCGCTGCCGGATGCGCAAGCAACCGCTCGGCGGCAACGCAATTTGCAGGAAGCCATTCGAGCCTTCGAGACCGCGCTATTGTTGGACCCGACGAATCGCCAGGCAAAAATGCGTCTGGCCGGATGCCTGATAAGCGATTCGGCCGACCGTGTGGATGAGGGCCGGGAGTATTATCGTCAGGTGATTGACGAACCAGTGGCGGATGGCTGGTCGATGACCGCCAAAACAGCCCTCCGCTGGGGTCTTTATTATGACGATCCAGAAGCGCGGGCGCGGTGGTTTGGCTCGGCAGCGCGGCGGAGCAACAACCATTCCGCCGCGGAGTTTTTCCAGCAGGAAGCCGAAAGCGCGGAAAGGGACGCTGCCATCCGGCGCGGCGAAGGTTCGAAGGTTCACGAGCTGGCTGAAGCGCGTCTGTTTGACTACCTACAGAAATTCGAAGCGGGATCCTATGAAAGGTCACTGGGCATGGATGATTTTGCCGAGAGTTACGGCACGAACCGAGAAGCTGCCGCCCAGCGATTGAATGAGTTGCTGCCCAGAATGAAGGCTGTGGCCTCGAACTCGATTCTCTTTTTGCTGGCCACTCTCGTAACCTTCCAGAATGACACTAACTCACCCGTAGTCGGAGAATTTGAAAAAACTTTGGAATGGTATGCCGAGCATCCCAAGGAATTGACGAGGAAAGGCGCATCGCTTTGGAGCCATCTTCGCTATACAGCTTATGATTGGGCGATGTCGCATAAAGACTGGGCACTTAGCGCCAGGATCGTGGAAGCTGAGTTGCAGGCCGCAACCGTGGATCCGACCGTCCAAGTTACGGACGAGGACAAAATGGCACTCGTTTATGCTTACCAAGCGGCGGAGCGATGGAGGGATGAGTTAAAAGTTGCGGAAGGCTGGTCGAATTACCCGGTCCATCTGGGAAACAGTGGCCCATGGGGAAAGGCTGACACCGTGGTGCGCACGAGTAAATTGGCCAATTTCTGCCGCAGAAACCTTGGGATTCAGGAACAGCACGATCCTCGCGAATTTGACCTGGAGAACACGGGCCTGTGTTTTTGCGACACGCCATCGGGTCATATCGGCATGTATCGCGTCCGCGTCACAGAATATGGCACGTTCGCCACGGATGCTGACGGCCTCTGGGTCGCCTTGCAGGGCAAATTGACGCATCTGAACTTTGAACTGAAAACCAACCTGCTGATAGATCTTCCGCTTGCCCCTTCCATATTGATTACAGCTGTATGCGTCGGGCCTTCCAGTATTTGGATCGGCACGGGCGGGGCGGGATTGATCGAATTCGACAAGGCCAGTCGGCAGTGCCGCCAATGGACCGACAAAGATGGTCTATTGATGAACTTCATCTCATCACTGCAACTCGCAGACGACGTGCTTTGGATTGGCTATGGCGAGGCCACCGACGGAGGGTTGGGAAAGCTCGATTTGCCCACGCGCCACTTGATTGCTTTCGGACCCTCCCTGTCCACAAACGCCGTTACGCATGGGCAACCTCCGCGCCAGCCAATCACAGCGCTGGCCGCGGGTCCCGACGGTATGGTCTGGTTTGTCCCGCAACGCGGGTTGCGCAACTACAGTGCTCGCGAGGACAAGTGGGGCCTGATTTCCGGCCAGGAACACACCACGACTATCGCTGCCGACATGGACATGATTTGTGCCGGGGGATTCATTGCGCCCATTACGACCGTCTATAAGTCAGGCGCAGCTAAAGTCGATAAGGAATTTGGTGTGCATACCCTGAACCTCAAGGAAGGGAAATGGCACAGTTTTCCAGAGGTTGCAGGATTGCCGCTGGGGGTATCGACGGTATCGATACAAGGCCAGGAAGTTTGGGTGGGCGGCATGGGCTATGTTGCGCTCCTTGATCCCGCCCGAAACAAGGTGCTGAAATATGCCTACGTCAAAGGCTGGACAATAGATAAGATACAGATACGTGGTGGCTATGTCTGGGCGCAGTTTGATTGGCATCTGTACAGGGCGGCTTTGACGCCGTAAGCCCGCCGAAAAGGGCCGCCCATTGTCTGAACCCGCTTCGACCCCTTTTAGAACTGACCGTGCCAATAGCGGTTGGCCCGGGCATTAAAGATGGGCCAACAGATATAAAAAATCTAAAAATGCCGCCACATATGGAGATTGGGACTCTGAAGCCGCAGATGCCGCCGTCGCCAGTGGCGCTCCGTTCCAAGGCGTAACCTCCACGGCAGCCCGACGTTCCTCGCTTGGTTTCAAGGTTGAACAACCGGTGCATAAAATCAACCCCGTTACCAGAGCCAAACAATTCCGTATATACCTTTTCATGTGCTCTGGGCGACTTATGTAAATACACCGGCCTGCTCGTTATTGCAACACAGCAGTGCGATAGTTGAAATTGGAACTCCCTTTTAAATCCACAGTTGCCGGCGACTTCTGGCTTCTCGCACCAAGCCCGAGCAACCGCCCCTGGTGGTCCTGGAAGCGGTCGGTTCCGAAACCGGCCCTTTTAGTGGCCGGATTTGTCAAAGCGTGCGGGATCCACCGACTGGAATGTTTCGCCCATGGTGTAATTATCGAAATAAATGGTCATAGGTTCGGGGATACAATCGCGGTAAAGGCCGATTTTGTGGTAGAACGCGTTTTTCGCATCACGGTCAGCCAAAGGGCCGGAATAGGAAACAACCTGTTTGCCGTTCATCCAGACTTGGAAAATACCGTCCTGTTCCGCCGAATAGCGGGCGTGATAAATCATGTCCACCCATTTGCCGAGTGGGAGGGGAGGAAGGCGGTACTCCTTTTTTAGCCCCTGTGATTCCACAGTGAGCGTGTGCTTTCCATTGCGAAAGCGTTGCGCTGTAAGCGGGCGGCTAACGTCGGATTGTTTGCAGGAACTGATGACGAGGCGGTTGTCCAGGATCGGAAAATTCTCCGGTATCAGGAACGAAAAGCCGTACCATGCCTCCCGTCCGCGCAATGGAAAATGCCCGGAATCCAACTCGTCACGTTCGACGCGAGTGCCGGCGTCGCCGGGCCTTTCAATATCGCCTTGGTGAATCGTGATTTGGACCGAATTAGAGCCGGTGCGCGCGTAATTCGTGGACACCTTAATTGCGCCGGACACATAAAGGCCGCTTCCATAGTCGCCCGGAAGCCAAAATGAAGCGATCGAACTGCTCTCAAAATCGTCGAATAATGTCTGCATCATGCTATTCGTTCCGGCTGTGGCAACTGAAGTGGTTGCCTGGGTGGCTTGGGCGTTTTGCATGCCGCTGGAAGAAGGTGAGTCGCCGCATCCGGTCACAAATAGCAACACGAATTCGCAGAAGACGAGGAGACAAAGAAAACGGATGGAGCGAATGCGGTTCATTTAAAGATTATAGTCCGGCGAATAGTATGCTCAATACCAGAAAAGGGTCGGTACGGCTCAATGCGATGGATCACCTGTGGAAGGAACTCAAAAAGAAAATCTGCCCAACCACCAGTTCGAACCCATCGGGTGGGCGGTGGACTACCCGTTGTGGTGGATGAAGAGTTTGAGCAACCGTCAGGCCCTCAACAAAGGCGGCTTGCGCTCAAAGGACAATCGGTTAGGGACGATTTAACAAAACTTTTTGCCGATCTACTTAATTCCCGTAATTAAAGGGATCCGAAAATTTCGGATCAGTCGTCAAGTTGGTATCGGTAAGTGTCTTCAAAAAAGCCACCAGTGCGGATTGTTCGCTTGCGGTGAGGTTCAATCGCAGTGGTCCTCCGGGTGGTTGCGGGGGACGGCCCGTCCGCAAGGGCGGCGACAGATTAGGATTATCCACGATGCCCGCGTTATAAAAGGCCACCACCTGCTCCAGCGTGGCGAATCGGCCGTCGTGCATATACGGCGCCGTCAACTCGATGTTTCTTAATGATGGCGCCTTGAACAAGCCCATGTCGGCTGCCTGCCCGGTGATGCCGCCCACGCCCTTATCCACGTAGGGAAATTCCAACCCGTTGTTGAAAATATTCGCCGCTGAGAACGTGTCGGGGGCATGGCAGACGGCGCAAGTAGCATTGCCCGTCTGGCCAAAAAAGATTTGTCGGCCCAGATTCTCCTGCGCGGTAAAATTGGCAAAACCGATCCTCCGACCCACATCATACCGGGAGTTCGTTGAAACCATGGAACGCACGAACTGGGCGAGCGCGAATGAAATCCGGTTGGTCGTCACGTCCGGCGTGCCAAAGACCTGGGTGAACAGATTCGTATAAAAAGGTTCCGCCGCCAGACGCGACACGAGCGCCGGCAAGGTCATGCCCATTTCAATGGGATTTTGGATCGGTTGCAGCGTCTGGTCTTCCAGTGTGTTCGCCCGTTCGTCCCAAAAGAAATGGCCGCGCTGATAATAACGCGCCTGTGTCAGCCCCATCGCGTTGCGCGTTCCCAGGCTGCCATTGAAGCCGACGCTGAATGTTCGCGGGTCCGAGAATCCGTGTTGCTGCTGATGGCAGGATGCGCAGGCGATGGTTTGGTTTGTGGAAAGACGTTTGTCGTAAAACAAAACCCGGCCCAGGGCCGCCCCGGCGTCCGTGATCGGATTATTCGTCGGCGTGTTGTCCTCCAAAGAAATTGGCGGCGTCAAATAATTCGCCGGCAAGGCAGGGTTGGCGTAATTGAAAGGCGAAGCTGGCAACAGAAGTGCCGCCGCCGTGGTGTCCATGATGGTCTGCCGCGCCGGATCGAACGTGGCGCGGTAAAAGACCGGTGTGCCACCCGGCTGGAACGTCAGGCTGGTATGAAAGCTGCCGTTAAACACCTTCCACGCTGTCACCTCATTCCAGACGGTGAAATTCGTAGAGACGGAAATGACCCAGGTTTGGTTATTTGGGTCGTTGATGGTGAGGCTGCCGGTGGACTGGCTGGTTCCCGGCGTCAGGCTCAATGAAGGTGCTCCTTGAACCGCAATCGTCGAGATGAATTGGCTGAATGCCAGCAGGGCTGCGAGTGTAGTCGTTTTGGGGGCGCTGATTGCTTTCATGCCTAAGGCATACCTCAATTCACAGCCCGTGCTGGATATTTTACATTTCCTTAAAGCAAAACCCCCATCTTTTACATTTGCTTAACCAAAGCCCTGGGTGCGAAAGGGAACAATATGCCGGCACGGGCATCGGCCTCGCCATCGTGAAAAAAGGAATCGAAAGAATGGGCGGGAAGGTCGGAGTCAATTCAGAGCCTCAAAAAGGCAGTTGCTTTTGGCTGGAGCTTCCGCAGGCCTGAAAAACTTCGCTGCTTTCCAGGCGCGGTGAAACCAACGTTTACGGGCACTTGAGTGACATGCCGCGGATGTTTTGGGCGACGCTGACGCCGTTTTGAGTGCAAAGCAGGGAGGTAACATCGCGTTCATGCAGCGGCTTGGTCAGAAAGGATTTGGCGCCAAGTTGGTACACCTCATTCATCAGGTTCAAATCCTGGAACGCCGTCAGCACGAAGGTGGTGACCGCACATTCCTGGTGCGTCTTCATCCAGTGCAGCACCTCCAACCCGCCCACCCGCGGCAGGCGCAGGTCCAGCAGGAAGAAAATCGGGCTGGGACAGCGGAGGTGGTCGGCGTAGGGGCCTTCCCCTTGCAGATACTGGATGGCCTCATCACCATCGTCCACGACGTGCAAGGGATTCAAGATGCGGCAGCGGGCGAACATGCGCCGGGTCAACTGAACGTCATTCGCGTCATCTTCAGCCAAAAGGATGGTTCCCAAGGGTCTGGCCATAAAATTAGCGTTTAAGTTTGCATTCCGTCTCCACAGCGAATCTGGTCTGCACCGCTGGTTGCGTCAATACGTAGTAACCCTCCCGCCAGAATTTTTACGACGAGTGCTCAACGCCTTTACGGTTCACCCGGGCAAGGGCAGGCAGGATTGCAAGTTCGAAAAAAGCGCGGACCTGTATTCCATGAATTATGAATATAATTTAATATTTCTTAAATTCTAAAGTTAGTTTGGACGGGACGCGTTGGAGTGTCGCGGCGCTGGCCGCGAGGTTAAGCTGGGTTATTCTGGGGGGGGTGTTTCGGCGCGTCCCCTTGGCTCACGGTCCGAAAAAGCCGGTGGTACGATGGGGCACGTTGACGATTTGGCCGAAATGATCGGCGAGCACGCCGTAGCCCAGGTTGCTCAGGTGAACTCCGTCGGAATAGAAATAGGTCGTGTTGTTGGGGTTGCTCAGGCGGGTTTCGATGGGTGAATTGACGCCGGGATCGACGAGTGCGTCCCAGGGACCGCCGTTGGTCCGGATGCAGGCGTTGTAATCGGCGTTGCCGGCGGGGGCCACGATGTCGGCTTGCAACGTGGAGACGACGACAGTCCAGGGATGAACGGCTTTGCGGGCGGCGACGTAGTTGGTCAGTCTCTGCCAGGTGGAGAAACCGGTTTGGCCGCCGGTATAAACGTCGTTCAACCCGGCCAGCATGAACAGCCAATTTCGTTGCAGCCCGCTGTCGAAAAGCGTGTCCACGTAATTGCCGTCGATGTCGTACATGGAGCCGGTCAAGCCGTTGGTCCCGAGATAGGTCCCGTACAGGCCCTGGTCGTGCCAGGCGATCTCCGGATAACGCTGCGCTAATTGGAACTCGTAGCTTTGCAGCATCGTGGAGCCCACGCCTTCGGAGGTGGAAGCCCCGCGGCAAACCGCTTGCTTGGTGTAATGGGTGCGGACGCCGTAAAGCCCGGCCAGTTCCGCGACCTGCGCGTCCATTTGCGCGGCGGTATGCGCGGCTTTGTACACGAGCATGCGATAGATGATGCCGTAGTAAAATTCCGAGCCGTTAATCGAACCGATTGTTCCGCCATTGCCCGTGGTGACTCGCGGTTGGGCCGCATTGGTTCGGCTGAGATTGTTCCACCGGAGTGTGGTGGCATTGGTGTCGCTTGCGCCGACAAAGACCGCCAGGTTTAGCGGCGGATAAATTGTGGAACCACTCGAGCCAACCTGCAAGCTGGCGGGGAAGTTGCTGGGCTGCGAAAAACGGATCCACCCGGAAGCCAGCCCCGCGGGCCAAATCAAGGTCTGGTTGGTCGGGACCATCGGCCCGGTCGCGACGACGTAGATAGTCGTGTTGTCGGTGTCCAGGCCGCCGAGGGAATTGGGGATGTTCAAACCGGTGTTCGGTTGCGGCGCAAAAAAGCTCCACGGAAACAGGACGCCGCGATTGCCGCGGGCGTCGGTCGTATCGTAAGGCTGGGCAGGGGCGTTTGTTTGCGTGAGGTTGTGTGGTCCGAGGCCGTCGTTGTTCAACGTTTGATGTTGGTCATTCCATTGGAAGATTCGCCCGCCGGACGCGACGATGCCGACACCGGCCTGCCAGTCAGCCACGAGGTTGCTGCTGATGACGGCGGAGGCTTCGAACCCCCCCAGCAGCGAGGCGATGATCAACATCCGTTTCATCAGAATCCCTTGATGAAACCCACGACGTAGAAATTGGTGCCGGAACAAATGCACGTAATGAAGTCCCGCAACCCGGCATTCGTGCTCAGGTTGGCCACCGGCAAATCAGTGCTGAACTTGAACGCGTTGCCGAAAGTCATCGTCCGGCCACCCGTGGGATCCTGGATGATTTCAAACACCATTCGCTGGCCATCCGCGGCGCCCGTGGGATTTTGGAGCAGAAAGTTGTTCGTGGCGGTTAATCGGAAATGCGTGCCGACCGCCGCGTTCACGGGCACGTTCGTTCCCGAGTAAGTGAGCGAAACCGGCACGCTGGTTCCTTGTCCCTGGCCTCCGCTGGGCAGGGGGGCGTTGACCCAACTGGTCCCGTTATAAACCAGCACCTGTCCGGGAACCAGACCGAGGACGGCAACGTCCAGATGGTTTGTGAGCGCGCCCTCCTGGGCGGGCGGCACCACCCCGGAGGAAAGCGCGCTGGCGTTGAGGCCGATCAATCCGCTGCCGTTGCCGACAAAGCTGCCGGTGAAGCCGCCGCCGATGAAACTATAGCCAAGAAATTGACCGATAAACGTGCCGTTGAAATTGTCCGCGCCGTTGTTGAACGTCACCGCATTCCCGTAAGTGCCGGTCGCCAAACCGCCCGCGGTAATGGCATACGGCGCGGCCGTGAGTTTTTGTCGCGGACTCAAGGTTACGTAGGGACCGCTGTTTGTCCGCACGCCGATCTCCAACCAGCGGTCGGCGCCGGGAAAATTGGCGCCGTAATCCAGCGTTGCGGTGAACGTGCCGTTGCTGACGAAAACGGTCTGAGTGACCGTGCTGCCGAGTTGGCTGGCGCCACTGGCGCTGTTGAACAACGCGAAGGACAGGTCGTACGTGCCATTGGCGGCACTTCCGCCGTCAGACAGGCGGCCTTGATAGACAAAGGCCGTGCTTTGGGCGCAGGCTGGGTTGGGAAATGCAAGCAGGTTGCAAAGCGCAAGGACTGCCACGAGTTGAATCGGTGACTTCATGATTATTCCGGACCGTCAAAAACAGGGCTCAAACAGACACCCCGGCTTTAGGACTTGCCTTCAGGTCCAGTCAGGTGGCTAGTGGGATTTATTTACCATCAGGATTGTAAACTGGCAAGGCAGGATTTAACCATGACCGCATGTCTCCAGCCCGGTCACAAAAATTCTTCCGGGTAATTCCGGAATTTTAAGCTCAAACGCCGCAAATCCAGTTCGCCTTAAAGCAAACTCGGGGAATCTTACATACCCGCTCCGGACTTGTCAACAGTTTGTTAAAGAATTATTCAAAACGTAAATGTCGCCGCGGCAGACTGCTGGGCCAAATCGTGGCCCAGCCGCCCGGCAAATGGCTATTCGCTGTCCGCGCTTGCCCCTCTCAAATTCACCGCCAGAAAGTCATCCAGCGTCTCCTGCGGTATGATCGTGCCGCGAATCCCGTGGCGGTGGCGCAGTTCGCGGTTTCGTTTCGCGCTGAACTCGTAGAACCCGGCCAGTGTTTCCAGGTCGGCGGCGAACAGATTGCGCTGGAAGAGCGGCACATCGGGGCCGCTCGGCATCGCCTCGGCCAGAAGGCTGATCAGTTCCGCGGACTCGCCGCCCAGCAGCGCTTCCAACGATGCCATCAGGCCGGTCAGGGCGGGATTGCGGGAACAAGGCGAAGGTACTCGCACCGTGAAATCGCGCGGCGGACGGGATTGCAACAGCGGGCTCGGGAAATCATAAGGCTCGTGTGGCTGATGCACTGCCGCCCAGAGCAGCCGCAGCAGCGCTCCAAAGGCGCCCGTTGAACCGGCTTTGAATGCGCCAAAAGATTTGCCTTCCGCGCGCGGCTCCGTTGCCAGGCTTAGTGCCAGCTCTTCCGCCGCCGCTGTCACGGAGATGAAGCGATAGGCGCGGGGATAAGTGTTTTGGACGTTGAACCTGGGCCGGTGCACGCGGAGCAACTGCGCCTCCTTCAAACGGGCGGCCGCGATGCTTTCGCATTCCTCCCAAACCAGGCTGCGGACCGAGTGGATCAAGCGGATGACCTTTCGCGGCGCCCGGTCCGGTCGCGCATTCTTGTACGAACCCAGCCGCTGCCGCAAATTGCCCGACTGCCCGATGTACAATACCCGCTCCGCCTCGCCACTCATGATATACACCCCCGGTCTTGGCGGCACCGCCTTGAAGAAAGCCGCGCCGAACCGTTCCAACAATGGCCGCGCCGGCTCGAACAAATGCAACTGTTGCTCTGACACTACCCCTATTAAAGCCCGAATCGGCCTTCCGGGCAATGCCCAGCCTCTGGGTAGCAAGGCAACCCGTCTGTTCCGGTCGACGGACCACAACCGATTGGTGTTCAGTCATTGGTGCCACAAGGAAAAAATAAAATAGGTTTAATTTACTTTAATTTACCTTAATTTGCCCCGTAGCGCAGGTTTCCAAACCTGCTTGTATTGCCAATTTCCAAATCGACAGACCGTGGAAGTGTAAGGAACGTTGGAAAACCCCTCTGCTCGACTTTGAACCCTGGACTTGTTTTCGATTGTCAAAGAACCGCCCCGAACTCAATCAGACCGGGGCAAAATCCATCAAAACCCCGCATTGCGGTGGCATCATCTCCGCGCGCGCAAAGCGCCGCGAAACCCAGTTCGCCTGTGCGGCGACTCCGCTCATTTTGATCCAACTGCTCCGGCTTGTTAACAGTTTTATTCACATTTCTTGTGAGTATTGTGGTCTGTGGGCGCCAATCCCGCCGCTGTCACCCTGTTTCTGGTCAGGCGACGGAACGAATGGCCCCCCGTATGGTGCTTCCTCGGGTAGCCGCATCCACCATCCCAATCGTACTCGTCCTCGTCGTCGTCCTCGTGCTCGGTTTGGTTTCGCACTGGGAAAGTGATCGAGGACGACGACGAGCACGAGCGCGAACATGAGCATGGCACGATTGGTAAGTCAGACAAACACCTACAAAACTTTAATCTCCCGCCTACAGACTCGCCCTGCTGAAAAATTCTAACTTGCGCGCGTCCCCGGCAAAGCCTGGGGACAGGACTGGTTCTCCGGGCGGTGGAGCACGGGAACGGTCCAAGTCCGTGTTCGATAACTCTGAAGCGCGAAAGGCCGAAGTATAAACCCGATACTCCCATCCCATGCCGCGGACCCCTGGATGATTCACCACGAGGGCTTTTACTATTACTGCGAGAGCAGGCACCACCAACGCAGCATCGTCGTCCGTCGTTCGCGGACCATTGCCGGCATTGGCCAGGACGCCGGCGTTTGTGTCTGGAACGCGCCCGCCACGGGTCGGAACTGCGACCACCTCTGGGCGCCTGAACTGCATCGCATCGGCAATCGCTGGTTTATCTATTACGCCGCCGATGACGGCGACAATCACAACCATCGCATGTGGGTCCTCGAAAGCGAAGGGAACGACCCGCGCGGCAAGTACCATTGCCGCGGCCAGCTTCAGACCGGCGGTTGGGCCATCGACGGCACCGTGCTGACCCTCGACAACGGCCGGATGTTCTTCATCTGGTCGGGCTGGCCGGGCCCGCGCAACGGGCGGCAGGACCTTTACGCCGTTGCCATGCGCGATCCCGTGACCCTGGCCGGACCGCGAGTTCGACTCTGCTCGCCGGATCAGCGCTGGGAACGCGTCGCCATGCCGATATGCGAAGGCCCCCAAATCCTCAAGCGCAACGGCGACATTTTCATCGTCTATTCCGCCAGCGGCAGTTGGACGCCGGATTACTGCCTGGGCCTGCTCCATAACCGCACCGGCGATATCCTCAACCCGGCCGCCTGGCAAAAACGCGGGCCGGTTTTCCGGAAAACCGAGCACGTTTGGGGCGTCGGCCATTGCTCTTTCGTGAAATCCCTGTGCGGCACGGAGGATTGGATCATCTATCACGCCAAGTCCCTCAAGGCCCACGGCTGGAAGGACCGGGACGTTCATGCCAAGCGGTTTACGTGGACTGCGGAAGGCCTGCCCGATTTCGGCTCACCCCCGCCCCGCCTCTCGGATGTCCAGCCGGCCGCCGAACCCGTTATTGGCGTTTCCGAATCTTTAGTTCCTGTCGCCGCTTAACTGCAAAATCATGACCTTCTGGAAACACCAAATTTCAAGCACCAAACTTCAGAAAAACACCAAGTTACAAGCTCCAAAGCGCCTAAGTCGCCCATTGGTGTTTGCTGTTTGGAGCTTTTCCGGTGCTTGGTGCTTGGAATTTGGTGTTTTTCTTCCGTTGCGGCCTTGCCAGCCGCATATCTAACTGACAATCTCCCACCCCAAAAATTGATGATTAAAACGAACCTGACGCCAGATACAGACCAGCAAGTCCGGACTAATTCAATAAATCGTGCCAGCCGACTCCTTTTTAGGATTGGGAGCTTCGTGCTTTTCTGGTGTTTGGTGTTTGGTTTTTGGTGCCTGTCCCCCATCTTCTTCTCCGCCCTCGGCGGACGCATCCCCACCGGCTCAATCACTTCGCCACTCGCGCATCCAGGCCATGGCAATACGGGAAAGATGCTCAAAGTCACCACGCGGGAAGAGGACGGCATCACGCATGTTTTCGTCCATAATCTGGAAGCGGCGGACGTGACGGCCACGTTCAGCATCCAGTTGTCCAATCTGAAAGGCAGCACCAATTTCCCTTACACCGCTACTTTCGCCGGGAACCAGACCGTCGAAGCTTTCACCTTTACCCCCATCGATCCAAAACTTCCGTGGAACTACAGCTATACCGACACGTTCACCATCGGCAGTTTGACCGCCGTTCACGATGATTCGTATGCTTATCTGCTGCCCTATGCGCCCGGGAAAACGTTCCGCGTCACCCAGGGCTATCACGGCAGCTTCAGCCACACGGGACCGGACGAATTCGCCATCGACTGGAAGATGCCGGTTGGCACTCCCGTGCATGCCGCGCGCGGCGGCCTGGTCGTGAAATCCAAGGATGACTCGGACATCGGCGGTCCCGACCGCAAATATGAAAGCTGCGCCAACTGCATCCTCATCCAGCACGACGACGGAACCATTGGCATTTACGCCCACCTCAAAGCTGGCGGCAATCGAGTGAAAGTGGGCGACAAAGTCAACGCAGGCGATTTCATTGGCTTGTCCGGCAACACCGGGTTTACCAGCGGCCCGCATTTGCACTTCTCCGTTTTCAAAACCGCCAGCGGCCGCGAGCGCGTCAGCCTGCCGGTTAAATTCAGGACTGCCGACAGCCCGTCCCTGACCATCGCGAGCGGCGAAAGCTATCGCGCCGGCAGCATTGAAGTGCAACAAGCCGGGAAGAACCCATCGCTTGCCGGCTCGGTCTCGAATGGGAAGCACAAGCAGGATGCCGCCGAACAGCCCAAGCCCGAACAACCCAGCCAGAACACCGGTTCCGCCGGCGGCTTGCCTTCGGGGAATTGAGAAGGTAGGGACATCGCGCTGCGATGTCCTCGTCGCCGAGCGCAGCGTCAGGCGACGGAACGAATGATCCGGATCGCACGGCTTCGGCCAGGGGGTGGGGCGATTGAACAAGCGTGCCCGCTTTGCACATTCGGTTGCGCCACCTGACGCTTCGCTCGGTGGCGCGGACGGCGCAGCGCGCCGTCCCAACCCAACCCTTCCTGTTGACGCCCATCGGTGTTTGAAACACTCTTTCAACATGCGTGTGTCATCCATCACTCTTGGTTTCATCCTCCTTCCATTTCTCGCCGCAAGCTGCCTTGCCGTGGCGGCGGAAGGCCGGTTTTCCTTCGAGTCCACGCCCGGCAAACTTCCCAAGGCCGTGATCCCGCGCCACTACGCGCTCCATCTCGAACCGAACCTGGATAAGTTTACCACCCGCGGAAACGTGGAGATCGACATCGAGGTGAAGAAGCCCGTGCGGGAAATTGTTTTGAATGCGCTGGACTTGGAAGTGACCAAAGCGACTTTGAGCCCCGCGGGCGAACGCAAGGAGGGAACGCCCTGGCAGCCCAAGCTCGACCCGGCGCAACAAACATTAACTCTCTCCTCGCCGGATGCAGCGGGGGAAATCGCGCCGGGGAAATACCGGCTGGCCATCGAGTTCAACGGCCTGATCACCGATCGCGCTCAAGGATTGTACTACGTGAAATATGCCACGCCTGCCGGACGAAAAGTCATGCTGGGCACCCAGATGGAGCCGACCGACGCGCGGCGCATGTTCCCTTGCTGGGATGAGCCGGTATTTCGCGCGACCTATGAGCTGACGGTGGTCGTGCCTGCCAAACACCTCGCCATTTCCAACACGCCGATCGAGCGCGAACGACCCTTGCCCAATGCGAACGGTTTGAAGGAAGTCAAATTCATGCGCACTCCGCCGATGGCCAGTTATCTCGTCGTGCTTGTTTCCGGTGAGCTTGAAGCACTCGAAGGCGAAGCGGATGGCGTAAAAATTCGCGTCATCACCACCGAGGGCAAGCGCGCCCAGGCCAAATATGCCCTCGAAGCGACTGAAAAAATCCTCGCTTACTACGATAGTTATTTTGGCATCAAGTTTCCGTTGCCCAAGCTCGACCAAATCGCGATTCCCGGCGGCTTTACCGGCGCAATGGAGAACTGGGGCGGCATCACCTACAACGAGCGTCGGCTGTTGTTCGATCCCAAAACCAGCTCCCAGGAAACCCGGCGCGGTGTCTTTGCTGTCATCGCCCACGAAATGGCCCACCAATGGTTCGGCGATCTGGTGACGATGGCCTGGTGGGACAACCTCTGGCTCAACGAAGGCTTCGCCTCCTGGATGGGCACCAAGGCCACCGACCATTTCAACCCTGAATGGGAAGTCTGGTTAATGGCTGACGCCGACCGCTCGAACGTCATGAGCGAGGACGCGCGCAAGACCACGCACCCCATCCAGCAACGGGTGGAGAACGAAAGCCAGGCGAACGACGCGTTCGACCAGATCACCTACCGCAAAGGACAAGCCTTTCTCCGCATGCTCGAAAACTATCTTGGTGAAGAACCGTTCCGCAAGGGCCTGCATGAGTATTTATCTGACCATCGTTACTCGAACTCGACCACCGCGGACTTGTGGGCTGCCCTCGAACACGCTTCGAGCAAACCGGTGAGAGCCATCGCGGCCGGTTGGACCGAACAACCCGGCCTGCCGGTCGTGAATGTCAAAGCGGACTGCCTCAACGGCCATCAGGTGGTCACGCTGAAACAGGAACGTTTTACGGTGCAGGACCCGAACGCCAGGCCGTTAGAATGGAAGATTCCCGTGGCCTGGACAGAACTGGGTGGCAAAAGCGCCGTGCATCAAACCCTCCTCGAAGGAAAGTCCGCGTCAATCACGCTGGACAACTGTTCCACCACCTTTAAAGCGAATGCCGGCAACACCGGTTTTTACCGGGTTGCCTATGAGCCCACGCTGCTGGCGAAGCTGCGACAGGACACTTCCCTGTCGATCCCTGATCGTTTGAATCTTTTGAATGACACCTGGGCCATGGTGGAAGCCAATCGCGCTTCCGTAACGGATTATTTGGATTTTGTGGAATTATTGCGCAAGGAAAAAGCCTATGCCGTCTGGGGCCAAATCCTTGCGGGCCTCGACCGCATCGATGCGCTGGAAGCGGACCAACCGGGCCGCGCCGCCTTTCGACTTTACGCGACGGCCCTGTTGCGTCCGCAACTGCAGCGCCTCGGCTGGGAGCCTCGGGCGGGTGAATCGAGCCAGGATGCCTTGCTTCGCACCAGCGTCATTCTTCGCCTCGGGCTTTTCGACGACGAATCCGTGGTTGCCGAAGCCCGCGCGCGTTTTGCCAAATTCCTGGCGGTGCCCGATTCCCTGCCGGCTGAGTTGCGCATGCCGGTGTTGCGGATCGCCGGCCGCTACGCCGACCGCACCACCTACGACCAACTCCACGAACTCGCGCGGAGAGCCAAAGGCACCGAGGAGCGGCGGCTTTATTATTTCGCCATGGCGGGCGCTCTCGATCCGGAACTTGCCAAAAGCACGCTCGCGCTTTCTCTCACCGACGAAACCGTCCCACAGGAAACCACTCAATTCGTGGTCGAGGTCGCTCAAGCGGGTGAACAGAAAGAGTTGGCCTGGACTTTTGCGAAGGAGCACGTTAAGGACCTGCTCAGCCGGCTCGAAGCCTTTCGTCGCAACGCCTATATTCCTTCGATTCTCGGCGCCTTTAACGATGCCGCCCGCGCGGATGAATTGGAGGCCTATGTGAAGGCGAACATTTCCGAGAACGCATTGACAAAAGCCAGGGAAACCGCCGAACAAATCCGCCTCAAAGCCGCGTTAAAGCAGCGCGAGTTGCCGGCTATCGACCGCTGGGTCGCCGGGAAGAGTTGAAGCGACGGACGCCTGGTATGGAGTCCCGCTTTTAGGCGACAGTGCGCCAGCCCCACCGGCTAAAGCCGGTACTTCATACCTCGGAACGCCTGCGAACCGCTCCTTCGGCACAAACACAAGACAACGAGTTTCATGATTTCGTTGCCTCGAATTCACTTGGGCGCCACGAGATCGTTACTATTGTTCCGTACAATACCCGACGAAAAATAAAAGCACGTGGCCGCGTGTCGGAAGAAAAGTTGCAGCCAGTGAAAGCGCATATTTTAACCATTTGCAAATTAACAAGTTAAGAAGCTTTACAACCAAACCGAACGCAGCCTAATATCATCCCTAGGACCTAATATGAACGCCGTGACTGACCATCAAGGCGGAGGCAATCGCACCCCGCACACTCACCGGGAAGCGTCGCCTCCCACTCAGAAAGTCGAAGCGATCTGCCGCGCGAATTATCGCTTGCGGCTCGCCGAAACCGTTGCCGACATGCGCGCCGCTCAATTGCTGCGCTTCGTCGTCTTCAATCTCGAACTTCAGGAAGGGCTCGAGCAATCGTACTCCACCTGCCTTGATGCGGACGCTTTCGACGATGTTTGCCATCACCTGCTGGTCGAAGACGTGCGGACCAACGAGGTTGTTGGCACCTACCGCCTTCAGACGGGGCGGAGCGCGGCGGCAAATCTGGGTTACTACAGCGCCCAGGAATTCGATTTCTCGCCGTACGAACCTTTGCGCGGCGAGTTGCTCGAACTTGGTCGTGCCTGTGTGCATAGCAGCCATCGCACCATGCTCGTATTGAGTCTGCTGTGGAAAGGCATCACCAATTACGCCAATAGCAACGGCTGCCGTTACCTGATCGGCTGCAGTTCAATCACCTCGCAGGATCCGGCGGTCGGCCTTGCCGCATATCGGGCGATGGAGCCTCACCTGGTTCGTGAGGATTTGCGGACCAAGCCGTTGCCCAAGTATAAGTGCGAGTCGGCGGAACCGCCCGTGGAAGCGCCCAAGCTGCCGAAGCTGCTCGCCGCGTATCTGACCATGGGCGCAAAAATCTGCGGGCCGCCCGCGCTCGATTCCGAATTCAAGACCATCGATTTCCTCACGTTCCAGGACTTGCATTCGATGCCCGCGCGGGTCATGGCCCGGTTCATGAGCTGAGCCACATACCGCGCTTTTCGATCAGTCGGATAGTCCAATGCAAATTGAAGCCCTTCATTCTCCGGGAGAGGAGGCCAAATTGAAATCCAGACTGTGCCAGGGTTCTCGTCACTGTGCTAACTATGCCAGCTAGATTGCTGCGCGCTGCTTACCGTCTTTGTTGCTCCCTCACGCTTTTTTTGTCGGCGGCGCTCGACTTCATCTTCCGGCTCTGGTTGCGCGGCCAGGCTCGCTCCATTCCAGCGCGTGCCCAGTGGCTGAAATTTTGGTCCGGCCAACTCCTGCAAATTCTCCGTGTGGAAGTCCGCTCCGAAGGCCGGCCGCCGGCCAAAGGAATCCTCGCCAGCAATCACCTAAGCTACCTGGACATCCTGGTCCTGGGGTCACTTCACCCGCTGGTGTTCGTTTCCAAGAGCGAAGTCGCCTCCTGGCCCGTCGTAGGCCGTCTCACCCAATGCGCCGGCACCTTGTACATCGTCCGCCAGCACAAAGCCGACGTCGTTCGTCTCGGCGAGGAGATGGTGAAGGTGGTCAACGCCGGAATCGTCGTCACACTCTTCCTCGAAGGCACCAGCAGCGACGGTTCGACCGTGCTCCCGTTTCGTTCCCCTTTGTTGGCCCCGGCTGAAACCCACCACTGGCCCGTCACGCCCGCGTGCATTCAATACGCGTTGAAAGGTGGTTCCGTCGCCGATGAAGTCTGTTACTGGCGGGACATGACGTTCGCCACGCATTTTCTCAACCTGCTTTCCAAAAAGCGCATCGAAGCCTTTGTCCGCTTCGGCGAGCCGTTAAAAGCCGGCTTGGATCGCAAAGAAATGGCCCGTGAATTGCATGCTGAAGTGTGCCAACTGAAAGGCATCCGTCCGGATCCCACAGGTGCGAGCGAACATGCGAAATTGGAATCGCAAGCGGGTTGAGAAACATAGCCGTAGCTTGCTTAAAGCTTAGAGGCATTTGGATTTGGGCATGACTCCTGCTCGACAAGGTGGGTTGACCGTGGCACTTTTGAATCGTGCTTTCAGAAAAACTCAATCAGTTGCGCGAGCTGCTGCGCTCGTATGGATCATGCCTCGTGGCCTATTCGGGCGGGGTGGATTCGGTGTTGCTGGCGCGCGTGGCTCGCGACGTTTTGGGTGCGAAATCACTCGCAGTCATTGCGGATTCGCCCAGTTTGCCACGCCGGGAATTGGACGAAGCCCTCGCGATTGCAGGACAGTTTGAGATTCCCGTGCGGGTCATTCGGACGCAGGAGTTTAACAATCCTGAGTATCTGGCGAACCCAAACAACCGCTGTTATTTCTGCAAACACGAGCTGTTCACGGAGTTGGAGCCGCTGGCACGGCAGGAAGGTTTTGCAGTGATTGCCTACGGAGAGAATGCGAGCGATGTCGGGGACCATCGGCCAGGCGCAAAGGCGGCAACCGAGTTCCAGGTGCGCGCGCCGTTGAAGGAAGCCGGACTGACGAAGGCCGAGATCCGCGAGTTGTCGGCGCAACTGGGTTTGCCCACGGCTGATAAGCCGCAAATGGCCTGCCTCAGCTCGCGCATCCCGTACGGCGAGGCGGTATCGCCGGAGAAGTTGCGGATGATCGAACAGGCGGAATATGTTTTGCGCGATCTTGGTTTTCACGATGTTCGGGTGCGGCATCACGAGTTGAAGCAGGGGCAAATGGCGCGCATTGAAGTGGGGGTGGGGGAGTTGCCGCGGTTGCTGCAGCCCGATGCAACCAGCCGGGTCGCAGCGGCGTTGAAGGAGATCGGATATCTTCATGTCACCCTGGACTTGCAGGGTTATCGGCGCGGCAGTGTGAATGAGGCCATGGCTGCCAAAGCCGTTGAGGCGAAAACATGAAACCCGGAAAACATTGGAGCGATGCCCTCTCTCTTAGGAAGCGGGTCGGGGTGAGGGGCTGCCGAACTTCTCTGACGCGCAACTTTCCGTCAAAATCGGTTAGTTAATAGAAGCAAAAGTTAAGGCTATGCCACAATTTGCATATAAAGCCCGACGCCGGACCGGGGAAACTGTCCAGGGCGTGGTGGATGTACCGGACCGCTCGGCGGCGCTCGTCCAGATCGAACGTCTGGGGCTCTTTCCCATCATGGTGGATGGCTCCAAAGGCAGCGTTGCCGCGGCCGCGGAAGCTGAGAAACCAAAGGGCGACAAGGCAGCCTGGGCCTCCTATCTTCCCCCTTCGGTGCGCGAGTTCATCTTTCGCCCGCGCAAGCCCAAACTCCAGGAACTGGCAACCTTTACCCAGCAATTGGCCAACCTGCTCCAATCCGGCATGCCGCTGACTGTCGCGCTCAACAGCATGACACACCTGGAATCCAAGGGGATACCAGCCGACATCAGCAAGCAGCTCAAGCAGGAAGTCATGGAAGGCCGTAGCCTCTCGGACGCAATGTCCAAGCAGCGAGTTATCTTCTCGGACCTTTACATCAACATGGTGCGCGCCGGCGAGCAGAGCGGCGCGCTGGTGGACGTCCTTCGGCGTCTGGCGGACCATTATGAACGGTTTTCCCAAGTCCAATCGAAGTTCACTTCCGCCCTGATTTATCCGGCGTTTGTGATCACGGTGGGAGGCATCATCATGTTTTTGTTCATGACGAAGATGCTGCCGACGTTCATGCAGATTTTCGAAGGCATGAACATCGAGTTGCCGCTCGCGACACGCATTCTCATCACCATCAGCCATGTCTTCAGCGGTTATTGGTGGTTGATGATTCTGGTTGTGGTGGCGATTCTCGGTATCTTTCAGTGGTTTCGCTCCCGGGAAGAAGGCAAGCTCAAGATCGACCATTGGAAGATGAACGCGCCGGTCTTTGGCAAGGCGGTGCGGTTGAACTTGTTCGGCCAGTTTGCCCGCACCCTGGCCACGCTGTTGGAAAATGGCGTGCCCGTTCTGACCGCCCTGCAAATCACCGAACAAATCGTGCCCAACCGCATCATCAAAGCGGCCATCGCGAAGACGCGCGAAGAGGTGACGGACGGTAAAACCATCGCCCAACCACTGGCTCGCAGCAAAATCTTTCCGCAACTCATGGTTGATTTGCTGAAAATCGGCGAGGAAACCGGCAACGTTCCCAGCGCCTTGCGCAATATCGCCGATACCTACGAAAACGAGTTAACCATCGCTCTCAAAGTGATGACCAACATGATCGAGCCCGTGATGATCGTGGTCATGGCCATGGGCGTCGCGTTCCTGCTGGTGAGTGTTCTTTCCGCCATGTTCGCGATGACCTCGAACATTGCCCGGTGATGAACTTGGATCGTTCAGGAGGGTGGACTGCCGCTCGGTCGGAGCGCAGAGCTCCTGCTCTGCGTGTTGATGGCTTTCAGGTTCGCGCAGAGCCGGAGCTCCGCGTTCCGGGAGCAGCGCGCTGTTCCCGCTCGAACCGCGGGTTCACCCTGATCGAGATCATGCTCGTTGTGGCCATCCTCGGAATCGTCCTGGCGATGGGCATTCCTTCCATCTACCACATGATGAACAAGGAGGCCATGATCGCGGCGGTAAGGGATGTGACGGACCTGTGCCGCAATGCGCGCGCGCGCGCGGTATTCAAGGAAACCACGGTGGAACTGCATATTAACATGCGGGATGGGCGTCTCAGTCTCACTGGCGGCGGGTTGGCGGGTGGGGCGGAAGGTTCGTTCACGCAGACTTCCGCCCAGTTTTCCGACCGGATTCGCGTCGAACTTCTGGGGGTGAACTTCCAGGACTTCACCGACGCGGATGACGCCGTGGTGAAATTTTATCAGGACGGCACCAGCGATGAGTTGACCATTGTGCTGCAGAGCGACCGGGGAGAGGAACGCAAAATTACACTGGAAGTGGTGACCGGGTTGGCCCAGGTGGACACGCTCAGTTATGAGAACCGGCGATAACCCCAAAACCTGTACGCGCCGTTCCCGCGCAGCCTTCACCTTGATTGAGGTGATGGTCGCCATTGGCATATTCTTCATGGCGATGTTCGCGATTCTCGGCCTGATGTCCAACACCTTGCGGAATGCGCGACTGTTGCAGCAGCAGCGGGTGGACGCGAGCATGCTGATTTCCCAATTATCCCTGACGAACCAATTGGCAGAAGGCTCGGATTCCGGGGATTTCGGCGAGCTATATCCGGGCTACCGATGGACCTCGGAAATAACGGAGCGCACGAATGGATTGTTCCAGGTCGAATACCTCGTCACCGGGCCAACCATTCCGGGCTCCGAGCCGGTGCAGAGCCACATGACCGTGCTGTTGTGGCGGCCCAATTCACCAACCAGCCTGACTCCAGGACTGCCGCGATGAAGCTTAACGACAACCAAAGAAGTACGGCCGTCGCCGAGGTAGGGAGTCCCGCCTTCAGGCGGCCAGGCGTTCGTTGTGTCGGGCACTCAGAAAGGTTCTCCAGTCGATCGCGTTTACGCGCCTTCTATCGGTTAAAGCCGGGACTCCGTGCTTCCGCCTTCACTTTGCTTGAAATCATGGTGGCGCTCGCATTGTTGAGCGTGGTAGTGATGGCGATTTACTCAGGTTGGAACGCGATTGTGAAAGGCTCGCGGGTGGGGCTGGACGCGGCGGCAGCCAGTCAACGCTCCCGGATCAGCATGCGGACATTGCAGGATGCGCTGCTTTCGACGTGCATGTTCGCCCAGAATGGGAAGTATTACGGGTTCGTCGCGGACACGGAGGGTGAATTCGCCTCGCTCAGTTTCGTGGCGCGGCTGCCCAGCACATTTCCCAGGGCCGGCCGGTTTGACGGTGTGGACGTCCGGCGTCTCAACTTCACGGTGGAGAGCGTGGGTGAATCCAAGAACTGCCTGGTGTTGCGCCAATACCCGTTGCTGCTGTTGGAACCCGACCATGTGGAAGAGGAACACCCGCTGATTCTGGCCAGGGACGTGAGCAAATTCATCCTGGAATTTTGGGACCAAAAGAGCGGCGATTGGGCGACCGAATGGTCCACCACCAATCGGCTTCCACAGATGGTGCGCATCACCCTCGGGTTGGGTCGGCTGGATCAATATTCCAGCCAGCCGCAGGAGTTGATGTTTGGCGTGGTGGCCTTGCCGGCGATTGGCATGGGGAATGGGGCGATAGGTGGCCCTGGCGGCCCGCCCATTGGCGGTCCAGGTGGTGTCGGGGGTATCGGTGGTCAACAACCGCCGCTTAACGGAGGAAACAAGCAAATTCCGTTGCCGCGAGGGGGTGCCCAATGAAAATTGTTCCTGGACGCGAACGGCGGCGTGGCATCGCCTTGATTATTGTGCTCGTCTCGATATTCGTGCTGGCCTCGCTGGCCGGCATCTTCGCGTATTCCATGAAGGTGGAAACCAAACTCGCCATGAATTCCTACGACGCCAACGACCTGGAATGGCTCGGGCGTTCCGGCGTGGAATACGCGCGATTTCTCCTGGCCGAGCAATTGAAGAATTCCAAGCAACAGTATGATTCGCTGGATCAGATTTGGGCCGGTGGACAAGGGGATACGAATGATCCGTTGTCCGAATATTCATTGACCGACGTGGAACTCGGCAAAGGAAAATTCACGGTGAAAATCACGGATTTGGAAAGGAAGTTCAACGTCAACACCGCGCTCAATCCCCAGAACGAGCAGATCATGCAGAAAGCTCTCACGTCAATCGGCGTGGACGCGGCGGATGTGCCGACGATCATTGCCTCAATCCAGGATTGGATCGACACCGATGACGACACGCACATCAACGGAGCCGAGAGCGAATATTACAAAGGGCTGGATCCGCCGTATCTGGCGAAGAACGGACCCATCGATGACATATCCGAATTGCTGTTCATCAAAGGCATCACGCCGGAGATTTACTGGGGGCCGCATGCTGCGGAACACTCCACCGCCGGGTTGCCGGCACGGGCGAAGGACATGACCCGCTCCAGTCTCCTGCCCACGGCGGCGCCTTCCAACGCCGGCCTGATGGACCTGTTTACGCCCTTCTCCAATGGCAGAATCAACATCCTGACTGCGTCACGGGAACAGTTGCAAGTTCTACCGCTCGTTGATGAACGGGTTGCGGATCAGATTATCCAGGCACGGGAGCAGGGTGCGGGCGAGGGAACGGGTGTGCTGGTTTATCGGGCTCCGCAGGACTTGTTGTTTCAAACCGCGCTGGGCCAGGCGGCACAGGGGGTGGCGAATCTTTGTACCTTTCGCAGTTCGACGTTCGACGTGCAAGTGACCGCGCAAATCGGCCAGTCCAAACGGATTTGCCATGCAATCCTCATTCGGAATAATCCCAAGGATGTTCAGATTTCAACTTTTTATTGGGAGTAGGAATCGGGCTGGGGTCGTCCAAAGTCTGGGAAAAATGGGGCCTCACGGGTGCGCGAGTTGCGAACGAAGGTCGATTCCGCCAGACGACATAAAGCCCGCTGCCCATCGACTGTGGCTGACTTTGGACTAAACCAATGCCTCGCGCCAAAACTCTATTTGTAACCGGCACCGATACCGGCGTCGGTAAAACTTTGTTTACCGCACTGCTGCTGCGGCACCTGCGCGAATCGGGCCGTCGCGCCCTGGCCATGAAACCGTTTTGCTCGGGCGGCTTGGAGGATGTGAAATTGCTGCAATCGCTGCAACCGGGCGAGCTGTCGGACCGGGAAATGAATCCCTATTATTTTGCCGAACCCGTTGCTCCTCTGATCGCGCGCGAGGCGCGCCGAAAACGAATCCGCTTGAGCGAAGTCGTGGCCCACATTCGCGCAGTCCAAGCCAGGTGCGACACGCTGCTAGTCGAAGGTTCAGGCGGATTGCTGGTTCCCCTCGGCCGGGGATTCACCGTGGCGGACTTGATCCGTCGAATCGACTCCGAAGTCGTTATCGTGGCCCGAAACCAATTGGGCACGATCAATCATACGCTACTAACCGTGAATGCCTTGCAAGCTATTGATATTAAGCCGCTTGCGATTATGCTCATGGCGCAGGCAGAGCCGGATCTAGCGGCCGCCAACAATCAAAAAGTCCTCGCGCAGTTGCTGAAAGTGATCGATATTTTCTGTGTTCCGTTTCTAGGAAGTCGCCCGTTTGCTGTGCCGAGGAGCAAAAAAACGGCTCGGGCCGTAAAAAAAATCCTGGTGAAACTTGCGAATTCGATTTGAGGGTTTACTATTAACCAATCCGGAAAGGCATTTTGGGTTGTTTGCAAGTGATTGAAAATGAGTAACTTGCGATTAGATTTGGTTGGGCTTTGGTCCGGATGTGGAGTCCCCTTGGAAGGATCAAAATCAGGGCCCGAAAAAAAGTGCAAAAAAAGTTAAAAACCCCTTGCACTAGTTCCGGGGTTTGGTAGTTTGGTTGTGTTCTTTGGACACGGATTCAGAGACTGACAGCAAGTAGTTGTTGACAGTCGGTGCAGTTCTGGTAAAACCGGGGCGCATTTTAAAATTTGTATCTCAGATGCCGAGGTGCAGAAAGAATCGGCACTGAGGTTTTTTGTCCCCCTGATGGGGAAAGTTTTCGGGCGAAAGCCCGCTGCTCTTTGAAAATTGAATTGTGCGATAAGTTAAGAGCCCCTTAAAGGGCATTCAGTTAGTTGAATGTCTTTTGAGAGTTTTAAGATTAAAGATAGTCAGGCTTAATCAGCCTGACGGAATCAACTAACGTTTTTTAACGGAGAGTTTGATTCTGGCTCAGAACGAACGCTGGCGGCGTGGATAAGACATGCAAGTCGAACGCTGATTTCAGGGTAGCAATATTCTGAGGTCGGAGTGGCGCAAGGGTGCGTAACACGTGGGTAATTTGCCGTGAAGTTGGGGATAACTCGCTGAAAGGCGAGCTAATACCGAATGTGACATCTGGGAGGCATCTTCTGGTTGTCAAAGTTGGGGACCGCAAGGCCTGACGCTTCACGATAAGCCCGCGGCCTATCAGCTAGTTGGTGAGGTAACGGCTCACCAAGGCTAAGACGGGTAGCTGGTCTGAG
>JAJPHR010000086.1 GCA_021325145.1 Verrucomicrobiota bacterium | reverse complement strand
GCTGTGGTCCGACCCGATCCCATCCCGAACTCGGCCGTCAAACGCAGTCTTGCCGATGGTAGTGCCTGTATAGCTTGCGCGAGAGTAGGTTGCCGCCAGATCTTTCATTAAAAAGCCGGAACGCATTTGCGTTCCGGCTTTTTTATTGTTTGTGGATCGATGTTTAGCCTGCGGATTCAGAATTGAGAGGCGGCCACAGAGATAAAATATTTATCTGTGACACCCTCCGAATCGGCGGGGAAGCTGGATCTATCCTGGGGCGGGCCGCAATGGTCAAAAATGCGCAATCACTTCGATTTCGACGCTTGCACCACGGGGCAGGGCGGCCACCTGGATGGTGGAGCGCGCCGGAAAATCGGCGGTGAAATATTTCGCATAAACCTCGTTCATTCCGGCGAAGTCGGCGAGATTCGTGAGGAAGACGGTGCTCTTGACGACGTTGCCGAAGGCCAGCTTCTGGTCGTCCAGGATGGCTTTCACATTTTCGAGCACGCGCTCGGTCTGCGCTTTGATGTCACCGGTTACGAGATTGCCGGTGGCGGGATCGAGAGGGATTTGCCCGGCGCAAAACAATAAATCTCCGACACGGACGGCATGGTTATAGGGACCGACAGCGGGCGCTGACTTTGCAGGCTTGATGATTTGCTTGGAGGCCATAGTTTAATAATTGTTGAATCTGATTGCGCAGGTGGTAGCAATTCTTCGGAAAGAGGTCAAGGAGGAGCAGGCGATCAAACGCGGCTCAGCTTTTTAGCTTCTTCTCAAGTATTTCTCCCACCAAAGCCGGGTTCGCCTTGCCTTTGCTCAGTTTCATGACCTGGCCTTTGAGCGAGTTCAAAGCGGCGACTTTTCCGCTTTTGTAATCCTCGACCGTTTTGGAATTCGCGGCGATCGCCTCGTCGCACAGTTTTTCGATTGCTCCAGTGTCGCTCACTTGGGCGAGGCCCTTGGCTTCCACAATCTTCGCCGGTGCTTCGCCGGTCGCGAACATTTCAGCGAAGACATCCTGGGCGATCTTGCCGCTGATTTTACCGCTGTCCACCAGTGCCACCAGTTCCGGGATGCTCGACGGTTTGACTTTTGTGTCCGCCAAAGCGGTTTGCGTTTCCGCAAGCTTGGCTCGGAGATTGTTGATGACCCAATTAGCCACTGCCTTGGGATTTTTCGCGCCGGTAACGGCCTGCTCGAAGTAAGTTCCCAGCGGCACGTCCCAGACAAACGTCTGCGCGTCGCTGGCCGGCAACTGATAAGCGCTCATGAAGCGCTGTTTGCGGGCGAGGGGCAGTTCCACCACGCGTTTGCTCACGTCTTCCAGCCAGGCTTCGGTCGGTTCAAAAGGCATCAGATCCGGTTCGGGAAAGTAGCGGTAATCGTGCGCCTGCTCCTTGGTGCGCATGGTCTCCGTGATGCCCGCGACGTCGTCCCAACGGCGTGTCTCCTGGGAGAGTTTGCCGCCCTTGCTCACAACGGCGATCTGACGCGGAATTTCATACTCCAACGCCTTGCGCACGCCGCTGAAGCTGTTCATGTTCTTGATTTCGATCTTTGCGCCCAGCTCCTTCTGACCCACGGGACGCACGCTCACATTCACATCGCATCGGACCATCCCTTTTTCCATGTCGCAGTCGCTCACGCCGCCATAAATGAGAATGTCCTTGAGCGCATTGAGATATTCGTAAGCCATGTCCGCGCTCGTGATGTCCGGCTCGGAAACAATTTCAAGCAACGGAACCCCGGCGCGGTTGAAATCCACGCCACTGTTGCGGTCGAAATGAAAATTCTTCCCCACGTCCTCTTCGAGATGCGCGCGCGTAATGCGGACCCGGGAAATCCCGCCGTTGAACTCGAAATCAACGTACCCACTGACGGTGGAAGGTTTGTCGTACTGAGTGATCTGGTAATTCTTCGGCGCGTCCGGATAAAAGTAATTCTTACGATCAAACTTCGCGAATCGCGGAACGCTGCAATTCAGCAGGTAACCCGTAAGCGTGGTCAGGCGCAAGCCCTCCTCATTGGCCACCGGCAGCACGCCGGGCATTCCAAGGCACACCGGACAGACATTGGTATTCGGTGGCGCGCCGAATTCATTGGCGCACCCGCACCACATTTTCGATTTCGTTTTGAGCTGGACATGTGTTTCCAGTCCGATGACGGTTTCGTATTCCATAAATCTCTGTTGCCTTCAGCAATTTAACACAGAAAGCCAGCGACTTTAAACCGAAAACGCGGCGATAGGATTGGTCAATGTGGCGCCTTCAAAATGGTCCACGTGTCCCGGCGAACATCCAGGATGCGGACGATTTGAACATGAGTAGGAAGCACCCGATAACAAATGAGCGATTGCTTAACCACAATGGCCCGCAAATCCGGAAAAACTGCCGATTCAATCCGGTGGCCGCGGCTGGGATTTTCTCCGATGGCTATTCGGGCGGCCCTGACCTGGGCGGCGACGGACATTTCAACCCGCCGCCCAAATTGGCGCCTGAGGTATCGGCGAATATTTCGCCAGTCTTCCCGGGCCACTTCCGTTAGAGTAACTCTCAATCGTCAAGGGGTTCGGTGAAGAAATCCGGCGGGCAATCCAGTTCTTTGGCGAATTTTGCCTCTTTTAATTTTTTCTCGAGGGCGGATGTAGCTGCGTAGGTGCGCTTGG
Source organism: Verrucomicrobiota bacterium (assembly GCA_021325145.1). GTDB lineage: Bacteria > Verrucomicrobiota > Verrucomicrobiia > Limisphaerales > Pedosphaeraceae > JAJPHR01. The sequence goes on along the minus strand of JAJPHR010000086.1, from coordinate 86,625 downwards.
TTTTGGGCGCCGGAATCGCGACGACGGAAAGGCGGCCCTTGCCCTCCCGGATGATGTATTCGCCATAAGGCGCCTCGGCAACGAAATCGTCGGGCAGAACCAGGCGCTTGCGTTTGTCATGTTTCGCTATGGTAATCTGTCGTGACATAATGGGATTCTCCCACACAGCAGCGGATCTGTCAAACCGGTTCGACTCCACGTGGCGTGGCGCAAATTAGTGCGATGCCAAACGCCGTCTTCATCGCCGGGTCAGTTTGCCAATTGGCTTTTCTTTATGCCAACGGGTGCTCTGCTCATAAGCATGTGCCACCTTCAATAGCGTCTCTTCCCCAAATGGCTTGCCCAGCACTTGCAGGCCGATGGGCAGTTTCGGGTTGGCGGTGAATCCGCACGGCAGGCTTACGCCGCAGATGCCGGCGAGGTTACAGGAGATCGTGAAAATGTCGGAGAGATACATTTGCAGTGGGTCATCCGATTTTTCGCCGATCTTGAATGCGGCGGTGGGGGAGGTGGGGGTGACAATGACATCCACTTTTTCAAAAGCCTTGAGAAAATCCTGGCGGATCAGGGTGCGGACCTTTTGCGCGCGTAAATAATAGGCGTCATAGTAACCGCTGCTCAGCACGTAGGTGCCCAGGATGATCCGGCGTTTTACTTCGGCGCCGAAGCCCGCGCCACGGGTGTTGCCATAGAGCGAGATTGGATCGCTGCCTTCCACGCGCGCTCCATACCGGATGCCATCGAAGCGCGCCAGGTTCGCGCTCGCTTCCGCAGTAGCCACGATGTAGTAGGTGGCGACCGCATAATCCGTATGCGGCAGGGAAATCTCGATCACTTCCGCGCCGAGTTGCTGCAATTGCTTGACAGCATTTTGGACAGCCTGGTTCACCTCAGGATCAAGGCCGCCGACCATGTATTCCTTGGGCAAGCCGATTTTCAATCCCTTGATTTCCCCGGTCAGGCCTGCTGCATAATGCGGCACCGGTTGGGGCACGCTGGTGGAATCGGCATGGTCAACCCCGCTCAAAACCTCCAGGAGCATGGCTGCGTCGCGCACGTCTTTGGTGAATGGACCGATCTGGTCCAAAGAGGATGCGAAGGCCACCAACCCATAGCGCGAAACTCGCCCATACGTGGGCTTCAAGCCGACACAACCGCACAGTGCGGCGGGTTGGCGGATGGACCCACCCGTGTCCGTCCCAAGCGCGGCCAGACATTCATCCGCAGCCACCGCCGCCGCTGAACCGCCCGACGAACCGCCGGGGATTCGCGAAGTATCCCAAGGATTGCGTGTCACTCCGAAAGCGGAGTTTTCGGTGGAACTGCCCATGGCGAATTCGTCCATGTTCAATCGCCCGAAAACAATTGCTCCCGCAGCCTTTAACCTCTGGATCACGGTGGCGTCGTAAGGCGAAACAAACTTGCCGAGAATTTTCGAAGCGCAATTCAACGGCTGCCCTTTGACCGCGAGCACGTCCTTGATGCCAATGGGCGCACCGAGCAATGGACGGTTGGCAGCAGCGCCGCCAGCAACGACTTTGTCGAGCGCGTCTGCTTGCGCCAGCGCATCCGCAGCGTCGTAACTCAGGAACGCGTGGATTTGGCCATCGATGCGACCAATCTGGTCGAGGCATGACTGCATAACCTCGCGAGCCGACACTTCCTTTCGGGCCACTTTGGCCGTCAGTTCGGAGATGGTGAGTTGGTTTAACATGGAAAATGAATCGTGGGCGGCTATTTGTGCCGCTTGTGAATGATAATCGTATTGCCGTCCGGATCTGCAATCACGGCCATCCGGCACACGCTGGTCGCGAATGGGTCAACGACGACGGGCGTTTTGAGTTGTTTCAGATGGGCCAACGTCTGGTCCAAGTCGTCCACTTCAAAACCGATGTCCGCTCCTTTGGCGCCGGGTTTATGGTTGTCCATCATCGTGGTGATGGCGAACGTCTGGCCGGCAATATCGTATTCGATCCAGCGGTCCTGAAAATTGTGATCGAGCTTCAAGCCAAGCACTTTTTCGTAGAATTGGCGCGATTTGGCGATGTCTGAGACCGGGTAAACTGTGAACGCAATGCTCGTGATCATGGCTTCCGAACGCGACGTTACTCGACAATCTTGGGAACGAGGAACAGGCCATTGGCCTTTGCAGGCGCGTTGCGCAACGCCTCTTCCGTGGGCAATGATGGCCGCACTTCATCCGGCCGCATGACGTTGATCAACGGCACAGCATGCGCGGTTGGCTGCACCTCACTGACGTCCAGTTCCCTTAGTTTCTCGATATAACCCAGGATGTTTCCCAGTTGCGCGCCGATCTTTTGTTCCTCCTCCGGTGAAAGCGTGAGGCGGGCGAGATGAGCAACGTACTTAACATCGATTTCAGTAGCAGCCATGGGGACAGACTAAAGTTCAAGGGGCAAAGTTCAAAGGGTAAAATCTTTGGATTCAGAGCGCAAAAGCAGCTCCGCGTGAACTCACCAATCCCAAAAGGACATGAACTCGCAGAGCAGAAGCTCTGCGCTCCTGTCAATCCTCGTCGAACTTCCGCTTGAGCAGCGTTTCCAACTCGACCAACGCCTGGGAAGCATCATGCCCCTCGGCATGAACGGTCAATTTGCTGCCGGGCCCGGCGGCCAGCATCATCAAGCCCATGATGCTCTTGCCATTGACCCGCTCACCATCCTTTTCCACAAAAATATTGCAGTTAAAGCGGTTCGCGATCTTGACGAACATCGCGGCGGGGCGGGCGTGAATCCCCAGCTTGTTTGAAACCAGGAGTTCTTTGATCATCAGCGAGCCATCATCGGCCAATTTTTTTGCACTCATGGACCCTTGCCGAATATGTAACCGATATTCGGGCATTATTCCAATCCAAATTCATCTTTTTAACACTTTTTACAGTTTATTACCGCCGGTCATCTTGGCAATTAGCCGTTCATTGAGTTCCTTGGCCGGGTTGTAGCCGGAAGCCTTCAACTTGGTCTGGAAGGCGGCCACCTCGATCAAACGGGCCAAATCACGCCCCGGACGGACGGGGATGGTGATATGCGGGATGTCCACGCCCAAAATCTTCACAAATTCCTCATCCATACCCACCCGGTCCACATCCGGCACTTCGTTCCAAAGCTTCAAAGACACGACCAAATCCACCTGCTTCTCCCGGCGGATGCTCTTGACCCCGAACATCGCCGCCACGTTGATGATCCCGATGCCCCGGACCTCCATGTGATTGCGAGTCAGTTCCGCGCTGGTGCCGATCACGTCCCGCCCATCGACCAGCGTGACCTTGGTAATGTCGTCGGCGACCAGGCTGTAGCCGCGCTCAATTAGGGCCAGCACGCTCTCGCTTTTGCCGATGCCGCTTTCGCCCCGGATGATGACGCCGACACCCAGGATGTCGATCATGCTGCCCATTTCGGTGCCGTGAGGCGCGAACATCATCTCCAACGCCAGCGTCGCCAGGTTGATGAACTTCATGGTGATCAACGGGCACTGAAAGACTGGAACGTTCGCAAGTTCCGCCGCTTTGAGGACAAGCCGGTCCGGATGGATATTGCGGCTGTACACCACGCACGGGATCTTGTACGAAAACAGTGTGACATACCGCTTCTCGCGTTCATCCTGCGGCAGCGACTTCAAATAATAGGCCTCCGCATTGCCGATGATCTGAATGCGTTTGTTGGCGAAGTAACGGGTGAATCCTGTCAACACCAGGCCCGGGCGATTGACCGTGGGTTCGCGGATGATCCGCTTCAACCCGTTGGCGCCAGCGACCAGCCTGAGCTCCAGCGGACTCGCTTGCTCCGTATAAAACCGCTCCACAGTGACAATGTCGCGTTGCATGGCGTTACAACACCCGTTCCATTCCTAATTGCAATCTTAATCCTGGTCTTGCTCAAAAAACCAGACCGATTTTAAGGCAAATAACCAATGCCAAATGTCCAATGATCAACGAATGCCCAAGTCCCAAATCCCATTGGAGCTTGGTCGTTGAATCTTTTTTTGGTCATTGATCATTTGGCATTGGGAATTCTCAAGCTCACATATTGAACTCCGGCCCCAGATAAATCTCCCGCGCCTTCGGGTCGTTGACCAACTGATCCGCTGCTCCCTCATACACCACCTCGCCCTTGTGGATCAAATAGGCCCGATCCACCAGCTTCAGGGTTTCGCGGACGTTGTGGTCGGTGATCAGAATGCCCAGCCCGCGTTCCTTCAACCGGCGCACAATCTTTTGCACTTCGTAAACGGCGATGGGATCAATCCCGCTGAACGGTTCATCCAATAGCAGCAGTTTGGGGCTGGTCACCAGCGCGCGGGTGATTTCCAGGCGGCGCTTTTCCCCGCCGCTGAGCGTGTAGGCCTTGCTCTTGGCCAATCGTCCCAAATCCAACTCGTCCAGCAAATACTTCAGCCGGACCTTGCGTTCGTCGCGCTTCAGCTTGCAGGTCTCGAGGATCGCCAGGATGTTCTCTTCAACCGTCAACTTCCGGAAGATCGACGGTTCCTGGGTAAGATAGCCGACCCCCAGCCGCGCCCGCCTGTGCATCGGCAGCTTCGTCACGTCCTGGTTCAGAAAGTTCACGCTCCCGGCGTCCGGCTTCACCAAACCAACGACGATGTTAAAGGTCGTGGTCTTCCCGGCGCCGTTCGGCCCCAGCAAACCGACGATTTCACCGGCCCCGACGTGAATGGACACTCCGTTCACGACGCGCCGCTGCCGGTATGCTTTCACCAACCGGTCGGTCGTCAACAAAGCGTCCTGAGTTCCCGTGGCAACCGGGTCGCCGGTTTCAGGCATATTCAAGGTCGGTTCGGCTTCGGGAGTCATCGCGCCGCTTTTTTTCCGGTCTTTTTAACCGTGGTTTTGGGCCCAAACTTGTTGGCATCTACATTAATTACTATTTTCGACTTCGTGGCCAGAAACTTGTTGTTGCGCCGGTCCAGGGTGATGACCGTCCCGCGCAAGGTGCCGTTGGTGAAGGTGACCAGGGGATTGCCGGTCAACCGGGCCATGTCATCCGCGGCGGTATAGACCGCCCGCTCGCCGGTGCCGGTCATTTCGTCCCGGGTGATGATAACTTTCCGCTCAGCGACGATTCTATCAACCGCATTCGTGCCGGGCTGGAACGTGGTGGTCATCACGTCCGAACTCAATGTTTCCCGGATCGGCACGGGGCTGTTCGTGCGTGTTTCCGTTTGAGTCGTGAAGACTTTTTTATTGGCGACGATTTCTTCCACCAACCCGTTGGTTCGCATGGTCAAGGTCATGAAGTCGCATTTAAGGTCCTTCTCGACGGTTCGCCCATCCGCGGCTGGGGCGGGGAGCATTCGCGCATAAACATCGCCTTCGGCCCGGATGGAATGCAACTGGTTGCTGGTGAATGTCGCCGTCAACGTGGCGCAATCAATCATTCCCTTTACCGTTTCTCCTTCCAGGAGGGCCGCATGCGCCTGGTCGTGAAACGTCAATACGTCGTTCTCATATTCATAGTGGTCGGAGAGCACCCCCACAAACTGGTTGGTTGCGCTGGTGTTGGTGGAAGCCGGGTTGGCGGCTTGCATCGCGTTTCCGAACGCCGCCACCGGCAGCTTGAGATAGGCGTTGGTGCGCGCGGTGAATCCCTTGGTGTTGCGATCAAAAATCAGCAAACCGCCCTTGGCCACCCGCTGGTCCGCCTGCCACATCGCGTCCTGCGACAGTTCGAGCAACCCGGTGGCGTCCGTGAAAACGGCCCGCCCGCCGGTTGCCCGGCTGTTCCGCTCAGGATCGAGGATCACCACATTCCGCTCGGCAATCACTTTTTGCACCGGCCCGTTGGTTGGCGGCATTTGGAAGGTCATCTGATCCGAATAAATCTCCACGAACTTTTCCACCCCATTCGTTTTTCCGCCAGCCGGGAGTTGGTTCGAGCCGGGGGCGTTCGTCGGGGCAGGGGAACCGCCCAGCAGCAAGCCCGACTGGCTGATTGAATCCCGTGGCAGCTTCAGGTAAGCCTCGCCTTCGATCTCCAACGTGTTTTGCAACCGGTCAAAAATAAATGCCTTGCCCGTCCCTTCCCGCCCGTTTTCCAGCAAATGCGGATTTCCCGTCAGCACCACATCCTGCTTTCCTGACTTCGTGGTATAGACGGCATGGTCGCCCGTGGTGTGCCCTCCGCTGGCCTTGTTGATGATGACCACGTTCCCGTCGGCCACGATGGTTTCCACCGCGCCATTGGTGGTCCGCTGGATGGTCATGATGTCGCAAGTCAGGAAGATCTGGCTGTCCTCGGCCTGCACGTGGTCGCGGTAGGTAATCAGCTCGGTTTGCCGGTCGTATTGAAAATGATCCGAGAAAACGTTGATGATCTGATTCGTTCCCGTGGCATTGTTCGTGGCGGCGGGAGCGTTGGTGCCGCTGGGTTGGGCCAGGTAATCCTTCCGGATGATCGTATGCACCTTGTTTGAAATGACCAGCCCGGTATTCGTACCGGCCGCCAGCCAGGCGAATCCTTCGCCCTCGATGTGAAGATTATTGTCGCCCGAATCGATCTGCAACGGACCGGGCGAATTGGCATTCTGGTTGCGCTTGTCAAACGTGCAGCTTGGCGCGCGCATGATCAGGTTCGTGTCGCCGGTTTCGCGGAAGGTTTTGATCATGACCCCTTTGAGATGATAGGTGCCGTCCGGTTGCGGCTCCAACACATCGCCCGTCGTCAGCGTTTTCAGTTTGTCCTGGTGCGGCGGCGGATACGGGTCGGGAATGCTAAAGTTCCTGGCCGAGTTCACCTGCGCATATAATCCAGTGGCCGACATGAGAACCAGCGCGCCCACCAATGCCAGAGCGGTCAGGTACCGGTGTCCCAGGCGGGAGTGACGCGCCCTGCCTTTGTTCAATTCCAAAGGCACGCGGCGCAATCCCGACTCATAGGCTTCCTGGACTTTTTTCAATCGCATGGTTTAGGCTGAGTTCTCCGCCACCAGCCGTTCCCACCGGTTCTGCGCCTTGAGAATTAATTCCACCACCTCCCGCACGCCGCCATCACCGCCGTTCATCTGCGTAACGTAATGCGCCGCCGCCTTGGCCTCGGCGATCGCGTTGGCTACCGTGGCGGCCACGCCGGCGCGTTTCAAAACGCCCAGGTCAACCACGTCATCGCCCATGTAGCAAACTTCGTCCCATTTGAATCCGGTTTGCGCCAGCAGAGTCTCCACCTTTTCGACCTTGCTGCCCTTACCTTGAACCAAATAATCGATCTTCAACTCCTCCGCCCGCAAGGTCGTGGCCGTGGAAGGGCGGTTTGAAACCCAGCCCACTTTTATCCCTTCCTTGCGCAACATCATCAGCCCGAGGCCATCGCGAATGTGAAACCGTTTGATCTCCTGCGGCAGGCCGATGTACACGCACGTGTCGGTCAGGATCCCGTCCACGTCGCACAAAAAAAGCTTCACCCTCGCCAGCTTTGCATTCAACGCTTGAGTCACTTCACTCGCCATAAAATCAGTTCCGGCGCCTTTGGGCTTTGGGCCTTGGACCTTGGACCGCATTCTTCACGCGAATCAACTCCGCCAGCAACTCCGGCATCTCGGCCAATGGAATCATGTTCGGTCCATCGCTCAAGGCCCGGTCCGGTTGCGGGTGCGTCTCAATAAAGACGCCATTGGCCCCGGCGGCCACGGCGCAGCGCGCCAGCACCGGCGCGAATTCCCGTTGCCCGCTTGATTTATCGCCTCTGCCACCCGGCAGTTGGACCGAATGCGTCGCGTCAAAAATCACCGGATAACCAAATCGCCGCATGATTGGAATCGACCGCATGTCCGCCACAAGATTATTATAACCAAAGGTCGTGCCCCGTTCAGTCACGAGGATTCGCCGGCCCCCGGCAGTTTCCGCTTTCTTTACGACTTGACCCATCTCCTGAGGCGAAAGGAACTGCCCCTTCTTGACATTGACGATTTTGCCCGTGCGCGCCGCCGCCTCAATCAAGTCGGTTTGGCGGCACAAAAAAGCCGGGATTTGCAGAATATCGGCCACCTGTGCCGCTGCCGCCACCTGCTCCTCCGTATGCACGTCCGTGAGCACGGGCACGCCTATTTCCGATCGCACCCGCGCCAGCACGGCCAATCCGGCGCCAATTCCCGGCCCGCGAAATGATTCGTTGGACGTGCGGTTGGCCTTGTCATAGCTCGCCTTGAAAACGTAATTGATGCCCAGCCGCTGGCAGGTTTTCTTGAGCGCCGTCGCCACCTGCAGGCATAGCTTCTCGCTCTCGATGGCGCAAGGCCCACCGATCAAGCTCAGCCGCCCGGACGCGCTGAGGGATTTCCAAATTGCCGAATCATTTAACACAGCCTGTTTCTATCAGCGCGAGTGCCGGATGTAAACCGCTGGCTGTTGTGGCGGAAATCCCGCCTTGCTTCCCAATGGCAGCCGGGGCTGGGGGTTTTACACCAGCCCCCAAATTTCTCCCTCGGTTGCGACCGAGGCGTGCTGAGGTAGATTTGGGGTGGTGCTTTGGCGCACCTTGATTATGAACAACCATAGTAACAACCGATTTACGGTCCTGTTGGTGGAAGACGACCTGAATGACATTTTCCTGGTTAAACGGGCTTTCAAAAAGGCCCGCATTCCAAACCCCCTCCAGGTGGTGACGGATGGGGTCGAGGCGATACACTACCTTCAGGGGGAGGGGAAATATGCCGACCGCCATCTCCATCCTCTGCCGCATCTCATCGTGATGGACATCAAGATGCCGCGCAAAACCGGGTTCGAAGTCCTCGATTGGATCAAGCGGGACGGTCTGCTCAAACGCATTCCGGTGATCATTGTTTCCTCCTCCGACCAACCCGACGACATCAACCACGCCTACGAATCGGGGGCCAATGCCTACATGATCAAACCCGTGGATTTTCGCTCCGTCGAGACGCTGTTCCAATCCATCACGCATTATTGGGGTCTGGAATGCGCCAAACCGGAATTGGAAGCGGAGCCCCACACCGCGCGGTCTTAATTTTGTCAAACTTCATCACACCGGGCTGTCCGCGTCTCTATCTGCTCGCTGGAACCGTTTCGTGCCGCTCCGGTTCCTGAGGTTGTTCGGCGGCTTCTTCCTCCGCCAGCGCGCGGCGGAACGCTTCGCTGGATCTGAAGAGGGTTTCGAATGCGCCGCGGCCCACTGATACCAGCTTGGTCGGTTCCGCGGCCATGGCGCTGTAGTGCCAGGTGCCGTTTCCCAACAGGGAGTGCTCGCCAAAGTGCTGGCCGGCGCGAATGGTCTTGATCATCTTGTCGCCATCAAACAAATCCACGCGTCCGTCCTTGACGATGTAAAACGAGTTGGCGGGTTCGCCGGCATGGCAGACGATATCGCCGCGTTCCAGGTACATGTCGTTCAGCAACTCGGTCGGGGGCGGCAGCAGCAGACTGATGTCACGCGGGAAAAAGAGGTCCATGGTCCAATCCACCATCACCCGCAACTTGCGTTGCAATCCGGGCAGCTTGAAGAGGTAGATGGAGCGCCACAGCCACCACGCGATGAAGCCCGAGAATCGCATGCCCAGGATCTCCGCCACCGCAGTGCGACGTCCGATGGACGCCAGTTGACCGAGGTTCCGATGATAAAACGGCTCGAGCTTTTCACCGCGCAGGAAGCGAGCCAGGTTCCGGCCCAGGCATTTGCCCTGGCGCTGGGCGAATTGCGCGGTCGGCGGACTGCTTGGTTGATCACCCAGGGGCACCGCCGCGCAGTCACCGGCGGCCCATAAGCGTTCGCGGCCGATTACTTGCATGGTCGGTTTCGTCGCAATCCGGCCTTTGTACATCTCGAGGCCAAGGGAACGGCAGAGTTCGACGATCACTGGGTTGGGTGCGTTGCCAATGGTGGAAAGCACGGTGGTGCTGTCGATCGGGTCGCCATGATTGAAAAAGACCCGGGATGCGGTAATGGAAGTGACGCGGGTGTTCAGAAGGATTTCCATTCCGCGCGCGCGTAGTTTGCGCTCCGCGTAGAGCCCGAGTGGAACGCCGACCTCGGGCAGGAGGTTGGGGCCGCTGTGGACGAGCACCACCCGCAGGGGCACCTGCTCGAGATTGTGGTAAAAATGTTTGACGCTTTGCAGGAAATCAAGCAGTTGCCCGGCCGCCTCCACACCGGAATAACCGCCGCCCACCACGACGAACGTCAACAGCTTCTGCAACAGCTCGCGGTCCGTTTCCAGGTTGGCCTGTTCGAGACGATTGATGGCGGTGGCGCGCAGCTTCAAGGCGTCCCCTACGTTCTTGAGCATCAAGCTGTGCTCGGGCATGCCGGGAACCCGGCTGAGGTCGGTGACACTGCCCAGCGCGAGCACCAGGTGCTTGAATTCCACAGATGTAGTCTTGGCAAACCGCCCCGGCACCAGCAACAACCGCCGCCGCTCCCAGTCGATCTCGGTAATCCGCCCCCGCAGGACATTCACGCCGCGGCAAAATTGACGCAACGGGTTGACGACATCCAACGGCGAGAGCGTGGCCGCGGCCACCTCGGCGAGCATCGGTTGAAACACCATTACATTTTGCTCGGCCACCAGGGCCACACGATTGATGCTGTCCCGGCCCAATTGGCGGGCAAGCGTTTTCGCGCAATACGCGCCTGCAAACCCGCCTCCGGCAATGACAATTTCAAATTTCATGTGCTTGAAGCACTACCGTCCACTTAAGAACCGTCGCTCCAAACTCCTCGCAAGTCAAAGCCGCCAAAATGTGAGCGGTTACCCGATTTTGCACGGTATTCTCCCAGGAGTCCGGGCATCGTGCGGTCTGGCTGAAAGAGGAAGGGTTGGGCTCGATGGACGCTAATGAACTGTCCGCTGCCTGGAACGCATCTGCGGGTTCATAATTTTAGCGCGCCGAAAACCTTTTGCAGCGCGTCGGTCGTCCGCGCGGCGGGGTTTTGCCGGATTTGTTTCTCCTCTTCGGCGACCATTTTGAACAGCCCATCCAGTGTCTTGTTGGTTACGTAAGCGTCGATGTCCAGGGAATCCTTGTCGAAGAGCGTATTGCCCAGGGCGCTGCCCAGGCCCCCAAGCGATTGCGCAGGGCTGGCTTTTTCGATCAGCTTTTTGTAGGCGGCGGTGACGCCCGTTTTCGCGGTGGCTTGTTGGACAATGGGGTAAAATTTGACATATAGATTGGTGGAGGTCGTCTTTTGGAAATATTGGGTGGCGGCATCGTTCGCGCCGGTAAGAATGGAGCGTGCATCGTCGATATTCATTTGCTTGAGGGCATCGACGAATACCGCGCCAGCTTCGGGGACGGCCTGTTCGGCGGCGCGATTCATGGTGACGACGAAATCGTCCGCGAGCTTGTCCTGTTTCATCGCGCGCAATGCAGTTTCGGCCTTTTGCAGTTTCTCCGGCATGGGGATTTTGACATTGAGGTTCGTAAGAAACCCGCCGTCGTGTCCCAGGCTGGCAACAGCTTGCTGGAGGCCCTTGCCGAGGGCGTCTTTAAGGCCCGTAACCAACTGGTCCTGCGGCAGCGAGGCGAGGCTCGCGCTGGGCTGGGCAACCGATTTTTGGGCTTGCTCCGGGGGCGGGGCTGGCGCGACCCCGGTTGGGGCTGCGGTTTCGACCGGGGCTGTTTTGGGGATTTCAGGGGCGGCCGGAACGGCGGTTGCCGCCGTCGGGGCGGCTGGTTCCGCGGGTTTTGCGGGTGCGGTTGCAGCCACAGGGGGCGTCCCGGCGTCTTTGGACGCGGGGGGCGTGGTCTCTGTTTTGCCACATCCACCGGCAAGGATGAGCAAACTGGCCGCGAGGAAAGAAGGGATCGAGGGTTTGATGTTCATCGGCGTTAAGTTCTTACGGGGGGGTTGGTGTTGAATGGTTCAAGTCTGCTTCCGCCCGGGTGGACTGTCAAGCGGAGCATCTTGACCTGGCCGCCCTGCCAGCGCGGTCAAAGTCAAACGAAGCGAGCCCGCTTTGGGTGTTGAAAGTAATCGGCTCCTTCCTTAGTTTAAAGGCTCGACAGGGGCTAAAACCCTTGGAGCCAATGCTTTTTAGACAATCAAACGCTATGAAAAAATGGTCATTTTTTGTGCCGGTGCTTTTGTGCGGTTTCGTCCTCGCCATCACTGGTTGCAAGGATTCCTCCAACAGCGGCGCTTCCGGCCAAACGATCAAGGTGGGCGAGTTCGCGTCGTTGACCGGGAGTGAAGCGTCGTTTGGCCAGTCGTCCCACAAAGGAACGCTGCTGGCCATCGATGATATCAACGCCGCCGGCGGGGTGCTGGGGAAGAAATTCGAACTGCTCACCGAGGACGATCAATCCAAGGACGGCGAGTCGGCGACCGCCGTGAAGAAACTCATCTCGCGCGACAAGGTGGTGGCGATTCTCGGCGAGGTGGCGTCGGGCCGGTCGCTCGAGGCCGCGCCGATTTGCCAGGAATACAAAATTCCACAGATCTCACCATCGTCCACCAACCCAAAAGTGACGGCGATGGGCGATTACATTTTTCGCGTGTGCTTCGAAGACAAGTTTCAAGGCGGGGTTGTGCTGGCAAAGTTCGCGTTGCAAAGTCTGAAGGCCAAGCGCGTGGCCATCCTCACCGATGTCAGCGCGGCGTATAGCGCGGGATTGACGACGTATTTCAAGGAGCAGTTCATCGCGGGCGGCGGGCAGGTGGTGGCCGAGCAGAAGTTCACGAAGGACGACAAGGATTTCAAAGCGCAACTGACGGCGATCAAGACTCAAAATCCCGATGCGATTTTCATGCCGATTTACTATGGTCCGGCGACGCTGATTGCGCTGCAGGCGCGGGAGTTGGGGATTACTTGTCCGCTCTTCGGCGGGGACGGGTGGGAAGCCCCGGAACTGGTGCAGGGGCCGGGCGCGGCGGAAGCCTTGGAGGGTTGCTTCTACTCAACCCATTTTGCGCCGGACCAGCAAACGCCCGAGGCGCAGGAATTCGTGAAAAAGTATGAGGCGAAGTTTGGCGCGAAGCCGGACGCGATGGGCGCGCTGGGCTACGATTCGGCGCTGGTGCTGGCGGACGCCATCAAGCGCGCCGGCACGACCGAGGGCGCGAAGGTCCGCGATGCGCTCGCGGCGACCAAGGATTTTCAGGGTGTGACCGGCAAGATGACGATCGACCCGGAGCGCAACGCGCGCAAGCCGGCGGTCATTCTGCAAATCAAGGGCGGCAAATTTGTTTATCGCGAGACGGTCAATCCTTGAGCGCGTCCGGAATCACCTGACGCCATGACGGAATTTTTCCAGCAACTAATCAATGGCCTGTCGGTGGGCTCGATGTACGCCTTGATTGCCATCGGCTATACTCTGGTCTATGGAGTGCTTCGGTTCATCAACTTTGCCCACAGCGACGTTTTCATGGTGGGGGCTTTCATGGGGATGTACATTGGCCGCACATCCAGCAAATCGTCGATTGGGGGCGGGCTGATGGTGATGGCGGGGGCGATGGTCATTTGCGCGCTGCTGGGCATTTTGATCGAGCGCTTCGCGTACCGGCCTTTGCGCAGCCGTTCCAAACTGACGGTGCTCATTACGGCCATCGGCGTTTCGCTGTTTCTTGAGAATGCGGGGCAACTCATCTTTGGTCCGAACCCGCAGCCGTTTCCGAATATTTTTCCCTCCCACACGTTTCAATACGATCAAGTGGTGCTTTCGAGCAAGGACCTGGTGGTGCTCGTGGTGGCGATCGTGTTGATGGGGGGATTGCAGTTCCTGGTCTTGAAAACGAAGATCGGCACAGCCATGCGCGCCGCGGCTTTCAATCCGCAGGCGGCTTCGCTGATGGGCATCAACATCAATAATGTGATCAGCTTCACGTTTGGGCTGGGTTCGGCGCTGGCGGCGGCGGGCGGCATTTTGTGGGCATATAAATTTCCCAAGATCGACCCTTTGATGGGAGTGATGCCGGGGTTGACCGCCTTCGTGGCCGCTGTGCTGGGTGGAATTGGCAACATTCCTGGCGCGGCCCTCGGCGGGCTGGTGATTGGGATCATCGAGACGTTCGTGAAGGGGAGCCGCTGGTCAACCTGGAGTGAGGCCATCGCGTTCGTCCTGCTCATTCTCATTCTGCTCTTCCGACCGGCGGGACTATTAGGGACGCTTCAACCGGAAAAAGTCTGATGCTGCTTGCCCGTCCTCGAATCTGCCTGGTGGCCGCGCTGATTGGCAGCGTGGTGCTCGGCTTCTTTCAGGGGCAGATCGATCCCTACTTTGTAGACATCCTCTCTCACATCGGGATTAACATCACGCTGGCGGTCAGCCTGAACCTCATCAATGGCCATACCGGCCAGTTCTCGCTTGGCCACGCCGGCTTCATGGCGGTGGGTGCTTACACGGCGGCGGCGATGACCTTGTTCGCCGGGCCCCATGTTTTGCCGGCGACGGCCGGGCCGGTTCTTCCCATGCTTTGGTTTTTGCTGGCGCTGTTGGCGGGCGGGCTGATTGCGGCGGCGGCGGGATTGCTTGTGGGCGCGCCGTCCCTGCGGCTCAAGGGCGATTACCTGGCCATCGTTACGCTTGGCTTTGGGCAAATCATCGCCGTGGTCTTCCGCAATATCGAATCGCTCGGTGGCGCGCTCGGCCTCAACGGCATTCCCCCTTACACCAACCTGTTCTGGATCTTCACCACTGCCGCGCTGACGGTTTATGTCGTCACCACGATGGTCAACAGCACGTATGGCCGGGGCTTCCTTGCCACGCACGACGACGAAATTGCGGCCGAGGCGATGGGGATCAACACCACGCGCTACAAAATCGTGGCGTTCGTAATCGGCGCTTTTTTTGCCGGCGTGGCCGGCGGTCTCTACGGGCATTTTACGCTGACGATCAATCCCAAGGGATTTGATTTCAATCGCAGCATCGAGATTGTCGTGATGGTCATTGTGGGCGGGATGGGCAACACCGCCGGAGTCATCATCGCGGCGACCTTGCTGGCGTTGCTGCCGGAGGGCCTGCGCGACCTGGCTGGACGTTCGATTCCCGTCCCGTGGAGCAGCACGCCGTTGTCGCTTCATTGGATCGGAGAATCGCGGCCGTTGCTCTACTCCATGCTGCTCATCGGCTTGATGCTGTTGCGGCCTCAAGGGCTTTTCAACTTGCGCCGCGGCAGTTCCAAAGCTCCATGCTGATGAGCGCGCTGCTCCAGCTTGATCGGGTTACGATCCGCTTCGGCGGGCTGACGGCGGTTTCGGAACTCAGCTTGAACGTGGCCGGCGATGAACTGATTGGTTTGATTGGTCCGAACGGCGCGGGCAAGACCACGGTGTTCAATCTGATTACGGGAGTTTATCAGCCCACTGCGGGCGCGATCACTTTCAATGGCCAGCCGACCGCCGGGCTCAAGCCGTTTCAACTTGTGCGGTTGGGGATTGCGCGGACGTTTCAGAACATCCGGCTGTTCGGCAGCATGACGGTGTTCGACAATGTGCGGGCGGCCACGCAGGTGCATCGCCCGCATGGCGTGCGGGATGCGTTGTGGCGAGGGCGCGGCTTTCATGACGGCGAAAAGGCCGTGGCAGATCAGGTGGTGGAATTGCTCGAGATTTTTCGCCTGACCAAACTCCGGGACGAACCAGCCACCAGCCTGCCTTACGGCGATCAACGGCGGTTGGAAATTGTTCGCGCGCTGGCGACGCAGCCGAAATTGTTGCTGCTGGACGAACCCGCCGCCGGGATGAATCCGACGGAGAAGGTGGAATTGATGAAGCTGATTCAATTCATCAAGGACAAATACCAAATCGCGGTGTTGCTGGTGGAGCATGACATGCAGGTGGTTATGGGCATCTGCCAGCGGATTGCCGTGCTCGACTACGGAGTCAAGATTGCCGAGGGCACGCCGGCGGAGGTGCGGCGGAATCCGAAGGTGATTGAGGCGTATTTGGGGGAAGAGCAGCAAGCCGATAGCTGAATGGCCAATGACCAGTGTCAAATGATCAAATAATTCCCAAGCTCCAGGCTTCACAGCCGCGATAGTTGCAAAAAGGGCGTGGAGGAAAACTTTGGCAGAGTAAACGGAGGCAAAAGATGGAGGAGGGCAACATCCGACCAGTGTCACTGTGTATGATCGCCCCTCACATGTTCCGCCTGCTTGCAAGCGAGCGAAGCGTAAGCGATATTATTCAGGAAACGAATAGAATTGCCGAACAAAGCCGCTTTAGGCCACCATGGCCCCAGCGAGCAAACCGCCGGTGAATAACATGAACAAAGGCGAATCCAGTTCCAATTTCGTTTCCACGGCCAACTCACGTTTGCTGGACACCATCAGGGCCATTCGAGTGAGCGTTGGAGATGAGCTCAGCGACGACGAATTTACGCGATTATTGCAGCAGATGGAGTTGCCGGTGGAATCGGGGTTCGTGTTTCTGAGCTATTGTGACCGGTTTGTGATGCTGAGTGTGCCCCGGCAGGAACTGGCGAACTGGTATCAGGAGAATGGCCGAATTGTTCCGGCCAGGGAACAGATTGTCAGAAGGATTGGAGAAAAATACGGGCTTTCACTGTGTCAGCCACCCGACATGCTGAATCCCTGGCCCGGCTTTCCAAATCCTCACCACCATCTGCAACTGAGCAATCAGCAGGAAGCCATTATTATTGTTCATCCGCAGTACGTGAAGATTCGTGCGTTTGTGCGCGCGAGCCCCACGCACTCGGCACACGTGGCCCAAAAGCCACTGCATACTGATCCGGATCTGCTGCAAGATCTGTCCGCGTTGTATCAGGAGCGGAGCGCATAAAGGGGCTGGGAAAATCCGAAATCCGAGGGCTGAAATCCAAAAGGGGAATGGCCGCGGCTAATTGGCTTTGTCCACCCGAACATTGAGAGTGCCGAGGCTGAAACTGATGATTTGGACGGTTACTCTATGTCCTGGAATTCCCTTGCTCATTGTCCAGTGCTGGCTCAGGCCGATGGTTGACTTCTCCACGAAACGGCGGGGGCTGCCATCTTCATAGATCTCGATTAGCGTCCTCATCGCCGCTCCGTTGACCGGCACAACATCAAAGTGAAATCGGTCGCCCTGGTCAACTTTCAGATAAAACTCATAGGCCACTGCCCCGGGGAAGCCGGATCTCGGAAGGTCGGCTGTAATTTCTATCGGCAAAGCCTGTCCCAGCAGCGGCCATTCACCCCCCGGAGTTGGAGTCGCTGATACTGTTGGGGCGGGCGCTTTTGGCTCCGAACCTGAATTACCGCCCGCGTGCTCCCCGCCTTTGTCTCTGGAATCAACCGTATCGGGTTTCTGGTCGCAAATTTTTTTTACCAGATTTTGCATTGCGGACATCCGGCTGACGGCATCATTAATCAAGCCGCGCTGAATAAGCACACTTTTGATAAGTTTTTTGTTGCCGGGAAAATCCTCAAAGGTGACGGAAACCTTGAGCTGACCGCTTTCTTTGTCGTCAAATACCTCGCCAAAAACGACCATCTGCGCCCCTTGAAGCTTCAAAATACTCGCGTTTGTGGGGGAAAGCTGGGTTGTCGACTGTTCATTTTTCGCGTGTTCGAGCAGGCGATCCACCCGTCGGCGCTCAAGCACCTGGTAGTTGTCGCAGCTCGACAAAGCCTCTTCGAAGTCATGCGTGAAGTTGTCGGTCAGTTCAGTCCTTTGTAAGGAGGTTCGGTCGGTGAAGTCCCACACATAAACCATCTGCCGCTGCTGGTCGGTTGCCAAGGCGGTGAAAGTGCGGCCAGCCAGGAGAATCAGCAGGAGTATGAACAGCGGTCTTTTCATGGTTCAATATGCAAATGGTGAGAATGTTTGATTGGTCTGATTCTGCGAAATGGGAAACATTACTTCCTTTACCACCGTCGAGTTTTTTTCGAACCGAAATTTGTATTGTTTCTCCGGTCCAACAATCCGGATGCTGACTCCCGACAGGGTCTTGTCCACGATTTCGGCCGGCCGATTATCTACAAAAATATCAAGATCAAGATGCGTCGAGGGTAATCGTATCGTTACGAAGTTAGTCGTGGATCCAGGAGGCGCGGTGACAGGGACCGCAGGGTTGGTTGGCACAACATGGTTTACACTATTTGTGCCAAACCATTTCCAACTTTGATGCCCAGACGAGCCAAAAATGAAGCTAAGCAGCGCGATTATCATACCTATGACGGGTAGCACTGCCTTTAAAATCTTCGCCCACTTTTTCTTTTCCGGCTTCTTTCGATTTGGAGACGGATTAATTCCAGAATCTGGCATAGAATGACGGTCTGCCTAAAACCGCGGGCATGGTGGTCCTGATGATGAACTTCCAAGCATGCCTTTCAGCACAGCAGGCATGAATGCCGATGTCAATGCTCAAAGCGCTTTGGGCGCATCTGACACTGTTCTTACCCGGAAAGGCAGGCCACGGAGGTTTCGCCGGGGCAATTCCAGTTTTCGGATGAGCAGGCGGGGGGAAGCGCGGTGAGGTTTTATTGGGTGCGGTCGCCGTGAGGCGTGATTGAAAGTGGGCCTGGGCACGGGCTTCGGCAATGGCCTCGAACCGCCGCCGGCCGGCCGTTCGCAACTCTCACCTTCCAGAGCATCACGTTTCGGTTCGAGGGTGAATCGACCGCCGCGAAAAAGCACAAAAGGCGCAAAAAATCCTGCCCGCAGAGGCGCAGAGCACGCAGAGGGAGTGGGGAAATCCGAGTCCGAGGACCGAAATCTTAAAAGGGAATGGCTGTGAAAATGGGCGCTGAAAAAAGGGCGCGGAGGAAATACTTTTTGGCGGAAAAATGGAGGCAGACTGGTGGCAGACGACAGTTGACTCCACGCCCCTCTGATTCTATCCTTCGGCAGTACGAAACCATTAAGAACGAGGCGCGAAGGATTAAGCCGAGATGCGAAGGGTTCCATGAAATCCGCGGGCAATTTTGCGTCCCGAGTCTGGCCGACGGCAGTGTGCTTATTGTTGACGCTCGGTGGCCTCGGGCTTGGCTGCAAGCGGGACGAATCTGCCGCGGGCAGTCCCATCAAGCCGGCGCCGAACCAACCCGCCGGCTCCGCTTACTTTAAAACCCCCTTCCAGGACGAATCGCAGTTCGTGGTCGGGAATATCACCGTGGACATTGCGGAGATGGTTTACTTTGCGCGAAATCATCGACTGCCCGATTCAAAACTCTTTTCTGTCAATGCGGAGGAAAGTGGGGGCACCCCGGATGCGCCGGCTTACAACGTGACGATCAAGCTCGGCAATCTGCCCCCGGTGCACACCACGGTGACTGTGTCAGGCCCAATCTGGTCGGAAGAGGTCTATTCCAATTTGACCGTGGCCATTGCCCAGGAGGTTGGATTGGAATCGCCGTCGTCCAGCCAGGCAGAAGATACCACCATGCTCGGTTTTTTGACCGACGGCCTGGCCGAGACCATCGAACAGCAAAATCTCGATCTCTCGGAATCTTTGCAAAAGGACTTCAATAACCCGGCTTTGCATGAGCAAGCGGCCGCGCTGCTGGGCGCATTTGCGCTCCGGGAAAATTCCGGCGTTTTCCAGGACATCCGCCTGCCGCTCTGCCGGATGACTGCCCATCTGGCGCTGGCCCGGTTTCTGGCCGGTGATAATCCTCCCGACATCAACGGGCGGCTGGCGGATTGCATGTTATTGACACTGATGAACAACGAAGTCGCGGCACTCGACCGGCTCAAGAAGGTGGACACAAAGGACAGAGCTGCAGCCATCTGGGTGCACGTGCTTCAGGCCTATGCGAGCCGCGACTTTCGGGGCCTAAAGTATTCAGAGTTTGCGCAAGGCATCGAGCGGGTCGCGTGGTTTTGGGCGTATTCCTCGGTCAACAGCCGGGTGGTGGCGTGGGACAAGGCGGGAGAGGATGTTGCCCGAATACCCGATTACTCGCGCATTGTCGCCGCCAAGGGCTATAGCGTGCAAATGGGCAACGTCATGCTCCAAGCCTGGCTGCCGCTGGAGCAGCAGGAGATTGTCAGGATCTACCGCTTGTCGCATGGCCGGGAATTGAAGGAGAAGGAGTTGGTGGCGGCACTGAATGAGGCGCCGGATCGCTGTTTCAAGCTGGAGCGGAAAGACCCGCCGCAAATCAGCGTTATCGGCTGGGGCTTGTGGGCGTTGCAACTGCAGCATCATCTCTGCCACACCGTCGTTAACGATTATGATTCGCTGAAATACAAGCTGGGTCTGCCCGACGATGCGCGGCAGTTCGCCGAGGAATCCGAGAGCCGCTTTGGCGGTCTTCGCTTTTATGCCTTCGTACGCCGCCTCAACTGCACCAACGAGGTGACCTATCGCAAGTCCACGGACGAGGGTTGGGCCTTCTTTACGGAATTTCCGCACCTGACGCCGGTCATGTGGACCGATTATCTCTGCGGCACGGTGTCCTTTGCGCCTCGCTACGACCCGCTCCCAAATCCGCATTGCAACGAATGGACGGTCCACAATCCCCTGCCGGGAACAGCTTACGATGCCGATGCCCGGTTTGATTTTCCGAGTTTTACCGGTGGATTTGGTTCCGGGGGCAAGCAACAGGTCCTCAAAGCGCACGCACTCGCGCCCTACGATATCGAGATCGACAGGTATATCGGCCGCACCTATTACACGACCAATTGGCCGTACGAAGCCGCCATGTCAATCTTTGGTCCGTTGCTGCCCTATTCCGCCACGGCGGGCTCGTGTATCGCCGAATCCCAGACCGATCAACCGGAGCAGTACGTAAGAACGATGGAACACGTCGCGGAACTGGATCCATCCTATTATTACAACCTGGGAGATTACGAATGGGAGCACGGCCAGACCAACGAGGCCATCAAGGTTTATGAAAAGGCCGTGGAAAAGGACTCGGATGCGCTTCATGCCGCCAATTATGCGGCGTTCCTCATCGACCATTACCTGGCGACCGGCGACCAGAAAAAGGCACGCGAGATGGCAGATTTGGCTGGCGACGTTTACTCGCAGCGCGGCTTGGCCGCGAAAGCCTGGTATTTTGAGAAAACGGGAGACCTTCCCCAAGCCCTCGAATGGTTCGACAAAATCGCGGAGCGTTATGGGAGCTCGAATGAGGCGTTAAGCTTCTGCAGCCGCCATGCCATGCCAACCGGCGACGCCGCGCTCGATAAACAAATTGCCACCCGCCTGAGGCGCTGGTTTGACAGCCAGAAAAAAGTGAATCTGGCGGATTTTCAAACCCCGCCCACCAACGGCCTCGTCCTGCTGGAGGAGCTGAAAAATGAGACCAAGGATAACACGGTGCTGGCAACGGGCGACGTATTGGTGGCGGTTCGAGGAATACGCGTCCACGACATGGAACAAATGACCATTGCTCGCGATCTGGAACCGGCTCCGGAAGTAAAGGTAATAGTCTGGCAAAACGGCCGCTACCGGGAGTACAACGTAACCCTTTCCGCCAGCCACCGTTTGGGGTTTATGATCGGCGATTACAAGCCCAAATAGCCAAGGGCTGTGGCGGCACGGGTTGTCACGGGTCGCACTTCGGAATTGAGCCGTCTTTATTGAATTGTCACGCTGTCACGCGTGCAAGGGGGATAGGAGGATACGGAATGCGGGATGAAGTAGGGGAAGGGAAACGCCGCTTTTACTGTCTAAACGGCACAAGCCTGAACAAGGCGAAACAAAGTAAAACAAGGTAGAACAAAGCCGCCGGGGTGCTTGCGTTGGGTCGCGTTTTTGTTTGACCAATGAGCGGAGTTTGGAGGTTGGCGCGTGGTTTTTGGTGTTTTCTTTCGCGCTTTGCTGTTATTTCTTCTCCGGCTATAATGCTTGAAGTCAAAAATCTGACGGTCAATTACGGGGCGATCTGCGCGCTGCGGGGCATCTCGCTGGAGGTGAAGCAGGGGGACATCGTGACGCTGATCGGCGCGAATGGGGCGGGGAAGACGACGACGTTGCGGGCGATCTCGGGGCTGCTCAGGGCGCAGGGGGGCGAGGTGCTGTATGAGGGGCGGAATATCGCCAATCTGCCGGCGCACAAGATCGTGGAACTGGGGTTGTCGCATGTGCCGGAGGGGCGGATGATTTTTGCGAACTTGACGGTGCTGGAAAATTTGATGATGGGCGCGTATTTGCAGAAAGATCGGCGAGTGATCGAGCAGGAATTGGAGTATGTGTTCGGCACGTTCCCGCGATTGAAGGAACGGCAGAAGCAGGTGGCGGGCACGCTTTCGGGCGGCGAGCAACAGATGCTGGCGATTGGCCGGGCGTTGATGAGCAAGCCGAAGTTTCTGATGCTCGACGAACCTTCGCTGGGCATCGCGCCGTTGCTGGTAAAGACGATCTTCGAAAAAATCGTGGAGATCAACCGGCAGCAGGGAATTTCCATTTTGCTGGTGGAGCAGAACGCGAATCTGGCGCTGGAAATTTCGCGTTACGGGTATGTGCTGGAGACGGGCCGGATCATCCTGCAGGACCAATCGTCTGCGCTGCGGCAGAATCCGCAGGTGAAGAGCGCGTATTTGGGCGGTGTATGAGCGCGGGTTTTCGGAAAGTGATCTGGTGGTCAAGGCGTGAGCGACTGGTGATGCCGCAGGCTTTTGGAACGGAGCGCGGAGTTCCGGCTCTGCACGAACACGAGGAGCATCAACGAGCAGAGCAGGAGTTGTGCGCTCCGTTATTCATGTTTGCGGCGGTTATGGTTTGTTTGTTAATCGGCGGCGCTGGACGAGTTGAGGCTGCATCTGCTTCGAATCCATCTTTCGGTTTGGACTCCCGCCCGCGCGCGCAGGCGTATTTGCGGATGCCGGAAACGGCGACTGGACCTCTTCCCCAACATTTGTCCGAAACCGGCGCTTTCGCCGACACACGAACTCTCACGCCCTCGGCCAGCCTGATTCCGTATGATCTGAACGTGGCGTTTTGGTCCGACGGCGCGGCCAAGACCCGTTGGGTTTCCGTGCCGAACCAGAATGCTTCCAATACCACTACGATCGGCTTTGCCCCCGTTGGTGAATGGAAATTTCCCAAGGGCACAGTCTTCGTGAAACATTTTGATTTGGCGGTGGACGAAACGCGGCCGGAAATCAAGCGCCGGCTGGAAACGCGGCTGCTCGTTTGCGACGCGACGGGCGCGGTGTATGGCGTGACCTATAAATGGCGTCCCGATAATAGTGACGCGGATTTGTTGGCGGACAGCCTGGTGGAACCGATTGCGATTAAAACGTCCACGGGGGTGAGGACGCAGGAATGGTTTTATCCCGCCCGCGGCGATTGCCGAACGTGTCATACTGACAATTCTGGCGGTGTGCTGGGGGTAAAGGCCCGCCAGTTAAACGGGGACTTCACCTATCCGCAAACGGGCCGGCGCGACAACCAGCTCCGCACCTGGAACCACCTTGGACTGTTTACTCCCGCCCTGGAGGAAGCGGACATTTCCGGCTGCCGCAAACTGGCGCGCGCGGATGATGCCACCGCGAGTCTCGAGGATCGCGCCCGCTCGTATCTCGACGCCAATTGTTCGCAGTGCCATCGACCAGGCGGAACGATTATAACGTTCGACGCGCGTTATGACACGCCGCTGGCCGAGCAGAACTTGATTGATACGCCGGTGTTGATCGACGAAGGCATCGATCGTGCCCGGTTGATCGCGCCTCGTGACATTTGGCGCTCGATTCTTTTCATGCGGGTCAATACGACGGAGGCTTTCAAGATGCCGCCGCTCGCCCGCGGCGTGATTGACGAACGCGGGGTCGCGTTGTTGCGCGACTGGATCAAGAGCCTGCCCGGCCCCGAAGTGCTTGACCCGCCGGTGATCGAGCCGAAGGGCGGGGAATTTGCGAAGGCTGTCGATGTCACATTGAGGGATGCTGATCCCACGGCGGTCATCCGTTACACTTTGGACGGGGAAGTCCCGGGCAAAGACGCGCCCGTTTATACGAAGCCGATTCATCTCGACAGCCCGGTCACTTTGCGAGCCCGCGCGTTTAAACCAGGCTACACACGGAGCATCACGGTTCAGGATACGTTCATTGTCCTGGGAGCGCCTTGAGCGGTTGCGACACGCACGCGAATCAAGAATCAAGCGTTTTCGTCCGAAAAAAACTTTCCATCT
This sequence comes from Verrucomicrobiota bacterium, assembly GCA_021325145.1. Lineage (GTDB taxonomy): Bacteria > Verrucomicrobiota > Verrucomicrobiia > Limisphaerales > Pedosphaeraceae > JAJPHR01. The sequence goes on along the minus strand of JAJPHR010000086.1, from coordinate 62,623 downwards.
TCACCGTTTAAGTGTAAGAACAGGCGTGCCGCGCGTCACCGCCATTTCAGGTTCAGCAATTTGGGTTAGTGCGATTGGGCAGATCGCGGCTCGAGTCCGTTTGCGCACGCTCATCTGGGCGATGGTCACTGCGATGACTTGTACATTGCAGGCTCAGGTCAACGTGTTGACTTATCACAATGACAACGCGCGCACGGGCCAAAACCTGAACGAAACCACGCTCACTCCCGCCAACGTCAACATGAATGGCTTTGGGAGGTTGTTTTTTCAGGCCGTGGACGGGCAGATTTATGGGCAGCCGTTGTACGTGTCGAACGTGGCGATCACCAATCAGGGGACGCACAATGTGGTATTCGTCGCCACCGAACACGACAGCGTGTATGCCTTCGATGCGGACAACAACACCGCGCCGCTCTGGCACGTCAGTTTCATCAATCCCGCTGCCGGGGTGACGACTGTGCCCAATGGCGACGTTGGTTCGGAAAATATTGCTCCGGAGATTGGCATTACCAGCACGCCCGTCATCGACGCCGGCACGCAGACGATTTATGTGGAAGCGAAGACCAAGGAAGTAAGCGGGCCGAACACGAGTTATGTGCATCGACTGCACGCGCTCGACCTCCGCTCCGGCACGGAGAAGTTTGGCGGGCCGGTGGTCATCCAGGCAACTGTTCCCGGCACCGGCGACGGCAACGATGGGGCCGGCCATGTGCCGTTCAATGGGTTGCGCCACGTGAACCGCCCCGGCTTGCTGCTGGTCAACGGCGTGGTTTACGTGGCTTATGGTTCGCATGGAGACAATGGCCCTTATCACGGCTGGTTGCTCGGTTTCAGTGCGCTGACGTTGCAACCGCAGGGCGTCTTTAATGCGACGCCCAACGGAGGGCTCGGCGGCTTCTGGCAGGCCGGCGATGCGCCGGCCGCCGACGCGAGTAACAATATCTATTGCATCACCGGCAACGGCGTGTTCGACGGCGCCACCAATAAGGATTATGGCGACAGCTTTCTGCGGCTGACCTTGAATGGCACGAATCTAAACCTGAGCGATTACTTCACGCCGTATAACCAGCAGGACCTCGCCAATGCCGATGCGGACCTTGGCTCGGGCGGCGCGATGCTGCTGCCTGATTCGGTCGGCGGTTCGAATCATCCTCATTTGATGGTGGGCACGGGCAAGGAAGGAACCATCTATCTCATCGACCGCGATAACCTCGGTCACTTCAACGCGCTCAATAACAGCAATGCCGTTCAAACCTTGCCGAGCGCGATTGGCGGGTCGTTCAGCACCCCGGCTTATTTCAACAATACGCTTTACTACCTGGGCATCGGAGACCGGCTCAAGGCGTTCGCATTTTCCGGCGGAGTCCTGGTCGGCACTCCCGCGGCCGAATCCGGCGACACCTTCGGCTATCCAGGAGCCACGCCAAGTATTTCCGCGAACGGCACGAACAACGGCATTGTTTGGGCTTTGCAAACCGATGCGGCGGACGGCGGTGGAGTGGGTATTCTACACGCCTATGCCGCCACCAATGTGGCAGTGGAACTTTACAATAGTTCGCAGGCGGGTTCGCGTGACGTTCCCGGCGGAGCGGTCAAATACACGGTGCCCACGGTGGCCAACGGCAAGGTCTATGTTGGCACTGCGTCCGGCCTGGCCGTCTTCGGTCTCGGCGCCTGGGTGGCCGCGCCCACCATCAGCCCCAACGGTGGCGCATTCAGCAATTCAGTGATGGTCACGCTGGCCACCGCCACGTCGAGCGCCCAAATTCATTACACCCTGGACGGCACGACACCGACGACCAATTCACCGCTGTACGCCAACCCGCTTGTGGTGACGAACACGACAATAGTCAAAGCCATTGCCACCGAAACCAACCTGATCAGCAGCAGTATTTCTGCAGCTTTATTCAGCTTAGTGACCCCCGCAACCACCATCGCCGGCTTCGGCGGCAACGGCAGCGGCTGGACCCTGAACGGCGGGGCGGTGGCGAGCGGCAACATGTTGACATTGACCGACGGGCAATTCGGCGAGGCGCGCAGCGCGTTCTTCAACCTTCCCCAAAGCATCGTGGCCTTTAAAGCCGAGTTCATCTATCAAAGCACGGGCGGCGCGGACGGAGCTACGTTTGTAGTCCAAAATGCCACCGCGGGTGCGGCCGCGCTGGGCGGGGGCGGTGGCAGCCTGGGTTATGCCGGCATCACTCCGAGCGCGGCGGTCGAATTCAACCTCTACAGCGGTAATGGCGGCAGCGGGACGCGCTACGCGATCGATGGCGCGACGGGCGGTTACAGCTCGACGCTTCCGCTGGATTTGGGCAGCGGAGATCCCATTCTGGTGATCTTGAATTACACCAGCGCCGGCTGGAATGAGAGTTTGACTGACGAGAGCACGGGCCAGACCTACACCACCAACTATGTGGCGGACCTGCCCGGTGCTGTGGGTTCGAACGTCGCCTTCATTGGGTTTACCGGCGCAACCGGCGGCGCCGCGTCGCAGCAGGCGGTCAGCAGTTTTGTCTTCACCGTGAACACCCCGCCGCCGGCGGCGCCCATGATCACCCCCAATGGCGGCGTGTTTACGAATTCGATCACCGTCACCCTGACCACCACCAATCCCGGCGCTCAGCTTTATTATTCGCTCGACGGCAGCCAGCCAACCAGCAGTTCCACACATTACTCGGGACCATTCACCCTGACCAACACGGCCATGGTCAAAGCCATCGCCACCGTGACGAACTCAACCCAGAGCGGGGTCGCCTCTGCTTTCTTCGTTCCGGGTTTGCCTGCCGCCACCATCGTCGGATTCGGCGATAACGGCAGCGGTTGGACTCTCAACGGCGGGGCCGGGGTGACCAACGATGTGCTGACGCTGACCGACGGACAAAACGGCGAGGCTCGCAGCGCTTTCTTCAACACACTTCAAGGCATGACCAATTTTGCCGCCGAGTTCGTTTACCGAAGCACCGGGGGCGCCGATGGAACGGTGTTTGTCTGGCAAAACTCCCCGGGCGGCGCGGGGGCGTTGGGCGGCGGAGGCGGCAGTTTGGGCTATGCCGGCATCAGCCCCAGTGCGGGCATTGAGTTCAACCTTTATAGCGGTCAGGGCGGCACGGGCACGCGCTATGCCACCAATGGGGTTACGGGCGGCTATATCTCAACGCTACCGCTGGATCTCGGCAGCGGAGATCCCATTTGGGCCACGCTGTTTTATAATGGCTCCCTCCTGACCGAACATTTGGTGGACCAGAACACCGGCCAGATTTACGACGCGAACTATGCGGTCAATCTGTCTGCGGCGGTCGGAGGCGGCAACACAGCAGTGGTCGGTTTCACTGGCGCAACCGGCGGGGTGGTTTCGCAACAAACCGTCAGCAATTTTACCTTTGCGCGGAATCTTCCGCCACCTCCGACGTTGAGCGTGGTGTATGGCGGAAATCAGATCGTCATCATGTGGCCGACCTGGCCGGTGGGCCATGTATTGGAATTCACCCACAGCCTGGCACCCGCTGTCTGGAGCACGGCACCGCAGACGCCCGTGGTAAATGGAGCGCAAACCAGCGTCACAGTTCCGGTCGGAGCCGTGAATACGTTCTATCGTTTGCGCGCGCCGTGACTTGGAACCTATCTCGGTAGGGCGGGCAGTCCTCTGCCTGTCGTCGGCGCGCACGGAGTGACGCGCCCTGCCAAGATAGGCTCTTAAACGAACAGGGAAAAAATTCTTCTCACGAGGGAATCGGTAAAAGGCGCGCCAGATCCTTCGAAACATTCCTGAAACGTTTGTGAAAAGATTTCACAAAAGCGTTGACACCCAACCCCTGCGCGTTACTCTCGTCGCAAATTTATCACCGACACGGGTGCGTTACTGCGGTTAGGGGTTTGTCGTCTTTTGCTCTTTGTTCTTGTCCCGCTGGCTGGGGCACGGTTGTGCCGGGACGGTTTTTTTACGCATCAGCGGTCCTGATGTGATTCTGGATGGCACGGTATAAGGCAGAGACCATCGCAAGATGGTTATGGTCTTCTTTTGTACCCGTTTTTTTGCTGGCGGTATTGATCTTTCGGAAACGAAGTGTGTTATGAACTCGCTCAGAATGTGTACACCTTTGAAATCGTTTGCCTCGCTGTTATTGCTTTTGTCTGTTGTGGCCGGTTCCTCCGCGCGAGCCGACCTCGTGCGGACACAAACCATCACCCTGCATAAAGGGTGGAACTCAGTTTACCTCCAGGTGACGCCCGCCATCCCCAACCCGGCGGTGGTTTTCAGCAACACGCCCATTTCCGTGGCGGCGATTTTTCTTCCGACGGCCACGCCGGTCGAATTCATTCAGAATCCCGGGACCATTCAGTGGAAAAAGGATGGTTGGGCGGTTTGGTACGCGCCTAATCGGCCGGACGCCTTCCTCTCCAGCCTGCATACCATCAATGGCAACCGCGCGTATCTGCTCTATGCGAAGCAGGACTATGTCTGGCAGGTCACGGGCGCGGTCGTGTTCGAGGCTCTCAAGTGGAAAAGCAGTTCATTCAATGTCGTTGGTTTTTCCCTGGATGACCAGTCGCCGCCGACCTTCGACCAGTTCTTTTCGGGTTCCGCCGCCCACCAGCCATATCGAATTTTTCGACTGGTCAACGACCAATGGACGCTGGTGGCCAATCCGGTTGGGACCACCATGCAAACCGGGGAGGCATTTTGGATTTACTGCAACGGCGGCTCGAGTTACCAGGGGCCGCTAAGTGTGAAAGTCCCTCTGGGTCAACAGCTTGCGTTTGGAACCGACAGTGATGCAGAGGTCACGATTGCCAATCAATCACCCAATCCAATGTACGTGCGCGTGGACACGGTTCCAGGCAGTCTCGGCTTGCCGATGGCATTGATGGTGCGGAGCGTGACGGCAACCAACATGGCCGAGTTGCTCTTCGATTTGCCGGCGGCCTATCCGATGCCCGCGCTGAACCCCGGTGCGGTGACCACGTTGCGACTGGGCGTGCGGCGTGAACAGATGACCCAGGGCTCGCAAAGTTCACTGCTCAAGTTCTCCACCGACACCGGTGTGCAAGTCTGGGTCCCGGTAACCGGCACCCGGCCGGATCTTTCCGCGACACCCTAATACGATCCTTCCATGCGAACCAAATTTTTCATTCTCGGGCTGGCGGTGGCGATTGGTTTTGGGCCGCAGATTTCCCAGGCGGCCAATCCATCGGGCGGTCTTTGGGTGGGTGACGTGACGCTCAATGCTGTTAACGAATCTGTGGTCGGCATCAACGCCGCGAACCAGGTGGTGGCGCCCGACCCGTCCGTCACCACACCGGTCAATGCCCCGGCGCATATTCGAATCATCTTCCATGTCGATGGCCAGGGCCAGGTGCGCTTGCTCAAGAGTGTGGCAGTGCTGGCGAAGGATACCAATCAACCCCCGCATCTGGCGCTCATCACGGACGCTTCCCTGTATCCGAATTTCACCGGGTTCTCCAATGTCGGGCGGCGGATTGCGTCGGCGGCGTTTGATTTTGGCGAACCGAACACGGTGGCCATCCTCAACCAGGTTGCCGCCGCCGCCGGAAATGCCGCCGCCGCCGGCCAGAACGCCCTCAATGCCGCCAATAAAGTCGTTCAAGGCGCCAACATCGATGCGCCTTACAATGCCTTTGTTACTGGCGCCGGTTTTAACAGCGCTGCCTTGAATGCGGCTGCTTCCGCTACCGCCGGGGCATTGCAATCCCACAGCACTAATGCCAATTCGCAGCAACTCCTTGCCGCCGCACTCTCGGCGGCCACCAACAATTTCATTGTCGTGACCAACCGGGCTTACGCGCAGACCCTGCAAACCAACGTTCTTTTCGTCGATACGCGCTACGTTGCCGCGGTGGATTCCGTGGCGCAGGCGGCGGCCAGCGGAGCCGCCAATGCAGTGATTGCCGGCGGGACAAACACGGCCACCGTGGGCTCAGCCGCCACCAATGCCGCCCTGGCCGCGGTCACCGCCGCCATCAACGCCCCGTCCCCAGTTTCGCCGGGTTACAAGAGCTTTATTGCAACGCCCGCCTTTCTTTCCAGCGCGGGCATCGCCGCCACTGCCGCCACTGCCGCAGCGACAACGGACCTGCACGCGGGTGTTTTGCCGGCGCAAGTTCAGAATGACGCCAATGCCGCCGCTTTGAAGGCGTTAACCGATGCCGGCGATTTTGCCGCCGCCGATGCGGTGGTGGTGAATCAGGTGAATATGAACGGAACGTTTGCGGCGGGTGGTTCCCTGTCCGGGAGCATTTACCTCGGGGCCAGCCATCCCACCAATCCTTTCCGCCACCGGATGCATCCCGATCATACCATTGGTTACGCGATCACCCGCGCGTTGACGATCCAGTTCGACGCGGCTTCCGGCACCAACGTTTTTCAGTCGGCTGGTTTCGGTGTGGACCAACTCACGGGCACTTACCGGGAAGAGATCAGCGGCCTGCACAAACCGCTGGGGACGTCGCAAAATATCGGCCTAATCACCGAAGGGGTGATCAGCCTTAATCGCGTCAGTCAGGTGGACACTCTCAATCAGTAAACTTTGTTCAGAACGATGAGAACTTTTGCCATGAAAACTCGCTGCATGATTGGATTCTGCCGAACGCAAAGGCTCCTGGCGGGTCTGCTGCTGGCCCTGCTGTCGGCCCTGGCCCCGGCTGCTTTCGGCGCGAACTCATTCGTGGTGGGGCTGTCCGGGCTTCAGATCGTCGATACCACCGTTGATTCACTGGGAGTCACTTACGTTCTGGCCAGCGACGGTGGCGGTAATTGCATTATCAACAAATACGGCACCAGCGGTGTGCTGATTCCCTGGACGGGCGACGGTGCGACCAACCGGATCATCAGTGGTTTTACCCCTCGCGCCTTCTGCCTCGCTGCGGGCACCACCAATCTCTATATCGCGGGGGACCAACAAATCCTGCGCGTGAGCACTGACACGGGCACGGGGCCGGCCGGGTTGGCAGTGCCTTCCACGGTCGGTCCGCGGAGCATCTATTTCGCCGGCGGCAATGTATATGTCTGCGGGATCTACTCGAGTCCCAGTTCCTCTTTTATCTTTAACCATACGGTCACGCCGCAAGGGTCCCAGGCGGGAATTGTGATCGAACTGAGCGGAGATTTGTCCGCCAATGCTTTGGGGCTGAGGACATTTGGCAGTTCGTTCGGGGGGAACTTCGCCGACTCCGTCGTCGTGGATGAGGCGGGATCGGTTTATGTTTCCGGCCATTCCGGCTTTGGCGTGTTCAGCACGGATGCCTCCGTTGCCTCGTCCGGCCAATGGGCCGTGCAATTGGTAAAAGGCGGCACGGGCGGCGGGCCGACGTCCGTGGCGTCGGCTTCCGATGCGGCCACCCTGCTGGGGTATGCCACTCCGCAGAATTCGCCGATCAACTATTACTCCACGATAAATTTTGGCTCGGGCAGCCAGGGCGTGGTTGGCAATGACCTGGCGTTTCCCAACGGGGCCAGCACGGAATTCGTCACGTACGCGGTCGGGTCGATCTGGGTTCCAACCTTCGGCACTTACACTTTTTTTCTAAACACGGATGACGGCAACTGGCTGAATATCAATGGCCTGCGTTACTTTACGACCCCCGGGTTGCAGGCCCCCACGGATGACACCACGACGGTGGCGCTTAACCGAGGTGTTTATGTGATTGAAGCAGTGCAGTTCCAGCATCAGGGTGGGGCCTCGTTTGAATTGACCTATACTAACAGCAACAGCAACGTCGGCCGCCAATTGCTTCCCGCCACTCAACTGACCGACTCGCAAAATAAAGGCTACGTTTTGAAATTCAACAGCGATCTATCGTCGCTGACGGGTTCCTATTTTACCACCATCAATAGTGCGGGCAGCGGCGGGAGAATCACGGAATTGCGTTATTCCCAAGGCTGGATTTATGCCGTCGGCTTTTGGAAGGGGCTGGCGAACAACCCGGCCATCGGCCTGAACGACAACTCGTCGAACGGCTCCGAAGACATCGAAGTGCTGAAACTCGACACCAACCTGCAGTTAAAGGGGCGAGCCACGGTCAAGGGCATCTCGGATAACGAGGGCTATAGCGTCACACCGGACGATGCCGGGAACGTCTATATCACCGGCTCGTTCGGGCCGGGCTCGGTTGATTTTGTCGGGAACGGCGACCGGAACTCCACGGACGCATCGCAGGATGGCAAGTTCACTTCGCTGTCTTCGCCAATACAAAGTTTGTTCGTCGCCAAACTCGATTCCAACCTCAATTACCAATGGGCTAAAGGTCCGACTACTGCTGCCGTGGCCTCCTTCAGCAGCACCGCCAAACTTCGTTGGAACTCGACCTTGCAGCGGCTTTTCTGGGCGGGGACATTTTTCAACGGCTCCATCACCTTGGGCCAACCCGACGCTCCCGCAACGCTCAGCGGCGCAGTCGAGGGCTTCGTCGCGGTTCTCGAGCCCGATGGCACTTTTACCGAACAGGTCTATTTGACGATTGTCTCGGCTTTTGGTCAAAGCGGGACTCAGATCCAGCCGTTCGGTGGCCCGCTCGTGGGTGGCAATCCCACCTCGACCAACCGTCAACCGGTGCTCAAAGGCGTGCCCATCACTGCTTCCGTGCCTTCCATCATTTTCCGCAAGGGACAGGTGGACGTGACGACGGACGATCAGGCCGACACGCGCATCAGTTCCACCGGTTACTCGGTGGATAACAACGTCGCCAACGGCACGGCCAACAATTACACGTTCACAATCACCGCTGACACCACGGTGACGTTCAATTGGGAGGTGGATTACGCGTTGAACATCACCGCGGATTTGTCGGGCACGGTGGGCACGGGCGATCCGGCCCACGGCATCGCGGGCATTCCCGGTCTTACCTCGCTTGCATCCGGCAATCCCGTGCCCGCGGTGCAAAAGCATTGGACTCCCGCAAACGATACCGTAATTGCAGCCATCGACGCCTCTGTGCTCGACCTCAACAGCCCTGGATTGCCCGTCAAATACCTGGTGACGGGCTATGATGCGAGTGGTCCGGCAAATTCGCAGAATTCCAACGCCACCAATTTCTTCGCTTTCAGCGGCAACGATACCCGCCGGCAGGTCCCGCAGTTCATCATGACCGGACCGGCCTCCATTAATTATCATTGGAAACTTAAGATCGGCGTGCAAGTCGATACGACCGGACCGTCCTCGGTCGGATTCCCATTGATCATGGTCGTGAAAGATCCCGGGCAAACCAATTCAGCGCCACCCACGCAACCGAACGGGGTCGGCACCGGCACGTTTTACTATGACGAGCATACGAGCTTGCAAATTGGAACGTTGAAGCACCAGGGCACCATTCAGTTGCAAGGCTGGTTGAATGGTGACGGGACGATCTTCGCTTCGAGCGGCGATCTGACCAATCTGAACTCGTCATTCACGGTCAACGGTTCCAATGGTCCACTGACTTACGTTTCGCAATCGGTGCCCAATCTCGTCCAGCCTGCGCGCGTCATGTGGAATTATGGCGACCGCATTTTCGAGGAGACGGTTTTTATCGGCAATTCGGTAACTTTCTCCACCGTCGATGATCCGGCGGTGAAAGCGATGCTGCGAACGGACCTGCCGCCGCCGCGCGTGGACGTAACCGATGGCCCGCAGGGGAGCGTCGCCAATGACATGGCCATCTGGGACCCGCAGGGCAAAAAATATTATCCCTTGCGTCCGGGAACGGTGCTTTCGTATTGGCAAACGACCTCGTCCGATCCCACAGCGGTGGTGATCATCCGGCTCGTATTCAAGTACCCTTCGTCGCCGCATTACCGCCATATCGCATCCACCCCTCCGGTGCCGTTGCCAACCAATACCAACAACCCAATCAGCTTCAATGCTCTCAAATACACCGAACCAACGACCGGCGCGGCGGTGGATAATTCGGGCAACTTCACGGCGACGGGCAGTGGCAACACGGTGCTGCTCTTCAATGAAACCAGCAGTGTGGGCCGGGGTGGCCGCATCACGACGCTGCGCGTCCGGGTGGTCCAGAGCAGCTTGTGGAACGCAAACCTGCCCACGACGCAGACGGCCATCATCGGCCAGAAGATCACCAGCAGTTACGATACCGCCGGGCTGGGCACGGGTTATGTTTTCTTCCAGAACGCGCGCTACAACGCGTCGATTTACAATCGCACGACCGTGCAGGGGCCCATCATCCCGGTCAACTTGTTCCCCACGGCCGGGCCGACGCAGCAACTGGTGGTCGTGTGGTACGAAACACGTGACACCATCAACTGGCCGTATCAATCGGTGCTATACAACCCTGCCTGGCCAACGCCGGACACCGGTTTGGGCCGCATCGTCATTGCCAGCCGCTTTGGCAATGAAAGCGTCGCCACCAATGGCACCGACCAGATCGTCACCCCGGCGGAAATGATCGGCACCAATCTCATCGCCGCCGAAACCACTTTCGATCCGGTCCGCTTCCAACAGGTGCAGATTTACAATCAGCCCGATCCCACGAAACCCGGATACAATCCAAACGAAGAGCATGCGTTGCTGGCGCCTTCCTTGCGTTCCGTGTCGGTTTCACCCCGGCCCCAGGCTGCTTACGCGTTGCGCGACGGGGATTTGAATATCACGAACCGCGATGCCACCTACACGTCCGATCCGTACGTGCTGGTCCAGTTCTTCGATGCGCTGCACCAGGAATTCAAAATGAAGGTGTACAGCATCGTTCGTTCGGATGCGAACCTGAATCTGGGTGATCTGAGCTATCAATACACGTTCACGCAGCAGATGAACGCGGGCGAGCCGGTGATCCCGTTTTATCCGCTCGGGCCCGTGATTGGCGCCACGCCTTGCGCGGCCACTTATGGCCGGGACGGGCAGCCGGGCAAACAGATTTGCTTCTGGAAGGATCACAAGGGAACCTACTGGGCGGTTTCAGGTGACAGTTTCTTTTTCACCTCTTTCTATTATCCGCTGAGCCCCGACTTCTGGTGGCCGACCAACCAAAGCATCAAAATGCCAGGCGATTGCGTGGCCTGGCTCCCGTCAACTCCTCGTTACGCGGGCAACTTCTTTGTAAACGCCAGCGGCGCACCGATTGACTACACGCGCAACGACCAGGTCCCAGCCGCGCAGGCCGTCCAGTACACCACCGTTTGGCCCCAAAACCTGCCCATCCTGAAAGTGGGCGAGACGTTGACTTTCCCGGGCGGCGAATATGCCTCGGACAATCCGAACACGACGGTGACCTTGCCGGACGGCAGCATTAGCATCCAACCCACACCGGGTTTGCCAGGCGTGGTGGGCTGGGCCGCGGGACAGATTGTTTTCGATACGAAGAACCCCTTGATGAACGACGAGTCGATCTTTTCGAATTACACCGCGCGGCTTTTCCCGGCATTGGAACAAAGAACGGTCGATTTGCCGGTTGGCCAATTTCCCGATATTCTTCAACCCGCCAATAAACGCACCACGGTCCAAAACGGGAACTTCGTCTTTACTGAACTGCCTTCCTCGCTCCAGAAACGAATTTTCTACGATCCTGTCAATGGCAAGCTCGGCATCGTCGGTTTTCTGAACAACAAAAGCATCAGCGACACCACGCTCACTGCTTCGCCGGGCGCAGTGTATGTCCTGGAGCCGAATGTGCTCACACTGACCGAGCAGACGATCCTCGACGGCGGGCAGGGAAGTCCGTTCGCCGATTTGGCCGGCACGCCGTTTACCCAGGCGATGGACGCGCTCGTCAATCTTTCTCGCAACCCGAATTCAGTTCGGGCCAACGACGTGGGTGCGTGGCGGGTCGGGTTGGACCAGGAAGTCCAGCGCGACATAAACGGCACTCCGATCACCACAACGAATTTTGGAATCGTATCCGTCCAACATAATCCGAACAAAGGCTCGGAACTGCAGGCCCTGGGCCCTGGGCTGGCCCTGGTGGCGAACCCGGCGTTTCTCGATCCATTCGACACCAACCTGATCAGTTATGTCACCGTCGCCGAGAACAATAGCGATCTGGTTGGTTCCGCTCCGGTGGTGCTGCACATCATCAAGATCGACAAGAGCCAGCGTTATCGCGGCGCAATCCAGACCATTCTGTCGGCGAATGTCTTTGATGAAAACATTGTGTTGCGCCATACGGGCGACTTCGGCGGCAACGCTGAGGATTTGGTGTTCGAGTGGTGGTATCGGCCCGAGGACGGCACCACGGCGCGGACGCCGGATCGGCAGCCGTCGCCCACGCCGTGGAAATTATTCGCGGACCCTTCGGGCAACCAGGGCCGCGGATTTTATCAATTAACATTGAAAGGCAACCCGAGCGCACCGGATGTATTGCTCGGGGACACGTTGTTCTTCGTGCGCTATCGCCACAAGAACGAGGTTGTCTCCAGCGTGAACTGGGAGGTGCCGCAACCCAACGGCGAGCAACATTGCGAACTGAACAACTGCGTGCCTGGCATTCCCTATCAGTGGGCCGGCGCGGGCAATTCCACGCCGCAAGACCTGAACGGCGACGGCATTCCCGACTATGTGGCCCAGCTCGCCGAAGGCTGGATCAAACGGGTGCTCGACCGGATCAACCCCTACGAGGCGCGCATCAATGATTTCACGGCCGACGCGCCCGCCAGTTACAGCAGCATCCTGCAAGAACTAGGCGCGCGCTACTCCGGTCCAGTGGCGCTCAATCCCGACAAAAATGTGATCGAAAATGTCGGCCTGATCGCGCTCTATCAAACCATCCTCGCGCGCGGCGAGAGCCTGAGCATTAATCTCTCGACGCCTGTCTCCACCCCAAGCATCAGCGACGCGCTCGAACTGGCTTCCACCCGCCTTAACGATTTCTACGTGCTGTTGGGCAACGAAGCCTACTCGGACTCGCAAAATCCCACCATTGGTTACGGCAGCGACAGCGTGCAATACGGCAGCCTCGCGCCTTCAGTGTTCGCATTTGAGAATCAGGTGTCCTCCCTGTTGGAGGAGGAATTGGCGCTCCTGCGCGGGCAGGATCAGAATCTCGCCACGCCAGTTTACAACCGGCTGTTCTGGAATTTCACCAGCGGCGAAGGCGAGGCCGCTTACGTGATGAAGTACGACATCACGGACGTGAACCAGGATGGTTTCACCGACCAAAATGACGCGATGATCCTCTACCCGCAAGGCCACGGCGATGCCTGGGGCCACTACCTGACGGCGCTGACGCTGGATTATGATCTGCTGCGCAATCCGAACTTCAATTGGGTGTCGCGTTCTGAATTCGTAAACATCAACGACATCGTGGTGCCGGTGGATTACCTGGATGAGCGGAAGTTTGCAGCCGCGGCGGCGGCCAAGGCCCAGGCAGGCGCCGAGATCGTGAACCTGACGTACCGCGAGAAATACGTGGCTGATCCCAGCGGCCAATGGCAGGGTTACACGGACACCGACACGAACCGCGCCTGGGGCGTTGAAGAATGGGCGCGCCGCGCCGGCCAGGGCGCTTACTTCGACTGGGTGACTGCGAACGCGCTGCTGCCCGCCGTCCATCCCAACACCACTCTTACCGGCATCCAAAAGGTTGATCGTACGACGGTGCAGGACATTTCGGTGGTGGCCGCGAATTTGTGGGCCGTCCAAACCACCATGGAACAGGTGAACAATGGCAACAATCCGCTGGGTGTCGCCAGCGGCGCCCTGACATTCGCCATCGATCCCGCTCTTCTCAACGTGCCCTCCGGCACCCAGGGCGCGGGCGCTCCCGTCGCGGGCCAGACGTTATTCGACCAGGTTTACCAGCGGGCCTTGACGGCGTTGAGCAATGCCAAGACGACCTTCGACAACGCCAACCAACTCAACAACATGATCCGTCAGGTGGCCAACGCGGACCAGAACTTCCAGAACCAGGTGGAACAGCAGGATATTTCGTATCGGAATCAGTTGATCGAGATTTTCGGCACGCCCTATTCCGGCACGATTGGTTCCGGGCAGGCATTTCCCGCCGGCTATCTGGGGCCGGACACCATGCTCTACATGTACGTGGACGTGAACAACCTCAACGACAACACCGTGCCGCAGCCGCCCGCGACCTATTACTCCAATTATCAGGCCCTGATCAGCAGCACCTTTTTTACCGCGCCCGTTTTTCTCGGCATTTTCACCAACGCCAACCCAACGCTGAGCTCGAATGGGACCGATATTGCCATCGCGGTCAACTACACCAACCAATACAACCTGACGTTTTCGAACCCGTTATCCATCACCAACACCGTCAACTACACCGACTTCACCGATCCCAACAACAACCCGCTCAACAATGGGGTCAATGAGTTGACCAATCTGAACCTGCCGATCATGGCGTCGGGCTACACCTTCGTCGCGCCACCCACCTTTGGTTCACGCGCGACGCCGGGGGAACTTCAAATTCTGATCACGCAGATGCTCCAGTCCCAGGCAAGCCTGAATCAGGCGCTGTACTCCTGGGACAATACGCAAAGCACGTTCCTGCAAAAGCTGGAGTTGATGAACGCGAAGTATGATCTCGACACGAGGCTTAACCAGGACATCAAGAACAAGCTGATTGCGGATTCGGTTCTGTCCGGCGTTTCACTCGCGCTAAGGACCGCGGCCGGCGTGGCAAAAATTGTGATCAACGCTGCGGATGTCCCGGTGGCTGCCGCGAAGACGGCGGTCCCGACCAGTACTCCTACCGTGGGGCTCGCGGACTCGTTGGGCGACGCGCTGGCGCCAATCCGCGCAGCTCTGGACGCGATCAAAGGGAGCCTGGATGATGCTTCGGAAGGCGTTCAGTTGGGCTTGAACACCGCGGCGGACGTCGTGGACTTATCCAAGGAAATTGGCGACCAGGTCATTGAGCTTCAGCAAGACACTGCGGAGAAGAACTTCGAACTGATCCAGGATCTGCTGGAGCTTCAGAACGACGCCAGCAATGAGGCGAACGACCGCGTGGCGGTATTCAAGCAAATCCAAGCCCTGAGCCAGTTGTCCGATCAATACAAGGCGAAGCTGCAGGACGGGCTTAGGTTGATGCAGCAGCGGACGGCCTATAACAAGCGGGTTGCCGCCCAGGCGACGCAAAACCGGTTCCAGGACATGACCTTCCGCATCTCCCGGAATGCGGCCTTGGAGAAATATCGTTCGGCTTTTGATCTGGCCGCGCGCTACACTTATCTGGCCGCCACCGCCTACGACTACGATACCAATCTGAGGGTGGGTGATCCGGGCGCGCCGACGGATTTGTTTGCGGACATTGTTCGCCAGCGGACGCTGGGTCTGGTCAACAGCAACGGTATTCCTGCGGTCGGAGCCGGCGGGTTGGCGGAGGATTTGGCGCAACTCAAAGCCAACTACGACGCGCTGAGAACGTCCTTGGGCATCAATAATCCGCAGATAGAAACCACCACGTTCTCACTGCGGACGGAAACCTTCCGCATCCTCGGCACGACCAACTCGGACGCGAACTGGGCCCAGACATTGCGAGGGGCGCAGATTTACCAACCTGATTTGTGGCAAGTGGCGGAGTTCCGCAACTATTGCCGGCCCTTCTCCTCGCCGACCAACGGAGCACAACCGGGCCTGGTTATTCCATTCAGCACGCAAATCCGGCCGAACCAGAATTTCTTTGGCTGGCCGCTGGGCGGCGGGGACAACAGCTACGACCCGAGCGTTTATGCCACCCGGATCGCTTCCGTGGCGGTGTGGTTTGCCGGGTATGACGTCGTCAACCTGCCGCAGACTCCGCGCGTGTATCTGATCCCGGTGGGCCAGGACATCATGACCATTCCCACCAGCCCGGATCTCGAGCTGCGAACGTGGAACGTGGTGGACCAGACCATCCCGATTCCATATCCGTCCAGTTCCGCGAATTTGCAGGATCCGAATTGGAAGCCGCTGACCGACAGCCTGCAAGGATCGTTTGGCAACCTGCGGCAGTTCTCAAGTTTCCGGGCCTTCGGGTTTGACCACAGCGTGCTGAGCCCCTACGAGCAGACCACGCTGGTGTTTAACGCGCGCCTGGTCGGGCGTTCAGTCTGGAATACCAGGTGGCTCATGATCATCCCGGGTGCGACGCTGAACGCCGATCCCAACCAGGGGCTGAACCAGTTCATCAACAGCGTGAAAGACATCAAGCTCGTCGTCAATTCCTACGGATATTCCGGAAACTGATCCACCAGACCAGCGTTATGAACCACCTCTTACCGAAAACGAATCGGCCGCCCGCTGCGAGCCGGACGGCGTGCGGGCGCATGGGCCGATTGGCGCTGCTATTGGGCGCTTTGCTGCTGGCCTGGTGCGCGCGCGCTGATATTTCCGAGCCGCAGACGATTTTCTACGGCCGGATCATCAATCGCACCAGCGGGCAGGAAGACTTGATCACGCAGGGCAATCTCGTCTGGAACATCACCGGCCCCGATGGCGCGTTTATAAGCGTCACCAACACTCTCCAACCGCTCAACGGCGGTATGTATTCGTATAAACTTCTCGTGCCCCATGAGGCGCTTGGCTATGGGTTGCAGGTGTCCTCCAACTCACTCCCGCTGCCTCCGACGCCGGTCAGCTACACGAACTTCCAGATCACCGTCGATGGCAACACGGCGACGATCCTGCCGCCCGGTTCCAGCCAGTTCTCGGTGGCGCAGGCTTTGCGCGCCGCCACTTACCGGCTTGATCTCGAATTGACCAATCGGTTGCCTTCGACCAGTGGCGACGGGATCCCGGATTGGTGGAAGGCGATGTTCGGTGTGGTTGATCCCAATGCTGATCCGGACCACGACGGCTGGTCGAACCTCCAGGAATTCCTCAATGGCGGCAACCCGAACCAGGACAACCGGATTCCCACGCTGGGAACCAGCGAAATCTTCGTTTATGCCGACGGCTTCACCGGGATCCGTTTGCAGGCAATCGACTCCGACAGCGCGCCGACGAATCTTTTTTACACGCTGACTGCGCCGCCGCAAGGGGGCACGCTCTACCTGCGAAACAGCAACGCCAATGGGACCAATGGCGACGCGGCGTTGAGCGCCGGCGCGGCATTTACCCAGGACGACGTAAACAATGGCCGGCTGGTTTTCTTGCAGCAGGATACGAACGACCCGGTTTTGCCCACAAGCTTTACGGTCAGTCTCCATGACGAGAACCCGGCGCATCCGGCAACCAACGGCACGATAAGCCTGAATGTGTACCGTCCCGATTATCCCGCTCCCTTCATGCAGGCTGCGGAAACGATGGCCGCCGCACCCGCTGTTTATGCGCCGTTGCATGGGTTCCAAGCCGGCGAACAACAGATGCTGATTAACTATTTTCTCGGCCGCGACGAGGGCTTCGTGGTTTGGGATGCGTCGCGCGCCACCGCGCCGCAGCAGATCACAGTGCCCAGTTCCGGCCTGACCGCCGCGCAATACTCGCAATATGTGGCGGCGTACGGCCATGACCGGCGTCACCTGCTGATGGGGGGCGCGGGCAGCGATCGCCTCGTTGGGGGAATGGAAGGTGACATCATCATCGGTGGTCGTGGCAACGATACGCTTCGGGGCAACGGCGGCGCGGACCTGTTCATCATTCCGGCGACGGTGGCCAGCAACGAAACCATTGAGGACTTCAATTTGGCCGACAACGATGTGATTGACATCTCGCGGGTGCTGACGGGCGCGTCCGGCTATATCACCAATTACGTTCAGATCACGAACTCGGGCACCAATTCCTATCTCGCGATCAATTCCAACGGCACCGGCGCCGGCTTTACAAATTTGACCATCACCCTGCTGGGCACGCATTTCGCCCAGGCAGATTTGCGCAGCTTGGTTGAAAACAACAACCTCCTCACCGGCGGCAAAGTCTTTGCTCCGCAAGTCTCGATTGTGGCGAGCATCCCGGGCGCCAGCGAAAACGGCCCGGTTTCCGGCCAGTTCACTTTGACGCGGACAGGTCCGACGGATTCAGCGATGACCATCCCGTTGCAAATTACCGGTTCGGCAGTGAACGGCAGCGATTACCAATATATTAATCCCCAGGCGACGTTCGCGGTGGGCCAACCGACCGTAACACTGGCGGTAAATCCTTATCTCAACTCAGCCACCGTCACTCAAGTTGTTCAGGTTGCGCTCATGACGGGCGGAGGCTATGAACTCAGCGCCCAGGCGCTGGCCCAGGTGACCATTGAACCGCTCAGCCCGCAAATTTCCATCCAGGCAATCGAGCCGGTGGCGGTGCAAGCCGACCAGACTCCCGGGCTGTTCCTCGTCACGCGCGGCGGCGTGATCAACAGCAGCGTCCTGGTGCGGTTGACGATCAGCGGCACAGCGCCCAACGGCGGTCATTATGCCAGCATTTCCTCATTCGTGAACCTGCTGCCGCAACAAACGACGGCATTGCTCACCGTGACGCCCAAGACCGGCGTTACGATCGCGAATGGGCTGGAGTACGTTCAGATCGCCATCAAGACCGATCCATCCTACAAGGTCATGACGCCGTCCTCAGACCGGGTATTGCTTATCAGCCAGATGCTGACTGGCGCTGCGTGGCAGCAGCAAAACTTCTCCGGCGCTTCGGAGGGCTGGACCATTTTTGCTCAGGAGGACAGCGGCCACATGGGGATTCGCAACCTCTTCCGTTATGCCTTTGGCTTGAACCCGCAAAACCCGCAGAGTTCCAAAGGGCTGCCCGCAGGCCAGGTTGTTGGCGGCCGCCTTACGGTCAGCTTTCAGCAACCGGTCGCGGTGTCGGACATTGATTACATCGTGGAAGTTTCCAACGATATGCAGAATTGGCGCTCCACCGCGGCTGACGTCGAGCAGTACTTTCCGGCCACCGGCACAAACGACCTGCAAACGGTGTACTGGCGCAGCACCAGCCCGGTCAGCGGGTCGCCGAAACAATTCATCCGCGTGCGGCTTGCGCCGCAATAACCGTGAGTTTCCCGGCACCAATGATAAAGATGGTCCGCGGCGTTTGTGGGGAGTGCCGTCGGATGGCGGCCCTGTCTGGTTTGGTTTCGCTGCTGGCGGCCTTTACTGGTTGTTCCAACAAACCTTCGGATGTTGGCGTTCTGGCGCGGGTCGGCGCTCATGTCATCACGCGGGAGGATTTTGAGAAGGAAGTGCAGTGGCGCGTCAGCAATCAGCGGCCATTGCCGGACAAGCAAGCGCTGCTGGAGGAAATGATTACCCGCGAAACGCGCTTGCAAAAAGCGCGCGCCCTGGGGCTGGAGAACGATCCGGAGGTGCGTCGCGAGTACGAAAACATGCTCACCGCCAGGCTCGAGGAACACGAGCTGACACCGCGCCTGGAAGCGCTCAAAGCCCCACCCGATGAAGTGCGCTCCTTGTATGAAACAAATCTGGCACATTACACCCGGCCGGCGAAAGCCCGTCTTGCGCTGATCGAGATCAAAATTGATCCCAAGCTGGAAGCTGACAAAATCACTGAATTACAGTCCCGCATTAATGAGGCGCGCAGCCAGGCCCTGACCCGCGGCTTCACCCGCGTCGCGGCGGATTTTTCCGAAGATCAGACCAGCCGCTACAAGGGTGGCGATGTCGGATGGTTTGACGAAGGGGTGACCGGCTACCGCTGGCCGGATGAGGTAATTTCCGCCGGTTTCGCCCTTAATACCAACGGCGCGATCAGTGAGGTCATCAAGACCGGCCGCGGCTTTTTCCTGGTCAGCAAACTCGACTCGCGCCCCTCGGTGGTGACGCCGCTGGCACAGGTTGAGAACTCGCTCCAACGGCGGTTGCTCGCCGGGAAACAGCAGCAGTTACGGCAGGCTTTCGAGCGGGAAACGCGCGCTTTTGTTCCGGTCCAGACTTATCCGCAGGCTTTGGCGGCGCTGGATTATCCAACCACGACCGTCGCCAAGGCAGCCGAGGCGCTTCCGCCCACGATGCTTCGCACACCCTGATTTCTACCATCATGAAACCACGCCATCCCTCTGACAGCCTGTTCAACAAGGCCACGCTGCTGGCCGCGCTGTTCCTGTGCCTGTGTGCCACAACGCTCCGGGCCGCGACAACCAATGCGCCATCAATCAGCGGGCTTATCCAGCCGGGCACCATTTCGGATGAGCAGACCAATGCCTTGTTTACGCTGTTGGCTGTGGATGATGGCGACAACAACGGTTTGGGCATGTCGATCACGATCAGTCCCTCCAGCCTGGGCTCGTTTCGAAATCTGGGGGCCGGGGTCACGAGTCAGGGCGGCGGCCTCTATACGATTGCGTTTGCCAGCCAAACCACGGTCGGTAACGAATTCCACACGCTTCAGTTTGCCCCCGTGCCATTTTCGATTCCCGTTCCGAACAGCAGCAACGTCACCTTTTCCATAACGGCCACCAATTCCAGCGGGCTTTCCAGCAACTTCACCTTCACAGTGCGAGTCAACTCAACCAACCATCCGCCTGTGATCAATCCCGGATCGCCGACTCGTTTTAACATCAATGACGAACAGACCACTCAGCCCTTTGTTAATGTGAACATCTCCGATCCCGACAATGGGGGGCAGCAATCGGAGACGGTGACGGTGAGCCTGGATGATACGAATAAAGGCGCGCTGCTGGTCGGCGGTTCCGGCTTCACCGCCAACGCCGACGGGACATATAGCTTGAGCGACATTGCAGGCAACGTAACGACGGCGATCCACGCCCTGACGTTTGTGCCGACACCCAATCGGCTGCCAGTGGGCCAAAAGGAAACGAACACCTTCACCATTTTGGTGGACGACGGATATAACCCCCGGAGTGACAGTTCCGTCAATGTAGTGGTGACTTCCATCAATGATCCTCCCGTCATTACGGGCGTCAGTTCCACTCCGCAACCGGCCCAGACGGGCCGTACCATCCTGCCGTTTCAGAATCCCAATGTTGCCGATGTCGATCGCGGCACAGGCACAAATGGTTATCTCGGGCAACTGCTGACTTTGACGGTCGGCCTTAGTGGCGCCGGTCCGCTCGGCCAATTGGAAGCCGGAGGCGGAGTCACCGGCACGAACTATGTTTTGTCCGGCGCGACGGCTGGGGATGTCGTTAGCGCGCTGAAGACCTTGGTTTACCGGCCATCCGTTTTCCCGCAAGCCTTTACGAACACCGTCATCTTGACCGTTTCTGTCAATGACGGTTTTGCCACCACGACGACCAATGCCGCCGTGTACGTTTATACGCCGGTCACGCCGCCGGGGCTTTCCGGCACCGCTTCGGGCCAGCATGTCAACGATAACAGCACCATCGCTCTCTTTTCAGGAGTGACGATGCAGAGCTTCAACGCCGGGTCTTTCATCGTCGTGATCCAACTGGACAGCGATGTTAAAGGCCAGCTCGTCAATTTGGGCGGGTTCGTCAAAGCGAACACGCTGCCCAGCGCATCCTACAGTTTCACGGGGACGGCGCAGGCTGCGACCGCTGCCATCCGCCAGTTGCTGTTCCAACCGACGCCAAACCGCATCAATGGTTCGACGAATGAGACGACGTTTTTTACGTTGACGATGATTGACGGAGGCGTGACCAACGTCCCGGATACGAGCACCACGGTGATTGTCACTCCGGTGAACGACGCGCCCACCATCCAGGGCATTTCACCGCTGGTCACCATTCCGGATTCCGGCACCCAGGCGCCGTTTCCCACTGTGCTGATCACCGACGTGGACGAACTGGGCCAGCAGCAAGTCACTGTGACTGTGAGCCTGGATGACAACGCCAAGGGCAGTTTCAGTCCCACGAATCTCATCGCTTCCGGGTTTGTCAGCAGCAACGGTAATTATCAAGTCACCGGGACGCCCGGCGGCGTGACCTTCGCGATCCGTCAACTCGTCTTCGTGCCCACGCCGCACCGAATCCCGGTGGGGCTGACGGAGAACACCACGTTCAACATCGCCGTCGATGATCATCAAGGCGGCCTGGTGAGCAACAACGGCAGCGTCATCCGGGTGGCTGCCTTGAGCGGTGGGCCGGTTATTAACGTCCCGCCCACCCAGCCCGTATCGCTGCCATTCACGCCACCCATTCAACCGCTCAGCCTCGTTTCCATTTCCGACCAGCAGAACGTGACCGTGACGGTCTTACTAACGAACACGGCTTGGGGTAGTTTCACCTCGAACAGCCTGGCGGCGAACGGGTTCACCAATAACGCGCCCGGCTCGTATGTTTTTAGCGGCAGCGCGAGCAATGCCACCACCAGCCTGGGCGCGCTGCAATTCATTCCCAATACCAATTTGGTGGTTGGCACAGCGATTACTTTTTCCATCACCGCCCGCGATCAGACGGGCAATTCCACCACCGCGAGCCTGGCTGTCGTGTTCCGGCAAAACCAGCGCACGCTCATTGTTACGCGCACCGATGATTATGACCCTGCGCAACCCTCGTTGCCGGACAGTGTAACCGGCGGAACGCTTCGCCGCGCCCTGGCCGACGCCGGCAGCAACGATCACATCACCTTCGACATTCGCTCCACCGTTTCGGGCGTGCCGGACTATCCCGCCACGATTCGACTCAAAAGCACCCTGGTACTGAATAAAAACGTGACCATCGATGGCCCGGGCGCCAACCAATTGTTCATCAGCGGCGACACCAACTCGGATGGGGTTGCGGATGTGGAATTGTTCGTGGTCAATGCGCTGGTCACGGTGAATCGTTTGACATTGACGAAAGGGCATCATTCCTTCGCGGGCGGCGTGGCGGAAGTCAATGAGGGCGGCACGCTCAATCTGAGTTACTGCGCCGTCACCGACAGCCGCGCGGAGGTTTGGGGCGGGGGCATCGATGTAAACGGCGGCGGCCTCAATTTGGATCACTGCCTCATTCGCGGCAACAGCACGGGCGCGGCCACGGGGCAGGGCGGGGGCGGCATTTCCATTTACACGGTTCAGCCCTGCGTCATGCTCGACACCACCTTCTCCGCCAATCAGCAGCTTTCCCCCGGTGGATTGGGCGGCGGCGCGCTGTATGTCGAAGACCTCGATCCAGGCACGGAACTGGACGTGTTTATCCTAAGTTGCACTTTCCATGAAAACGTCGATGCCTCCAGCCAAGGCTCTTCGATTCGGCCCAATGTCTTCAACACCACCGTCCAGTTGCAAAACACCATCGTTGCCGATGGCTCGGGCAAAAACCTTGAGATGGATGAGAGCGGCGCGATTATTTCGCTGGGCGGCAATATTTCTGATGATGGGACCGCGACGATTTATTCGGCCGGCGGCGCTCCCGTGGACACGGTCATTCTGGACCAACCGACCGATCGAACCAATCTCAGCCCGGTTTTGCTTTCCTTGGCGAATAACGGCGGTCCCACTTTGACTTATGCCCTGGCGACGAACAGCCCGGCCGTCGGCAATGCGGCGTCCAACACTCCCGCAGCCACGTTCTACACGACACTTGGGACGGACCAGCGCGGCTTTTTCCGCGACACCGCGCCCGACAATGGCGCATTCGAACTGAATGCGGGTCAGCGAGTTATCATTGAGGAAATGCTTGTTGCGCCGGCCGCGCCGAACACGAACAACCAGTTCATCGAGTTTTACGTTCCGCACGACTCGACCAACCTGGATCTGGGTGGTTACCAGGTATTGGTCGGCGGCAACTTGCGCCACACTTTCACCAGCCAGCCGCTGAATCCTGGCGAGGCGCTGGTCCTGTTTTCACAGCACGCGGTGGGGCCGTCTGTTCCCACGGGAGTGCACATGCAAATTGCGGCGGGCGATCTGTCCATGGATCCATCGGCGGGGACAGTTACCTTGTTGAACCCGTCCAACCAGGTGGTGTTTTCCGCCAGTTACGTGGGCGCGTTCAGTTCGTCCGATCCCAATGATCCGGGCTTTCTCACGGCGAGCAACCAGTCGCTCGTTCTCAGCCCGCAGTTCCAGGGTGTCTTTTTGCCCTACCAGCGCGTGGTGGCGAAGGAGGGCGGGAGGATTCCAGCGACCAATGAATTGTCAAATCCCGGCTATGATGCCAGCGGCAATGCGCTGGCGATCGGCAATGCCCCGCCGCGTGCCTACAACGATGTGGCGGCCACCGATGCGGCCACGCCATTGCCGGCGGTTCTGGTGCTCGCCAACGATATCGATCCCGATGTTACGGACACCATCCGGGTGGTTGGGGTGGGTGTAACCAACGGGATTGCTCCGGGAGTGACTAATTCGACCGGGGCCAGCGCGTTCGGGGCCTTGCTCTCCATCAACAACTCGCCGCAAACCGGCGCGAGCATCACCTATGATCCAAGCGCTTCCGTGCTCCTGCGCGCCTTGCCGCCGGGCAGCAACGTGGTGGACACATTCCAATACACCATCCTGGATTCTTCCAATGGCATCGATCACGCTCGCGGCAGCACCCCGGCGGAAATCAGCAATAATATCGTCAAAGCGACCGCGACCGTCAGCGTCACCGTCACCGGCGTGAATTTCCCACCCACGCCGCAGGACGACAGCGTCAGCACCGACCCGCGATTGATCACCAGTGAAGATGCACTGCTGGATTTTACCACGGCCGACACGTTGCTGGCGAATGACACTGATCCGAACAGCGACGACAACGGCAGTACTCTGACGATTGTTTCGGTGGAGTCAACGAACGGTTATGTCAATAGCTTCCAGGCCATCAGCGCGTTGGGAGCGGCGGTGACGCTCTACATCCGATTCGATCGCAACCAGACGCACATAACTTATGATCCACGCAATTCCGCCATCCTGGAGGCGCTCGGCCAGGGGCAGAGCGCGGTCGATACGTTTTATTACAGCGTGATGGATCGGCATGGCGCGTTCGGCACTGCGGCCGTTCATGTCACGGTCACTGGGATCAATGACGCGCCGGTAGCCAATCCGAATTCATTCGCCACCGACGAGGATACGCCGCTGACCATCCCGATTGCGACGGTGCTGGCGAACGACTTTGATGTCGATACGGGGATAACCAATCCCGTGCCTCCGCACCTGACCCTTTCGCTTCCTTCGGCGCTCAGCGCTCAAGGCGCCGGCGTCCAAGTAGTGGGGACGAATGTGATTTATAACCCGACTGTATCCTCGAATCTGAACGCGTTGGCGCGCAAGGAGTCCACCGTGGACACGTTCACTTACACAATCACGGACGATTTTGGCGCGTCCAGCAATTCGATGGTCAGCGTCACTGTTCTGGGCCGGAATGATCCGCCGATTGGGGTGAATGACGCTTATGTAACCGGCGAGAAGATTCCCGTGCCGATGGCTGCTCCGGGTGTGCTGGCCAATGACCATGATCCGGATGTGAATGGCCATGCGCCCGATGACACCATCCGAGCCATACCGTTTGCGAACTTTGTGACGGCGGGCGGGGCGACGGTGAATCTGAACGCCGACGGCAGTTTTCTCTACGATCCGCATAACTCTTTCGCCTGGCTCAAGCAGGGCCAATTGACCACGGATACTTTTACTTACTCGGTCATGGACCACAGTCTGAGCATAGCGAACGACGATTTGTTTACCGTGCAGGCCGGGAGTTCTTCCAACAACCTCGCGGTGCTGGCGAATGACGTCATACTCTCGCAAGCAGGCGGGTCCATCAGCATCGTTGGTGTTACTGCGCCGAGCGCCGGCGGCGCTGTCGCAATCAATGCGCAAGCGAACGGGCTGATTTATACACCGGCAATCAGTTCTGGAACCGAGACGTTCACCTACACAATTTCCGATGGGATCGGAGGCACGGACACCGCCAATGTTACTGTTACGATGACTGGCAGCCGGCCACAGGCAAACCCGGATTGGTTTACGGTTGCCAAGGGCACCACCGCCAATCTTGATGTGCTGGCCAATGACACGATTCTTCCCGCTTCCGCCACGCCGTTGACCGTTGCGGCTTTGGGTGTGCCTGATCACGGCGGCGCGGTGTCGCTAAACGGCATTGGGCCCAACAATTTGATCACTTACACGCCCAACTCCACCAACACGACTCCGTTTACGGAAACGTTCACTTATGTGCTCTCCGCCGGGAGTCTTCCCACGGCGACGGGCATGGTGGCGGTCACCGTCATCGACCGCGGCAACACGCTCAGCGCAAACGATGACAGTTTCACGGTCATTGCCGGCGGCGGGAGCACTTCGCTCGACGTGCTGGCGAACGATCAAATCCTGCCCGCGATCAATACGAACCTCACGATCATCGCCGTGACCAACAATGGCAACGCGCTAAGCGGGACGATTTCCATCAACGCGGCCCGCAACCGGCTGGTCTATCAGCCGGGCGTCAACGTGACCAGCCACATCGAGCCGCTGATTACCTACACTATTTCTGACGGCGCGGGCGGCACCGCCAGTGCGAATGTTTCCATCCAGGTGCAACCGAGCGGGTTCTTCGCCAATGGCGACGTTTTCTCGGTAATCAAGAACAGCCAGAACAACGGCCTGACGGTGCTAGCCAATGACGCCATCCTGCCGAACCAGGGCCAACCCATTTTTATTACCGCGATTGGCATCAGCAACAACGCCCCCAACCAAGGTGGCACGGTCACGATTAATCAAGCGGGCAATGGGCTGGTTTACACACCAGCGGCCAATTTCAGCGGCCAGGAAACTTTCACTTATGAGATCTCCTATGGCACGGCCGCGCGAGCGAGCGGCAGCGTGCTGGTGAAGGTAATCGACTTCGCGACGCTTAAGTCCAGCCCGGACGCCTACAGCGTCGCGCGCGACAGCACTGGAAACGTCCTGACGGTGCTCAAAAACGACTATGTGATGCCGCGCACTCCCGGCACGCTGACGATTACCGGCCTCCAAACCAACGGCACGCAGGGTGCGGTTTCCATCAATGGCATGGGACCCGACAACACGCTGGTTTACACGCCCAAGGCGGGATTCATTGGCACGGAGATCATCGGCTACACCATTTCGGACGGGCGTGGTAACGCGGCTACGAACCAGGCAAACGTGATTGTGGGCGGCTTGATCACCCGGGATGACAACTTCGCCGCGTTATCAGGCTCGGCTTCCAATTCGCTGGATGTGCTGGCAAATGATCTGCTGTTGCCGGACACCCTCGGGGTGCGCCCGATTTCGACGCTGGGCATTCCTGATCAGGGCGGGACGGTGACCACCAATCCGGCGGCGACAAAGGTGCTTTACACACCCGCGCCTGGTTTCGCCGGCACGGAGCACTTCACTTATCAGATGAAAGACGACACCGGCGGCGTGGTGAGCGGAAACGCCACCGTGTCCGTGGCGCGGGCGGGTTCGGATCGTGACACGAGGACGGTGACCATCACGCTGGTGGGCACGAATGATCCGCCCGTGGTGACCGGCATCCAAACCGGCTTCGCGATCACTGACAAGCAGACCGTGCAGCCGTTTACCAACGTGACCATTTCGGATGTTGACGAGCACGGCACGCAGCGGGTGGAAGTGACCATTACTCTCGACAATGCGGCCAAGGGTGTCTTGCAGAACCTGGGCGGATTTATCAATACCGCCGCGGGCACTTACAAGATGCTGGACAACGGGTCCAACCTCACTGCATCCATCCGCGGGCTGACGTTTGTTCCGACTCCCAATCGCATTCCGGTCCCAACGTCGGAATTGACGATCCTCACGATGAGCACGACTGACTTTTATGTGAGCAGTCCGCTGGTCACCAATAGCACCATCAATGTCACTTCCGTGAACGATCCGCCGACGATTGCCGGGACTGGCGCTCTGCGCGTTTATGATCGCCTGAGCCTGCGGCCATTTGCGGGTGTTACCGTGGCTGACGTGGACAATCTTGGGCTGCAACCCCTGGCGGCAACGGTCTCGCTCGACCTTACCAATCATGGCTTTCTGACCGCGCTGGGAGGATTCGCGGGGAGCAACGGAGTGTATTCAATCAGCAACATCACGCCGGCGCAGTTGACGGCGATGTTGCGTGCCATTGTGTTTGTGCCGACCACCACAAATCGGCTGGCTCCCGGGGGTTCTGAGACCAGCCGGTTGACGCTCGCAGTCAATGATGGCTTCGCCGCGCCGGTCGTGGACAACAACACGACCATTACGGCGATCGACGGGTTCAGCAAACGGATGACGAACTCCGATGGAACCACCAGTGATCCTTTCAATTCATCCGTGGCAGCCGGGTTGAACATCACCGTGGTGGGAGCGCCCTACGATAATGGCGCAGTCGGTCATTCGGGTTCGGCTTACGTTTATTACCGCAACCAGGGCGGAGCCGATGCCTGGGGGCAGTTCACGAAGCTGACGGGAACGAGCAACGCCACCTCTGGCGACCTGTTTGGTTTCTCCGCCGGTTTGAGCGGAACTACAGCCATCATCGGCGCGCCCGGCGCCGTCTCGAATGGTGTGGCGACCGGTGTGGCCTATATTTTCGACCGTGACTTTGGCGGATCGAACGCATGGGGCCTGGTCAAGCGCTTGCTGCCACCTGACGGCGTGAGCGGTGATCAATTCGGAAACTCGGTGGCGATTAATGGCGATACCGCTGTGGTGGGAGCGATACAAAATCACGGCACCGGCTCGGCCTATGTGTTCAGCCGCAACCAGAACGGGACCAACCAATGGGGCTTCGTGAGAAAGCTTTCGCCTTCGGACGGAGCTTCCGGCGACCAGTTCGGCGCGTCGGTGGCCATCAACGTCGATACAGCTGCGGTGGGCGCTCCCAGGAATTCAGGAGCGGCGGCGGCCGCCGGCGCGGTGTATGTCTTCGGCCGTAATCAAAGCGGCCCGAATTTATGGGGCCAGGTGAAAAAGAGTGTCGCCTTGGACCCGTACGCGAATGCCTTGCTTGGTTCCGCGGTTGGAATCAGCGGCGATCTGGTGGTGGCGGGCGCTCCTTTCGATACGGGCAATGGGACACTTTCCGGTTCGGCCTATGTGTTCAGCCGCAACCAGAGCGGTTCCAATCAGTGGGGCCAGGCAGACAAATTGGTGCCCGGCGCGGATGTTGGCGGTAATGCCACCTTCGGGGCGGCGGTTTCCGTTGATGGCGAAATCATCGTAATTGGCGTGCCGACCGTGTTCGAGTCAGTCGGCATTGGCGTCAGCTTCGTTTATGTGCGGAATTATCCCGGTTTGCCACAATGGAGTCTGGTGCGGAAACTGGTGGTGCCGACCGCTGAGCCTTATATCCGCTTCGGCTCGGCCGTTTCGTTGAACCTGGGCACGCTTGCCATCGCCGCCCACATGAATGACGCCAGCAACAATCGGCTGGTGCTGACCTATATCTTCCGCGTGAAATTCGATAATTCGCCCATCCTCATACAACCGCTCGCAAATCAGGCGGCCACGACCGGCGTGCCGTTCGGCTTTGCGCCGCCAACCAACACCTGGGCGGACACGGACATTGGCGACAGCTTCACCTATTCCTTGAGTTCCGTGCCCGCGCCGCCGGCCTGGCTGACGATTGATCCCGTCACTGGCGTCCTCGGTGGCATACCCAACGCGCCTGGGACATTTAACGTGGGAATTATCGCGACGGATTTGGACGGCTTGAGCAGCACTGACCAGATTGTGCTAACGGTGACCGGCCCGGCCGCGCCGAATGTGTTCGGGTTCGTCACGATGAGTGCTCAGTCAGGAGTTGCCGGGCCGACCACGACGTTCAGTTTGACCGGCTTGCCCGGCTACACCTATCGCCTGCAACGCAGCCCAGTCATTGGCAGCGGCGCGGTCTGGACGGATGTGCAGACGGTGACCACGGATACGAATGGCACGGCAACTTTCTTCGACCCGAGCCCGACCTCGCCTGCGTTTTATCGCGCAAGCTGGCCTTAATAGCTTGCGATTGTAAAATCGCGGGCATCCTCACGGGGTCCGGGCCTGGATCTTCCGGCCAACCGTCTGCTTGTGCCAAGCCACGGTACGGTGGAATAATTTACCCATGAGCCTGCCGCTCTACGATGGTCATAACCACTTGCAGGATGTTGCCCTGGTTGCGCACCATGACCGCGTCCTGGCGGAACTGGATCGGCAGGGCCTGGCGAAGGCGGTGGTGAATGGGACGCGCGAGGAGGATTGGGCCGCGGTGCTGGCTTTGGCGCAGCGGACTCCGAAGGTGATACCGTCGTATGGAATGCACCCCTGGCATGTGGCGCAGCGCTCGCCAAAGTGGCAGGCGACCTTGCTGAATTATCTGAAGCAAGGACCGGCGGGGATTGGGGAGATTGGGCTGGACCGTTGGATTGAAAACTACGACATCGCGCAACAGGAGGAAGTGTTCCTTTGGCAATGGCGGCTGGCCGCGGAGCGGAATTTGCCAGTGAGCATCCATTGTTTGCGCTCGTGGGGGCGTTTGCTGGAATTGCTCCAGCGCGAACCCGGGCCGCGCTGCGGATTCTTGTTGCACTCCTACGGGGGACCGCGGGAGATGATTCAACCGCTGGCGAAATTGGGCGCGTATTTTTCGATCTCCGGCTATTTCGCGCACGAGCGGAAAGGCCGGCAGCGGGAAACGTTCCGTCATGTGCCGCCGGAGCGTTTGCTGATTGAAACGGACGCGCCTGACATGCTGCCGCCGGCAGATTGCGTGCAGTTTCCTTTGGTGGACGAAACGTCGGGAAAGCCGATCAATCACCCGGCCAATATCGGCGCGATTTACCGGTTTGCGGCGGGATTATTGGAAGAGAATGTGGAAGAACTGGCGGCAAGGGTGGCGCAGAATTTTCAGCGGCTTTTTGGTGGATTGCTTGCCGGCAAAAGAGATTAGAGTTTGCCAGTGAATGGAGCCATTCGGAACGGCCTCAAGCGCTTCGTTTGACGGCGGCGTGCAGGGGGCTGCCCACCGTGTCACCCGGCCAGGGTAGTTCCCTGTTCTATTATACACGCGTCATTAATGAATGTGCCTGGGGCCCGCGGCGGCGCGCACAGGAGTGCGCGCCCTACCCGGCACACGGTGGTAGGGCGGGCAGTCCTCTGCACGCCGTCCGTTCGCCCAAGGCGTCACTTATTGATGACGCCGTGTAGGTAACATAACAGAGGCCGAACACTGCCGGTGAATCTGGACGTTGCTGCGCCCGGGGACGGGCGCACTCCGGGGAAAAGCGTCCGGTTCTTCGGCCTCAAGTCGTCCTTTTTTGAGGATCCAATTCCCCCCACGTCGGCTGCTACAATTCTTTGAATTGTGCCCTTCGGCATAATGATGCCCGGGAATTCCCCTCGACATGGGCCGGGTTGACTTGAAAAACTCGGGTAATGGCGCAAGTCACCATCGAGAAACTGACGAAAGTCTTTAAGCAGCCCGGAGGCAAAACGATTTGCGCCGTCAATCAGGCGAGCCTGGAAATAATGGACGGGGAATTCCTGGTTTTGGTTGGTCCTTCGGGCTGCGGCAAGACCACGCTGCTGCGGCTGGTTGCGGGATTGGAGGAAATTAACGAAGGGACGATCTCGTTCGATGGCGCCGGGATCAATCATCTCGCGCCCAAGGACCGGGACCTGGCCATGGTGTTTCAGACTTACGCGCTCTACCCGCACATGACGGCTTACGAAAACATGGCGTTCGGGTTGACGCTGCGAAAAGTTGCCGGGGCGGAAATCAATCAGCGCGTGCGCGAAACGGCCGGATTGCTCGGGCTTGCGGATTGTCTCGACCGCAAACCGAAGGAACTGTCGGGCGGGCAGCGCCAGCGAGTTGCCCTGGGCCGCGCCATTGTCCGCAATCCGAAGGTGTTTCTTTTTGATGAACCGCTTTCAAACCTCGACGCTCCGCTGCGCGCTCAAATGCGGCTGGAACTGTCGAAACTGCACAAGCGGCTCGCGGCGACCATGTTGTATGTTACCCACGATCAGACCGAGGCGATGGCCATGGGGGATCGAATCGCCGTAATGAAGGAGGGCGTCATTCAGCAGGTGGCCGAACCAATGGTCATTTACCATCAACCCGCGAACCTGTTCGTGGCCGGCTTCATGGGCACGCCGCCGATGAATTTCTTTCGCGGCACTCTGGCGCAACGCGAAGGCGGAGTTTTCTTCGAGGAGCGAACGCTTCGGGACACAGCGGCGGCGAGTGGGTTTTCACTGCGGCTGGGAGAGGCTGGAACTGTGGGATTGGCGGGGCATATTGGCCGCGCGGCAGTCTTCGGCATTCGCCCGGAGCATATCGCGGAGAAGTTGGAAGGACTGGATGCCGGCGCCGGTCAACGCATTGAGGCCACGGTTGAAGCGGTTGAACTGTTGGGAGCGGAGGCGCACCTCTATGCTTCGACCGGCGCGCATTCATTTGTGGCGCGGGTTCAACCGGGTTTTCGCGCCAAGCCTCAGCAGAAGATTTCGCTCGTTTTTGATGTGGTCCGCGCGCATTGCTTCGATCCGGAAACGGGAACAACCATAATGTGATGGTCGCGGATGGACTGCCGCCTGAATCTTCCCGGATTGTTCAATGCTTCAACTTTGCCACGCGTTGCCTGCCGACGGCATCGAGTGCGGGAAGGACCTTTGACTGAGAACATCGGGACTTGGAACCCACCATGGTTTGGTATCGCAGTTTTCCTTTGTCATCGGGCGTCAGGTTGGCGAAATTACCTTGATGAGTTCGTTGGCTTTGCATTTGCACGAGTTCCATGAGGGCCTCAACGCCCGGTTTGCGGAAGTGAACGGCTGCGAGGTGGTGGAGCATTACGGCGATTCGCTGGCGGAGCACGCGGCGTTGCGGGACGCGGCCGGAGTGATCGATCTGAGTTGCCGCAGTCGGCTGTGCCTCACGGGCGCGGACCGGGTGCGATTTCTCAATGGGCAGGTCACCAACAACGTGAAGGACCTGCGGGTGGGACAAGGGTGCTACGCGGCGCTCGTCACGGCCAAGGGGAAGCTGCAGAGCGACCTGAATATTTACGCGCTGCCGGATGAGTTATTGCTGGATTTCGAGCCGGGTCTGGCGGCGAGCGTCGCGCAACGATTGGAGAAGTATGTCATCGCCGACGATGTGCAGGTGGTGGATGTGGCGCCGCATTACGGGCTGCTTTCGGTGCAGGGGCCGCGGGCTGCGGCGGCAGTGAAGGGACTGGGGCTGGGTTGGGGAACTCCTGGAGGCGAGACTGGGGATGGCGAACTGCCCGCGCAGCCGATGAACGTGGGCAGCGCAAAGGATGCGACGCTGGGTGAACTGTACTTGGTGAACCGCGCGCGATTTGGCGCGAGCGGCTTCGATGTCTTTGTGCCAACGCCGGCCCTTGGCGCGGTGATGGACAAGTTGGCGGCGGCGGCCAAGGATGCGGGTGGCCGGGCTTGCGGGTGGCAGGCGTGCGAAATGGCGCGAGTTGAAGCGGGCATTCCGCGGTTCGGCATCGACATGGACGAAACCAATCTTGCGCCGGAAGCGGGCATCGAAACGCGGGCGATTAGTTATACCAAGGGTTGTTATATCGGACAGGAAGTCATCTCCCGCATTCGCACCTACGGGCAGGTGGCGAAAACTTTGCGCGGGCTGAGGCTCGCGGAGGAGCTTGAGCAACTGCCCCGGAAGGGAGACAAACTTTATCATGGGGAGAAAGAGGCCGGCTACATTACGAGCGCAGTCGCGTCGCCTGCGCTTAAGGCGAATATCGCGCTTGGCTATGTGCGCAAAGAGGCCAATCGGATTGGCACGGAGTTGAAGCTGCGGAGTGTCGGGGGCGAGACAGCGGTGAAAATCGTGTCGCTGCCTTTTGTTTCCTGATGGAGATGAGTGGGGAAAAATTCCCGGCACCAACCACCAGAGAAACTTCAAGCTTCAACCTCCAAAAGGCGGCCATCCGGCCAGCGCCAGCGAACGATTGCATCCCGCGAATGGTTCACTTACCATTGTTGACCAGATTATCAATAAATCGAAATCATGACGACTGCATCGATGGAACCGGCTGTTGCTCCCTTGAAGACTTTTCAGGTGGATTCCCTGCCCGTAAGAATTTACGCGAACCAGGGGGAGATGGCGCGTGATGTCGCCCGCATCGCGCAGGCTTGTTTGCGGGAGACGCTGGCGGCGAAAGGCTCCGCGGCGGTGATCCTGGCGACAGGCAATTCGCAGATCGCGTTTTTGGAAGAATTGATCCGCCTGGGCGGCGTTGAGTGGTCGCGGATTACCTTGTTTCACATGGACGAATACCTCGGGATCTCGAACCAGCACAAAGCCAGTTTTCGACGCTACATGCGCGAGCGGGTGGAACGACGCGTGAAGCCCCGCGTGTTCCATTACCTGGAAGGCGACGCGTTGCTGCCGCTGGAGGAATGCGAGCGTTATACTCAGTTGCTCCGGGCGCAGCCGATCGATCTTTGCTGCCTGGGAGTGGGTGAGAACGGACATCTGGCGTTTAACGATCCGCCAGTGGCGAACTTCGAGGATAAACGAACGGTGACGATTGCGGGATTGGACCAGAAATGCCGGTTGCAACAAGTCGGCGAAGGTCATTTTGCCGATCTTGGCCAGGTGCCGCAATACGCGCTGACGCTGACGATCCCGACGCTTTGTTCCGCGAAGAAAATGTTGTGCGTGGCCCCGGAGAAACGGAAAGCGCAGGCGGTCAAGGACGCGCTTCAAGGGCCGATCAGCACGGCTTGTCCGGCTTCGATATTGCGCCGGCAATCACACGCGACACTGTTTCTGGATACGGATTCGGCGAGTTTGCTGTGAACTTTATTGCAGTTCGCGCGCATCCTTCCGTGCGCGCTGGCGGGCAGGGGGACTGCCCGCAATGCCACGATGGGGTCTGGCGCGGCCAGGTGTTGCTCCACTGACTCATTCCGCGCCCGCACCTTTCAGCGCGTCGAGATACTTGATCAGGAGCGGGATGCTGGCCTCCTGGCGGCCATCGAGAGCGATGTCGATGGAATAGAGTCCGGCTTTTTCGAACTTCAATTGTTGGATGTTCACGATGAAGTTGCGCGTGACAAAGTGAGCATCGGACGGAACGGCGATCTGGATGGGGAGATCGATGCTGGGCATGATGAATTTACCGTCCTCATCGACAAAGTTCAGCCGGAGTTTGTGGGCGCCTTCCTCGACATTGTTGAAGGTCATGCGGAGGGCGATCGAGCATTGGGCGTGCACGGCGGGTTGCTGCGCCGTGGGGGGCTGCGGGGTATAGATGGCGTCGAAGGCTCCGAGCAGATTCAGCTTGCCGCCGGATTCCGTGGCGGCATCACACAACACGGCAATTTGAATATTCATGGGCGGAGAATAAGCGCCCGGGCTCAAAAGACCAGCTTGTTTCATTTGGCGTCGTCTTGGGCGTTGCGGTGCGTTGCGCCACTCGTTAGATTCACGGAGATGAGTTCCCGCTCGGAAGCCGAATTGATCGCGGGTTGCCGCCAGGGCGACCCGGAGGCGTGGGATGAATTATTTGACCGGCATTACGCGGCCACGGGGCGGTTTATTTTTCAGTTGGGCCACCAGTTCACGCGGGAGGACGCAGATGAGATTTGCCAGGAGGTTTTTCTCTCGGTCATCAAGAACATTGGTTTGTTCCAGGGCCACAGCCAGTTTCAGACCTGGCTGTTCCGCATTGCGGTCAACAAAGCGCGGGATTATCGGCAACGGCAGCAGGCGGCCAAACGGGGTGGGGGGCAGACGACGGTTTCGCTCCAGGCGGAACGGCCGGATGATGCGCCGGCACTCGATCCGGCCAGCAGCGCGCCCGGGCCGGACTCGGAGTTGATGACGGCGGAGCGCGCGGCATTGTTACATCAAGCCTTGGAACAACTGGGCGAACCTTGCCGGGAAATCATCGAACTGCGTTACTTTGGGGACCTGAGCTACGAGGAACTGAGCCGTGAACTTGATTTGAACCCGAAAACCGTCAGTTCGCGTTTGAGTAAATGCCTGGACCGGCTCGAAAGCATCGCACAAACGGTTTTTTCCGGGGAGAAATTCACCGCAACTCCGTCTAATCCTTAGATCGATATGCCGAGCGAGCCCGAACGGAACATGGAAAAGACGTTGAAAGCCTACGCCCGCCGGCGTCGGCAGCAGGCCGGCGCGCCGCTGGAATTGCATCCTGCCACGCGCCGAATGCTTCAGGGCGAAGTGGCCCGCCTGGGACCGGGCAAGGCGGGGCGGCCAAGTTTCTGGTCGGGGGTGGCTGGCTTGCTGAAACGACGGATGGTGTTCGTTTGCGTTTTGGTTGCGCTGGCCGGCGTTTCCGCGGTGTTTTTCATTCCGGCGTTAAGCCGCGCCAAACGCCAGGAAATGGCCTCGCTGAGCCAGGCTTCAAAGGGCAAATTAGCCGACAAGGAAACCGCCACTCTTTCTGCGGCGAAGCAGTTGGCTAAAGTTGAACCTCCGACCGCTTTGCGTGACAGAAAGGAATCCGACGCCGCTGCCGCTGCTCCGGCAGCATCGGCGTCGGCGTTGAATGAGCCGGGAACGCCTTCAGTGGCCGAGAAGCAAAAGGACGAACGCTCCAAAGCTCTGGCGCTTAACGCTATTGCCGGCGAGAGCGGTTTGCGCCGGGGGCAAGACCAGGCCAAAACTCTGGCATCTGCGCAAAGCACAATCGCACCTGCCGCTGGAATTCCCGCCCAAGCCTCGTCGAATGGCCGCGGTTGGGCCGACACGGCTTCCCCTGCGCCCGCATTGCCCTCAGCCGCGCCCTCGCTCGAAACGCCGGGCGTTAGCGGGAGAGTTTTGAAGCCAGCCGATCGTGCTTCGGGCCTGGTGGACCAGTCGGCCAGAGCGCGCGCACAGAATTCTCAAGCCACAGACCTTGCCTACAAGAAGAGCCAGGAGGCCCCTGGCACTCAGAGCGATGCTGCGTCAGTGAATTCATTAGCTGCCGCAGCTCCTCCTCCGCCGTCTGCTGTTGGATTGCAGCCTCCGCCGGTTCCGGCCGCGCCAAGCGAAGTCGTTTCTGCATTTGCGATGTCAGATTCAAACGGTCTGGCGGGCTCCGCCACCCAGCGCTTCTTCCAACTGCTTGCGACCAACAGCGTGATCATGACAACCAAATCCTCCGAGAACAAAGCTCCCCTGGGTTCCTTTCGCGTTGAACAGAACGGGGACAAAATGCGCGTCATCGATGCCGATGGTTCGATCTATTCCGGCTTTGTGCAAACGTCCGAGGAAGCGGTTCGGCGCTTCGCTGGTTTCGGCGCGGCGCCTGCACCAGCGGCTGACAATCGCCAGCCTGCCAGGGAACCCGCGCTGGATGTCCCGGTGGACACCCTGGAAGCCCGATCCGCCGCAGCGCAGAGCTACTATTTTCGAGTCACCGGCACAAACCGCAGCCTGCGCCAGCCTGTTGTCTTCAGCGGAATATTGACGCCGGGGGCCTCGTCGGTGACCGGTACGCAGACAATGGCGCGAGCCAGCGCGGTTGGAGGCATCGCCCCGATCAAGCCAGCGGGCGCAACTGTGCTCCCGCTTTCACGCGCGCAACTGCGTGGGCGCGTCTTGATTGGGACTAATATGATGGATGTGAATGCAACTCCTGGAGCACAATAGGAAGTCGAAAAGTTCCTGTTATTCGTGGTGCATGGATTAGCTTGAACCATCCGGCGTCTGGTTTATACCCAACCAGTAAGCCTCGATGAGTTTGACCAGCTCGATTAAAGAGTGAATATCAACCGGTTTCACGAGATAGGAATTAGCGCCAGCCTCGTAGGCGCGTTTAATATCCTCCTCCTGGTTCGAAGCAGTAAAGATTATAACCGGCAGGCATCTCAACTGAGGCTGATTCCGCATCCAGGTCAGGACATCGAAACCGCTTTTGCGCGGCATTTTCAGGTCAAGCAATATCAAGTAAGGTAGCGGATAGCGTTCCCGGCTGGCGTAAGCTCCAGTTCCACCCAGATAGGCAATGGCTGTTTCTCCATCGCTGACTGAGTGTAATTGAAAGGCAACCGCGGCTCGGCGACAAGCTTGCTCCAGCAGCAGGATGTCCCCCGGATCATCATCAACGTGCAGAACGTGAGCAGCCGCTGTCTTCATCCATCTAGCCTTGGCTAGAAGCCAGCTAAGCACAATAGGTTGCGCGCCCCAATGTGGCTTCGTTCTTTACTTCCGCGCGACTACGTCCGCGCGCAGCCAGTAAGTAATCATTCCCCGGATAATATCCACTAACTCGCCTAGTTCGACCGGTTTGATAAGGTAGGAGTTGGCGCCGAGTTCATAGGCACGATTAATTTCGGGGATGTGATTTGAAGCTGTAAGAACGACCACCGTCAAGTCTTCAAGGTGAGGCTGGCGGCGAATCCAGGCCAGGATCTCGAGCCCGTGCATACGCGGCATTTTAAGATCGAGCAGAACCAGGTCGGGCAGAGGATGGAGCTCACGGTCGGCAAATGCTCCGTGTCCATTCAGGTAGGCGCTGGCGTTTTCGGGATCATTGACCACCTGGACATCGTAGGACAACTTGGCGCAACGCAAGGCGTGTTTCAGCAACAACACATCGTTGTCGTCGTCGTCCACATAGAGGATGGTTGGCATTTTATTCATTCGCTTTTGATGCTGCTGGCAACTCCACCCAAAACCGGCTTCCAGCACCAGGAACCGATTCCACCCCGGCTCGCCCGCCCATGCGCTCCGTGCCTTTGCGGACGATCGCCAACCCAATGCCGGTTCCGATATAGACAGGATCGGCCCGGAGCCGTTCGAACACGCGAAAAACACGCTCATGATGTTCGGGGTTGATGCCGATGCCGTTGTCCTCGACCCAGACGCGAATGAACTCCGGCCTGGCGGACTCGGCTTGAATGCGCACCTGCGGGGTGACGCCGGGCGCAACGAAAGTGATCGCGTTGCGCATCAGGTTGACCAGGATTTCCCCCAGCAGGACCGAATCGGCCCATACTTTTGGCAGTCCGCGCTCAACCTGCACATTGGCATTCCTGGCCCGGATCTCCGGGCCGAGACGGTTCCGAGCGGCATTGATTTCCTCGTTCAGATCCAGCGTGCCCATGGAGAGGGCCATGTGTCCCAACCGCCCGTAAGCCAGCAAGTCCTGGATCAATTTGTCCATCCGGCTGGCGGCAGAGGAAACGCGCTGGGCATAGTCCTCACCCTGCTTGTCCAGTTTGGGGGCGTAATCTTCCAACAATATCGTCGTAAAGCCCTGCATGGCCCGCAAAGGCGCGCGCAGATCGTGGGCGACATGATACAGGACGCCTTCCAATGATTGAACGCTTTGCTGCAACTTGGCGGTGCGTTCCTGCACCCGCTTTTCCAATTCCGCGGCATGCCGGCTCAGTTGATCTTTGGCGCTCGCCAGGGCCTCTTCGGCTCGCTTGCGCTGATTCAGGTCGGAGTTGATGGACACCGCGCCCACGATCCGGCCATGCAGCATGATGGGAGCGCTGGCCGCCCGGATGTAAACGTCTTCACCGGTATCCAGCTTGCGCGCGACGACATCGTCAATGGCCAGTTCGCCCTGAAGAGCGCGACTAAATTGAAGCTCCTCCGGTCTCAAGCGGCGGCCATCCGGCCAGCGGACGTCGAACTTGCCGCCCAATTCATCGATTCTGCGATTGAGATCCGCGACAGACTTCGCGCCCAGCATCTTGAGCGCATTGGTGTTGCATTTGGTTATGCCGCTCGCCGTCCCGATATAAACCGCATCCGGCATGCTTTCGATGACCGCGTCCAATTCGGCCACGCGCCGCTCGGCTATGGCATGGAGTTCCTTGAGCTGGCGCTCGGTTTGCTTTTGCTGGGCAATGTCGATACCCATGCCGATAAGGCAGGTCTGGCTTCCCAAGGTGAAGCGTTTGCCATTGAAAAAATGGGGAATGCGCCGCCCATCCTTGCAGAGCAGGTCGGCTTCCGCCGACGAATCCCCCCGTTCAAACACCTCGCGTATCCGTTCGGCAATGTGTGCCCGGTATTCGTGAGCAATGAAATCCAGCGGATGCATCCGGGCCACTTCCGCGGCGGTATATCCCGAGATGATCTCCAATTTCTCGTTCCATCGGAGAAGCTGCCCCCGCGCGTCAAACACATAAAAGGTGCCGGGCAGGCTGTTGATCACTGCATTTAGAAAATCGGTTTCATTTGTGCTTTCCGGGGTGTTCTCCCTCGCACGCTGCGGTTTTGCTTTCGACACCCGCGGAGCTGCTGGCTGACGCTCATGTTTCAGCAGTTGGTCACGCAAGGCGTACTGCCGCCGACGCGAACGCAACGCAACCCGCACTGCACCGGTCACGGAGCGATGGTCCAGCGGGCGTTCCAACAGGCTTACATTGCCAGTCGGAACCAGCCGCCCGATTCGTTCCCAGGCCTCCCCTGAGGGATCGCCTGCATCGGCGATAATGATCAGCGGAAGGTCCGACCAGCTGGGTTGCTCCAAAAGCGTCTCGGCGAGCAGCTTTAGGCGCGCACCCGCCAGCGACTCCGCATCGAGCAGGGCGACGCATGCGCCGGCCCGGATCTCAGCGCAAAGTTTCCGCATTTCCGGGCAGCTACAAATGTTCCCCGGCTCTTCCGCGAGGGCGCTGTGGATCGCGCTTGCGTCTTCTTCGCGTTGCGTCAGGAGGAGGATGCGTTCGTTGGTCGATGGCAAGGGCAAGATTCGGTTTCTACCCCGCGAAAATGAGCGTACGAGGACTGACGGGGACCACGACAGGGACATAATTACCTGTTGGCCGCAAGCTTTCCTGCGGAATCCTGATGGCCAGCGGAGTTTCGGCCCGCTCCCGCTCGACGGTCAGGCCGAGGGATGGCAGCGGGGGCGGCGGGATGATATGGCGCATGCGAATTGAACATTTATTTCGCTCCAGAGGGAGCCAACCATTAGGCCGAAAACCACATCCAAACGTTCAATCTTGGATAAAAAAGAACCAGGTGCCGCCTTAATGCGATGCGCCCAAGGCCGTCAATGCCTCCTTAAAATCGGCCGGAATCGGCGCTTCAAAGCTGACTTTCCGGCCACTGCGCGGATGACAGAAGGAGAGTTTCCACGCATGCAGCATTTGTCGCGGCGCGGTGTAGCCGGTTGATTCCGATAATCGCTTGTTCAACCGCTTGCCGTAGGTGGCGTCGCCCACAATTGGATAACCGAGATGCTCGAAATGCACCCGAATTTGATGCGTGCGTCCGGTGTGCAACTCGGCGTCCACCCAGGTCGCGCCGCGCAGCCGTTGGCGGACGCGAAAACTGGTCCTGGCTTCGCGCCCGCTGTCATCCATCACGGCCATGCGTTTGCGATGCGTTGGATGACGGGCGATCGCGGCCCGGATTTCACCCTTATCGCGCGGGATTTCTCCGCATACAATGGCTTGATAAATCTTCTCCAAAGTGCGCCCGGCAAATTGGTCGGCCAAAGCGATGTGGGTCGCGTCGTTTTTCGCCACCACCAGGCAGCCACTGGTGTCGCGGTCCAGGCGATGCACGATGCCCGGCCGCGCCACGCCGCCGATGCCGCTCAACTGCCCCGCGCAATGATGCAGCAGCGCGTTGACGAGTGTGTGTTCCTCATGGCCGGCGGCCGGATGCACCACCAACCCCGGTGGCTTGTTCAAGACGACCAGGTCCTCGTCTTCGTGAAGAATGTCCAGCGGCATTTCCTCTGGTTGGGCGTCGGCAGGCCGCGCATCCGGCCAATGGACCTCAATTTGCTCGCCCGCCTGCGGATGGTGCGTCGGCTTGACGGAGCGCCCGTTGACGCGGATGTGCCCTTCCTCGATCAACCGTTGAATCGCGCCGCGGGAAACAGCGGGAAAATGTTCGCGGATAAAAACATCCAATCGCCCTGAAGGCTGCGAAAATCTAACGTTGATCAACTCAGTACGAGAGGACATGAAATCGGCCTGTGCCGGGCTTTGCGTTTGCGTCACACCTTCCCCGGCTGCGGTTCGGCCGGTTTGGGCGAACCCTTTTCGCTCTTCCAGGAAAGAATGAACATCAGCCCGACACCGACGCAAATGGCGCTGTCAGCCACGTTGAACGCTGGAAAATCCAGGACGCCGCCACCGCGGCGTTGCAAATAGAAGTACAGGAAATCTGTCACGTGTTTGACCACGATCCGGTCAATCAGGTTCCCCAGAATGCCGCCAAAGATCAGCCCGAGCGAGATTTGCCCGAGCAGCGTGTGGGCGTCAAAATAATGCCGGCTCAGGAACAACACGATGAGCGCCACCAAAGCGACGAAGGCGAGCACACGGTTGTTGCCCATGAACATGCTCCAAGCCGCTCCGGTATTGGCCCAGTTCACCAGGCAAAAAAAGCCCTTGATGACCACCCGCGGCCGTTCCGGGTCGATGTACTTGAGCACAAGCTGCTTGGTCAACTGATCCAACAGGAGCACAGACAGCGCGATTAGCGCGATTCGAATGGTAGGACGCCGGGTCATCGTTGTTCCTTAATCCCGTTATAATATACCGGTTTCAGATACAAATCAATGCGCACTGCTCAAACCGGGCGAGGGGTGGGCTGTCTTATCCCCAGTTCCACCGCAGAGCTCAAACCGGTCATGCCAGGAGCAATCCTCAATTAAACCGAAGGCGCCACGACCCTTTTTGCCATGCCATTCAATTGTCCGCTTGCCTGAAGACCGCCAAACATGCGATAGAGAACGTAACCGTGGAACGCGACTGACAGCCAATCTCCTCCGAGCACATAAATGACCGCGTCCAGGGCATACAGCGACATTCCAACGGCGAAACTCCAGGTCTGACGCTTGCGGCCGAAGAAACCAAACAGGGCGAAAACCCCAGCGGCAACCAAATCAAGCCCAAAGGCCACGGCTGTTCCGCCGGACGCAAGCCCGGTGGCGAATGAATCGATTACCTGGGTAATCCCCAACCCAAAGATAAAAAATAT
Source organism: Verrucomicrobiota bacterium (assembly GCA_021325145.1). GTDB lineage: Bacteria > Verrucomicrobiota > Verrucomicrobiia > Limisphaerales > Pedosphaeraceae > JAJPHR01. The sequence continues at coordinate 19,999 of JAJPHR010000086.1, read as the reverse complement.
TCTTCCTCCGGAAAGCCGGATGACCGAGTTGACCAGCGACAGCGCGGCGATCCAAATGAACCAATCTGCGCTTATCCTGAGCCGCCTTTCGAGCATGGGATCGCCCGTGGCCGCCACTCCCGAAGCCGGGACTGCGACAGGAGTCGCGCCCAAGCCAAGTTCGGTGTACTGGACGGCGGGCACCCAGGCATTGGTGTCGCTGCGCCAGACCTGCGTCTCACGGGTGACGCGGCCTTCGCGCATCCAGACTCGCAATTGCTCCAAGGTAATCGGCCCATACTGCTGGCCGTCCGTGCCGATGATCGTATAAGTGAGTCCCATAATAATCCAATCCTCAAACGGGCAAGACGGGCACTGGTTTAAGGGTTTGGGAACCGAAACACAATGCAAATTGCGCCGCTACGCAGTGGCAGCGGCAGCCATCCTGCCCGCCTCGCCGCAGCTTCCCAGCGAAGGCGGGCCAATGAGAGCGGATTCCAGCCGCGCACGTTCACGCCCAAGTGGTGGCACCGAGGTGCGCCCGGTTGGCCGATCTTGGGTATAAAACGCTTGGTAGCCTTCGGGGCCGCCGATATATTGCCGGAATGGTTCATACGGGCATAGGTTATGATGTGCATCAACTGGTGGCGGGGCGGAAGCTGATTTTAGGCGGGGTGGAGATTCCGCATCTCAAGGGTTTGGACGGGCATTCGGATGCGGATGTGCTGATGCACGCGGTTTGCGATGCCATTTTGGGAGCGCTCGGGGAAGAGGACATTGGGCATTTTTTTCCAAACACTGATCCGCGCTGGCGGGGAGCGCCGAGCAAGGTCTTTCTGGAGGAGGCGGCGCGGCAAATCAAGGTCCACGAAGGCCGGCTGGTGAACGTGGATGCGACGATCATCGCGCAGCAACCGAAAGTGTATCCGCATCTGGCAAAGATGAAGGCCAACCTGGCCGCGGCTCTCGGCATTCCGGCGCGCCGGGTTGGGATCAAGGCGACGACTAACGAAGGCATGGGGTTTGTTGGGCGCGAGGAAGGCATCGCGGCAATGGCGGTGGCGGCGGTGGATTTGCCGGAGGTGTGACGTATGGCCAAAGCTGAGATCAGTTGGAAACGCCAGACGGAGGCGGGAGAACGGGTGGAGGTTTACGCCCAGCATGTGGGTGACCAATGGAAGTTTTTTATGCGTGACCGGCGTTACGAACGCTGGCAGCCTGTCGCGGAGCCGCCGCTTGAGGATTGGCTGGAGTTGCTGGACGCGGTCCAGCGGCGGATCAGCCGCCGGTTGTTGCGGCCGGAAGAAGAAGCGCGCGTAAAAAAATCAATTCATGAGCGATTCCCGGAAGAAAAAATCTAACCAGAAGGCCCCGTTGATCCTCATTTCTCCGAGCGAAGAAACCAAAGGCTACGAGTTCGGCGACACTTCGATCAGCCTGTCCGAGACGTATCAGCAAGCGGTGCTGTCGGCGGGAGGCGTGCCGCTGGTCCTGACGTGCCTATCGGAACGGCCGTTGGTCCAGGAATGCGTCGCGCGCTGTGATGGAGTGTTGTTCACGGGCGGGGACGACATTAATCCAAAGCTTTACAGCAGACCGTTGCCGCCGAAACTGGCCAGGACAGTGACGGTGGCGGCCGGAGGGCGCGATTTTCGGGAATTGATCCTGATTGACGAGGTGTTCCGGCAGCGCAAGCCGGTGTTTGGCATTTGTCGCGGCCATCAGCTCATGAATGTGGCCCTGGGCGGAACGCTTGTAGTCGATATCCGCAGCCAGATTCCCGGGGCGATGAAGCATCAGCAGATGAAGAAAAAGAGCCAAATCGTACATGAAGCACGGTTGACAGGGGATTCAATGCTTGCAAGGATTACCCGGAAGCAGACTTTGGGTGTCAACAGCACTCATCATCAAGCCGTCGGACGCGTGGCTGAACCGTTACGAGTCACGGCCCGGAGTGATGATGGGATAGTGGAAGCGCTGGAGTTGAAGGCTGATGCAGCCCGCCTGCTGCCGTATTTTATGACCGTGCAATTTCATCCTGAGCGTCTGGCGCCCCGGCATCCAGAGCATCAGGCTTTGTTCGACAGTTTTGTCCGGGCGTGTATGATCAATCGCAACAGCACTCTATGAAGGCCAATATACTGGTAATTGACGACGATGCGGAAATTCGCGAACTGCTGGTCCAGATTCTGACGCGCGCCAATCATCAAGTCTCCCAGCTTAAGGATGGCGCCTCGCTGAAGGACGCCTTCGCCCGGCTCCAGCCGGACGTGGTCCTGCTGGACTATAAGCTGCCCGATGCGACGGGCCTGGATCTGTTGCCGGTGATCAAGAAGGAATGGCCGGAGGCGGAAGTCATCATGATGACCGGCCACGCCACCTATGACGTGGCAGTGGAAGCGATCAAGCGCGGCGCGTTCCATTTCCAGGAGAAGCCGTTCGATCCCGAGAGTTTGTTGAACCTGATCAAGCGGGCGATTGAAATTCGCACCTTGCGCGAAGCCGTTTCATCCGCCAGCACCATCTTCGCTTGCGAAGCGATGAAGACCGTGGTGCGCACCGTGCGGCGGGTCGCGCCGAGCGACGTTTCCATCCTGATCACCGGGGAGAGCGGGACCGGCAAGGAAGTGATCGCGGACCTGATTCATACCACCAGCTTGCGTTCGTCCGGGCCGTTGATCAAAATCAACTGCGCCGCCCTGCCGCGCGAACTGATCGAGAGCGAATTGTTTGGCTCGGTCAAGGGCGCCTTCACCGGCGCGCATAGCGACCGCGAAGGCCTTTTCCGCCAGGCGGAAAGCGGGACGCTGTTGCTGGACGAGCTTTCGGAGATGCCCATTGACACGCAGAGCAAATTGCTTCGCGTGCTGCAGGAAAAGGAAGTGCGGCCCGTCGGCGGCCGAACCAGCTACAAGACGGATTGCCGCATCATCGCCGCGACGAACCGGAAAGTGGAGGAAGCCATCCGCGACGGCAAGCTGCGCGAGGATTTGTACTATCGCATCAGCGCGGTGTCGGTGCATTTGCCGCCGTTGCGCGAGCGGCGCGACGACATTCTGCCGCTGGCCAATGCGTTCCTGAAACGCTACGCGGCACAGGCAAACCGGGACCTTGCCGGTTTTTCCGACGAGGCGGCGGAACGGTTGCGCTCGTTCGATTGGCCGGGGAATGTGCGCCAGTTGCAGAACGAAGTGCAACGCGCGGTGCTGCTCAGTGAAGGCAAGTTAGTGGAAGCGGCGGATTTGTCCATCAGTTCACCGGCGAGCGATGCGACCGGGGATACGAGTTTTACTTTGTTGGAAGGCGTGGAACGCAACACCATCGTCCAGATGCTCAAGGAAACCGGCGGCAACAAGCTGGAAACCGCGAAACGGTTGGGCATCGGGCGGCAGACGCTTTACAATAAGATCAAGGCTTACGGGATCGAGACGTAAGGGAAAGCTTCAAGCGCCAAGCACCAAGCTCCCGAGAAGCTCCATTACCAAGCTTCGATGGGCTGGGTTGTCATTGCCCAGCGCCGACCGGGATAAGATACCGCTCAATCCCCTCACGGAACGAAATCGGCTTCAAGCCGAACAGTTGATTGGCTGCGTCGGGGTTTCCTATGTTGTCTTCCTGCAACATAATGAGTTGGTCGCGGTTTAACGGCGGGGCCTTTCCGAGCAGTTTGGGAAAAATGAATTCGAGCAGCGCGGCTTGCAGGCGGGCTACGCCGAGAGGAATGTGCAGCTTCAACCGCCGACGGTGCGTGACGGACAGTATTGTGTCCAGCACCTGCACAAAACCCAGTCGTTCCGGGCCGCACAGATCATACGTTTGGTTGAACGAGCGAGGTTCGGTTATTGCGCCGACAAAACAAGCGGCGACGTCTTCAACTGGAATCGGCTGCAGCTTCGAAGCGCCGCTTCCGATCACCGGCAGAATGGGGGAGAACCGGGACATCCGCGCAAACAGGTTTACGAAAAGATCTTCGCGGCCGTAAATGATCGAGGGACGAAAAATGGTCCAGGTCAGACCGCTCTGCCGGATAATTTCCTCCGCGGCCCATTTGGACCGGTGGTAACGTGACACGGCATTGGGCCGCACGCCCAGCGCGCTCATTTGGATGAACCGCCGGACACCCGCCTTTTGCGCGGCAGAGACCATGTTCCGCGTGCTTTCGGTGTGCACGCTTTCGAAGGTGTTCGCGCCCACTTCGCTGATGATGCCGACGAGGTGAATGACCGCGTCGATGTTGTCCAATGCGCCGGCGAGTGAGCCGGGATTTAGGATGTTGCCCCGATGAACTTCGACGCCGCGAAGTGCCGTCGGTTGCCGGGCAAGCACGCGAATGGTGTGCGGCAAGCCGGCAAGCTGACGAAGGATTTCGCGTCCGACAAAGCCCGAGCCGCCCGTCACTAATATCTTCATTGTCTTCACCTCGCCCGGAGAACACCGAATCGAACTTTTAACCAACGCGGCAAAGCCGCTACCAGAGGAGCGCGGCATTCATGCCGCTTCAACAGCCGCAGGCCGAACGCGTCTGGTAATTAATAGAGCCTCTCAGCGCGGCCCAGCGGCATAAATGCCGCTCCCACGCCGCCTTTCAATTCAACCTGGCCAGTTCGGTTCGCACCAGGTTCACCAGCGGTTGCATCGTGCCGCGAGTGAATTCGAACTTGCAGCCCGCCGCGGCGAACAACTCGGGCAGAGGACGGGACCCGCCGAGCGCGAGGGCCTGCTTGTATTCGCGCAGCGCCTGTGATTTGTCGCGCTTCGAGTTCGCCCAAACCTGCAGCGCGCCGAGTTGGGCAATGCCGTACTCGACGTAGTACATGGGCACGGTGAAAATATGTTGCTGCCGATGCCACAGGTAGCTTCGCGCTTTTTCGTAGCCGCCCCAATCCACATCGCCGCCGAACCGGGTCATCAAGCGATCCCAGGCCGCCCTGCGTTCGTCGCGCGTGTGGCCGGGATGCGAATAAATCCAGTGCTGGAACGCGTCGACGGTGGCAATCCACGGGAAAATGCCCACGATTCCCTCGAGGTGATCGCGTCGCGCCCGTTTGGCTTCCGGCGCGGCGTAGAAGTTCTCGATGAATTCGTTGCCCAGCAATTCCATGCTCATGGAGGCGACTTCGCAAAATTCAATCGGTGCGCTGCGATACGAATAGAGATCCTCCGTGCGCGTGGCGAGCGTGTGGAAGGCGTGCCCGGCTTCGTGGAGCAGGGTCTGGACATCGCGATGAAGCCCCACCGCGTTCATGAAGATGAATGGCAGGCGGGCTTCTGAGAGCGTGGATTGATAGCCGCCGGGCGCCTTGCCTTTGCGGTTGGCGAGGTCGAGCAAGCGCAGGTCCTGCATGTTTTGGAAACCGCCCGCTAATGACGGGTCGAGTTGATCGAAGATGCGCTGGGTTTTGTGGACCATGGTGTCCACCTGCTCGAACGGGCGCAACGGCGGGCGATTCAGCGGGTCCACCGCCAGATCCCAGGGCCGCAAAGCGGCCAGGCCCAACTGGCTGCGACGGGTGGCTTGCAACTCGCGCACCACGGGCATGATTTCCTGCTCGATGGCGTCGTGGAATCGCTCGCAGTCCGCTACCGTATAGTCGAAACGTCCGCGGAGGCGGAAGGCGTAATCGAGATAGTTCTTGAACCCGGCATTACGGGCGATCTGCTGCCGAAGGTTGGCAAGTTGATCGAAGATGTTTTCGAAGTTCTCGACTTCCTGCAAGCGCCGGTTGGCGACCAATTGCCAGGCTTCCTGGCGTAGCGCGCGGTCCGGTTCCTCAAGGTAGCGGCCCATTTGCACGAGCGTTTTTTCCTCACCGCGAAATTGCACGGTCAGCGAACCGCTCAACTTTTGATACTGCTGGCTCAGCTTGGCTTCCTCGGTTTCGAGGGGCACGTTTTCGGGACGGAACAATTCGACGGAGAGGTTGGTGTCGCGGTCAAAAACCTGGTAGCGGTGTTTGGGCAGTTGCTTGCGCAAGGGATGGGCGATGAAGATTTGGGCCAGCTTGAACTCGCGCGGCTTGATCTGCGGTTGGATGTGCTCGACGAAATGGAGGTAGGCCTGTTCCGCCTCCGGACTGTCCGTATGGCAGGTCATGGCGATGTAGCGTTTGCTGGCGTCCTGGTCGAGGGCGGCATTGAGTTCGCTCCAGTCCACGATCCAGCGTTCCAGGTCGACCGATGATTTGCACTCGGGAGCGCGAGCCTCCAACCGGTCGTAAAGCGGGCTGATCTGGTTCCAATCCCCGAAATCAATGCCTTCGGGGACGAATTGTCTGGGTTTGCAGACGGGAAGATTCTCAAAAGGCAATAGATTCATGCGAGCAACATAAACCAGAGTCGCGGAAGGAAACAAGTTTTTGGACTAACACAGGTGCTAATGATCGGCGCTTTGGGGCGGTTTCAACCGCGAGCTTCGGGTCATTTACGGACATGAAGCGGCGCAAGGACTGGGCTGAGTGCAAAATGCCGCGCTGAAGCGCCCATTTCGGGCTTACGCCAGGGCCCGGGAGGGCTCATTTTGACAAGCACCGATTCTCTTGCAAAGGGCGTTGACAGGGTTGCCGACAATCGGTAATCTTTCGGCAAGTAACACAGTTGATCGAGAAAAGCCATGTTGATTCGAATTAGCCTCATTGTGGCCATCCTTGCCGGGTTGGCCGCCGCCGGTCTGAATTTCTTGCAGGTGAAGGAGAAAATTACGACGACCCTCAAGGAGCGGGACGATTTTCATAAGACAGCGGATGCGGAAACCGCGGCGCACCACAAGTTTGAAAAGCTCGCCAAAGACACCCAAGCCAAATTGGACACCACCACCGCCGAGTTGGCTTCCACCAAGGACCTGCTGGAGAAGGCCAATGCCGCCGCCGAGGAGGCCACCAAGAAATTGCAGGTTGTCGAGGACACCCTCAAGAAGACCGAGGCGGATCGCGATGCCGCCCAAAACCAACTGGCGGCCTGGAAAGCGCTGGGTGTTCCGTTGGAGTCGATCCGCGCCACCCTGGCTTCGATAAAGACCATCACCGAGAAAAACGAAGCGATTGAAATCGAGAAGCAAGTGTTGGAGAGGAAGGTTGCCCGGCTTGACAACAGGATAAAGCTGCTCACGCAGTCGGATTATGAGGTGCCCCTCCCTGACGGTCTGAAGGGCAAGGTGCTCGTGGCCGATCCCAAGTATGATTTTGTGGTCCTGGACATCGGCGACAACCAGAAGGTGGTCGAAGGCGGCAAGCTACTTGTTAACCGCAACGGCAAGCTGATCGCCAAGGTGGTCATCAAGAGCGTCGATGCCACTCGGAGCATTGCCAACGTCTTGCCAGGATGGAAATTGTCGGATATAATGGAAGGTGATCAGGTTCTTTATTGAGCCAATGAAGTTACCGTGTTCCATGTTTCGCCGGACGCTTTGGCTGGCGCTTCTCACCGGTATCGGGCTGGGACTCGCCGGTTGCGCCACTGAGGAATCGTCCAACGAATCCACCCGCCCTTGGAATTCTCCTGAAGGCTGGCAAAATGGCAGTCTACCGCCGGGCATGGTCCAGCCCCATTAAGACTTCAATCGTTGTTCCCAGCGCCAAAGGCGCGCTTCATACCAGCCTGGGCTAACGGCCCAGGGATCCCGTCGTAAATAGCCTGGTTCAGTTGCGGCTTATGGCTTCGGTTCCTCAGGCTTGATTTGACACGGCACTTGTCTTCCGCTACTCTTGCTCCAAGTCAGCCAAACAAAGGAGCAAGCCATGTTCACTCGCATCAGTCTCATCGTAGCCATCGTTGCAGCCCTGACCGTCACCGGTCTCAATGTGGTTAAAATCAGGCATCAAATTACCTCCCTTACCGCGGATCGAGGCCGGGAGAAAACCCTCAAGGAAGCGGCACAGCGTAGCCTGGCTGATACCAATCTGAAGTTGAGCAGGGCGGCGAACGAACTGAAGGGCACCCAAGAGGAATTGGGTGCCATCAGGATTGAGCGCGACGCAGCAGTTGCGCGAGCGGATGCAGAATCGCAAAAAGCGACCGCGCTGGCCGCAACTTTGAAGGCGACCCAGGAAGAGCGTGACCAGGCGGCAAACGATCTCGCAGCCTTGAGGACAACGGCAGTTTCCATTGAAGAGTTTCGAACGACGCTTGCTTCTCTAAAGAAAGTAACTGGAGAACGCGACACATTGACCGCGAGGAACCACCATTTGAAAGCCCGGTTGGCAAAAATTGACCCGCTTCACGGTGAAGGCGCGGAGTTGCCAAAAGACTTAAAGGGTACGATCAAGGTGTCCGATCCCAAGTACGGCTTTGTAGTTTTGAATGTTGGCGAGGATCAGGGCGTCTTTGAAGGTGCTCCGTTGCTGGTTCATCGGGACGGCAGATTAGTCGCAAAAGTTTTGATTAAGAGCACCGAGCCAACTCGAAGCATTGCGAACATACTTCCAGGCTGGAAGGCGGCGGAAATCAAGGAAGGGGATCAGATCTTGGTCGAATAATGTATGTCCGCCCGGCTCCTTACTTCGCCACTTCCACGCACCGCGTCTCGCGGACCACGGTAACGCGGATTTGCCCGGGATACTGCAGGTCGTTCTCGATTTTTAACGCAATGTTCCGGGCGAGGCTGTACGCCTGGTCGTCGGTGACTTCATCGGGATTAACGAGCACCCGCAATTCGCGCCCGGCCTGGACGGCAAAGCATTTTTCGACACCCTTGAATGAGAGGGCGATCTTTTCCAAATCTTCGACCCGCTTGATATAGGTCGCCATGTTTTCCGAGCGGGCACCCGGGCGTGACGCGCTGATGGCGTCCGCTGCGCTGACCAGAATGCCCCAGGGACCGATCGGTGGCACGTCATTGTGGTGGGAAGCCACGCCGTTAACCACCGGGTCAGGTTCTCCATAGCGTTTGATCAAATCCGCGCCCACAACCGCGTGAGGCCCTTCCACTTCGTGGTTGACCGCTTTGCCGATGTCGTGCAACAAGCCGGCGCGCTTGGCCGTCGTCGTGTCCAGCCCGAGTTCGGCGGCCATCAATCCCATCAAGTGCGCCACTTCAACCGAATGGTTCAGAATATTTTGCGAGTAACTGCGGCGGAAATGCAATCGTCCCAGCAGCTTGATGATTTCCGGATGCATCGGGGCCAGGCCCGCCTTGGCGACGGCATCTTCGCCCAATTTCACAATCGTCTCGTCCATTTCCTGCGTGACCTTCGCCACCACTTCCTCGATCCGCGTCGGGTGAATGCGGCCATCGAGAATCAGGCGCGTCATCGATTCGCGGGCGATTTCCCGGCGCACCGGATCGAAGCCTGAAAGAACGACGGCATTGGGCGTATCGTCGATCAGCACGGTAATTCCCGTGGCGGCTTCAAAAGCGCGAATGTTGCGTCCGTCGCGGCCAATAATGCGGCCTTTGATGTCCTCGCCCTGGAGGGCGATGGTGGCCGTGGTGGTTTCGAAAGTATGTTCGCCCGCGTACCGCTGGATGGCGACGCTGATGATTTGACGGGCCTTTTCCTCGGCCTGGGTGCGGGCGGCTTCGACAATGTGCCGCGCAAGATTCCCGGCATCGTGGCTGGCTTCCTGCTCGATTTCCTTGAGAAATTGCGCGCGCGCTTCGGCTTGTGTCAAGTGCGACAAAGCCTGCAACTGCTCCCGGCGCAATTCGGTGAGCCGGTCCAATTCCTGTTGCTGTGTTTCGAGGATTTCCGATTTCTTCTTGAGCGCATCCTTTTGTTCGCGCAAACCCCGCTCGACCTGGAGCACGCCCTCCAGTTGCGTGTTGATGAGCGCCTCGCGTTCGCTCAGCCGGCGTTCCAATTCGGCACGTTCCTGCCGCCGGGCGACGAAAGACTGCTCGGTTTGTTCGCGGATTTTGAGCGCCTCTTCGTTGGCCGCCAAACGCGCCTCGCGGACCAGCGCCTCGGCGTCGCGACGGGCGTTTTCGAGAATCGTTTGCGCCTGGATGGCTTCCGCTTTTTTGGCGCTGGTTTGCCGCCACCAGATGAGAAGATAACAAAGTACCGCGCCCGCAAGAAAATATCCGGCGCTTTGCATGATAATATTGGCCAACAAAATCATTTCAAAACCGCACGCGGCCCCGCAACCGAATGCCAGCGTGTCGGCGTCAGAATGCACGTCAGGTGCGCATCATGCGGCTCGACCGGAACGCGGCGGACGATCTGCTGATCGAAAGCCACACCGCAAGCCGGCCCATGAAAAGCGGCCAGCAGGCGGTCGTAAAACCCTTTGCCACGGCCCAACCGGCGCCCATCAAGATCAAAAGCTACCCCAGGAACGAGCATCAAGTCCAGCCGGTTTAAGGAAATTCTAACACAGGACTCATGTGGTTCCCGAATCCCGAATTGTCCCGTGCGAACGTCACGCTCAATATCCTGAACGGCGCACGCCACGTACACCTGGTGTTCCGGAACAAAGCGGGGCAGGGCGGCCGTCTTCCCCGCAGCCAGCGTATCAACGAGCAGTTGCCAAATATCCGGCTCTTCGGGCAGCGGCGCGTAGAAGAGAATGGAACCGGCCTTGCGCCAGACCTCCTGCTGTTCCAGGCGCGCGCAAGCTTGCAACGACGCGGCGGCGCGCTCTTCCGAAGACATCGCCTTCAATTCCTCGCGAATCCGGGCGCGGAGGCGGGCTTTTTCGGTGGATGGTTGTGGATTCACGTTAGACAGGCGCGTCCGCTTGCCGCACTCCGATGGAGCAGCCGATAAAGAAATTCCCAAGGCCCGGCAGAATCGGAGTCCGGATCCCTTTTGAAGTCTGGGCATTGGTCATTTTCCAGCGCTGTCCTTTCGCGCCTGCATGAACGCCGCCCGCCATTTCTCGACCCGCTCCTTGATCTTCTTTTCCACGCCTTGCTCGGTGGGTTCATAGTAGCGCTTGTCCGATCCCAAATAATCCTGGGCCGCAAAATGGCCGGGCTGATCGTGGGCATATTCGTAACCCTTGCCATGGCCAAGGCGCTGCGCTCCCTGGTAATGCGCGTCACGCAGGTGTTCCGGCACGGCCAGCGTGCGTCCCGAGCGCACATCCTCCAAAGCGGCGTCGATTGCGATGATGCTGCTGTTGCTTTTGTGGGCGGTGGCAATGTATATGGCGGCTTCGGCGATGGGAATCCGCGCTTCGGGCCAGCCGACAAATTCCGCTGCTTGATGCGCCGCACTCGCCAGCACCAGGGCCATTGGGTCGGCCAGCCCAACGTCCTCGGCGGCGCAGATGAGAATTCGGCGGCTGATGAAGCGCGGGTCCTCGCCCGCGTGAATCATCTTGGCCAGCCAGTAAAGAGTCGCGTCCGGATCGCTGCCGCGCATCGACTTTATAAACGCCGAGATCGTGTCGTAATGTGCGTCGCCGTCGCCGTCGTACACCACCGCTTTGCGCTGGATGCTCTCCTCCGCCACGGCGAGGGTGATGTGGATCACGCCGCTCTCCGCCGGTGAAGTGGTGAGGGCCGCAATCTCCAGCGAGTTGAGCGCCTTGCGGGCGTCGCCATCGGCCAGCTTGGCCAGGTGCCGCAAGGCTGCTTCCTCAGCCTCAATTTTCATGTAACCGAGGCCGCGCTCGGCATCGGCCAGCGCCCGCTGCAATAGATCGTAAAGTTCCTGTTCGGATAGCGGGCGCAATTCAAAGATTTGCGAACGTGAAACCAGCGGCGAGTTGACGAAAAAAAACGGGTTGTGCGTCGTGGCCCCGATCAACCGGATTACCCCGCTTTCGACATCCGGCAAAAGGACATCCTGTTGCGCCTTGTTGAAGCGATGGATTTCGTCGATGAAAAGAATCGTGGATTGGCCCTTGTTTTCGAGGCGATTCGCGGCAGCCGACAGCACGCGGCGCATGTCGGCCACATTGGATTCCACGCCGCTCAGCCTTTCGAAGCGGCTGCGCGTCTGGCGGGCAATGATTTGCGCGAGCGAAGTTTTGCCGGTGCCGGGCGGGCCATAGAAAATGAGCGACTGAATCCGATCCGCTTCGATGGCGCGCCGCAGCAACTGCCCGGGACCGAGGATGTGAGTTTGCCCCGCGTATTCGGCGAGGCTGCGCGGACGCATGCGCGCGGCCAGCGGCTCGTGACGCGACTGCGGCGTCTCCAAACCTTCGCCAACCGGCTCGTCAGGCGCCGGCGGAGCCACAAACAGATCGTCTCCTGACATCCGATGCAATTTACCAGTTTGTCCGGAATTTACCAAAAACAAAAATGGTGGAGCGGGTTCCTCAGTTGAGCGCGGCACGATTCCCCCCATGGAGTGCACCCGCTCGAACCCGGTTTTGACCTGTCCGAACCCGGTTTGAGCCCGCCTAAAGCCTCTTGCGGGCAGTTTGAGACCCGAGCGATCCACCTGCGCACGCTCCACGCTCACTTCGGGGTTGACGACGCCCCTGGGTGTGGCAACTGTTAAAAGGCGGTTTGCGACTCCACTTTTTTGGTTTGGCGTTCCGCTTGTTTATTCGAAAACTCTGAATGACAACCTTGAATCAGCCGGAGTGGGGATTGCCGCTTTGCAGAAGCGTTGGATTCTGTTGCCTGGCAGTCGTTCTTCTGCTGGCCGCCCCAATTCTCCATGCGGATGGCCCGTCCGCCGCGGATGACTTGGTTGTCACTCCCCAAAACCAGCCCGTGTCCATTTCCGTGTTGGACAACGACACGGACGCGACCAGCAATCAACTCGCTATACTCCAGGTCACCGCTCCGTCTCACGGAATCGTCATCATCAACACCAACGCGGTGGCCACCAATGCCGAACTCAAAACGCTCTGGAGTTTTGCCGGTGTCCAACTCAGTAACACGGTCCATCAGTTGGGATTGTCGAACACCAACGCATATCCGCGCGCAACCATGACCAACGGGCTTTGGACGACCACCCCCGTGGATGACAACAATTGGACCGTCGGCTTTTTCCCGGGCGCGCTGTGGTATCAGCAGGAGTTGAGCGGCGATACCAACTACGGCTTTTGGGCCCAACGATGGATGCAGGGAATCGCCCGGGAGCAAACCAGCACCAACACGGATGACGTGGGTTACATGATCAACACCTCTTTCGGCAACGGCTATCGTTTGACCGGCATTGCTTCTTACAAAAACGTCATCCTCCAGACTGCCCGCTCGTTCTCGTACCGGTTTAACGGGGTGGTGGGTGTCCTCGCCGACGATCGTCTCCTGGCGCCGCCTCAGTTCGAAACGATCCTCGACACGATGTTGAACACGGAGGTGCTTTATAATGCGGCGGCTTTGGGGGGCAGCAGTAATTTATTCACCATGGCCTACAGCCATGCGTTGCGCGCCGCGACCAATCAGGTGCGTTCGGATCCGTACGGGAGCACGTATCAACTCGCGCTGTACAACACGACCAATGGCACCTTGATTAGTTTGGGGACGCGCGGAGGCGCATCGACCACCTCCTGCTGGGCCCGCGCCCAAAGCTGGGCCATCTATGGTTTCACTATGGCGTATGGAAATACGCATGACCCGAGTCTCCTGCAAGCCGCCCAGCATACGACCGATTTTTATTTCAACACGGTGCCCTCCGATTACGTTCCGTATTGGGACTTTTACGCGCCCGGCATTCCCACCAATGCGCCGCGCGATTCCTCGACGGCGGCGATCACACTTTCCGCTTTGGTGCAATTAAGCCAGCTTGTGACGAATTTTTCAGATGGGGCACGGTATTGGCTCGGCGCCCGCCACATCCTCAGTTCCCTTGGCTCAACCAATTATCTGGCGCAAGGCACGCATGGCAACGGCATCCTTCTTCATGGCACCGGCGAGCCGCCCCAATTCGGCAGCCCTGAAATTGATGTCTCTTTGATCTACGGCGACTATTATTTTCTGGAAGCCTTGAAGCGTTACACGGACCTCTATCGCCACACGACCGTGACTTACACTCCCAGCCCCGGCTTTCACGGGAACGATACTTTTACCTATCAAATGTGCGACAGCGCCGGGCAATGCTCCACCGCGACCGTCACCGTCGTCGTCCAGCCCACCAACGCGCCGCCCGACGTCACGGCGCAAATCGCCCTTGATCCCGCGACGCTCTTGCCGGTCATTTCGTTTCCAACCGTTTCCGGCCGCTTATACTCGGTTCAGTATAAGAGCGATCCGACCATTCCCGGAGCCTGGAGTGTGTTGGCCACGAACCTCCTCGGCTCGGACTCGATACAATCCATCACCGATACCAATGCGGCAGCACCGGACCGGTTGTACCGTGTTGTAATAAGATAGACTCCGGATGTTGCCCGCTTGCGGTGGTATTGCAGAAAACCGGGATTGAACCGGGATCGCTAATGAACGATTAGTTATGATTAAGAAGGTTAGGATTGGGAGGGCAAGTGTCACGGGTGAGTCACGGGTTGTCACGGGTAATGTCACGGGTCGCACTTCAGAATAGGCCTGTCCTTGTTGGGTTGTCACGGTGTCACGGGTCCAGCAGGGGGAGGGAGCGTGGGAGCGCCGTGGGGCGGTCCTGGTGGTTCCGGTTGTACCGTGTTGTAATAAGATAGACTCCGGATGTTGCCAGCTTGCGGTGGTCTTGCAGAAAACCGGGATCGCTAATGAACGATCACGGGGGCGCAGCTCGACACTGTTCTTACCCGGGAGGTAGGGACGGCGCGCTGCGCCGTCCGCGCCACCGAGCGCAGCGTCAGGTGGCGCAACCGAATTTGCAAAGCGGACGCGCTGGCTCAATCGTTTCGCCCGCTGGCCAAAGCTGTGCGATCCGGATCATTCGTTCCGTCGCCTGACGCTGCGCTCGGCGACGGTGACGGCGCAGCGCGCCATCCCTACCGCAGACACGTTGGCAATGTTGAGATGAACCACGATCACACGCGGGGATCCTGTGTCTCCTTGCAACGCGAGAAGCTTGTGCTAGGGTTACGCCATTCTCAGCGTTGCGCGAGGGGGAGAACGTGCTCGCACGATGTAACAGGCATGATTACTGACAACCGGTGCGCTGAACTGGCTGGTGACTCAGCGGAAACTGCCGCCCAGCCGGATGCGGCATGGGCCGGCGACTCCGCCTCTGACGACCGGCAACTTCTGTCCGCCTACGTCCAAGGCGAGGAAGCCGCGTTCGAAAGCCTCGTCGTTAAATACTACGGAATGATTCACAGCGTCGCCCTGCGCCAGGTCGGCGATCCACACATCGCAGAGGAGGTTGTCCAGTCCACCTTCATTATTCTCGCCCGCAAGGCCGGGACATTTTCCCGGGAGGCTTCAGTCTGCGGCTGGCTCCTGCGGACCGCGCGATTTGTTTCAAAGGACGCACTGAAAATGCTTTGCCGCCGCAAGAAAAATGAGCAGGAGTTGAGCGGCCATTTTGTGGAGGCCGCCCACTCGCATTCGAATGGAACAGTGATGGCGTTGTTGTTGGAGGAGGCTCTTCTCGGTTTGTCTGCCGAGGAACAAAGTTGCACGATCGCGCGATTCTTTGAAGGCCGGAGTTTCAAGGAAATCGCTGAAATCTTCACCATCAGCGAAGATGCCGCCCAGAAGCGGGTTTCACGCAGTCTGGAAAAGATGCGGGCCTTCCTGGTGAAGCGCGGCATCAAAGTGCCGGTGACCGCGATCCCTGGGTTATTGACGGCGGAGTGGGCGCATCAAGCCGGAGCGCATGTGTCGCAGGCAGCCATCCAAACCGCCCATGCGCTGGTGAAAGGGAAAGCCGCGGGCGGAAAGGCGATTGCTCTCGCGGATCACGCCTTGCGGTCGTTGTCGTGGCGTTCGGCCTTTAGTTTGAGCCTAAAGCTCGCTCTCCCGGCGGTTCTAATTGGCAGCGGCCTTTGGGCAACGCGGGAATTGACCAGGGCCCCCGTGGAATTTCACGTGTCGGACCCGCGAATTGAAAATCTGGGCACAGCTTGGGCGCAATTAGACGTGCGGGTCGTAACGGACCGGCAAAAGTTTCTTCCCACCCCTCCCACCGATCCGCGTTATCAGGAAGTAATTCGGGAGGCTACGGCCATCTCCGCTGAAACGGTTCGTATTTCGGCTGAACTCGCTCCGCTGCTCAATCCGCCGGATGATCGCGCCCGTGTGGCCGAGTTTTTGACCGTGGAACTCAGCGAAACCCTGACTTTGGATTCGCCGGAAAAACGCGCCGTTTACTCCTGGATTCGGAAACGCCTCTCCCGGGGCGCGACGCTCAACGACGCGCTGAAAGCCATGGCGCAATCGACCCAGGCCGAGGCCGGCGAAATCAAGGCCATGCTCTCGCCGAGCCAGCGGCAGGTTTTCGACCAGACCTACGGCGCGGACGGATTGGGCCTGTTTACCTACGCCAAGACCGCCGCGTTCGGGACCGCCAAGTTCGGGAAATAATCAAAGCCCTCGGCAGTTCTGGAATTAGGCCTGCTTGCGGCCCTCGGCGCCTGACGCCGCTCATCCAGCAGTGCTCCTATCTAACTTCACGCAAACTTTTTGTCGGATTTTTGTCGGTTGAGTCCATTTATTCAGTGACTGACGCGAAAGTCAGCACGCTATGAACTCACTCGATGATTTAAAATTCGGCTGGCGCGAAACGCTCTTTGCGCACAACACAAACCGTCCAACCAAAACTCGTTTCGGAAAGTTCGTTCGGCTCACATTCATGCTGGGCGCGCTCGCGTTGCATCCATTTTTTACGCCAAGCGTGAAAGCGGCTTCGATTTCCAGTGTCAATCCGCTAATCGCCGGCCGCTTTCGTTACACGGCAACGTTGCTCCCCAATGGAAAGGTGCTCGTGGCCGGAGGTGCGGCCAGCGGCGGTCAGTCGCTCGCCAGCGCGGAACTGTACGATCCCTCCACCGGAAATTGGACGAGCACCAGCCCGCTGAACACGGAACGCGCGAGTCATACCGCGACCTTGCTGCCCAATGGCAAGGTGCTTGTAACCGGCGGTTACAGCACCATCCATGGAACGCTTTCGAGCGCGGAACTGTACGATCCAGTGACGGGAACATGGACGAGCGCGCCGCAGCTAAACGCCGGGCGCTTTGCCCACACCTCGACCTTGCTGCAAAATGGGCAGGTGCTCGTCGCCGGCGGCACAGTGGACGGCAATGTGCCGTTGTCCAGCGCGGAACTGTACGATCCTGCCGGCGGCGCCTTGCTCCTTTCAAACTCCCTGGCTTCCGCGCGTTTCGAGCACACGGCCACTTTGTTGCCCAATGGCCAGGTGCTGGTGGCGGGCGGAGCAGGCAGCGGCAGCAACTCCATTTCCAGCGTGGAACTCTACGATCCTGCCAGCCAAACATGGACGGCGACAAACTCACTGACGAACGCGCGGTTCAATCACACGGCCACGTTGCTCCCCAATGGCCAGGTGCTGGTCGCCGGCGGAACAACGAACGGAAGCTCGTCTCTTTCCAGCGCGGAGCTGTATGACCCGGCGATAGGCACATGGACGATAACAAACTCGCTGACCGTCGCGCGTTTCAGTCACACGGCCACGTTGCTCCCCAATGGACAGCTTCTGGTTGCAGGCGGCACAAGCGACGGCAGCGCTTCGGTTTCTGCTGCGGAGCTGTACGATCCAGCTTCCGGCACTTGGACCGCGACGACCTCGTTGCAGGCGGCGCGCTTTAACCAGACGGCGACATTGCTGGTTAGCGGAGAGGTCCTGCTTGCCGGCGGCACAAGCGATGGCGTCGCAGCTCTGTCGAGCGCGGAAGTGTACAGCGCAAAGACCGGAACATGGTTGGTGACCAATTCAATGGCGACCATACGGAACCTGCACGCGGCGGTGTTGCTGCCCGATGGCCGCGTGCTGATTTCAGGAGGTCCCACTCTTTCCAGTGCGGAGCTTTACGACCCAACCTCCGGGACATGGACGACAACCGGTTCGATGACGACCAATCGCTATCTCCACACCGCCACCCTTTTGGCCAATGGGAAGGTGCTGGTCGCCGGAGGGCGCAGCGGCAACATCCTTGCCACGGCGGAATTATTCGATCCCGGCTCCGGCACGTGGGCTCCAACCGGCACGATGAATGTCCGGCACGACCTCCACACCGCAACCCTGCTGCCCAACGGCAAGGTATTGGTCGCCGGCGGCTTTAGCGGCTCCGTTGGCGTCGGGATCTCCACGGCGGAACTGTACGATCCGACAACCGGAACCTGGACGTTAACAGCCCCGATGACCCGGGCCCGCTTCCAACACACAGCCACTCTCCTGGCAAATGGGAAGGTCCTGGTGGCCGGAGGCGACAACGTCAACGCCCTTTCCAGCGCGGAACTTTACGATCCAGCCGCTGGAACCTGGACCGCAACCGGCTCGATGGTTTCGAACCGTCTTTCCCACACCGCGACCCTGCTGCCCAATGGAAAGGTGCTGGTTGCAGGCGGCTCAGGCAGCGGCACCTATAACAGTGCGGAACTGTACGATCCTGTCACCGGGACTTGGACCCTGACCGGTTCGATGAGTGTGATCCGCCTCAGCCATAGCGCGACCTTGTTGCCTGATGGCAAGGTAATGGTGGCGGGAGGATTCAACTCCATTGTGACCGCTACTTCCGAAACGGAAATATACGATCCCGCCACCGGCACGTGGGGAGCCACCAATTCCATGTTTACCGCGCGTTATTCCCACACCGCAACCTTGCTGACCAATGGGACCATCCTGGTAGCCGGAGGCGCTTCAACAGGCGGCAACATCAGCAGCGCCGAAGTGTATGACGTGGGTTTGGGATTCAAACCATCGTGGCAGCCGCACATTGCCACGATCACCTCCCCGATTGATCCCAGCGGCAACTTCACCATTACCGGCTCACTCTTTCGAGGCGTCTCGGAAGGTTCGAGCGGCGATTCCCAGGATTCGCCTTGCGATTATCCGGTCGTTCAACTGCGGAGCCTGGGAAACGCGCAGATTCTGTATTCGCGTCCAATAGCGTGGAGCACAAACGCGTTCAGCGCCGTGCCGGTGAACGGGTTGCCGCCCGGTTGGACGATGGCAACCCTGTTCGTCAACGGCATTCCGAGCGCGGGAAATATCTTCAACCTCCAAGCGCTCCTGCCCAGCCCCGTCTTGAGTGCTTCCGCTTCCAAAGGCAATATAATTTTATCATGGCCGGCCAGTTTTCCCGGATTTCAATTGCAGAGTAAAGCTGCTCTTGCCAAAACAAACTGGGCAAACGACAACGACACTGTGGTGGTGACGAACGGAATGTTCCAGGTGGTCATTCCTACCAGCGGCGCAGCCGTGTTTTACCGGTTGACTCGATAAGGACGGCGAATTGCGAACCGCAGCCGCTTCTATCCTGGCTCCGACCCGGCCTGAACCGCCGGTCCGAACAACACCAGCAAGGCCACACGTATTCCACATGACGTCTGAAATGTGCCCGCTTTGACTGCCCGCTGCCCTGGCCTTGACATTTTGCGGGCGGCGGTACAACCTTGCCGTGTTGTGTCGAAGGCCAAATACATGGTCCTGATAGCAGACGATTCGACCGAGGATGTGTTTTTTCTGACCCGTGCGATTGAGAGCGCCGCCCCGCGTTTGAGCGTGGTGGGCACCGTTCGGGATGGCCAGGAGATCATTGAATATCTGAATGGCGAGGGAGCTTTCAGCGATCGCAACAAGCATCCGCTGCCGGATCTGCTGGTGATGGATTGGAGAATGCCCCGGCGGGACGGATTTGAAACCTTGGAGTGGCTCCAGCAACATCCTTTTCCGCAACTAAAAGTAGCCGTGCTGGCCGATTCATCGGGCACGACCCATCGTCAGGAAGCGCTGGCGATGGGCGCGCACTGCTTTTTCTCGAAGGCCATGGATCCAGGAGCGCTCATCCATGCAGCCAAGTGCCTGCAAACTGAATGCCTAAAGGGCGAAGCATCACCGCCAGTGTGAGGTTCTCCGCAGCGGCAGCTAAGAGCCTATCTCGGTAGGGCGCGTCACTCCGTGCGCGCCGACGACGGGCAGAGGACTGCCGCTCTACCTGGATAGGTTCTAAGCCGGAACAATTCAGTTGGAAAAGCGCCACCGATCAGGAACTGATTGGTGGTAGATGAAAACAACACAATCCTCGGGCACACGCCCGGTTCACCAAACGGTGG
>JAJPHR010000001.1 GCA_021325145.1 Verrucomicrobiota bacterium | reverse complement strand
GTGCTTTGCTGCGCGTGCAGTTCCTTGGCCTCCGAGAATTTCAGGAGGGGCGAGACATAGAACGTGCTGGCTGGATCAACAACGATGACGCGCTCGCGCTGCTTGAAACTTTGGACGAGATAAATCCGGTCAATGGCTGAACCGACAAGCACCAGCATGGCGAAGCCGAACCAAAACCATGTCAGGCGGTCTTTCTCGACGAAGATGCGGGTCGGGTCAAACCGCTTCCGGGGAATTTCCGCTGGGTGTCCGTTGCCGGTGACCGGCGTGAATCTTGGCTCATTTTGCAGAGAGTCCATTGGTGCCTCCGCTTTGTTGAGTCTCAGGCCAAAGAGGCTTGCTGGTGTTAGGCTTGAAGGTTTGGTTGTAATTGCTGATGGCGGCGGGCAACTGGCTCTGCTGCGATTGGCGAAGCCTGGCTTTTTGCGCGTTCGACTGAATGACCAGAACGGTGACGGTGCTGCCTGCCATCACGATGACGGCGGCGACCAACATGAGTTTGAGTTTCATTGGCTAGTCTCCTGAAACAATGGCGGTTGGGTGATGAGCGTGAAATTCGTCCGGTAGTTGCCGAAAGTCTCGACCATTTCGGCCCGCTGCTGCTCGCTGCGCGCCGTCGCCTGCTTTTCAACATCGTTCCGATTTTCGATGTCTTGCACGAGACTCAGCGTCCCGGCCTGGTCTATTTCCTTGTCCGTCGCGGCCAGCGCGGCGCTTTGACCGATCAAAACGCCGGTGAGTTTTTGAACTTCCGAGGCCGTGGTGGCGGATTGGAGGGCATCGGTTGTGCTGGCAATCTGCGCTTTCAGCGCCGCCCGGCGTTGCAATACGGAGGCATTTACGTTGGTATAATTTTCAGTCGCCTGGTTCACTCCTTCATAAGGCCGGTAGTAATTCGTGTTGCGCTGAATTTGGTTGCCGAAAGGCGTGGTGAACGTCGCCCCGATTTGGACATAAAGTCCATTGCCGTTGTAGGTGAGGGCTTGGGCACCATCGGAACGCACTTCCAGAGTGGCGATGTTCTGACCGACGACAGGCTGCTGCAAATCGGAAACCAGAGCGTTGGCCCCATTCACGTTCACGATGACCGAGGGATCACCGAACGCTTTGTTGTATTGCTGAAGTTGCTGAAGTTGCGAAGACAATTGCGAGATTTGCTGCACCTGATTGTCAACCATCTGGACGTACTGGGCAATGTTCTCGGCCTGGGCGAGGATTTGCTCGACGTTCATGATCGGGTCGTAAACCACCCATTGGGCGCGAACTGAAGTGGTGGTGAGCAATGCAGCGGCGGCGATTGTGAGTAATGCTTTCATATATGTTCCTTCATTCTTCGATGCGCAGGTACTTGGTGGTGGGTTTGAGAACTACCCCGTCAATCGTTTGTTCCGGGACGGGGATGGCGTAAAGGCGAACGTCGTCCTGCTGGGGCACCGCGCGCTGCTGGTTGACCTGGAGCCAATATTGCTGTTTGACGGCGTCGCTCCGTCCCTTTTCGTAGCCGTTGACGTATGCCTTGTCGGATTGCTTTTTACTGAGGTAGAACGCGCCTTCGCTCACGAGGACTCCCCCGGCGGCGCCCGCCGCCGTGATGGCGGGATCGCCGTGGGAGAGATCGTTGGCGAGATAGCCCCCGCCGCCAGCGGCGGCAATGTCGGCGATGGGTCGCGTCGCGGCGCAACCCATGAGGAAAAGTGGGAGGATGAGGCAAAGAGTTTTCATGTGGTCTCCAGTAGTTCAGGTTTGCGGGAATGAGTGAGGATTCCTTCGACGATGTTGGCGGAAGCGCGCAGTTCCTTAGCACGCTTCTCGAAATGCTCCCCGCTCGAACTGGAGCAATAGAGCATTTCCTCGGAAGCGATGTTGTGCGCCGTGCCGCAAATGGGCCGGTTGGAATCAACGTGCAGATAGGTAAACGCGCAGTACTTCTGCCCGGTTTGATGGTCGGGCAGCGAATAATTCATGATCGTGTGCTTGGTGATTTCAGGGAGCGCGATGTCATGCGCGATGTCATCCAAGTCAGCGCGGTCGTTTTGCCGCATTAGATAGAACTGTCGGCTGTTGCCGAAAACTGCGGAGCGAATGCGGCTTTGCTTGAACCGTGCGTACTGCTGGACGATGGAGATGTTCCAGCAATTGAATTTGCGAAGCTGGGCGTAGCTTTCCTTGACGATTTCCTCGCCGCCCGGAATATCGAGGAAACGGGCGACTTCCTCATACACGTTTCGTTTCCGCAACGCGCGCGGCAGCGTGATGATGTGCTTGCGGGCGTGGTTGGTGATGAGGAAACCGGCTGCGGCCCGCAATTCCTTGGCCGCATCCGGGATGTAGCCCAATTCAAAATGGGCGATTTTGCCGGTGAGAGAAAGATTGCTGATGCCGTCAAACAACGCACCATAATTGCCGTCACGGCACCAAGGCAGCAGCAGGGTCGCAATCTCGACAATCTGGTCGCGCTCCGCTCCGCTGGCGTCCAAGGACATCAATTCCTGCAACATCCGGTGCGTGGGATGTTCGTCCGGCTTGAAGTAAGCGAACGCCACATTGCGAACTTCCTTGTTCGTCGCCGGGTCTTTCAGAAAACGGAGCACGTCAGCTTCGGGCGAGTGGTTTTCAAAGGCGAGAGCCTCATCCTCATTCGATGAAAGCCAATCGCGGAAGTCCGCGAATGCTTCCAGCATGGTCGCTCCGGCAGGCATTTTCTCTTTGCGGAAGCGATTCAACGCATGGGCGCGGCGGGCAACTTCCAGCATCCGGTGGTCGTGTTTGCGGGACCAGTCCTGGAATACGTCCTCGTAAAGCAGATTGATATATTTGGCGATCTGCGCCTGCCGCAGCATTTGCTTGTCTTCGCTCTGACTGAAACCAACCATGCGGGCCACCAGCGCGGTGGCGGCGCTCAAGTGGTCCGGCGTGACTGGCAATCCCTGCGTATCGAGGTAATTGATGGTCGTGTCGCCATCGGGTTGAATGACGATGGGTTTTGCGCCGGGTTCAACCGTTTGGGTATAGATGCCGTAGGACAGCCCCTCCTCGATGATGACGGTGTACGCGAAATAGCCTTCGGTCTGCGAAAGCAGGTCGCAGATGGTGACGGATTTTCCCGC
>JAJPHR010000108.1 GCA_021325145.1 Verrucomicrobiota bacterium | reverse complement strand
TTTAACGCGGATGGGTGGGTATACCAAATTCCTACGGACTCTTTTTCCTCTGCCGGGGACGGAAACAATTTCTTTTTCGAAGTGACTTTCCAGGATAGTGGCGGAGCCACGCTGGCGCGTTATCGCTCAGCGGCGGTTACCAACGGAAGCCCGACCGGCGTCTGGAACGACCTCTTTATAACCAACCAGTACGATCCCAACACCTTCGCCTTCATTGGCACGGTCACGAATCTCGTCGCTCCAGCCAACACGGTTCGGGCGGAATTCAATGCCGTTTTCGACCTCGTGAATAACGGTGGCGGATCAGTGTATTTGGATGATTTGGAACTCCTGGCCCAAACTCCTCCGCCTTGCTACGTGACCAACATCGTCCCGTCCAACGTGATCCTGGCCACGAATCAGGCCCTTACATTTTCTGTCGTGGGACCCGGAGGTCCGATTACCAACATCCAAATGACGGTGACCACCATTTCCGGCCTGGTCAACGGGGTTACCAATACCGTGACCTATAACACAGCCACTTCCACGAATTGGGCAACCTTCACCGGTCTCAATAGCAGCTTGGTCACGGTCAGTTTCCCGTTGGCCACCAACATGATCTATTCCATCTCGTTTACCGCGAGCGACATCAACCTGAACAGTGCCACGGGTCGATCGACATTTGACACCCTTCAGCCCGTGGTCGTTTTTGAAGCCGAGGACTTCAACTTCAGCGGCGGACTATGGGTTACGAATGTTCCGGCCGATGGCGGCGCATTTCTCTATTTGGGTGTGGAGGGCATCGAGGGAATCGATGAACACGACTCCAACCCAGGCAATCCCAGCGCGGTCTACCATTACCGGGACAATAGCCCCAACAAGGTCTCAACCCAGGGAGCCTTCGAAGTGGCCGCTGCCGGCGGCGCCATCACGCGACAGAAGTACATCAACTACTATCTCGCCAACCCCGGCGCCAACAACAACCCCGACACCGTGGACGAGGAAGTCGGCTTCAACAATGCCGGCGACTGGGTGAACTACACCCGCATCTTCCCGCCCGGCAACTACAACGTCTATGCCCGGCTGGCAACGGACGGCACCGGCGCCCAGGCCTACTTCGAAACGGTCACTGGCGACCCGACGCAACCGAACCAGAGCGTCGTGACCAACGGCACGTTCTCGATGACGGACAACAATTGGAACGTTTATCAGTATGTCCCGTTGCTGGATAACTTCGGCAACCTCGTGTCTGTCCCGCTGGGCGGAACGAATACCGTGCGCGTCCAGGTAGCTCCCGGCGGCAATCCGAACGAAAACTTTTACATGATCATGCCCGCCGTGCCGGCGCAAAACCCGGTGCTCCAGGGAATTTACCCGGACGGCCAGCATCCGTTCGAGCCGACCAATCACTTCGCCTTCACCGTCGGCCAGGGCAGCGGCTCGGCGATACCCGCCGGGAGCATTCATTTGGCTTTGAATGGGTCCGATGTCACTCCCCAGGTCACCTTCACCAGCACTTCCAGCAATTGGACGGGCTCCATTTCCATCCTCTCGAATGCGATTTACAGCGCCGTGATTACGGTGACCAACAGCACGCACCTGTCTTCCACCTACACGGTTAATTTCGACACCTTCTCGGAAAGCCTGTATTCGTGGGAGGCCGAAGACTTTGACTTCAACAGCGGCACGGGTTTCATCGACAACCCCATCCCGTCGGGCGACAGCACCATCAGCGGCGCCAATGCCACCGGCTCTTTGGAAGCCAACAGCTACTATGGGTTTCCCGGCGGCAATAATGCCAATGCTGGTGTCCCCGGGGTCGATTTCTCCTACGTGAACGCCAGTGGCATGCAGGAGCAGTATCGAATCGAGACGGTCGGCACCCAGGTTGCCGGCGACTACTTGCGTCAGAAGTTCCTCGCAGCGCAAACGACGTTGAACGATACCAATATCGCGGACTTCAACATTGGGTGGTACAATGGCGGTGATTGGCTCAACTATACCCGTGACTACCCGGCCGGCACTTACCGTGTTTATGGCCGCATGGCCGGCGGGGCGGGTGCATTCAGCGGCACCACTCTCTGCCTGGTTACCAACGGGTGGGGAACTTCCGTCCAATCCAGCAATGTTCTGGGTTCCTTCGCTGATCCAAATGCCGCCGGATGGCAGACCTGGCACTGGGTTCCCATGCTGGACACGAACGGCAATTTCGCGACCGTCACGTTCGATGGATCCACCAACACGCTGAAACTCGTCAGCGGTAATAATCTCAACGTCAACTTCCTGATGCTCGTGCCAGCTCCGGCGCCGCCTTCGGCGGTGGCATTGACCACCCATGTCACCGGCACGCAGATCAGCATCTCGTTCGCAACCCAGGCGAGCCATTCCTATACCGTGCTCTATACGAGCAGTCTAAAATCGCCGGCCGCGTGGTCGACCTTGACCACCATCACGGGTGATGGAACCACTAAGACCGTCACCGACACGATGAACAATTCAGTGCGATTCTATCGCGTGGCAGCACAATAATGGCCAAGTGAGCAGGTATTAGTCATTAAGGCCCGGATCGGGGCGGGGTTTCCCGCCCCGATCCTTCGGACGTAATAAAATGAAAATAAGAAGTTTAAGCAGCGGTTTTGGCTTCGGCAGGGATATGGCGTGTCGAAGCATTGGTCGCCTGGACCGGAGGGTTGGGACCGGCCCAGGCGCATTTACTTTGATCGAATTGCTGGTTGTCATTGCGATCATCGCCATTCTTGCCTCGATGTTATTGCCCGCTTTAACGAAAGCAAAGCAGCGGGCCCAGGCTGCCCAGTGCATTAGCAATCTGCGCCAATTGACCGTGGGCTGGAAAATGTACTCAAACGACAACCAGGAGCGCCTTGCGCCCAACGGCGATGAAGCCGCCCAACCGGCCAGTCTCCTCGACCCGGCAGCACAGCCCGGTGGCGCACTGGCCCAGTGGTGTCCCGGTCGGCAGGATGTGACGTCGCAACTGAGTCCTGATGGCGCTTCTCCAAATGTGGGCTGGCAGTGGATCAAATTGGGCCTGGTATATCCCTACGTGAACAACGTCGGGGTTTACAAATGCCCCGCGGATAAGAGCAGCGCGACGGCCTTCGGAGGCACATATCCCCACGTTCGCAGCATGTCGATGAACACGTGGCTGAGCCCGGTGAAACCCTACAATGGTGACCGGGTGGTCTCCTATTACAAGGAAGCGGACCTCGTCAATCCCGGCGTCGGCATCGCCAACTTGTGGGTTTTGATGGACGAGAACCCGACCAGCATCAATGACGGGTCATTCATCTGTGATCCGGATATTCCGCAGTGGGTTGATTGCCCGGCGTCGTATCATAACAATGCCGGCGGAATCTCCTTTGCTGACGGACACGCGCAGATCAAGAAATGGCGTGATCCCACGGTGCTGCGCGCCTGGGCGCCGCCGACGATCCAGCCGGGCAATCCCTCGTTCACGAGACTGTCTCCCGGCGAGAATCCGGCCGTCGATCTGCCGTGGCTGCAAGCGGCGAGCACGACGGTTCAACAATAAAGCAGGCTGCCAGTCACAGCCTGGTTCACGCGACGAACTCAGCCGGGTTTGGGCCCGCTGAGTTGTCGAGCGAAGCCTTCTGCCATGCGAGCCTTTATGCTAAGGTCCGGCTGATTGAAACAGCGACATGCCAATTCCAAGGCTCGGCTTCAGAAACGAAATCCACCTCAGAACCAGACTCAGCCACCCACTCCCGCGGTTCGCCTCTGGCTCTTCCGGCTTTCGGCGGTGGTCCTGACACCCCTGCTGGTGTTGGGAATCCTGGAAGGCATTTTACGGCTTACCGGTTACGGTTACGACACGCGATTTTTCAAACACGTCCAGGTCCAGGCCAGGGACTACCTCGTGAACAACGATAATTTCGTGTTGCGTTTTTTTCCGCCCGAAATGGCCCGCCTGCCAAGGCCGCTGATGATTGAAGCCGCCAAGCCACCCGGGGTCTATCGCATTTTCATTTTTGGCGAATCGGCGGCCGAAGGCGACCCTGACCCCGCCTATGGTCCGGCCCGGTTCCTGGAGGTGTTGCTCCGTGAGCGATTTCCGCAATCGCGCTTCGAAATCGTCAACGTCGCCATTACGGCGAACAATTCGCACGGCATTTTGCCCATTGCCCGTGAGTGCGCGGGCCAGTCAGGCGACCTTTGGATTATTTACATGGGCAACAATGAAATGGTCGGTCCGTTCGGCACCGCCACGGTGTTTGGCGCCCAGTCCTCCCTTCCCCTGGCGGTCGTGCGCGCGAAGCTTGCCGTGTTACGGACTCGCACTGGCCAGTGGCTGGCTAGCATGGCACGTCATCTCAAAGAACGGCGTGCGTCGGCCTCTCCCTGGGGCGGACTCGAGATGTTCGCCCGGAACCGCATCCGTCCCGATGACCCCCGCAAGGAAACCGTGTACCGGAATTTTCAGGGAAATTTGCGCGACATGGTGAAGGCGGGCCTCGGTTCCGGCACGAAAATCATCCTGAGCACGATGGCCGTCAATCTGAGGGACTGTCCTCCGCTGGCTTCGATGCCTTCGCCCGGACTGCCTGCCGCGGATCGCTCCGCGTGTGACCGTTTTTTTGCGGAAGCTTGCCGGGCCCAGGACCAAGCGGATTTTCCCGGCGCTGCGAAAGCCTTCGAGCAAGCCGCGGCGCTCGATCCGCACTGGGCCGAGTTGCAGTACCGTTGGGGCCAGTGCCTGCTGCAAATGACCAACTTCGCCGCCGCTCATGAGCATTTCCAACTGGCCTGCGACGCGGACGCCATCCCCGCGCGGGCGAACTCGCGCATCAACGGGTTGATCCGCCAGACCGCGCAGGAATTGGCCGGCACGAACCTGGTTTTGTTCGAGGCGCCCTCCGCCCTCGCGGCGGCGACGTCCGACGGCATTTGCGGCGATGAAGCATTTTACGAACATGTCCATTTCAAATACGGCGGCAGCTATCATTTGGGCCGGGCCTGGGCGGAGCAGGTCGAGAACTTCCTGCCCGGCGAGATCAAAAACCGCGCCGCCGGGCCCTGGGCTTCGCAAGCACTCTGTGAGCGCCGGCTGGCCTTGACGGACTGGAACCGGCGGAACGATCTCGGTGAAATCGCCGGTCGGCGGCACGCAGCGCCCTTGAGCGGTCAATCCAACAACGCGCAACAATTGGCCGCATTGCAAGCGGAGTTGGCCGCCCTCAACCAACGCATGGACGCCGCCGATGCCACGCAGGCCCGGCAAATCTGCCTCGAAGCCATCGAACACGCGCCGCAGGACATGGATCTTCACGGCAACTTCGCGGATTTTCTGGAAGCGATCGGCGATCCGAAACAGGCAGCCGAACAATGGCGCGAGGTGCAGCGCCTCCTGCCGCAGTATTACATGGGTTATTTTCAGGAAGGCCGGATGCTCGAACGAATGGGTCAACTGGATCAGGCGCGGGCCGCGTTCAACCAGACCATCGCATTGCGGCCCGCCATGGCCCCGGCGTGGTTTGAGTTGGGCAACATCGATGCCAGCGAAGGGAAATTGGACCTGGCATTGCAGGAAGTTGACTGCGCCCGGCAACGGCAGCCCCACCAACCAGCCTATTACGCCTGCATGGGCAGGCTCCTGTCGCGCTTGAACCGCCATGCCGATGCCGTGGAACGTTATCGCCAGGCGCTGCAGGTGGACACGAATTATTGGGATGGCCGCATTGCCTTGGGAGAGGAACTGGCCGCGACCGGGAATCTTGCCGAAGCACAAACCGAATTCGAGTCCGGCGTCAAGCTTCGGCCTGACTCGGCCCGCGCTCATCTGGATTTGGGCGTCACCTTTGCCCGCCAGGGCCGGCCTGACGCTGCCCAACATGAACTTGAAGAGGCCCTGCGGCTGGAACCCGGCAATAAACAGGCGCAGGAAACGCTGCATCAGATTCAACCAACCCGCGCGGGACGGCCGTGAAAGGTTCAGGGGTGGCGGGTTGCGAAACCGCGAGTTCAGAGGCTTTCGCTCTTCAGACCAGCTTGGTTGGTTCAATAAGCCGCCTATTTTCGATCTCCATTTGACCAAGGCGCGTGATGCGATAAGAGGCACCGTCAAAGTGAACCCAATCCTTCTGGTCAACCATTCGCTTCAATGTGGTTCGCAGATTCGGACGCATCGCTGGGCGTACCCATGCTTCAAGCTCCAGAAATGTGGCCCCCGCTGCATCACGCTGATACAAGAGGACGAGACAATGTTCCCCTGCACTGAGGCTGGGTTTTAAGACTTTGAGAAACCCGTTGAAATCTTGAACCACAGGCGCGACCCGCGTAACGATATGCTCCACAATTCGCTGCGCCTCGTCAGCTTTGACGTTATGATAAAGCCGGATAAATTCCGCGAGCACCCAATCCAGCACTGCGGCTACCATTGTTGCGTCTTGCAGGTTGGGATCAATTCCGTCGCCGAGATGGGCGGCGTCGCGCTTATTGCGAATGTC
Organism: Verrucomicrobiota bacterium; assembly: GCA_021325145.1. GTDB lineage: Bacteria > Verrucomicrobiota > Verrucomicrobiia > Limisphaerales > Pedosphaeraceae > JAJPHR01. The sequence goes on along the minus strand of JAJPHR010000108.1, from coordinate 123,644 downwards.
GTAAACGAGTCGAAGGGCACGTGGGATATGGATGCGCACAGCATCCGGGTGTGCGGCCTTCGGTAGATTTTCGAGCTTCTGAATCAGGGATTCGCTATGCAACTGAATGCCCAAGGGCGTGAACGTGCCTTGGGTGATTTCCTCAAGTAACCGGAACGCAGCCTCACAGAACCGACCTCCTTCCACTTCGCTCAAGCGCAAGCCACCGAGATACAGATTGCGCTTTGCTTCGGCATGTGCCTCAAGTAATTCATCAACCAGCTTGGAAGGGAGCGTTGCAGCCAATTGGGCTTGGACAATCGAGCGCACAGTTCAAAGAATTACTTTGTTCCAGCCTTGGCTTTCGGTTTATTTTTCTTTCTAAGCTTCCCATGGCTTGCGACTGCGGATTTTACTGCGTCTTGATCTGGCAACGCATTGACAACATCTTCGCCAACATTTGTAATCCGCTTTTTCCCTTGAGAGGCCGCTGCAATGAATCTGTTTTGGCGAGTTGCATTGGCAATCGCCACAGTAGGGTTCGCAAAAGGCGTCCAACCAGCCTTGTCATTAAGAACTCTCACATCCTTGGTCCCGAACCTAGGCTGGTTCATATGATGTGTCAGAAAAAAGGCTAGACACGCAATTCTTTGCACGTCTGTTTTCGGCCGTTTTTGTTTCAGGAAGTCCTTTACGGTTCCTCCATCAAGCGAACTGGGCGAAGATTGACCTGTCCGTTCTGCCGGCAAGCGTGGTTCGGTTGGTGCGCCGCCTCCACTCCTTTTGAGCGTTTCTCCACCCAGCGGTTCGCCTCCGAGACGCTCGCCCACAGTTTTCAAAACGAACTGTCGTCCACTTGGGTTCAAAGGGAGAAGCGCAGCGTAAACGGATTTTGCGGCGGCCAGTTCCTGATCGAATGTGTCAGCTTTGGTTTCCATATTATCGGGTTTAATCCTCCGCCGCCGCATTTACAAGTATAAATGCGGCATTACGAATCATCCATAAATGGCCTGCCGTTAGGGCGCTTGTCCAGTGGAAAAACGTTGCGCCCGATTTTTTGTCGGTCTTCCCGCCCTTCAAACGATCTGAACTGGCCTATCCAAGCCCGTATTTTTCGCCTTTGCGATTCGGACCCCGCCGCACTCATACTCAACTACTTATCGATCCACTTCCAGGTCACCGTCGATTCTTGGCACAGCCGCTTTGGGTTTCTCCCCCCGTGCCTTCCTTAGTTTCACCCTGCGGTGTCTTTTGATTTAAGACAACTCCCTCCCTCCTCTCGACTTTCCTTGCCCCTTCGTTCGAAACGCGGTAATGAAAGAGGATGTCGAAATGTAGATTGTCATGGGTGTTGCTGGCGGCTCTCGTGCTCGGGACCTCCGGTTGCAGTACTTTTGTGGCGCACCGCATCGCCCAGGCGCCGAATACTTATCCCACCTGGTTCGCTCCCAAGGCCAGGGTCGAACTGGGATTCAGCGCCGGATTCCTTACCAATTTCCCTCCGAAGATGGTGACGGTTGGCCCGCCGGAAGCGAAGTTGCGCTATCGCATCGTGGAGCCGGCCAATTACAACCTCAAAGTCTCCTCAACCAATTGGGTCGAGCGCGGCCAGGAACAATTCGATTTTAATTTCCATGCCGATCTTCCGGCATTGACGAATGCCTGGACCAGCGCGCCGCGCGGCACCGTGGTGCTGTTGCATGGTTACGGAGTGGCCCAGTTCGCCATGGCGCCGTGGGCGTTGCGCCTGGCGCAGGACGGCTGGCGCTGCGTGCTCGTGGACTTGCGCGGACACGGCAAGTCAACCGGGCGGCGAATCTACTTCGGCGTCCAGGAAGCGCGCGACTTAAGCCAACTCCTGGATGAGCTGGCGCGCAACGGCAAACTGTGCGGTCCGGTCATGGCCATGGGCGAATCCTACGGCGCGGCCCTCGCCTTGCGCTGGGAAGCGGCGGACCCGCGCGTGCAGGCAGCGGTGGCGATTGCGCCCTACGCCGAACTGGCCACCGCGGTCGTCAACATCGGTCGTGATTACGCGAGTTGGGTGCCGTCCGCCCTCCTCCGGGCGGGTTTGCGCAAGTTACCGGCCGTTCTCCAGCTTCCGCCCGGCGAACTCGATACCACCACTGTAGTGGCGCGCAGCCGGGTCGCCGCGTTATTCATCGCCGGCGGCGCGGACAAGGTAACCTCCGTTGCTGACGTGCAACGTTTGGAATCCCTCGCCGCTTCCGGCAGCAAACTGATCGTGGTGCCCGACGCGACACACGAGGCCGTGACGTACTTCTTCGATCAACTCGCCTCCCCGGTTGCCGATTGGCTGGCGCGGGAGAAGGCTGTGGCCGTCGGAACCGCGCCGTCGAACAGCCTGAGCGTGGGACAGCGTTGATCTAAAGGCACTACGTAATAAGCTCCAAGCTCCAAGCTCCAGAAAAGCTCCAAATCACAAGCTCCAATATGTTGGCATAAGTTCTGATTGGAGTTTGATGTTTGGAGCTTTTCTGGAGCTTGGAGCTTGGTACTTGGTGTTTGGCATGTGGCGTTTGCGCAGCTACGGCTTGCTATCCTTCGAATCTTTCGCGTCTTTCGTTTCTTCCTTCGGCGCATCCTTCTTCTCCCCACTGTCGCCCTTGCTTTCCGGAGCCTGCTTAGCCCCCTTAAGGATGTCTCCCGCCGGAAGAATGACCGTGGTCATGCCGTCGCGATAGCTCGCCGGCCCGCCTTGCACGGCCACGGCGCGCATCACCACCAGGCCCAGAACGTTACCGTTCAGTGCAAACACGGGCGAGCCAAGGCCCGTCGTCGTCATCATGCTGTCGGGGATGTAAAACGTGCGCGGCTTTTGAATCACCGCCGTAATGCGTTCCACCGATGCGGCATAGGCGCGGCTGGCAGCGGGATTGAGACGATTGAGGGCAATGACCTCATCCAGAACCTGCGCCGCGCACGATTTGCTCAAGTCCACCGCGGTCATTGGGCTGGCCGGCTTGGTCTTCGGCCGGACAAAAGCCAGATCGAGGTCCTTGTCGCGCAGGACGATCTCGGCCGGCATCTCGGTCCCGTCATCAAGCAGGATTTTGATGTCGCTTATTTCGGTCTCGGCTTTGGAATATTCCTCCGGCAGCACGCGCCGGTACAGCTCGAACGGGTCGCACGCGGACAGCGCCAGCACGGTCAAGCCGGACGGATCCACCACCGTGCCGGTGAGGTCTTGTTTGGATTCGCTCGCCCGACCGCGCGAAGACGTCTTTTGGACCACCTGAACGGTCACGACCGCATGCTGGTTCCTGGCAAAGATGTCCCGGCCTTTATCTCCCACTTCATCCGCGCGCAGGGAAACCGTTGCCTGCGCGATGATGAGGGCGGCAGACAGGGCATAAGGGACGTTTCTCCAAACAACGGAGGCGGAAAATTTCGACTGGTTTGTTGTATGCATAATCGTGTTTCGTTCAATTGCCTTTAATCTTAAATAGCGAGTCCCGGCTTTAGCCGGCAGGGCTTCGTCAGGTCGGGCGCGCTGGAGCTTTGCGATTCGAGGTTTTCGGAATCTTCGAGGTTCACTTTTAGGGCTTTTGACGACAATCGTCAGTTTTGCCAATTGGGTTCGAACTCCAGGTAGGACGTGTGGATGCCGCGCATGACCTTGATCACCACCACCTTCTTTTTGCTGGCGGCGATCTGTTCCATGTCCTTGCGCAGTCCTTCAACATTGGCCACGGACCGGCCGTCGACTTCGAGAATCAAATCGCCCGCAGAGAGCGAACCAAGTTCGGCCCAACTCCCGGCCTTGACCTCCTCCACCAGCGCGCCGCATTGCTCGCTGTTCCACTGTTCGTCCGCGGCGTCAAAAAATGACACGTCGCGCGCCGTAAACTCGAACTCATCATTCCGATATTTCTTCATCTCCCGCTGCAAGCGCGGCGAGCGGGCCAATTCGACCGAAATTTTCAACGGAGCCTTGTCGCGCAGCAGGCTCAACTCGACCGTTTTGCCGACATCGTATTGCCGGATCAAAGACGAAAGCTCGTCCTGATGCTCGGAGGCGGAAGCCGTCAATTTCTCGCCATCGACGGCCACAATGAAATCGCCGGATTTGACGCCGGCTTTCTCCGCTGAGCTATCCGGGTAAACCCGCGTCACGTAAAAGCCCTTCAACGACGGATCGCCGAGTTGCTTCGCGATGTCGCGGCTGATCACGTGGGTCTCCAGCGGCAGCCATGCCTTCGTCACTTCCAGGCCGGGATCTTTCAAGTCCTGGGTGCCGACCTTGACCACCGTGAGGAAGCGGGACGCCTTGTGTTCGAACACAGCGATGACCGGGACCGGTTCGGTTTTACCTTCGGTGACTTTCCGCGTCAGCTCGATCAAATCCTGGGTGTTCTTAACCGGTTTTCCATTGACCTCCACGATTACGTCCCGGGAATCGATCGGCGGTTTTGCTTCGCCGGATGGTCCGCCAGGCCGCACGCTCGTTACCATCACACCATCGAGATTCGTCCGCTTCATTTCCTTGGCTAGCAACTCGGAAAAATTCCTCACCGTCACTCCCCACTGTTTAATCTCCTGCTGCTTGGGAAAGAGTTCGCTGCGCTCGGAGGCTTCCAGTTTGACCGAAATCTCCTTTCCATCACGTTTCACCATGGCCGGGACCGCCTTGCCAACCGGCAGGCTCACCGTGCGCCACATGAAGTCCGGCAATTCCTCGTCAAAATGCACGTCCACCGGCGCGCCGTCCAAACGGACCAGCACATCCCCGGGCTTCAAGCCGGCGCGCTCCGCGGGGGAATTCTCCACCACGCCGCTGATCAAAATGCCATGGTCGTCCTTCATCTGCTTGAATAACGGCTGCACGTCGATGCCCAGCCAGCTCCGTGTAATCTTGCCCTTGGCCATGAGCTGCGCGCCCACGTCCTTGGCCACGTTGCCCGGGATGGCCCCGGAAAGACCGAAGCTGATTTCGTTGATGCCGATGATTTCGCCTTTGAGATTGACGAGCGGTCCGCCGGAATTGCCGCCATAGATCGAGGCATCGTGTGCAATCCAGCGCACGAGCGAACCCACGTCCTCGCCGTCCAGCCGAAACCGCGCATACGAACCCCAGAACCGTGGCATCACCATCTCGGTGTTGCTGATGATGCCGAGCGTCACCGATTGCGAAAGCGCCATCGGGCTGCCCATGGCCAGCACCGAGTCACCCACTTTCAGGGCGGACGAATCGCCGAAGCCCACAAAAGCAAACTCGCGCGGCTTTTCCGGTCTCAATTTCAGAATCGAGATGTCCGTGAGCGGGTCGGTGCCAATCAATTCCGCCTCCACCTCTTCGCGGTTCCACAGCGTGCAGAACATGCGCGTGGCATGCCCCGCCACGTGATGGTTCGTGATCAAATAACCGTCCTTGGTGATGATCGCGCCGCTGCCCACGGATTGCTGCTTGACCTCGCGTCCTTCCTCGTATGCTGTCGAAACCACGCGGATGCGCACCAGCGCCGGCTTGACCTTCGCGATGGCCGCATCGATCTGCGCCCGGAGCGCCGTGGGATTATCTTTGTCTTTTGCCAGTGCGAAACCGGGCAAGGCGAACAACGCCAAACCGGCCAATAATGCAAGGCACCATTGAATCTTAATACCTCTAGCCATACCAGAGTTTGGCGGTTAAGCGCGCAGCCTTGCAAGCCCTGAATTCTGAAATAACGGGATTATTTTTGTCGGCTTCCCGCTTTCGCATCGTGCTCGTCGTCGTCGTCGTCGGTCCTTCCCGGAACAAAGACCCGAGGACGAGAACAAAGGAATCCGAGCCGCTGACCGATTAAGATGTTCGACTCGGCTCAATTGCTTCGTCGGAGCCTGGTGTTTTTACTTTAACGTCACCACCCGTTTGCTCGCATGCGATTCCAAAGCCGCCGCGAACAGCTTATGGCTCAACACCGCTTCCTCCGGCGTGGCGCAACCGAAACGCTCCCCCAACGCCCCGGCTCGTTCCGCGGCGTAGGCGGCCCACATTTGCAGGAAGCAATCCGGAAAACCCACTTCGAAAATCCCGCCGGTGATGGTGGGAAACGGCATTTGATGCCCCAGCTCGATCCGCTGCCAGATTTGTTCCTTGCCGTTGCCACGTTCGAACACCCAAAGCGTCTTGGGATCCTTGGTGCTGAAGCGCACGCCGCCCTCCGTTCCCAGCGCTTCGAGAAACCACGTATTCATTTCGCCAGGCGCCAGGCGCTTCATTTCCAATCGCATGGGGACTTCCTCGCCATTGACCGATACCTCCGTGTGCAACATCGCGTTGTCCCAGGTGTCGCACGGCGCAAAGCCGCCTTTGCCATCGGGACGTTGCGTGTAGATCTTCTGCAACTGCGCATATACCCGCAATGGTTTCCAACCCAGTCGGAATGGCACATGCGCCACGTGCATGCCCAGGTCGCCCATTACGCCAATCTCGCCGTTGGTCACGTTTTGCCGCTTCCAATTCACCGGTTTGGCCGGGTCCATGTCGCTCGAATGCCAGAAACCCGACCGAATCTCCATCAATCGCCCCAATTTCCCCGCCCGCACGGCCTGCATCACGCGTTGCGCGCCCGGCAGAAATGGAAACTCCGAACTGCATCGCACAAACCGGCCCGACGCCTTCACCGCATCGGCGATGACGCACGCCGCCTTCAAATCGATTCCGAACGGCTTCACCGCCAGCAAATCCTTGCCCGCGCGCAACACATCCAGGTAAATCTTCTCGTGGAGATTATGCGGCACCGCCACATACACCACGTCCACCTCCAGCGACCGCAGCAATTCCTGGTGGTTCTTGGTGAGCAACTTGACCGTCGGCACCCCGCGGAACCACTCGAGCAACTTGTCCTGCAAATCGCACACCGCGACCAGTTCCGCCTGCACGGGGAAATTCTCGAGCACGAACCACCGCCCAAACGCGCTCGCCGCCTCGCGCCCCATCAACCCGCCGCCGATGATTCCCAACCGCATCTTCTCTTTCATAAATCGATGAAAAATACGAAATGTTCGGAAGAAGTTTCATCGTTGTTTCCCGTCGCGAACGCAAGGCCAAAACCAGCCAGTTTTCAGAAAGGGGGTGCGTCTCAACACTGTTGGCGTGTTGGTGGGGAGGATGGCGCAGCGCGTCTGGGCCAGAGCGTTCCGCCGCTGGAACGCGGGCAGGGACATCGCGCTGCGCCATCCTGCCTTATTGGCAAGAACGACGCCAGGATGCGTCCGCCCCTGGCGGATCGAGATTTATCTGCGGTTCAGGAGGCGTCGTTACTCGGCAGTACGCATTACTTTTACTAATTTATTGAAAATCCCCAGCAACAGAAAGGTCGGCGCCCACTCGCCTACAAACAAGGCGTCATGCTGGCGTTTCGCAACCTTTAGAGCGAGGGACGCGGCAATCGAGGCTCCGGCGGCCCAGAAGAAAAAGTCGGACGGGATTTTTGGCGCTTGTCGTTCGATGGCTTGGGTTATGGGTCCTTCGGCGTTTTTAGTTCGAGTTTCGGTAATCATAAGAATCTCCTTAAGCAAAAATCTCGCCTCGCGCGGTTAAAAATCAATACGGCGACCGCCCTTTAATACGGAGGTAATCAGCCCACTCAAACCGCAACCCAGAGCGAAAGGTATGGCAGATCGCGGGCCGCGACGAACTCCGTCTGGCGAGTAGAAGGCGGCGGAGCATTCCCGGGGCGCTTCCGTCTAATCCCAAGAGTATGAAAAAGACGTGGCTTTATTTGATTGTGGCGCTCGGGCTTTTGGGGTCAGTGACGCCGGTCCGGGCGGCGGGGTTGATCATTGTGGAGGATCCGGAGCATTGGCCGGTTCCGGGACCGATTCCCATTCCGCCAGGCCCGGGACCGCAGCCACCCCGGCATCCGCAGCCGCCGTGGCGGGGGTGGCATCCGTTCGCGCCGCTGGAGGTTAGTTACCAAAAGGTGCAGACCCGCATCACGGATCAGGTGGCGGTGACGTCGGTGGACGAGGAGTTTCATAATCCGAACCCGCAGCGGCTGGAGGGGACGTTCATTTTTCCCATTCCCAAAGGGGCGCAGCTCGACAAGTTCACGATGGAGATCGACGGAAAACAGGCGCAGGCGGAATTGCTCGCGGCGGACAAGGCGCGGGGGATTTACGAGGACATCGTGCGGCGGATGCGCGACCCCGCGCTGATGGAATACGAGGGTCGTGACGTGCTGAAAGTGCGAATCTTTCCCATTGAACCCAACAGCAGCAAGCGCATCACGCTTTCGTACACCCAGTTGCTCAAATCCGATTCGGGCATGATTGATTACGTTTTGCCGCTGAGCGAAAGCAAGTATTCCGCGAAACCGATCAAGACCGTGAGCGTGAAGGTGGATGTGGAAACCAAGCGGCCGCTCAAATCCATCTACTCGCCCAGCCATGCGGTGGAAGTGCATCGGGATGGCGCGAACCGCGCGACCGCCGGGTACGAAGCCAGCAATGTCCAGCCAGACACGGATTTTCAGCTCTATTTCGCGCCGGAGAAGGATGAAATCGGCCTCAACCTGATGACCTGTCGCAACGCGGGCGAGGATGGCTTCTTTCTGTTGCTGGCGTCGCCCGGCATGGACGTAAAGCAGAAAGCCATGCCCAAGGATGTCGTGTTTGTCCTGGACACGTCGGGTTCGATGGCCGGTGAGAAAATCAAGCAGGCAAAGAAAGCCCTGGCGTTTTGTGTCGAGAATTTGAACGACGAGGATCGCTTCGAGTTGATCCGGTTTTCGACGGAAGTGGAACCGCTGTTCAATCAACTGGTGGATGCTTCCGCGCAGAATCGCGCGAAGGCGACGTCGTTTATCAAGGATTTAAAGGCGATTGGCGCCACGGCCATTGACGATGCCTTAAAGCAGGCGCTTAAGCTGGATTCCGGCAAGGAAGGCCGGCCCTTCGTGGTTGTTTTTCTCACGGACGGCATGCCGACCATCGGGACCACGGACGAGGAGCAGATTGTCGCGGGCGTGCGCGAGCGCAGCAAGGGCCGGAGCCGGGTGTTTTGCTTCGGCATCGGCACGGACGTGAACACGCACTTGCTGGACAAAATCGCCGAGGAAACAAGGGCGTTCAGCACTTACGTGTTGCCCGAGGAGGACATCGAGGTGAAGCTTTCGAACTTCTTCACCAAGATCAAGGAACCGGTGCTGGCGAATCCCGCGCTGAGTTTCACGGCGGACATTCACGCGAGCAAACTGTATCCGTCGCCGTTGCCGGATTTGTTCAAGGGCGAGCAACTTGTGCTGGTCGGGCGCTATTCGGGCCACGGCAGTTCGGCGGCGGTGATCGAGGGTACGGTCAACGGCGAAACGAAAAAGTTTTCGTACGACGTGAAATTCCCGGAGGAATCCGGCGAGCACGAATTTATCCCGCGGCTGTGGGCGACGCGCCGAGTGGGTTATCTGATGGACCAAATCCGGTTGCACGGCGAGAACTCCGAATTGCGCGACGAGGTCACGGATCTGGCGCGAAAATACGGCATCGTGACGCCTTACACGGCGTATTTGATCGTGGAGGACGAGAAGCAGCGCGGCATCGCGATGAATCGGCAATCGCTTTCCACTTTCGCGGCGGACGCGCCGGCGCAGATGTATATGGCAAGACGATATGGAAGCTTTCGGGCCGAAAAGGACGGGGAGCAAGCGGTGCTTGATGCGCGCTCAGGCAGCGCCATGAAAATGGCCACTGTGGCGTCCGCCGGCATTCCAAGCGGCGAAGCCGGGCGTGCACTGGGCGTGCCGCCGGACCTGGCTGCTCCGAACAGCGCCTCGCCCTATCCGAGCCCGCCAATGCCCGCGTCGGCGCCCGCGGCCCGTGTCATGCAATACTCACAGGAAACGAAATTTGCCGGCGGGCGTAACTTCTTCCGCAATGGCGGCCAATGGATTGATTCCGGCGTGCAGAAGCTCGCGAACGCAAAACGGGTGCGCATCCAATTTGGTTCACCGGAGTATTACGCGCTGGTGAAGGCGCATCCGGAAACCGCGCCCTGGCTCGCGTTGGGAACCAACGTGCAATTCGTGCTGGCTGGAGAGGTCTACGAAGTTTTTGAGTAACCAGGCGGCTTCATAAATTGAGCGAGGATAAGCTCACAAGTTCAGCGGCTGGCTTCGAATCGCGGGTGACTAAAACTTCGTCCTTGGCCTTCAAGGCCGCTTCGACTTTCGTTTAACGCTGACGCAAATCGCGAACCGTGATGGTCTTCATGCAGGAGGCACGACCGGTTCCGCGCCAAGGTCAAGAATGCCGTTTCTGTCATGGCTTGCGGCTTTCCTTCATACGGCTGAAAGGCGGGCTTTTTGTGATCTCCGGTTGAGGGCGCAGAAATACTGTTACTTTTTTGCGCCGGCGGGGATGTATAGATGGAATGATGATCGATGACCTGGACCTCGTGCGGCAATATGCACGATTCAAATCCGAAGAGGCGTTCGCCACCCTGGTGTCGCGGCATGTCAACCTGGTCTATTCCGTGGCGCTGCGCCAGGTTCGTGACGCGCATTTGGCGGAGGAGATTACGCAGACGGTTTTCATTATTTTGGCGCGCAAAGCCGGTTCGCTGGGTTCCGGGACGGTCGTTTCCGGCTGGCTTTACCGCACCACGCGATATGCCGCCGCCAAAGCTTTGACCCTGCGCCGACGCCGTCAGGACCGCGAACAGGAAGCCCATATGCGATCGCAACTAAACGAAGTTGAAGCCGGCGCCTGGCAGGAAATCGAGCCGCTGTTGGAAACGGCCGTGGGGCAGCTCGGAGAAAGGGACCACAATGCCGTGGTGCTCCGATTTTTTGAAAACCGAACCTTCAAGGACATCAGCTCGGTCCTGGGGACGACAGAAGCCGGCGCAAAAATGCGGGTGAATCGAGCCTTGGAGAAACTGCGGGCATTCTTCACCAAACGCGGGCTGACCTTTTCCGCCGCGGCTATCGCCGGAGCGCTCGCGGCTCATTCTGTTCAAGCCGCGCCCATCGGGCTGGCGACTTCCGTCACGGTCGCCGCCGTCAAGGGAACCGCCGTGACGAACTCAACCTTAACTCTGATTAAAACCACATTGAAATTTATGGCCTGGACCAAACTTAAAACCGCAGTTGTGGCAGGCGTCGTTGCGCTTGCCGCCATCGGCGCTGCCACGGTCACGATACAGCATGCCAAAGCAAAAGCTGAGCCGGCCGGCTTCAGCTTTGCCGGGTATGCCACACCCGAAGCGTCGGTCCAATCGATGCTTTGGGCCGGCAGTCGAGGGGATTTCAAGGGCTTTCTGGCTGGCTGCACTCCGGACCAGATCAGGCGTTTTGAGGGCAAAATGGCGGGAAAGTCTGATGAAGAGACCAGCCGCGAGGCGAAAGCCTGGGCCAATGCCCTCAAGGATTATAAGATAACGGAAAAGGAGGTGATCTCACCGAATGAAGTTCATTTGCACATTCACGCGACACCTTCAACCGAGGGACTCCATAGCGGCAAGGTGATTGTCATCATGCAAAAGATCGGCAACGAATGGAAACAGGAAGGCGATTTATAATCGAGGCTGCGTGACCGGAAAATTGAGTTTAGAGTAGCCAACAACTGTTTGGCCGCGAATGAAGCAAAAACGCGATGAAGCTGAATAAACGCAATTGGCGCAGGCTGGTTCTCCGATCCAAAGGCAAGGCTGGTTTTACGCTAATCGAGTTGCTGGTGGTCATCGCCATTGTCGGGATTCTGGCGGCGCTCCTCCTGCCGGTGCTGGGCCGGGCCAAAGAGAAAGGGAGAGTGGCCACCTGCTTAAGCAATCTGAGGCAGATCAACGTAGCCATCCGCCTCTACGCGGATGATAACGCTGGCTCCCTGCCGGTGTTGCCCATCCCAAATCCCTACCCCAACGGAGTCGGCGCGTATTACAAGCAACTGATCAAAGGGTATCTGGGGCTCACCGGACCCGCTTCACCGAGTGAAAAGGCTTTCATCTGCCCATCCGATCGCATCCTTCAGAACCAGATTGGGCATGCGTTTACGAGTTACACGTTCAACGGTTACGAAGTTGGGCCGGACGACATTGCCCGCATCACGGGCCAGCCGTTGGACGCAATTAAACGTCCAGCCACGGCCGTTTTAGCCGGGGAATGGACGGCATTCTTTGGCGGCTCATGGCATCCGATTCGCAACGGCGATTATCCCGACGCGAAAAATGTTCTTGGCTTTGTCGATGGTCACGCGAATTTCGCGAAGATCTATTGGGACGGCGTTCTTGATTCGGATCCATGCCATTATGAGCCGCCAGCCGGATACGAATACAATTGGGATGGAGAATAAGGAATAACAGTTGGTCCGGGCTTGTCATTTCCGCATAATCATTGGACATTTCGCTCTCTTGCATTCTTCGGGTTTAAGTGCATTTTATCCAGCGTTTCACAAAGACGCGCGAACTAACAACTGCACATCAAATCAAACCAAAAACTGAAGGAAAAACTATGGCCTTGAATCATGCACCCGATCTGACCAAACAACCTCCCCGCAGCCCGCGCGTCCGCCTCGGCGGCTACGCCATTCTGCCGCGCATGCTCGACAAAGGCCGCGCGACCATCAACGGGAAGAACGGCGAGTATCACTTCAACTGCCCGCTGGACCAGCGGTTCACGAGCTTCGCCGGAATCGACGCCGAGGCGTTGAAGAAGGAACTCGCGGCGGGCAAGGGCGATGGTGAGATCCTGGAATGGATTGAGAAGAACGCGAAGAACAAGCACTCGGAGGTGGAAATCCGCGAGTGGTCCGCTTACGCCGCCATGCGCGTGCCGAGCGATGTCGAGTCGCGGCAATATTTCAACGAATTGCAGAGCAAAGTCGCGCCCAAACGTGAGGACATCGCGACGTGGTTCGATTTGCTGGACGTGGATGATCACGTGTCGTTTGGAGGGAAAGCGTAGGGAAACACCAAGCGCCAAGATCCAAGTTCCAGAAAAGCGCCGAATAACAAACTCCAAATTCCAAGGGAAGCCAGTGGAGTCAGCCTGGCTGGTGGCTTGAATTATTGCCGCCGGCCAGGCGTGGTAAAGCCTCGTTTCGAGCCGTGCGACCGTTACGCTGGCGCTGCTTCTGGCACGCCCTCCGGGGTGCTGGGAACTTTTGATGGTGATCCGGGGGTGTCGCTGGCGCTCAACCGCCCGGCTACCTTCTGCCACGGCTCCGCCGTGAAGGGATGCAAACACGTTACCCGCCGGCTGGGCGCAGCATGGGTTTGGCGCGGCGGCAGAGTTGGAGGGCAAGGCCCCAGGGATCGCGGAGCATGATGAGGCGCGAACCATCGGGCGAGTGGACGTCGTCAGCGAAGGTCGCGCCGGCGGCGGTGAGGCGGGCCAGGTCGGCTTCGGGATCATTGGAGACGAAGGCAACGTGCAGGAGCAGCGGGTTCATGCGCGCGTAGGTCGGAACCTGGTCGGGCGGGTTGTTGTAGAACTCGAGCATGATCACGCCGCTGTCGTCGGCGAGAAAATGGGTGAAGGGAGCGGCATCGAGTTTGCGAACGACGGTCAACCCGAGGTGCGCCTGATACCAGGCGGCCATCGCGGGCGGGTCGGCGACATTCAAGGCGAAGTGCTCGAGCTTCATGCCCAATAGCGATAGTCGATCTCCGGGAAAATATTGTCCATGCTTTCGACGCGGGTGAGCCAGGTTTCGTCGAGGGAGGTGGCGGTGAGTTGTTCGTGGAGAGCGATGAAGCGCAGCAGGTGGTCCTTGACGCGTTTGCGGGCGTAGTCGGGGCTGGTGCCGGTGCGAAGGATGAAGGGCCAGTCGCTGGCCTGGGCGAGGAGCAGTTCGCGGCCGGCTTGCTTGAGCGCGCGCAATTGGAGACCGGTGGCGTGCGGAAACTTGCGGGCGAGCGTGGTCATCCGTTCCTGGGCGATTTGCAAATGCGGATAAATCCATTCGTTGGTTTCGTTCAGCCAAACGTTCCAGTAGCCTTCGGCGCCCCAACTGGACGCGCTGGGAGTGGCGACTTGCTGCGTCGGGTGCTTGCAGAGATATTCGTGCGGCGTGACGAGACGAAAGACCTTTTGGTCGTAATAGGCTTTGCGCACCAGGTAATCCAGAAACTCCGGACCCTCGTACCACCAGTGGCCGAAGAGTTCCGCGTCGTACGGGGACAGGATGATCGGCGGACGGTCCATGAGGGACGCCAGATGGCTGATTTGGCCCATGCGAGCATTGAGAAAATGGCCGGCGTGTTCGGCCGCTCGTTGCAGCGCCACGTCGCGTTGATACACCTGCTTCTCGGGTGCGTTGCCGGTGATGCGGTGGTACTTGATGCCGGTGAAACCGCGCTGGCTCACGTCCGGCAGAAAAGGTTTCACGTAATCGAAGTCCAGATCGAATCCGATGTCGCGGTAGAAATCGCGGTATTGGACGTCGCCGGGATAGCCTTCGTGTTTGCTCCAGACTTGTTTGGCGGAATCGAGATCGCGGCCAAAAGCGGCGATGCAATTGGGCGTGAAGATCGGGGCAAACACGCCGTAGCGAGGCCGCGGGCGGGCGTGCAGAATGCCGTGGGTGTCGATGACAAACCAGCGGATGTTCGCTTCCTGGAGAACGTTTTCGACGCCGTCGACGTAGGCGCATTCGGGCAGCCAGATGCCGCGGGGATCGCAGCCGAAGCAACTTCGGTAGTGGTCGCGGGCCACAAGAATTTGGGCGCGAACGGACGGCGGATGATTGGCCAGCAACGGCAGGAGAGCGTGCGTGGCGGCGCAGGTGATGATTTCCAGCCGGCCTTGCTCCTGAAATTTGCGGAACGCGCCGACGAGATTGCGGCCATAGGCAAACCAGGTGTCGCGCGTTCCGAGGAAGCGCCGGTGATACATCTGGGCGAGCGGTTGGTAGGCCGGATCCCAATGGGTGCGGTGAGTTTCCTTCTCGGCCAGTTCGATCAACGACTCAAGATGCCGCAGGTACCGGTCCTGGAGCAGGGGATCGAGCAGCATCGAGCAGAGCGTGGGCGTGAGCGTGAGCGTGAGGCGGCTTTCCATTCCGTCGCGCAGCCAGCCGTCCATGATTTGAATCAGCGGGACGTAGGTTTCCGTGATGGCTTCGAAGAGCCAGTTTTCCTCCAGAAACTTGTCGTACTCCGGATGACGGACAAAGGGCAGGTGCGCGTGGAGAACGAGTGATAGATAGCCTTGCATTAAGCAAAATAAATTCGTTTGGGCCAACTGACGCCGCTTACTTCATGTGTGCTGGTCGAGGCGCGCGGCCCGGGTTGTTCGTTCCGTCGCCTGGCGCAGCGCACCGTCCCTGCCAAGCCGGTTGGATACGTTGCGCCGAGTTCAATCATCCAGGTAATCCGCCATGCGGCGCGCCCACGCAGAACTCTTTATCAGTATCACCGCGCCAATCACAAGCAGAATGGACTGGTACAAACAATAGCCCACGGACATTGCGGTATGCTTCTGGCTGCTGGTGAGCCAGGCAGCGGTGAGGTCCAATACGCCAACCAGCAGAAATGCTCCGCCAACAATGCGGATGACCATGACGCAGATGCGGTAGTAGGGGTTCATCGCTTCGAGGGCTCGCGCAACGCGTGGCAGCCGGCGCGAGAAGGCTTTGATCTCCCTGGAAAAGAAGTCAGAACCTTCGCACATCGGCGGTCACGGTTTCTTGAATCCACTCCCGAAAATTTTATCGTCCTCACGCTCGATCTGTCTTGTCGCTCGCGAAAGATTAAAGGTGAGCACGAAGAAGGCGACGACTTCTGCTGATCCACACCGCAATCCATAGCGCGGCTTACGCCACATTGGCCGCGAGGGGCGGCTTGAGCTGCGGGTCCTGCGGGTGCGCGCCGACGTCGCCGCGATATTCCGTGTCCCGGCTGAATTTCAATTCCGCCGCGCGGGCGTCGGTCTGGTCGGAGGAAACCGCGACGGCGGGGAGTTCGTAGGCCCCATCCGGCAAGGCGAAGCGGTAACTGAATGTGCCGTCCGGACGCAGCTTGATGGTGCGACCGCCGATGGTGACCTGGGCATCCGGTTCCGTGGCGCCGTAAAGAATCAACTCGGCGTTGACGTTGAACCAGAACCCTTTTCTTTGTTCCGCGCCGCCGAACGGGCTCGAAATGCTGGAAACCGCGCCGCCGGGTGAAGTTGGCAGCGAGAGTTGCGCCGCCGCCATCGAGGAAATCTCCTGCTGCAATTGACGCCGGATCAGCTCGGTGATTTCCACCGAGCCCATCCAAACGCGCCGGACGCGATCCATCGTGATGATCGAAGAAAGGGCGCGTTCCTGTTCCGGGGTCCATTTGGTGGGTGTGGCGTCTTCTTTGGCAAATTGGGGGTAACCGTGCGCGCGAAGTTGCTGAATGACTTCGGCGAGCGGAATATTTTGGCGAACCGCTTCACGCGCGAGGGCCATCAATTCGGAGAAGGGAACTTCGATGGGAATGGTCGCGAACTGGGCGGAGACGTCCTCGGACATGGAGTCAGGGGGCGTGAGCGTCGCTTCCGAAGTGGAGATGGCGACCCATTTACCACCCACCGCGTAATACCCGAGTTGGGCCAGATACTTGGCCCCGGCCTGGCCGACATGGATAAACCAATGGGTTGATTCAGGATGGACATGGACTTGAGTGAACGGTTCGCCCTTCACGGTGCCGAGGTAGACGCGCACGACGAGATGACGGTCGGCGGAAAGCGCGTTGTACTCGCGCTGCTGCTGGCGGGTCAGGTCCCACCGGGCGTAGAGCCAATGAGGATCGCGCGCGGTCAGGAGCAATCGTTTGGTGCCGTAAGCCTCGGGCAATTCAGCCGCCGCTTCGCCGCCTCCGGGATGGACGCCGGGAGGCACGGGGCCAAGGGCGTAGCGTTGTCCCGGCCCGCTGGCAACGGGAGCGGAGGGTTGATCCCCTTCGAGCAGAATCGCGGGCACGGCCAGGGGCGTTTTGCGCGCGGGAGCTTTGCGTTTGGCTTTGGGCGCGGTGGCGGGTTCGCCGGCCGGAGCGGGGGTTTTGTCCGAAGCGCTGGAGGTGGCTTTGGCGGCGCTTCCTTTGCGGGTGGTTCCGGACGCGTCCTTAACAACCTTTTTGAGGGGTGACTTTTCAGGTTTCATAAATGCCTTCCACGGGTAAAAGGGGGCAAGTTTAATACCAACAAAATGAACCTTAAGGCCGGACGTGAAACGCTGCAATCGGAATCTGACGCAGATTGCAACTGCCTTGATCTTTGGGCCGGAGCGCAGAATTATTGCCTGGCCAGTGACGCCTCCCAGGTTCGAACGGACGCGCAAAGACCGCTTGCTAACCGGGCAAATTTGGCTATTAATGGCCGGGTTGGCAGCCGATCGAGACGCGTCATGAGTGAACCACAACCAGGCATATCACAGGGAAAAAACTCCGGCGCTTTGATTTACGTTGTGGACGACGAGCCGATGCTTCTGGAACTGGCGGCGGCGATCCTTGAGCCCCAGGGCTACCAAGTGACGTCTTTCCGCGACCCGGAGGTGGCGCTGCAAACGTATGCCGCCGCCAATCCGCGGCCCGACCTGTTGATTACGGATTACGCCATGCACAGCATGAACGGCATGGAATTGATCAATTCTTTCCGCCAGCTTGACCCCCGTCAGAAAATCATGTTGGTCAGCGGGACGGTGGCGGAGGACATTTTCGAGGGTTCAGCGGTCAAGCCCGATCGATTTCTGGCCAAGCCCTACCTGGCCCCGCAACTCAGCCGGCTCGTGAAGGAATTGCTCGCGGAAAAGTGAGCATCCTGTTCACTCGCGCTGTTTCAAGGCATCCAGTTTCACCCGCACGAAGCGCGGCCAATAAAGACGGGCATCCCGCATCACATTCGCAAATTCCCAGGAGTTCGCCGCGTAGGTCACGATCAACTCATCGGCCGCGCCGGCCAGTTCCGGATGTGCCTTGGCCGAGTAGCAAAATACTTTTTCCGGCCAACTTTGCTCGGGACATTCATAAATGAGGCTGGGCTCTCCCCAGGGGCCGATGGGCGTGGCCGCCAGCCGCAATTGGATCTTTCCCGAGATGGCCTTCTCCATGTAAACCGCCGCAAATTTTCCGACTCCGGGCAAATAGGAGATGGAGAACTCGGTTGGAAAACCCGCGCAAAGCGGCGACAGCTTCTGCGGGTCTGATTGCCACGATCCATTCGCATAAAACCGCCATTCCTTGAATTCACCCAGGTGCTGTTCCGCGACCCGGGCGGCAACCAGCGCGCTCTGCTTCTTGCCGCCAACCTTGCGCGAGTCCAGGCCATAAATGTAAACGAAATCTCCATTCCGCATCAGCCAGCTTCCCCACATGATGTCTCCGTCCGGGCCGAATTCCCCAAACGGCAGTTTTACCTGGGCAATTCGCCAGGCTGGCGGCGGATCATCGGGGTTCGAAACGAGCGCATGCCAGGTGGCGGCCATGCGAAAATTAAATGCGCCACCGGCAGGGCCGGGAACATTCTCAACCTGCTCCAAAAACAAGTGCAATCCATCGCCGGTGCGCAGGCCATGAAACGGCCAGAAATATCCGCGCTGGTCGGCGGGCGTGACGAAGGCAGCCGGATGGCCATTGGTTTTGCTGCCGTAAAAGAACTTCGGTTGTTCCCCGATTCGCTGCAAGGCAACAGAATTGTTGACGAGCGTGGTGTTGGTGCGCCGGCCATCCTTGATTTCACCGACCCAGGTATCGCCGAACAGCCAGAGCGTGGTGTCCCTGGAAAGCGGCACGGAGAAATCTCCGTCCGCGCCCGTCCAGCCGGATTCGCGCTGGAACACGACGTCCAGTTCACCAGCGGGTTTGCCGGCGGGAACAGAGGCGCTCCACAGGAAGCCGGGAGTAACCATCAAGGCGAAGGTCGCGAGCAAAGGGATTGTCGGTCGAAAGTGATTCAACCGACTAACCGCTGCAACCGTTTTGCGCATGCGGCTGCTATACACAATGCGCAAGCGGGCCGCGAGGGCTTTTTGCGAGCGCGGCAACTGCGCAATTCTTCCAGGTGATGGGCAGATGTTAGGGCAGGGCGATTTCGGATCAATCACCCAAGCGAGTGATTTTGCGCCAGCAACTCTGTCCATGGTAAAGACGCCGGGGATATGAAGTTGACACTGCAATTGCGAGTGGAGACGGACGGCAGCCATCAAACGGATTAGCGCCTGATCCAAGCCGGGCAATTGGAAACAGGCGAACCATTTGCTATAATGGCACCGAAATAAGCGATGTGTGGAACTGTTGTCGCAAGCCCAACACGTATGGACTGTCCTAATCTGCGATCTAAGGACGGCACACGATGAAACGCCGAATGCGGATTATGCTGATCTGTTTTTTTTGCGTGGCAGTAGCTGGTCTGTACGTGTTTACGAGACCGCAATTAAGTTATAAGGGGCGGAGCTTAAGTTCATGGCTTGAGCAACTCGATTGTACTTATCCGGTCGGCGATTATGATCCGGGACGGTCGTGGCAGGCCCAGATGTCCTCCGAAGGCGCTGAGGCGGCTGAGGCAATCCGGCAAATGGGCACCAATGCCGTTCCCAGCCTGCTTCAATGGCTGGAGAACACTAATCAAGACGGACGCGTGAGGATTGAACTGGGAGCCATTCTACACCGCTTATCGGCTGGGAGAATTGATTTGCCTCGAATTGCAGATCAGCGGCGGCGTGCCGCACTTGGACTTGCCGCGCTTGGCCCAATGGCAAAGCCAGGAATTCCGGCACTGACTCGAACTATAAACGATGAGAAGCTTTCCGCTCAGGGTTGTACCGCGCTAGCCAGCATAGGTCCAGAAGGGTGGGTAGTTCTAACCCGAGCGCTTGACAGTTCAAATGTATTCTGCGTCTATAATGCGTTGAATTCACTCGGCAGCTACCACGCCGCAGTTCCCGGAACGACGGAAGCGATTATCGCAATAGCCACTAATAGTTCGCATGGGCTTAGTCTTAACGCCATAGGCGCCTTGGGATATATTGGGCAGGATGAAAGGCATGTCATCCCGATCTTGCTTACATGCCTTGGCTCTACCAACAGTCAGGTGCGGAGCTGTGCTGCCTGGGGAATCGGTTGGTTTGGCTCGCGAGCATCGAATGCAGCTCCTATTCTGTCGAAATTACTGAGCGATCCTAATCCCACTGTTCAAATGTGTGCTAGCAATGCGCTTCAACGGATAAAGACGGGCACCTTGTCCGGTAGGACCAGATCAAATTAAGGTTAACGCCCAGGGCGGGATGGCCGAGCGCGCGCCCTTTGGGCCGGATGGGACGGGGCCAGAGGGGGATGGCTGGGCAAATCTTGACGGCACAGTCATCGTCGAATACACCTTGAGCAACACCTTTGGTTAATGGCACGGCTGATGGCGTGCTGGTTTTGGCGAGAAAGATGTAGTGCAGACCGATTCGCTCACGCGCATAATTTATGGCAAAATATATTTTAGCAATTGATCAAGGGACCACCAGTTCCCGGGCGATTCTTTTCGACCATAGGGGGAGGATCAAATCCGTGGCGCAGCGGGAGTTTAAGCAATTTTATCCGAAGCCGGGCTGGGTGGAGCACGATGCCGCGGAGATTTGGGCCAGCCAGGCGGGAGTGATGGCCGAAGCGATGGCCCATGCCGGACTCAACAGCAAAAGCCTAGCGGCGCTGGGCATTACGAATCAACGGGAGACGACCATTGTGTGGGACCGGGAATCCGGGGAGCCGGTTTATCGCGCAATCGTCTGGCAGGATCGGCGCACGGCGGAGTTCTGCGATGAGTTGAAGAAGGACGGCCTGGCCAGGATGATTCAACGGAAGACGGGGCTGGTGCTGGACGCCTATTTCTCAGCGACGAAGCTGAAATGGATTTTGGATCACGTGAAAGGCGCGCGGCGGAGAGCCGAGGCGGGCAAGCTGGCTTTCGGAACGGTGGATGCGTGGCTGGTGTGGAAACTCACCGGCGGGAAGGCGCACATCACGGATGTGACCAATGCGAGCCGGACCTTGCTCTACAACATTCACAAGCAGGATTGGGATCAAGAGTTGTTGGAACTGTTTCGCATTCCCCGGGCGGTTCTGCCGGAGGTAAGGGCCTCGAGTGATGTCCACTCGGAAACCAGTGCCAACTTGCCGGCCGCAAAAGTGCCCATCGCGGGCATTGCCGGCGACCAGCAAGCGGCTTTGTTCGGGCAAATGTGCCTGCAACCCGGAATGGTCAAACATACCTACGGCACCGGGGGATTCATGGTGTTGAATACCGGGAACCGGCCAATCACTTCGAAGAACAACCTGCTGACGACGATTGCCTGGAAAGTGGATGGGAAGGTGACGTATGCGCTGGAAGGCAGCATTTTCATCGCCGGAGCCGTGGTTCAATGGTTGCGCGACGGGCTTGGCATCATTCGATCATCCGCCGACGTGGAGTCATTGGCGACGAGCGTGCCGAACAACGGCGGGGTGTATTTGGTGCCGGCGTTTGTCGGGATGGGCGCGCCTCATTGGGACCAGTTTGCGCGGGGAACCATCCTGGGCATAACCCGGGGCACCACGGCGGGACATATCGCCCGCGCGGCGTTGGAAGCCATCGCTTTTCAAACTCTGGATGTGCTGGAGGCAATGGAAGCGGATTCCGGAATTCGCCTGAAGGAACTTCGAGTGGATGGCGGCGCGACCGCGAATGATACGCTCATGCAGTTCCAGGCGGACATGATTCGCGTGCCGGTCGTGCGTCCGAAGGTGCTGGAAACTACCGCTTTGGGAGCGGCTTACTTGGCGGGCCTGGCCGTCGGGTATTGGCGCAGCACCGGAGAGTTGATGAAACAGTGGCAACGCGACAGGGTTTTTCGACCCTCGCTCAAAGGAAAAAGTGTGTCGGAATTGAAGTGCGGCTGGCGGAAAGCAGTGAACCGGGCCAAAGGCTGGCTCGCAAATTCAAACGAAAAATAACTATGTCATCATTCCTGGGCGAACTTGTCGGAACGGCCATTTTGATTCTGCTGGGCGATGGTGTGGTGGCTAATGTCTTGTTGAAAAACACGAAGGGAAATAACAGCGGTTGGATTGTTATCACCTTCGGTTGGGCCATGGCGGTGTTCGTGGGTGTGCTGGTGTCATCCGCGTCGAGTGGAGCGCATTTGAATCCGGCGGTGACGCTATCGCTCGCCGCCGCCGGAAAATTCGACTGGGCAAATGTTCCGAAATACCTGGTGGCACAAATGCTGGGTGCGTGTCTGGGGGCCGTTCTGGTTTGGGTGCATTACAAATCGCATTTTGACATCACCGAAAATCGCGACGCCAAACTGGCGGTCTTTTGCACCGGCCCACAAATTCGTTCCCCGCTTTCGAACTTGATTTCC
The DNA here is from genome assembly GCA_021325145.1 of Verrucomicrobiota bacterium. Lineage (GTDB taxonomy): Bacteria > Verrucomicrobiota > Verrucomicrobiia > Limisphaerales > Pedosphaeraceae > JAJPHR01. Next base: position 101,375 of record JAJPHR010000108.1, on the reverse strand, counting down.
GAGATTATCGGCACCTTCGTTCTCGTGTTTGCCGTCCTGCGTGTTTCCAGTCCCGCGGGCGGCCTGGGATCGCTGGATGCGCTTCCGGTTTCGCTGGCGGTTTTGGTAATCGGTTTGTCCCTCGGCGGCACCACTGGTTACGCCATCAATCCGGCGCGCGATCTGGGTCCGCGCCTGATGCATGCGTTGTTGCCGATTCCAAACAAACGTGACAGTGACTGGTCGTACTCCTGGATACCGGTGGTGGGGCCCGTGATCGGTTGCCTGCTGGCAGTTTTAGTCCATAACGCCATCCGTTAAAGCCGTATATTTTGTTGCAGCGCGGGTAGGGCGTGCAGTCCTCTGCGCGCCGCCGTATAAACGGCCGCTCCGGAGGTTCGCAGTGCGTACAGAAGTGCGCCCTATCTGACAGGCTGCGGGCAATTTGAACGAGCCATGAAATATCCAGGCTAGTGCCCGGAACACTTCAACTCCGCTCGGGCTTGCCGGTCAGGACAGCTTCGACTTTTCGCTTCAGCTCCGCGTTGATTTCGTCCGGCGAGCGGTTTCCGTCGATGATGTGGAAGCCGTAAATGGCTTGGAGGTGCTGGAATTGGCGCGCGAGCAGGCTTTGGTATTTCAAAAAGCTGTCGAACATCTCGCGGGACAATCCCATGTCCATCCCGCTCTCCCAGTAGTCGAGCGCCTGGTTCTTGGAAAAGTTCCGTTGCACCAATTGCTCAGGCGAAACATTCAGATAGAAAACCGCATCCGGCACCAGGGCGATGCCGTAAAGGTTTTTCAACCACGCCTCGTCCATGCCGCGCGCGAGGTCGCGCGCCATCAGCGTGTAAATATAGCGGTCCGCCAGCACCATGAAACCGGCCTTCAGCCCTGGCAGAATGATGTTCTCGAGTTGGTCCGCAAAGTCAGTCGCGTAAAACAAACTGAGCGTCGTCCGGCTCAGAATGTTCCCGTGCTGCGCCTGGTCCAGTTCTTCGCTGACCAGTGTCGAGCGCTTCAAGCCCACTTGAACCGTCGCGTGGCCGCAACCTTCCAGCCAGTCCCGCAGCCGCGCGATTTGGGTCGAACGGCCCGAACCATCCGCGCCTTCCACCACCACGAGTTTTCCCGCGAGACGCTGCCGATCCACATTGGGAATGCCATGTCCGTAGAAACGCCGGGGCGAGGAGCGAGGGACGACAATCGGCTGGATGGCCAGACCGTTCTTTTGTTTTGCGCCGGACTTTTTCATCTTACCCCCTTTATATTGGGCGCGGCAAACGAGGCCAGATCGATCCGCGCCATCACGAGTTCCCGAACCAGCGATTGCTGCGATTCAATGGGCTGATTGGCGTCAATGACTGAAAAATTGAACTCCGTGCTCATGCCCAGGTATTGCTCCAGGATCCGGCCCTGGAAGATGCGAAAGCTTTCATACGGATCGGTGGAGAGCCGCATGTCCATGCCGGCTTCGAAATATTTTAGTTGCGGCCGGCCGTCGAGGATGCGCTGGAGCGAAACCTCAAGTTGCGCCTTGAAAAAAAACGTCAGGTCCGGGTGCGCCGCGAACTCATACAGGCCCCGCACCCATTCGGGCGGACATCCGCGCACCGTGTCGCGCGCAAACGCGGTGAAAATATAGCGGTCACAAAGCACGAGGTAGCCCGCCCGCAACAGCGGGACGAGCTGGCGTTCATACCGGTCGGCAAAGTCCGTGGCGTGAATCAGGCTGAAAGTCGTCGGGGTCAACAGCTCGCGTTTTTTGCCCTTGCTGGTCGCGCTTTTAACGAGGTCAGAAGAGTTCCATTCGCTGAAGAACACCTTGAGCCCCTGCTGTTCCAGCCACCGTTTGAGCAGATAAATCTGGGTGGACTTCCCCGATCCATCGAGGCCTTCCACCGCAATCAAACGCCCGGGAAAATTTAATTCCGCAAAAGTCTTTGCCATTCGCCTAACCAAAGTAATCGCGTCCCGGATAGAAACAATGTTTTTCAGAGGCAGGGATGGCGCGTCGCGCCGTCCTGGTCAGCACGGTGTCCTGCCATCCACCCTACGAAGCAGCCAACGGGTGGAATAATAGCCCCGTTTTGTAAATGCAAACTTGCCCGGGACGGAGGATAAGTTTGACACATGAATGCGCTATTGATAACGATGAACCCACAGCATCAGAGGGCGGTCGGGCCGGGTGGCGACACTTTTACCAGGGTGACGAGACTATTCGCAGTTCTGGCGGTGGCAGTGACGGTGGAACTTGGCTTTCAAGCTGCGCAAGCAGCCTCTGGCAGCGAAGAGGGCATTGCTTTGGCCATTGTTTACGACACCTCCGGCAGCATGCGGGAAAGCGTTCCGGCGGGTGAAGGCAAAATGCTTCCCAAATACGTCATTGCGAACAAGGCCCTGGGCGCGATCGTGGACCGGATTAGCCAATACGCGTCGAATTCTCCGGCCAATGCGCCGCGCAAGATCGAAGTGGGCCTGTTTGTGTTCAAGGACCCCACCGCGGTGGAAGCGGTGCCGTACGGACCGTTCAACCCGGAAGCGATCAAAGCCTGGGTCCGGCATTTCTCGCAGCCGAACGGCGCGACGCCGCTGGGAAACTCGATTCGTGTGGCCAGCAAATCCGTGCTGGCATCCCCGCTGACGCACAAGCATATTGTGATTATAACAGATGGGATGAATACGAGCGGGCCGGCGCCGCAAGCCGTAATCCCCGGGATCAAAAAGAAATTGACGAGCCAGGGCGGCGGCGAAGTATTCTTCCATTTTGTGGCGTTTGATGTGGATGCGAAGGTGTTCGCGCCGGTGAAACGGCAGGGGGCAACCGTCCTGGCGGCGGCGAACGAGCAGCAATTGAACTCGCAACTGGAATTTATCTTCGAGCGCAAGATCCTGCTTGAGGATGAGGAGCCGAGGCGTCCGGCGGCTGTGCAACCGAAGTAAACTCAAAACCGAAAACATTATGTTTCGCGCAATCAAAAGATTATTCATCTGGCTCGGCCTTACCGCCGAGAAGGCCACCGAAACCGACGCGATCAACCAGGCGGTGATCGAACGCGGCATCCGCGATTCGAAGGTGAAAGCGGACAAGGCGCACTACGCCAATGGCCAATTGGCGGGGCAGATTGCGCTGCTCAAGGACCAGGTCAAACGCCAGGAACGCCAGCGCGCGGACTTGCAAGGAATGTTGCAGGCGGCGGCGGCGGCCAATGACGAAGCCAACGGCGCGCATTACGCCGAGGAGTTGGCGGGCCTGGAAGGCGAATACAACGACAACAAGTCCCAGTTGGATGGCCTGGAGCAGCTTTACCAGCAAAACACCCAGATCATTGCCCAAAGCCTGCGCGAGATTCAGAAGTTCCAGCGCGAATTCGAGTCGGTGAAGGCCAAGGTGGCCATCGGGCACTCGCTGGAGAATCTGGCGGGAATGATGAAGAGTTCGATCACCGAATTGCAGGGCATGATGGGCGGCGAAATGGGGCAATCGATGCAACAATTGCGCCAATCCGCCGCCAGTGGCGAGGGACAGATGCGGGCCACGCTGGATTTGGCCAAGGAAATGGGCTCGGGCATTTCACGCGAGCAGGAAATGCGCAAGGCGCGCGGCGCCCAACTCTTCCAGGAATATAAAAAGAAAATGGGCATGGTGCAGAGCGACGCTGCCCCGGCCACGCCGGCTGCTCCCGAGAAAACAGCCGAGCGGCAAAAAATCGCCGAGTAATTAATCCATCATCAAAGGAGAACCCGATATGACTGCACGAGGAAAAATAGTTGTCACGATCTTGATTCTGGCCGTGGTTGGTTTGGGTGTGTGGCGGTGGTGGGACAAGATTGCGCCCGCAAGCCCGCCTTCAAGCGTTTCCGTGGATACCGCGGCGGTGAAGAAAACGCTCGACGCGCAGAAGCCGACCGCACCCGCCGCGGCGGACATCACAAGCAAGCTCCTGGCCGGCACGAACGTGGCGTCCCTGGTCGATGGATCGTCCATTCCCGCGGTCAGCGGGGTGAGCGACTACGACAAGAAGATGAAGAACGACAAGATGGTCGTGGAGTTTCCGATCAACATCTGGCCGGGGTGGGCGCCCATCATCGTGGCCAACAATGGACTGGAACCCAACGAGGAGAGCGTTTTCTACCGGAAGTATGGTTTTTACGTTCATCTGGCGATTGTGGATGACCCGGTCAAAGCGCGGGACTTGTTCGCGAGCGGCCACAGCCATGTGCTTTGGGGCACGCTGGACATGATCGCGTTGTTCTCGCCGGAGTTGGTGAAGGACTCGCGCACGGTGCCGGTGGTTTGCCAGCAAATCGACTGGTCCGGCGGCGGCGACGGCATCGTCGCGCGCGGCGACATCCGCAACATCAACGATTTTCGCGCAAAGGGTGGACATCGGCGCAAGGTGGTGCTCGCGCAGAATTCTCCGAGCCATTACCTGATCATGTCGCTCCTGATCGATGCCGGCATCGACCCGGCGGAAGTGGATTTCAAATGGGCGGCTGACGCGCCGGGAGCGGCCAAGATTTTTGTGCAGGACAAATCGTTTGACGCGTTTGTGGGCTGGTCGCCGGATATTTATACTGTCTCCGGCGAGGTGCCCGGCACGCGCTTGGTGGTTACCACTGGCAGCGCCAATCATTTGATCGCCGACGTCTGGGCGGTGCGGAACGACTTTTATCGCGATCACCCCGATGTGGTGATGGGCCTCGTGCGCGGGATTTTCGATGGGCTGGACATGCTGCGCAAGGACGTGCCGACGGCGGCGCAATTAATGTCCAAGGCGTATGGCCTGCCGGTGGACGATTGCAAAAACATGATCGGCAAGGACGGCGGCGTCGCGGACGGAGACGCGCACCTGACGAATTACCGCGAGAACTCGAATTTCTTCCTCGACCCGTTGAATCCGTCGAACTTCGAAGTGGTGTGGAATCGGGCCTCGACCATCTACCAATCTCTCGGCGCGATTTCGGCTCCCGTGGCGTCGGCCAAGGTGAAGGCCGCGGCTGTGCTGTCGAAGCTGGCGGGGGAGTACAAGGACGTGCGGGATCTCTCGCAGCCGACGTTCAAGCCCGGCGCGTCCTTCAAGAACGCGGAAGCGGACACCGGCGACATCCTGACCAAGTCGGTTATCATTACCTTCAAGCCGAACGAGTCCACTCTCGACACGCAATATGACACCACCATTCCCGCCACGCTGGAAGAAATCGGCAAGCTGGCAGGAACTTTCGGCAATGCCTACATTGTCATCGAGGGCAACACCGACGCGAGCCGAAAGGGCATTGTCCCGGCGGACATGGTGCGGCAGCTCTCTTATGATCGCGCGGACTCAGTGCGCCGGAAGATTCTGGACAAATACAAATTCGATCCCAACAAGTTCAAGGTAATCGGGAACGGCTGGGACAATCCCGTGGCGGGGATGACGGATCCGAGCAATCCCGAACACAACAAGCGGAACCGCAGGGTGGAAGTGAAAGTGTTTCCGTTGGAGAAGGATTGAACAGATGGGTTCTTTGTCGTCCTCGTTCTTGTTCTCGTCCTCGATTTCCATTCGAGCGGAGGCGGACCGGGGACGACGACGTGGGCGAGAACGAGGACAAAGGGGCGCTGCTCATTTACTGTTTCCTGGCTAATGCCCAGCGACATTACAAAAAAGAAGCTGCGGCAGTTGATAGCGCCCGGCCTTTTTGTGGTCGCGCTGGTGTCGCTCAAGCTGCTGAAACGATTCATCCATGCGCGGCACTTGCTGGAGCAATATGAATCGTTGCTGGACTTCTTTTTCGTGGCGCTGATTTTTGCGGGCTTGCTGACGCTGGTGGTGCGGCTGTGGCAACTGCGGGTCCGTCACGAACTGCCGGAACAGAATGCGCTGGGGTTGACGATCGCCTTCGTGGTTTTGATGCTGGGGCTGTGGTGGTTCGCAACCCAGGCGCCGCGAGTGGAAGACCGGGCGCTGCCGCCTCTGATCCTGCCCAGCCCGCTCGAAGTCTTGCAGGCGTTTCCCAACTTGCATTTTCAACAAGGATTGGTGCGCAGCGCCCTGGTGTCCTTTACGCGCGTCACGCTGGGTTTCTCGCTCGCAGTCATCGTGGCGCTGCCTTTGGGCATTTACATGGCCTCGTTTCCGCCCATGTCAGCCTTCTTCCGGCCGCTGGCACTGATTGGCGCTTATGTGCCGATTGTGGTGTTCGTTCCGTTGACGCTGGCTTGGTTTGGACTGAGCGAGTTGCAAAAAGTCGGATTTCTGTTCATCGGCTGCTTTGTGGCGCTGCTGCCGATGGTCATCAAGTCGATTTCAAAAGTGCCGGCCGCATACCTCGATGTGGCGGTGACAAAGGGCGCAACGCAATGGCAATTGGTCCGGCACGTGTTGTTCCCCGTTGCCCAGGCGGACATTTGGGATAATTTGCGCGCGGTGTATGGCGTCGGCTGGGGTTGGATCATTCTTGCGGAAGTGGTCAATGCGGAACGCGGGCTGGGTTACTTGATCGACATTTCGAACCGGCGAGGGCATACGAATGCCATCTTCGCGGTCATTCTCGTCATCGTGCTGATCGCGGTGGCGTGCGACCAGCTTTGGCGCCTGGGCGGACGTTTGCTCTTCCCGTACCTGCGAAAATAATTTCACATGGAGACCGCACCCCATCACAAGGAAGCGACGGGCGAGCCAGCTCCCAAGGAGTCCGCGGCCCAAGCGACAGCGGCGGCAACGCCATCGCCTGCGGATCCGGCTGCGCCGAAGAAACTGCCGGAGCTGGTTTCGTTCCGCAACGTGACGAAGTCGTTCGGCGACGGGCCAAAGGCAAAGCTGGCATTGGAGAACGTGAATTTCGTGGTGGAAGATCTGCCTAACGTCGGTGAGTTGGTGGCGGTGGTTGGCCCTTCGGGTTGCGGCAAATCCACTTTGCTGCGGATCATAGCGGGCTTGCATCCACATTTTCCGCCAACCACGGGGGAGGTGCGCGTGTTCGACCGGCCCGTGGAATCGCCCGGCTCTGATCGCGGGTTGGTGGACCAGAAATACTCGCTGCTCCCAAATCTGACGGTCCTGGAGAACATCGCGTTCGGCTTGAAGTTGAGGGACGTGGCGCGCAAGGAGCGGTTGGCGCGGGCTTGCGAGTGGGTGAAGAAGGTCGGCCTCGAGGGCGCGGAGGACAAGTATCCCTCGGAGTTGTCCGGGGGCATGCAGCAGCGGGTATCGATCGCCGCCACGCTGATACTGGAGCCCAAGATTCTGTTGATGGACGAGCCGTTCGGCGCACTCGACCCGCGGATTCGGTTGCGAATGCAGGAGTTATTGATCCAGCTTTGGAAGGAACGCGAGGAAACGGTTTTTCTGGTGACGCATTCAGTCGAGGAAGCAGTTTACCTGGGGGACCGGGTGTTTTTGATGGCGGACAAGCCGGGACGGTTGGTGGAAATCATTCAGGTTCCGCGCCCGGACGCGCCGCCCGAAGTAGCGCGTCGCCAGCCTTGGTTCATCGAGTTTACGCAGAATTTGCTGCGGCGATTGGAGGAAGAAACGCCGACGGCGACGGGAACGAAACCGAAATAAGAAACACCAAAAACCAAACACCAGGCACCGGAAAAACTCCAAATTCCAAACTTCAAGAGTGTGGTTATCGGCGGTAATGGGGAACGAGGCGGCTTCGTGCAGCCCGCGTGAATTCGCTTCAGGGGATTTTGTCCGGCTTGGAGCTTGAATGCTTTCTGAACCTTGGTTTTTGGTGTTTGGTGTTTCCCTGCTGGCAGGGTAGTTTCCCTGCCGGACTGGGCACGTTATGGACGAGCAGGCGCCAAATTATCGGGCGGAGTTTCTTAAAAGCCCGCACCATGCCGCGCTGGGATTGCTGACGCTGGGAGTCGGAATCATCAGCGGCGCAGCCCTGCCTTTGATCGTCGGCGCGACGCTTTATGCGGTCGGGTGGGTGCACATGCCGGACATGGCGTTTTTCCGGCACTGGGTGGATGGGCGATACGACGCGGTGAAACGAGCCGCGGAACTCGCGCGGGTGGCGGAGTTCCAGAAACGGCGCGACGCGCTGCTGGCCGGATTGTCCTCGGAGCGCCGCCGCCGATACCAAATCCTGGCCCAGGTCTGCCATGACATTGAAAGCGCCAGCGCGGAGAACCCAATGATGGCATCGAACGCCAACAACGACCCACGATTACGCAAGCTGGATGAGTTAATGTGGACCTACCTGCGATTGTTGAGCATCGAGGAGTCATTGGATCGCTTCCTGGAAACGGAACAGCGGGAGGACCTCCCGCGCGTGCTCAGCGATGCGAACGCGGAAGTAACCCGGCTTTCGGCCGAACTCGAGGCCATGAAGGCCAAAGGACCGAACCCGTCGTTGGAAACGAAGCAGCGCTATTTGGGGTCGCGGCTCGAACGGCTGGAGGTGTTGAAGAAGCGCCAGGAGCGGATTGCGGAGTCGCAGGATAACCTGGCGTTTGTGGTGTCAGAGGAGGAACGGCTGGACCAGCAGGTGAAACTGATCCGGGCGGATGCCGTGGCCATGAAGAATGCCGAGAGTCTGACCGCCCGGATCGATGCGACGGTCGAACATCTCGACCAGACGAACAAATGGATTGCGGAAATGGACGAGTTCAAGGATTTGGTGGGTGACATGCCCGCAACTGAAATGCGCGTGGGTTACAACACGAACGTCCCGCCGCCCGTTATTGACCAGGGCAAACGGACGCAACGGTTGCCGCAAGGTGGGCGGAGGAATTGATTACCTTATGAAGCCTTCGTTCTCGGTCTTCACTCCGGATCTGGGACACAAACCGAGAACGACGGCGAGGACGAGAACGACTAAAATATGAACACAGCACCCGAATCCAGCACGATCCCCATGGCAACAAAGACCGACCCGGCTGCGCCCGGGCGGCTGCCGTTGCGAGGCTGGGGCATCGAACTGGCGCGGCGCTGGAATAGCGGGACGTATTCGCTGTTTGTGCTCCATGGAAACATTTTCGACGTTTTCCCGGTGCAGTGCGGGAAAACGGTTTCCTACGTGCCGTTGAAAACGTTTCTTGCCCAGCGCTTTTTTCCAGAGCGTGAATACCTGCTCTTTTACGACATCGGGGACGGCTTGACGTTCGGCTCGGGGGAGATGCAGAAGAAGTTTTTTGAATGGCTCGAGGTTTATGACGAGGTGGAGAACACGAGTTTTCATCAACAGGGCCCGCCGCGAGACTTGATTCGATTGGGACCGTTGCTGCGGCGGTTTTTTGCGCGGATGACCGAGGAGAAAAACGGCTGGCGGGGCATTACGCTCATCATCGATTTTCCCGAGAAGCTGATTCCGCCCGCGGAGGAAGCCGGCGCGAGTGTCGAAGAGCGGATGAATTTGGTGACGATGCTCAAATGGGCCGCCTCCCCGGCTATGCGGCAAATGGATGTGGGCGTGTTGCTGGTCACGGAGTCGGCTTCCAAGCTGCACGCGGACTTGCTGCAAAATCCGCACGTGGCGCAGGTTCGGATCGACTTGCCGGATGGCGAGGACCGGCTGCGCTTTTTGCAATCGGGCTGGGTGGAGACGCTGGCGGGCGGAAAGGCGATCTCCGAGTGGAGCGATTTTTCCGCAACGGACCTGGTGCCGCGAACAGCCGGGCTGAATTTATTGCGCATCCAGCACCTGCTGGCGGAGGCGGTGCGAAACGGCATTCGTCTGTCGGCGGAACATGTCGCCATTGGCAAAAAACGGTTGATCGAGGAATATTGCCAGGGCCTGGTCCGGTTCAAGGACCCAAAACCGGACGTGAGCCTTGACCGCGTCGCCACCCACACGGCGGCTAAGCAGAAACTGCGCGAATTGGCGTGGCTGATCAAAAACAACAAAACCGAGGTGCTGGAACGCGGCATCCTCGTGCCGGGACGGGTGGGCGTCGGGAAATCGTTCCTGATCGATTGCTTTGCGAGCGAGTGCGCGCTGCCTGTGATGGAGATGGCGGAGTTCCGGTCAAAATGGGTGGGCGATACGGAGCGCCAGCAAATGCGGATCCTAATGACCATCCGCGCGCTTGGGCCGGTGATCGTGGTGGTGGACGAAGCGGACGCGGTGTTCGGTTCACGGGAAGGCGGGGACGATGACGGCGGCGTGTCCGGACGGGTATTCGCGGCGTTTGCGGCGCACATTGGCGATTCCACGTTGCGCGGGCGGGAATTGTGGGTGGCGATGACTTCACGGCCCGATCTGTTGGCGATCGACATGAAACGCCAGGGACGTTTTGGATTGTGCGTTCCACTTTTTCCGGCACAGGGACCGGATGACGTGCTCGAATTGTTCAACACCGTGGCGCGGGTCAAAAAAATCAAGCTCGACGACGCGATCAAAAAATACATTTGTGAAAACCTGGGCGCGCGGCCGTTGACCGGCAGCGATGTCGAATCGATTCTGATTCGCGCGAAGGAGCGGGCGGTGCTGGCGAAGCGCGACGAGGATGTGCAGCTCGCGGATTTGGAGGAGGCGGTTACTTCGTTCATCGATCCGCTTGATCCGAACCTGCTGGCGTTGCAGGAATTGGATGCGGTGTTGTCCTGTTCCGACCGGCGTTACCTCCCGGAACGGTATCAAAAGGCGGACCGCGCGCAATTAATGGAACTGTTCGCCCGGGCCAAATTGCAGGTGGGAAAAAGGTGATGAATAAAGTCACACGGCGCTGGATATGAATCGCGACGCATTTTGGAACTTAATTGAGGCAAGCCGGCAAGGCGCTGCTGACTGTTCGGAACAAAGCAAGCGTCGCTCCGCGACTGGAAGAGCTGTACGAGGAACAGCGCAGTTTCCAACTGGAAACGATTAGAGACGGCGGCCGTCAAAATGCTATGCGGCGGAGGCGGCTTGGAGATTTTCTCCGGCATTGCGAATCAGCCCGTTGGTCTGGCGCAACACCAGGGAAGCGTAGTACCCGCCGGACCGCAATAATTCCCAGTGAGCGCCGGATTCGATGATGCGTCCGTGCTTGAGCACGATGATGCGGTCCGCATTGACCACGGTGGAAAGCCGGTGAGCAATCACGAAAGTTGTCCGCCCTTTCATCAATCGTTCCAAGGCGGCCTGCACCAGACCCTCCGATTCGGCATCGAGCGACGAGGTGGCTTCGTCGAGCACGAGGATGGGAGGATTTTTCAAGAGCATGCGCGCGATGGTCACCCGCTGGCGTTCGCCCACGGAAAGGCGGCTGCCACGCTCGCCCACCATGGTTTCGTAGCCTTCCGGCAGGCGGGTGATGAATTCATGGGCATTGGCGGCGCGCGCGGCAGCTTCAACTTCCGCCAGGGCGGCGTCCGGCCGGCCGTAGGCAATATTGTTGCGGACGGAATCGTTGAACAAGAGCGGGTCCTGCAATACCGTGCCGATATTTTGTCGCAACGAACGTTGCTTCAAGGCCCGCAAATCCTGGCCGTCGAGGTGAATGCTCCCCTCATCCGGATCGTAGAACCGCATCAACAAGGCCATCAAGGTGGTTTTCCCCGCCCCGCTGGGGCCCACGATGGCCACGGTTTCGCCCGGGTTCACTTTCAAATCGATGCCGTGCAACAGGGTTGGCGAGTGCTGGTCGTAGCGGAACTTTACGCCCTGAAAATGGACTTCGCCATGGATGCGGCCCAGTTCCTTCGCATTGGGCGCATCGCCCAGATGTTCCTGCATGTCGAGGATATTGAAAATCTCCTCCAGGGAAACGTAAGCGCGTTGCAAGGTCTGATACATGGAGCTCAAGCCTTGCACGGGGCCAAAAAATCCGCCGACATAGCCGAGGAATGCCACCAGCGTGCCCATGCTGCTCTTGCCCTGAAGGATGAGCATTCCTCCGAAGCCGATGGCGGTGATGCGAGCCAGCGTGACGACCATGTTCGTGGCCGCTTCCAGCCCGGAGTCAATCCCCACGCCGCGAATCACGACCTGGTTGGCCTGATGCACGTCCCGAAGGAAGCGCGTCTTTTCCGTGTCTTCCATGGAAAAACTGCGAACAGTGACAATGCCGGAGAGGACTTCGTTGAAACGGGAATAGATTTTAGACCATTGGTCGAGAAGCGTGCGTTCGCGACGGCGTTGTTCCGGGCCGGCCCAGGCGGCAATGAGCGCCGGAAGCGGCAGAAAACAGACCACGATCAGGGCCAACTGCCAGTTAAGCCGCAGCATGATGAACAGCGAAATTGCCAAATACAGAATGGCCGGGAAAACATTCAGCAGAATCTGGTTAACCGCACCCACGAAACCCTGGATGCTGCGATCCAGTTTGGTCATCACGGCGCCCACGCCTTCCATGCGGTGAAAATTCAACGGCATGCGATGAAGTCTTTCCACCAGTTTTTCCAGCAGCCCGTGGTGGAGGCCGAGGCGCATATGCCAGGTCATCCAGTTCGTCAGCGCCGTGGCCGCGGCGCGAAACACCCCCACCCCGAGAAGAATTCCAATGCCGATCAGCAGGAGTTGAGCCGAGCGATTCGCGGATAGATTATCGAAAATGCCTTTAAGTATCAGCGGCTCAACGGCATTTAAGCCGCCCAACAACAAAGTGATGCCCAGGATACCCAGCGCCGCCCGGCGATACGGGAAGGCGAAACCCAGCGCGCGCCGCAGGTGGTTGAACCGGTTTGCGCTATCGGTTTTGGCGTTGGAGTCATAAGCAGACAACAGACATTATTGACTGACGGCAATCTGTTGCCGTTCGATATTGGGAAAAATACCGGCTGCCTGACTCAATCACCCGCTCCCAGAGACGGAATAGCCTTCCAGCGGCATATAAACACCTCTGACTCAGGATGTTGTAGGATTTCAAAGCCCGCGCTGCGCAGCATCGCTTCGGAGCAGGCGCGATTGGGAATCCACCAGTTCGTTTCATCGTTGGCGTACTTCTTTTCGACGAAATACAGGCGCGGAAACGACGGGCGTTCAAAGATTTCCTGCTCCTGAAAAGGGTAATCCTCCGCGATTGCCTCCACCGTCTCACTGCCGCGCTGCATGGATTGAAAAACCAGCAAATCCCGAGCGACATGCTCGTGAATCAGGTCCAACGCAAGCAACGGATGTCGCAGGTGATACAGCACGCCCATGAAGAGAACCACATCGAACTTCTCGCCGAGCTGGGCCAGATCGTAAACCGAGAGTTCGCGCCATTCGATATCCACCCCGCACACCTCGGCGGCAAAACGTGCTTGCGCGAGATAACGGGGATCGGAATCAACCCCCATGACGCGCGCCGCGCCGCGCCGCTTCATCTCGATGGAATAGAAGCCGGCATTGCAACCGATATCCAGCACGGACTTTCCTTGAAGATCCCGGGGCACGGCGTCAGCGAAGATTTCCCATTTGAGACGGGGATAATCTCCGAGAAAATGATTCGGCGCGGTTTTGACGCCGTTCAAGTCGAGATTATGAAACCAGTCGCCCAACTCGCGCACGCGTTGCTGAATTTCGTCGCTGCTCAAGCGGGGCTGGATGGCGGGGAAGCGGGTCATTTTCCAGTGCTCCTTGAATTCGGGCTCGCGGCTTTGCTGCCCGCGATGGAGGAGCGGCAGGCGCGGCGCGGAGAAATCCGTTTGCGCAAAATGGCGCGCCCATCCGGCGGTTGCACGGCGAGCAGTTTGATGGCTTCGCGATAGCCATTCAAAGTTCCCACGTCCACGTAGGCTTCTCCGGCGCGGACGCCGCGGGCGTTGCCGCCTTCGGCAAGATAGGCATTAACGAGCGTGCCCATGTACTCATCGCGCTGGTTGCGGTCACGCCAAAGCTGATGGAGCTCATGCAGCACCCGGCCTGGCATCTTGAACGCGCCCCAAATCCATGACGAACTGGCGTGAGAGTCCTTGACTTGGATTTCCTTCACGCGGCCACCGTTGTCGGTCACCACCGCGTCGAAAAACCTGGCTTCCTTTACCGGGAAAAGCAAAAAGGAAAGGACATCGTCAGGCAACCGGCAAAGGCCGTCCTCCGGAAACCAGATTGTGTCCGGCAGGCCAATGGCGACAGTCTCACTCAAAGGCACCAGCGGCAGAGCGCGGAAAATGGCATCACAAAGCCCCGCCGGCCGCGCTTGTACGACGTAGGCAATATCCGCCGGACCAATCTTGCCGCCGTAATATTCCAGGATGTCCGATTTGCCGTGGGAAATGACGAAACATAACTTTTTCACCCCGCCGATCAACATGCGTTCGACCAGGTACTCGCTGACGGCGCGCGGCCTTTCGGTCGCGCCGTCGAGGCGGCTGCCCACGGGCAGCAGTTCCTTGGAAAAAGCGAGCGGCTGGATTCGGCTGCCCGCTCCGGCAGCGGGAATAATTCCCCACATAATAATCAAACCTCCATCAACTGGTTTTCTGTTCGCGCTGTCAGCGCCGCGTTCAACGCCGCCTCCAGGTCATCAACGCGGCGCTCCGCTGTATGTTCCGCCAGCGCGCGCTCCCGGGCGGCACGGGCAATTTTCGCCAATTCATCCAGCGGCAATGCCAGGGCGGCAAGCGCGTCTTCCGTCCGGCGGCCCACGATGATTTCGGAGCCAGGTTCAAAGAATTCGTCCAGCCCCTCCCACCAATCGCTGAGCAGAGGCGTGCCACACGCAGCGGCTTCGAACAGACGGCCCGATGGGCAATATCCCATTCTCGCCATGCTCGCGCGGGTCACATTCAAGGTCAGCCGGGACGAACAATAAAAACCCGAATGTTCCGCGGGTGAAAGGTGCCGGACAAAGGAAATATTTTCCATCCAGGGAAAATTCTCCGGATAAAGCGCTCCGGCGATCAAAAACCGGCTGCGTGGCGAACGCCGCGCCGCTTCGATGAACAGGGTTTCCAACGCTTCCTGCCGGTCCTCGGCGTAGGTTCCCAGATAGGAAATGTCCGCGCGATAAGCGTCGATCGGGCGCGCGGGCCGGTGGCTTTCGGGATCGACGCTGCCGTAGAGCGGCGCAACCTGGCGGGCTCCCAGGCGCGTCTTTAATTCCACCAGCGCGCTGCCGCCCGTATAGCTCAACACCAGGTCAAAATCACCCAGCCCGCGCGAGCCGATGTAGTCAATGGGCTTGCCGGCGCGCAGGCATTCAAGGGTGACAGGTGTGTCAAGATCATAAAAGACGCGCAGCCGCGCGTGCGAGGCGAGCACCAGTTCGGAAGCCAGGATGCCGTCCGGGCAGTAGGAAGTCACCATGCCCACGTCGGCATCCGCCAGTTGATTCCGGGCCAGCGGCAGGATCTCGGCCCAATCCGTGTAAAGCTGCAACTGCATGCCGGGAAGCTCCACGAGATCGCGGTGCGCGGCATAGTAAGGAACATTGTGTTCGAAAAAAACGACCTGGTGCCCACGCCGGACCAGCGCGCGGCACAACCCCCGCCAAAGTGTGGCATGCCCGTTCCCCCACGAGGAACTCATGGTCAGGCCAAAAATCACGAGTTTCATGGCGCCTCCTCCAGCCCCGGCCGCCGGCTGCGAAGCGCTTCCCGCACATAATGTTCAAGTTGCGCCGCTCGATCCTCCGCCGTGTGCTCGGCCAGCACGCGCGCCCGCGCCCGCTCGCCGAGCAGACGGCGCTCCGATTCGGGGACGCTGCGCAAATATTTCAAGGCCTGCTTGCCCGAACGTGCGATGAGAATTTCCTCTTCCGGCTTCAAAAATTGGTCCATCCCCTCCCAATGATCGCTGATGATGGGCGTGCCGCAAGCCGCCGCCTCGAAGAGCCGCACGCTGGGCGAGTAGCCCGCTTCGATCATGCGGCTGCGCGTGAGATTCAACGTGAACCTCTGCGCATTGTAGAATGCGCGATGCCTGGCGGGGGACAAATGGACGATGCGCCTGACGTTGCGCGGCCATTTGACCTGCCGGGGGAATTGCGGGCCGGCGACGACAAAGCGGCCAGCCGCCCAATGCCGCGCCGGTTCGAGCAACAGGCGCTCGAGCGCCGGCTGCCGGTCCTCGCTATAGGTGCCCATGTAGCCCAGATCCCATTTCGTTTCACCGGGTTGCGGGTAATACAGTGACGGATCAACCGAGCAATACAGGGCGCGAGCCCTCGGCGCCCCATATTCGCGTTCCAGGCGCGTCAGCGTTGGTCCGCCGGTAAACGAAAGATAGAGTTGGTAGCGCGGAATGAGGGCGCGGGTAAGGTAATCAAGATCGCCTCGTTCCAAACACGCCAGCGTCACGGGCGTATCAATGTCATAAAATGCGGTGACACCCCCGGCAATTTGCGTGACCCACTCGCCCACGGCTACGCCTTCGAGAACGTAGGAACCGACGATAACGCAATCCGCCTGGCGCACAGCGTCGGCGAATTTTTGCTTCAGCCGGGCAAGGCTCGCATACAGGCAGGTGCGGCCATACGGCGGTTTGGGCAGATCGCGGTTTGCGGCGTACCATTTCAAGTTGCGTTCCAGGAACAACACTTCGTGGCCCCGCGCCGCAAGCCCGCGCACCAAACCCCGGTAGGTGGTGGCGTGCCCGTTCCCCCAGGATGAGGTGATGGACAGTCCAAGAATGACGAACTTGAGCGGCTTGGCTGAAAGACCGGAACTCATGCCGCAACCTCCCTTTGTTTTCCGGCCAGCACCGCTTCCAATTGGGCAGCCCGGTGCGCATAAGTATGCTCCACGAGAATGCGCTGCATCGCCGCGCGACCGATGGTGCGTGACCGCTCCTCCGTCAATCCGCATAAATGCTCCGCGACTTCCCGGCCATTCCCGGCCACGAGCACTTCGCGCCCCGGTTCGAGAAACAACTCAATGCCTTCCCACGCGTCGGTGATCAAGCAAGCGCCCGCACCCGCCGCTTCGAACACGCGCGTGGGCGGGGAGAATCCGTATTGAGCCATGCTTTCCCGGTTCACATTGAGCACGGCCCGGGGCGTGCAGTTGAAGGCATTGTGGTCGCGGGTATAAACATGTCCCACATACTGAATATTTTTTGATCGCGGTTTGTCCGCCCAGCCGTTTCCGCCCAGCAGGAATCTTTGCGCGGGCAGCAGTTCGGCCACCCGGAGGAAGAATTCCTCCACGCGCGCCTCCCGGTCCGGCAAGCGGTTTCCGATAAAGGCCAGATCGGACGCAAAGCGCTCGTCCTTCGGAACGGGATGATGCGTGCGGGGATCCAAAGCATTGTAGATCGGCACGCATTGTCGCGCGCCCGCCGCCAGGTAAGCTTTCACCACCGGTTTGCCGCCGCCATAGGTCAGCACCACATCGTAACGCGGGATCAGCGGCCGAAAGGGATCGGCGGGATTTTTATGAATGCGTTCCAGCGTTGCGGGAGCGTCCACGTCCAAAAAGGCCACGAGCGTCCCCGGCTTTTGCAAATCCAGCACCGCGCATTCCAGCAATTCGTCCAACACGCCGATGCCACTGGCCTTGATCACCAAATCAGCGCCTCGCGCTTCCTCCAGGGCTTTCAAAGCAGCCTCTTCGTGCGCGGCATAAACCACCACCCGCGCCCACGCCGGATCGGGAATGTCCCGATGTTGCTGTCGTTCGTAGGCATCGGGTTCATGGAAAGTGATGCGATGTCCCCGATCGTATAGAGCGCGGACCAGGCCGCGATAGTACGTCGCCGCCCCGTTCCAATAAGCGGAGACAAGGCTTGAGCCGAAAAAAGCGATGTTAAGTCGCGTGTTCATGGATGGGGAGCTTTTGCGCCGGCTGCATAAGTTCGGCATGGATGGCCAGCAGTTCATCCACGCGGTGCGCGCAGGTGTGTCGGGAACGAATGGTATTCAATCCGTGGCGTGCCAGTTCGTGGGCCATCTCCTGATTGTGCAGCACGGCCTTCAGAGTGCGGGTCATTTCCCGTCCATTGCGCGCAACCAGAAAATCCCGGCCGGACTTGAACAGTTCTTCCACATCATCCCAAGGCGAGCAGATGAGCGGGATGCCGCAAGCCAGCGCTTCAAAGACGCGAATGGTTGGGATGCCGGGCAACGCCTTGACGTAGGGCCGGCGCGGAACATGCACGGTGACCTTGAACTGCCCGAACGCCGCCGGCACGTCAAAGTTTGGCAGCCAGCCGGCGTATTCGATGCCTGCCTGCGCCAACGCTTCCCGGGCGGCATCCGGATAACGAACGCCGTGAAAACGCGCGCGCAAGGCCAGGGCCTTGACCGGTTCAATCAAAAACTCGCTGATCTCCTCCGTGCGCTCGCCGTCGCCCCAATTGCCGATCCATATCAAATCACCTTCCGCGGGCAAATCAGGGCGCGGAAAGAAAACGCGGGCATCGGCAGCCTCATGCCACGTCCAGGCGCGGCGGACCCGGCCACTTTCCTGATACAGTTCCTGCAACACCCGTCCATAGGCGAGCACGCCATCATAGTTGCCAAGCTCGTAAGCCGCCATGTCCTGCGGAGAGGTGACCATTCGATGGTGCGTGTCGTGAAACAACAGCCGATACCCGCCCTCTGCGGCGCGGTGTTCACCGATACGCTTGACCAGGCCGGGGTCATTCCATTCATGGACGATCACCAGCCCGGCCAAATCCAAAGTCTCGTATAAATCCAACGTTGCAAGCCGGTAACGGATAATCTTCAACTCGGGATAGACTTTGCGAAACTTATGCAGCGGAGCGCGGCCATGTTCGGCGACGAGATTTTTAAGGCTCCATGAATTCTCCGGTTCATAAATAAGCACTTGATGGCCGCGCAACAACAGCTCGGTGGCCACGCCGCGCAGAAAATGCGCGTTGCCGTGGTTCCAATCGGACAGCGCACTGTGATAGAACATTACGATTCGCATGGCACAAGCTCCTTCGATTCGGACATGCGCCCGCGGCTGAGCCGGGAGTAGGCGGTGAGATACTGCGCGGCCATTTTTTTGGGCGCGAATTCCAGCGCTCGACGGTGGGCGCGGCGCGCTATGTCGTTCAGTTGAGCGCGATCCGAGATGAGCCGTTTCAAGGCGGCGCCGAGAGCGGCGGGATCATCCGGTGAAACGAAAATCGCCGCCTCATCCCAGATTTCGCGCAGACTGGCAATGTCTCCCAGCACCAGCGCGCAACCGGCCAGTCCGGCTTCCAAGGCGGAAAGCCCGAATGGTTCATAGCGCGCCGGCAGCGCATAAATCGAGGCCCTGGCAAACCAGGGCGCCAATTCCTCGGGTGAGAGACGGCCCAGGGCATGGAGGCCGTTGAGATTCGATTTGGAATCACCCGGCCGCTCCGTTTCTCCCGCGATGTGGATCGGCCATGGTAATTGCGGCGCCACTGCGGCGAGAGCAGTCAAGTTTTTCGCCTCGTCCCAAAGTCTTCCCGCCGTGAACACCAGGTCCTCTTTGGCCCCCGGCCGGAAAGCGTCGAGTCGGCGGCCGTTGTAAATGACTTCGCTCGCATGCACGAAACCATAGTGTTCCTCCAGCATGCTTAACATCGCGTGTGAAGGAGCCACCACGAGGTCAGCCGCGCGGATTCCTTCCGTCACGGCCGCCCGGTAATGCTCATACTCTCGAGGCGCCCCTTCTTTTTTGACTGCCTGCCACCAGCAGAGCACGCACGAATGGGCCACGATCAATACCGGCGCGGGCCACGGCAACGCGCCGTGACAGTATCCATTGAGGTGAATGAGGTCCGGCTGGCATTCCTGGGCGACTTCCAGCAACCAATCGCCCGCCCGCGCCACGTCGTTCCACGGGTCCTGCATCCATTCGAGTTTGAAATTACTTTCGCGGATTTCCAGATTCGCAAGCGTCCCGGCCTCTCGGGTCTGCGCCGGGTTCAGCCGCGACCCCATCGTGGCCAGGGTGAATTCCAGGCCGTGCGGTTCCAAGGCACGGATGAGTTCAAGGGCATAGGTCCACACGCCACCGATGGCATCGGCGGTCATCAAAATGCGGCGGGGAGGTTGGCTGGCGTGTGATTCCATTGGGAAGGTTCTACGATTGATAAATGGCATCGAGAGTGGCGGCGACCTGGTTTAGTTCCTGAATGGCAGGATCAAAACGAGCGCCAGCGGTGAGCCTTCGGGTCCAATCGACGATCGCTTTGCTTCCCCAGTCCTCGGCCGGCAGAGTGATGACTTCCCGCTGCGTTCCTCGATAGTGTTCGACGACAAAGTTGTAAAACGAACCGTCCACATTGCGCCAGCAAGCCCCGCCTTTGGTGCCGTAAAATGCGGCGGAGATGATTGCGTCGCATCCGGCGGGCAGTTTCCAGGAGCAAGCGAGTTGCACCGTGCCGCCACTGGCCAAATCGAGCCTCGCCAGGGCATAGTCCTCCACGGCTTGGGGTCGTCGCGGAAGAGTCTGGCCCCGGGCGAAGAGCCGGCTCGTGACCCGGGTCACGGTTGGGAAATTGAACATCCAGAGCGCGAGGTCAACGAGGTGGATGCCCAAGTCGATGACGCAACCTCCGCCGGAAAGTTGCCGGTCATAAAACCACGACTTGTCCGGTCCGTAGGCGTTGTGAAACATCAGATCCGCCGCATACACGTCCCCCAACTCGCCCTGCGCGACCAATTCGCGAAGCTTCTTTACCTGCGTCATAAACCGATAGGAGAGATCCACGCCCAGCAGCAGGTTCGCCGCGCGCGCGGCGTCAATGACCCGGCGCGTTTCGGCCGCATTGCGACCCAGCGGCTTTTGGCAGAACACGGCCACTCCTTGTTCCAGTGTCTTGAGGGCTTGTTCCGCATGCAACGCGTTGGGGGTGGCGATAACCACGCCGTCCACTCCCGTGGCCAGGAGGTCGTCCAACGATTCCCGTTGCTTTGCGTCGGGAACCTGGGCGGCAGCTTGGCCCGCCAAATCCCGTGACGTATCAACGATGGCTACGATGTCCGCCAAACCGCTTTGTGCGACGGCTTCCATTCGTTTCCGTCCAATCCAGCCGACGCCCAGAAAACCGAGCCGCGGCCGAGTTGACAGTTTGCGTGAAACTGGTTTTGGGGTTGCGACTGGAGCTGAAGCAATCGTGCTCATAATATAATCAGCGCTTTCAAAAACTTGTCCGGACGGTTCCGCATGGAGTTGAGAGCGTCGCCAATCTGTTCGAGAGGGAATCGGTGCGTATAAAGCGGCGCGGGATTGAGCCGGCCATCCGCCACCGCGGCCACCGCCGCCTGCATGCCGGCCAAATAAGTGCGGGAATCCCGTTCGTGCGCGTTGATTACATCCAGTCCGCGCCAGTTCCAGAGTTGCAGATTCACTTCCCGCAGGCCGTCCTGGTGATAACCGGCGATGATCAATCGGCCGCGCTCAGCAGTCAGCTCCGAAGCCAGCGCCAGGGGCAGTTGTTGGCCGACGGCTTCGATGACCCGCTCGCAGCCGCGGCCATTCGTCAGGTTCCGGACGCGATCAATGATATATTTGTAGTCCTCGAGCGGGATCGTTTCCGTCGCGCCCAGTTCCTGGGCCATGGCGAGGGCGAAGGGTCGGCGGGAAATGGCGATGACCTTTGCGCCGGCGCGGGCGGCCAGGGACGTGAGCACGGCCCCAAGAAAGCCGATGCCAACGATCGCCACGGTTTGTCCCGGCTGGATGTCCGAACGGTTGAAAACATTCATGGCGCAGCCGAGTGGTTCGCCGGGGAAAGGTTGATCTTCAATTGCCGATGGCAGGCGAATGACATCCTCCGCGCGCGCAACGTCATATTCGGCGTAGGCGCGATATGAAAGGAAGGCGACGCGTTCGCCGATTTTGAATCCATCGGTTTTTGGTCCCGTGGCATCGACGCGGCCCCAGCCCTCATGGCCAAGCTCGCCTGGGGCCAGGGGGTACTTAAACCAGGAGCGTCCTTCCCAGGGCGGCAGATTGGAGCCGCAAACGCCGCAGCCTTCCAACCGCACGCGCACGGAGCCCTCGCCTGGTTCTGGAATATTTACCGGGACGATGCGGGCACAACCGGGAGCTTCCACCACCGCTGCGCGCATGGTTAACGCTTTTGAGCGCATAGCATGTCCATTTTGTGCCTGCCTGGAGGCGGCAGTTCTGTCAGCGCACCTAAGAAGCCTGCCCGGTAGGGCGGCAATCCTGTGCCCGCCAGCGGCGCGCACGGAGTGACGCGCCCTACCTGGAAAGCGCTTTGACTAATTTCTTCGCCGCATGCCTGCCATTGACGCCATTCATTTGATACATGCGCCTGGCGCGGGAGAGGCTTTTTAACCGGATTTGCCGGCCGGCCCCGGCGGCCAGATGGCTGGCACGATGAGACTGATGCCCATTGCCCGCGACAGCCGCCGCGGTCAAATCGGGAACGGTCGCACCAGTTTCCCGGCGGGAATCACGCAGCCATTCATAAAGCCGGGAGACGCCTTCGCGAACGTTCACTTGCGGCGACCAACCGGTGGCAATCGAGAATTTCCGGATATCCGACACGTAGTAGCGCTGGTCGGCCGACCGCCACTTCGCAAATTGAACCTTCGGACCATGGCCCTGCAGCTCCGTAATCAAAGCGATTAATTCGAGCAGGCTGATGGTGTTGCCGGGACCGCCGCCGATGTTGAAGGCCTGGCCGGTCAATGTCCGCATGTGCCGGTGGGCGAGCAGGAACGCATTTACAAGGTCGTCCACGAAAAGAATATCGCGGACCTGCCGGCCATCGCCATAGATCGTAATGGGGGAATTCTCCAGCGCCCGGAGCAGAAAATGAGCGACCCAACCCTGGTCTTCAGTGCCGTGTTGATGCAAGCCATAGATGCAGCTCATGTGAAAGGCCACGGTCGGCAAACGAAAACTGCGCGCGTAGTCCAGGACGTATTGACAGGCGCAACCCTTGGAACAGCCGTAGGGGCTGTGAAAATCCAGCGGCCGCGGTTCGCCAATGCCGTGTTCGCGCAAATCGGGATCGGACGGCTCGTAGCGCGTGGTGTTGGCGCGCAAGTCCACGTCCTTGAGATCGCCATAAACCTTGTTGGTGCTCGTGAAGAGCAGCGGCGGGGGGGTGGTCCGGGCGCGCAATGCTTCCAGCACATTGAGCGTGCCGCGCGCATTCACTTCAAAGTCCTGAATCGGATCGGACAGGCTGGTGGTGACGGCCACCTGCGCGGCGAAATGAAACACGCTGGAAGCGCGGCGAACCGCCAGCCGCAAGGCGCGCGCGTCCCGCACATCCGCAATTTCCAGCCGCACCAGATCGCCATGGGTCTTCTGGAGCCATTGAAAGTTTTGCTCGACGCCGGGGCGCGAAAGGTTGTCATACAGCAGCACGGACTGGCCGGCGGAAAGAAGCCGATGAGCCAGGTTGGCTCCAATGAATCCTGCGCCGCCGCTGATCAGGACGGGTTGGCCGGACCGGGTGGGCTGGAGGACGCGTTTCACCGAAGGCGTTGGTGAATGCCGCCCGTTGTTTTGTTTCGTTCGGGCTTTAAGGGATGTCATACAGTTAGGCCTCGCGCGGAAAGTTCGGCACGGGCTTGGTCAACCCGATCCTCCGCCACCTGTCCTTCCAGCCAGGCCGCCAGCTCCGCCAGCCCTTCCTTCAAGGATTGGCGCGGTTCGTAGCCCAGCAGTTTCCGGGCAAGCTGGATGTCCGCGAAGCAGTGGCGGATGTCGCCCACGCGATATTTTCCGGTGATGTCCGGGACGATGGTTTCCCGGCCCGTCACCTCGGACATGCGTTCGGCAATTTCCTTGATCGTGTAGTTTCGACCGCTGCCAATGTTGAACACGCGTCCGGCGGCTCCGGGGCTTTCGAGCGCCAGACGGGCCGCGCGGGCCACGTCATGGACGCTGACAAAATCCCGCCGCTGCAAGCCATCCTCAAAGACGAGCGGCGTGTTGTGGTTCAGCAGGCGGGAGGCAAAGATGGCCAGCACTCCGGTATAGGGATTGGAAAGCGCCTGGCGCGTTCCATAAACGTTGAAAAAGCGCAGCGCCACGGTGGGGATTCGATAGGCGCGGCCCAGCAGGAGGCAGAGTTGCTCCTGGTCAAACTTGGAGAGGGCGTAAACGGAAGCAAGCGCGGGCGGCTTGGTCTCCGGTGTCGGGACGGGCGTCAGGATTTCACCTGTCGTCGCGCGCAATTCCCAGTCACGGGATTTCAATTGCGACACGCTCCGTTCGAGGCCCGACACCAGAGTGCCGTCTGGCGCGCGATAAAGTCCTTCACCGTAAAGGCTCATGCTGGAGGCCACGATCAGGCGCTCGACCGGATTTTCGATGAGGGCCTGCCATAGATTGGCCGTGCCTGTGTTATTGACCGTGGTGTATTCAGCGACTTGGTACATGCTCTGGCCGACACCCACGAGCGAGGCGAAATGGAAAACCGCGTCCATGCCCTGCAGCGCCTGGCGCAACTGGTCCGGGTCACGGACATCCCCGCGGATCAGTTCGATTTCCGGGTCCAGGTAGGGGGGGCGTTTGCACCGGGGGCCATGCACCTGCACGCAAAGATTATCAAAAACTCGCACCTGGTAGCCATGCCGGAGCAATTCGTCGCCAACATGTGAGCCAATGAATCCGGCGCCGCCGGTGACCAGAACCTTCTTGTTCATGTGCTTTGAAAGATTATGTTCGTTGAGCGTAATGACAAATGGGGAGATGCACCCGTTTTTTTAATTAGCGTTGGGAGTTGGCGATTTATTTGGAGCCTATCCCGGCAGGGCGGGCAGTCTTCTGCTCGCCGTCGGCGCGCACGGCTTGCCTCGCCGTAGCTTTCCAGAGACTGTGTGAAAACTCTAAACTGACATTTTGAAATTTCGAAAAAGTGGTCATCGAATGCTTCGTCAGCAAATGTGAGTGTCGTTTTTATAGGGGTTCGCACCAAGGTCGAGTTTTCACACAATCTCTTTCCAGCGAAGGCGGGAGTGACGCGCCCTGCCTGGAACGGACGGCGTACAGGGAGGGGACTGCCTGCCTTATCGAAATGGGTTCTCAGTCCTGCTACAGGACTTTTGGCCCTGAATATGGATTAACAGACCCACTCGACAGGCCAGTGCGCGCCGTTAAATTCAGGTTCATGGAAGCGAAGCCTCATCCCAACGGAAACAGGAATGGCGCGGGCAAAATTCGCGTGGCCATTATCGGCGTGGGCAATTGCGCGTCGTCGCTGGTGCAGGGAGTGGAATTTTACCGGGACGCTAGGGAAGGGGAAGCCGTGCCCGGGTTGATGCATGTGAACCTCGGAGGTTATCACATCCGGGACATAGAATTTTCGGCTGCCTTCGACATCAACGAAACCAAGGTCGGAAAAGACCTGGCCGAGGCCATTCTTGCAAAGCCAAATAACACGATCAAATTTGCCGACGTTCCGCCCACCGGGGTCCAGGTGCGGCGCGGCATGACGCACGATGGACTCGGCAAATACCTGGGCCAGGTGGTAAAGAAAGCGCCGGGGGCGACGGATGATATTGTGGGCATCCTCAAAGAGACGCACACGGAAGTAGTGGTTTCCTATCTCCCGGTGGGTTCGGAAATGGCCACCAAATGGTATGTCGAACAGGTGTTGGAAGCCGGCTGTGCGTTCATCAATTGCATCCCGGTCTTTATCGCCTCGCAGCCGTACTGGCAAAAACGGTTCGCCGAGCGCGCCCTGCCGATCATCGGTGACGACATCAAATCCCAGGTGGGCGCCACGATCACGCACCGCGTGCTGACGAACCTGTTCCGCGAGCGCGGTGTGCGGCTGGATCACACCTACCAGCTTAACTTTGGCGGCAACACCGATTTCATGAACATGCTGGAACGCGAACGATTGGAGTCGAAGAAGATTTCCAAGACCAACGCAGTGACCAGCCAGATGGAAACGCCGCTGTCCAACGAGGACGCCCACGTGGGGCCGAGCGATTACGTGCCCTGGCTCACCGATCGGAAGTGGTGCTATATCCGCATGGAGGGAACGACCTTCGGCAATGTGCCGATGAATTGTGAGGTGAAACTGGAAGTTTGGGATTCGCCCAATTCCGCCGGTGTGGTGATTGACGCCATCCGCTGCGCGAAGCTGGCGCTGGACCGGCGGATCGGCGGCGCGCTCGTGGGGCCCGCCAGTTATTTCATGAAATCACCGCCGGTGCAGTTTACGGATTACGAGGCCCGGGAACGGACGGAGGCCTTCATTGCGGGACAAAGGAGAGCCGATGATCGAAGCAATCAAGTTGTGGAACGAGCCGAACAACCTGTCGCATTGGGACTTCCAGATGGACCCGGACTGGAAGGAGTTCACCGAGATGACGCGAATGGCCGCCATTGGCATCCGGGAACTGCGCCCGACGCTGCCCTTGATCCTGGGCGGAATCTCTCCCATTGATCCGGAGTTCATTGCCTTGTTGAAGAGCTATCGCCTGCTCGACCATCTGGACGGCGTGGCGGTGCATGGCTTCCCGCTGGATTGGAACCATTGGCAAATCAACGATTGGCCGAAGAAACTGGATGAAATCCGGGCGGTGACCTCGCTGCCCATCTGGGTGACGGAAGTCGGCGTATCGACGTTCGGGGCGGATGAAGTCCAGGTCTTCGGTTTGCAACGCACGACGGAATTGTTGCTGGGGCGCGCCGAGCGAATTTTTTGGTACAGCCTGCTGGATCTGCCGCGCAAGTGGGAGGCCACCACGCGCCATAAGGAGGCCGAGGGCAGTGCTTACTACCGGCATTTTTACATGGGGTTGATTCGCGAGGATGGCACACCCAAGCCGGCGTTGCGCCACTTCAGCCCGGAATTGGGCGTTTGCCAGTGGTTTCATTTCGAGGACTACCGGCTGGAATTCGCGGTGAAATGGCTGCGAAAAATGGGGGTGAAAAAATTGCGCACGGGCATCAGTTGGGCGGACTGGTGCCGTCCGGGGGCGCTGCAATGGTACGACCGGCAAATGGCGGCCCTGGCGGAATTTGACACGACGATTACACTGTGTTTTACGCCACCCTCCCGCGGGAAAGCTCCGGACTGCGCCAGTCCGCCGCTGGAGGCGGGGGAGTTTGCCCAATTTGCGCGCGAGGTGGTGCAGCGGTATGTGCCGGGACAGGATGCAAGCCCAAAGGCAGGGAAGTTGCCGGAGAGGCAGGCAGATCATGCGGAGGAAGGCCGTTGCGAATCAGTGAATCAGTGATACGCAGCTAGTTGAGCGCATCAAAGCCAGCAACCAAAAGCAGGCTTGGGCCAACCGGTTCACACGGCATGCCGGATGCGGCTTCCCGCTACTTACGCACCTGCCTCAACGGGGAGGGACTCTTGCTTGCTATTCCGCACGCGTCAACCCACGGCCACCCACATCCAGTGCTGTTTCTGCCCCTTTCGCCAGCGCCAGCGTTGCCGAGTATTGACGCCGACTGATCGACCGGCCACAATCCACGGCGATGAGCGAACACGCATGGTTT
This sequence comes from Verrucomicrobiota bacterium, assembly GCA_021325145.1. Classification (GTDB taxonomy): domain Bacteria; phylum Verrucomicrobiota; class Verrucomicrobiia; order Limisphaerales; family Pedosphaeraceae; genus JAJPHR01. The sequence continues at coordinate 74,178 of JAJPHR010000108.1, read as the reverse complement.
GTGGCTCACACGCGGCCGCGGCGGGAAAAAAAATTGAAGGAATATTGCGAAAAGGAAGGCTTTTCGGCCGTGCTTCCCTGCTTCCGCAGCGCCCACAAATATCGAGGCAAAACGGTCACCTTCCACAAGCCTCTTTTCCCAGGTTATGTATTCCTGCAGATTCTCCACTCGCAGCGGATGCAAGTGATTCAGAATGAGCATGTTGCCCGTCTCCTGACTGTTTATGATCAGGCCTCGTTTGCCGTTCAACTGCAAGACATCCTGACGGCGTTGGAAACCGAGTTGGAGATACGCCTCGCGCCGGAAATCGGCCCGGGGCATCGGGTGAAAATCAAATCCGGGCCGCTGAGAGGGATGGAGGCCTGGGTCGAGGACCGTCAGGGCATGACCACCGTCCTGCTCCGACTTGATTTCATCGGACAAGCAGCGGCTGTAAAGGTCTCCGCTGATCAGTTGGAAATGGCTTAGCAACGGATGCCGCCGCGATTGAACCAAGTTTGCAAACTCATGGCAGATGCCTCACTATAGATGTCCCAAGGGTGTATGGAAATATGAGAATTAACGGGTTACAAATGCGGTTGTTCAGATTGCCAATTTGGTGCTTTCGCATCGCGTGCGCGAAAGATCGGGCGATGGAAGTCGCAGTCAATTGTTAAATTAATTGTGGGAAAGAAAAATACAGCTCATTTGCCGACGATTCTTTTAGTCGATGACAATGACGCATCTCGTGTGGCCACGAAATGGTTCCTGACCAATTTCGGGTACGAGGTGGATACAGCGCGAAGCGCCGAGGAAGGGCTCGCCCTGTTTGACATTCACACTCACGATCTCATCATTACTGACAACTCAATGCCGACGATGAGCGGCGCAGAACTCGCCCACATCATCAAGTTGCGTTCGGGATCCACGCCGGTGATCATGTTTTCGGGAGCGCCTCCGGCGGATCATTCCTGTCTGGACCGGGTAATTCGAAGGCCGGCTCATTTGCTCGCGCTCAAGGAAGCCGCTGACGACCTGCTCGGGACCAGGAATTCAAGCTGAACAGCGGGAAAGTTCCAGAACCGTTGCGCTGTAGGGTAGGCTCTCGCCGTGAACACTTCTCCGAGCCTCAATTATCAACGGTAGTCTGCCTCCTGGCGATGGTTGTGAGATCTCCGCGAATAATGGAGTTTCAAATATTCAGCTGGCAGCATTATCAAGTTCCTAAAATCTCCAGATTGATTGCTACATATGTAGTTAAAAGCCAAAGTCCGGCGTCCTTTCCTCCGTTCGAAAGCCTGATTTACTCTGGGCCGTTATCGGTTTGCGACTTAGTTAATTAGCGTCGAGCGAGAGTGTCCGGACAATTCCGGATGGGAATGGGCCTGGATCCTCTTCGTAAAGCCGAAAAGCATCAAGACGGCCGTGTAGCGCGCAGTCGATCAAGCTGGTGGGCCTCACAAAACCTAATTAAAACAGCCAAAAAACTCATTCTTGGCTCAAAAATGAGCCCTCATGTCCCAAAGCTGCCTAGACCGTTCGACTGAGATTTCATATAAATTCCACCCGTAATTTAATTCAATGGGACGGGCTTTTCAGTGTGAGACTGAGGGCGATGTTAGCGATGGGAAAAAGCAGGGTTAGATCAGCTAAGAAGAGCTGGCTCAGTTGAAACCCAACGGCAATCCGAGATTCAACTCCCGTTGATACCCGTGACTTGGTTCGCGTACGACCAAGCTGGGGAAAGTATGTCGGAGTCTCCGCTTTAATAATAATGGGTGCTATCAGAAATGATGACGGGCGGGATGAGCTTTATTGCGAATGGGATGATGCCCTCTCGATCCGGGAACAAGTTGAGGTGGTTCTTTCCTCAGCGGGGGCGGGGCTGGCGGGAATGGAGGGGGCTCTATGATTGATGACAGCCATTTAACTCTCCGTCTCATTCGCCTGCGAGGAGTTGATAAATGGCGGCCTTCCGCTCCCGGCCTATGGTTCCTGTTTCTACGAGGCGGATCCGGAAACTATATGGCGGGGTCCGTGAAGCAGCGGCTCCGCCAGGGCGATGTGCTCGTGTTGAACGGGCTGGCGGGCGGCGAGATCAGGGGTGCTGGTGCGGGCGAACTCGCGTTCTCATGTTTTTCGGCAAGTGTCGAATACATGTATCCCCTTTTCTCAGTGAGCGAGATTTCGCTGATGCAGAACGTCGTGGAGAGCTTCAAAGGCATCAAGCTTCACCCCGCCGACAGTCCGCTGGCTGTTGAGTGTCATCGGCTGATCAGCAGCGCTCCGCCGCAACTCAACCTGGACCACCGAAGCCATCTCCTGGGTGTTGTTGCGGCCGTGTTGAGGGAGGAATTCAAGTCGTTGCAATTGCAACGCCATCGCGTCGGATTTGTCAGCATGGAGGAGCATCTCCTACAGGTATTCGAGAAGCTTTCCGCCAATGACCTGCTAAATCTTTCAGCCGTGGAACTGGCGGACAAGTTCGGTTGCAGCCGCCGGCATCTCAACCGGCTGTTCCACCAGCATTTTGGGTTCTCGATCGCCGCTTTGAGGATGGAGATGCGCATGCTGAAGGCGGTCTCATTGCTGCGCGAATCTGCCGCGAAGGTGATCAACGTCGCCGAGCAGTGTGGTTTTAATCACCTGGGGCTGTTCAACAAGTGCTTCCGCCGGCGGTTTGGCGCCAGTCCCGGGCAATGGCGCACCCAGGCGGCACGGACGCCTGCCGCGGCGCCCGCTAACGTTGGAGACCACATGCAATGCCCTTTGCACTCGAATGGTTTGTGTCCCATGCTTGGTGGTCCGAGCATCGCCAACAATTCAAGCCCGCAGAAATCCCAGCTTAAAGCCGCCGCACTGTCGGCAGTGCTCGCCACCCGGCCGGAACCTTCCAGCCACGCAGCTTCCCACGCCAATGCTTGAATGGTGATGAGTACGCTTCCACAACGGCCGGACCGCGATCAGGCAGGCGCCAATTGGATTTTGCCTCCCTTCACAACCATGAGCGCCGGCCTGTTCTCAGCCGGGACGCTGGCCCGCTGTTTCGTCATTGGGCTTGTCCTCCAGCCGAGGCAGGTTCCGGCGCAGGAGGCCTTGCGCAACTCGCTGGCCGGAGAGGCGGCGGCTGAATCCCAGCGCATCCAGGAAGAGTCTTTGCCTTACACATTCAAGAGTGGCGATTTCCGGCTCCTGGTTGAGCCGATGCTGGACCTGCGGTGGAATGACAACGTAAACCTCACCAAAGACAACCCCGAGGATGACTATATCCTCAGACCGACGGTGGAGTTTGACGCCAACTATCCGTTGACCGACCGGAATCTGTTCCGGCTAAACGTGACTTGCGGTTATAACTACTACGTCAATCACTCTTCTTTGAGCAGGCCGTATCTGGCCACTGGCTCCCAGCTTGCCTTTGATTTCTTCGTCAAGGACTGGAGGTTCAACCTTCACGACAGCTTTTCCTACACTCAGGATTCCGCCAGCGAGCCAGCGGTTTCCGGGACGGGCAACTACGGCACTTTCCAGAATACAGCCGGCGTGTCGGGAAACTGGAACTGGGGCGACGTGACCTCGACCCTCAGCTACGATCACCAAAATACCCTGGCCACTTCCAGCCAGTTTAACAACATTAACAACGCCTCGGAACTATTCGTGGGCCGGGCTGGGTTGCGAGTGCGCCGCTGGGCCACCATTGGTGTGGAGGGCACCGGCACGCTGCTTTCCTATGAGCGGAACGCCCTTAATGACAGCACCGGTTGGAGTGCGGGCGTTTACGTGGAACTGACGCCGGATTCCTACTTCAGCGTCAAGCCGCGCTTTGGGTACACCGTCAACTATTATCACCAAACCAGCCAATTCACGCAGGCTTCGGACCAAAGCTCGTGGTACGGCGATCTAACCGTGAGCCATAAGGCAACACGGTTTTTGGCCTATTCGCTGAGCGCCGGGCACGAGTTGAGACCGGGAATCGAATCGGACGCGATCGAAGACTCCTACGTGCGTCCGAGCCTGTCGTGGAGCGTGATCAAGGGCGTGACCATCGGAACATCCTTCTCCTACGAACGTGGGAGCCAGGCGGGTGGGCAGCTTGCGACGACCTTCGGCCAAAATTATGACTATTATAACGCCGGCTTTGACGTCTCTTTCTCCCCGCTAAAGAGCTTGAAGGTTGGCTTGTACTACCGCTGGACAATGAGATCATCCGAGGTTGCCTCGGGTGACTACAACCAAAATGTCGCAGGTGTGACTTTCAATTACGCATTGCCGTGAAGACCGCCGCGAGATCAAACGTAAACCTGGAGGGAACTCTGCGCAGGCTTCTCTCCTGCAATTGGGCGCGTTGCGGCGTCGGATTGTGGTTGGCGGCATGGATGGCATCCGGGTGTGTCTCGGAACAACCGAAGTTTGCGGATGTAGGCAACCTGCTGACGCCAGCGGCTGACACCAACGCCGCACCCACAAGCTCAGCAACCATGAGCAACAAATCAAGCGGATCGTGGTCGAACACTACCGCCGTCGTTGTCGGGGACAGCAACAGCATTCCGGTCTTGGATGACAAACGAGAACTATCCATTGGAGATCAGGTAAGCTTTCGAATCCTGGAAGACAACGCAAACCCAAAGCAATTATCCGTGACCGCTTCCGGAGACGTTGAAGTGCCTTATATCGGCCCGCATCCTGCCGCCGGCAAGACGTGCAAAAAGCTGGCCGGCGAATTAAAGGCGGAATTGGAGAAGCAGTATTTTTACCAAGCCACCGTCATCATTTCCGTTGAGTCGATGGCCCGGAGTCTGGGCAGAATCTATGCGTACGGCGCGGTGCGCGTTCCGGGACCGCAGGAAATCCCCAGTGATGAGCCTTTCACGCTGAGCAAAGCCGTTCTGCGCGCGGGAGGCTTTGCTGAATTTGCCGACAAGCACAAGGTTGAGGTGACAAGGAAATCTCCCTCGGGAGGTGCAAACCAGACGTTCACGGTTGACGTCGGCAAGATCCTGGAAAAGGGAAAGACGGATTTGGACCTGGTCCTGCAAGCCGGGGACACGTTTTACGTCAAGGAGCGGGTGTTTCGCTTTTGATCGCCGGAAATGTCATGCAACCAACGGCCATAATAATGGAACGAGGCGAATTAAGAGCGGGTTCGAAAACTGCCAGGGCTGCTGCCATCGGCGGGTTCCGCAACCAGGGGAGCGGCCGATGAGTGAGATGCCGCAAGCCGGCGGGCCGGAATACCAAGCAGGCCCGGGCCCGACCGTTGACCTCGACGCCATGCCCACGCCCAAATTCCGGATCCAGAAATTCCTCGCGTTTCTCCTCAAGTACTGGTGGGTGCCGGCTGCGACCTTGATCTTGAGCCTTGGGGCAGCCGTTCTTTACGTGCTTCATCAGCCGCCTACTTTTGTGTCACGGGGAAGCATGTGGGAGACGGTCAAATTGCGTCTGCCCGACGAAACTCTTTTCAGCGAGGACGTCGCGAACTTCCTGGGAACGCAAAGCGAATTGCTGCAAAGCGCGAAATTGCGGGAACTCGCCTTGTCCCGCCTGCGAATGGCCAGTAATGAGGTGGCGATTCCTGTGGACGCGAACGGAAACCCCCTGGCAGTGAGAGTCACCGTGTCCCAGGCGTCCAAGAGCGCGGTGTTCGTGCTGGAGGCGACCGGATCACAGGCATCCTATACCCGGGCCTACCTGGACGCGCTGATGGACGCGTACTTGGCATACAAAAGGGACATCCGCAAGGAAGTTTCAGGAGACACCCTGGCTTCCATCACTGAGCAGGTGGAGTTGGCGGAGCGCGAACTGAAGACTCATCAGGACATTTTGACCGAATTCGAGCGGAGCAACAATCTCGCCATTCTTCAGGAAGAAGGGACGGTCGCGGGAGCGTATCTGACCAAACTCAAAACCGAATTGTCCGACCTTCAGCTTGAGGACCAACTACTCGATGCAACATCCAATGAAAATGTGGCACTGGCAGCCGGCATCGATGGCACGAACCAAGCCAGCCCGGTGCAGCCAGTGCTTGCTTCTCAGCCGGGTTCCGGCGGCGGGGCTGCTGCATTGGAACAGCAAAACGCCTCCAAGGAATTGGAATTGTTGAGGAGTCAGCGGGCCAAACTGAGCCAGTACTTGCGCCCGATGCACCCTGATATCAAGAAACTGGATGCCGATATCGAGCGCGAGGAAAAAGTGCTGGACATCTATCGGCGCGAGAACCGCGAACAAATAGCGTCCTATCGTCAAAACACCAAGTTGCGATTGGAAAGCGTCAAGGCTTCCATCAAGGAATGGGAGTCCAAGGTGATCGAAGCCAACACCCATATCGCGGAAGCCGAGCACCTGAAGATCAATGTGCAAAGGGCACAGAGCGATTATGACCGCCTGGCTTCGATGGTTCAAAACGTCAAGATTAGCCGGGAAATTGACCAGGAAACGCTCGCCATTCTCGAACACGCCTCTCCCGCAGGGCGCTCGTACCGCGCGGAGAAGGGATCGTTGGAATCCGCCGTGGTGGCTGGGCTGCTCCTAGGATTGGGCTGCATTGCGCTGCTTACCGTTCGCGACGAGAAGTTCAGTTCCGTTCTCGAAGTGAATGAAAAGTTGGGAGATGCCGTCATCGCCCAAGTGCCTGAGTTGCCCGGGCTGAATGGCGAATTCCCGCCGCCAATGGAAAACGCCAACGATTCTCACGTTTATGCGGAGTCCTACCGGTGCTTGCGCTCCGCCCTTCTGTTTCTCCCCGTGGATAACGAGCGTCCGAAGGTCCTGCTCATCACGAGCGCCCTGCCTGACGAGGGGAAATCCACCATTGCGGTCAATCTGGCGCGCACTCTCGCAATGGGCGGCGCGCGCGTTCTCTTGGTGGATGGTGATATGCGGCGTGGCGGGCTCCACGAACTCCTGGGCCTGAACCAGGAACCCGGCCTGTCCCACCTCCTGGACCACTCCGCCGATGCCGACAAGGCCTTGCAGACCAATTCCATTCCAAACCTTTGGTTCATTGCCAGCGGAACCAGGCCGAGCAATCCCGGCGACCTTTTCCTGAGAGCGGACTTGGATCTGCTTCTGCGCCGATGGCGCACTCAGTTTGATTATGTCCTCTTTGACAGCAGCCCGATCTTTGCCGCTGACGACGCGACCACGCTGGCGCCGAAGGTGGATGGAACGTTGCTGGTCGTTCGCAGCCGCTTTTCCACCGCGCGACAGGTGCGCGCGGCTCTGGAGATGCTTCAGCAGCGGCAGGCCACGGTGCTGGGTGTGGTTTTCAACCGTGCCGATGCGTCGGCCCGGTCGTACGGGTACTACAAATATTCCAAATATTACCCTGTGCCGGACGCGTTGATGGTGAAGTCCGGTTGAACCACGGCAGATTTGTGATCGCCGGGAAAAACCTGGCTCTTTGGGGCTTGGACTGCGGTTTGAAGCGCAGACAGACCTGTGCAGGTAATTGAAATGTCCGATTTGGGTAGATTGCGGGCCAACCGAAAAAGAGGCCTGCGAATTGACCGGCACGAAGTGTGCACGCGCAAAACTAATGGATGAACTGATTCTGGAAGCTGGTCGCGCTGAACGTAACTACTGGCGCGATCTGTGGCGCTATCGGGAATTGTTCTATTTCCTGGCCTGGCGCGACATCCTGGTTCGCTACAAGCAGACCGTTATCGGCATCGCGTGGGCCGTGATTCGGCCCCTTCTCACCATGCTGGCATTAACGATGGTCTTCCACAAGTTTGCCAAAGTCTCGGCCCCGGGCGCCACGCCCTACGCTTTGCTGGTAATGGCAGCGATGCTTCCCTGGCAGTTCTTTTCCACCAGCCTCAGCGAATGCAGTAACAGCCTGATCGGCAACTCGAACCTGATCTCCAAGATCTACTTCCCTCGCCTCATCGTCCCGGCTGGGTCGGTCATCACGAGCTTTGTGGACTTCCTGATCACGCTGGCGCTGATGGCCGCGCTCATGTTGTGGTATGGTTTTTTCCCGGATTGGAGGCTATTGCTGCTCCCGGCGTTTATCATGCTGGCTTTCGCTGCCAGTTTCGGCCTCGGCCTCTGGCTTGCTGCGCTCAACGTCGAATACCGGGACTTCCGGTACATTGTGCCGTTCGTCGTGCAGTTTGGAGTGCTCGTCTCGCCGGTGGGCTTCCCCAGCAGCTATGTGCCGGCCAAATGGCGCCTGCTTTACGATCTGAACCCCATGGTCGGTGTCATCGACGGCTTCCGCTGGTCTTTGCTCAAGGGAGAAGGCGTGCTGGACTGGTCCGCAATCTTATTGTCTGCGATTACCGTCATCCTGTTGCTGACTGCCGGGGTTTGGTATTTCCGCCGAATGGAACGCACGTTTGCGGATGTCATATAAGTGAGCGACGAAGCGATCATTCGGGTCGAAAACCTGGGCAAAAAGTACCGCATCCAACACCAGCAGAATGGGAGCACGCGCTATAAAACGCTCCGTGATGCGATCACTGAAACATTTGCTGCTCCGTTCAAAGCCCTGCACAGAATTGGAAGATCAAGCCTTGAAGAGAGGGTGCCTGGAAGCGTCAAACCATTGGCCTCCCGCTCCTCAAGCGAAGATTTCTGGGCCGTCAGAAATGTGTCCTTCGAGGTGAAACGTGGCGAAGTGCTGGGCGTCATTGGTCGCAACGGTGCTGGCAAAAGCACGTTGCTGAAAATCCTGAGCCGCATCACAGAACCGACTGAAGGTCGCGTGCGGATCAAAGGCCGCGTGGCCAGCCTGCTGGAAGTCGGCACCGGCTTTCATCCCGAACTGACTGGCCGCGAAAACATCTTCCTGAATGGCGCGATTCTGGGAATGAGCCGCGCGGAGATCAGAAAAAAATTCGACGAGATTGTCGCCTTTTCAGAAGTGGAAAAATTCCTGGATACGCCGGTGAAACGCTATAGCAGTGGCATGTATGTCCGCCTCGCCTTCGCAGTAGCCGCCCATTTGGAACCGGAAATCTTGATCGTGGACGAAGTGTTGGCAGTAGGGGACGCGCAATTTCAAAAAAAGTGTCTGCGAAAGATGCAAGATGTGTCGCGCCAGGAGGGACGAGCGGTGCTTTTTGTCAGTCACAACATGGCGGCAGTCAGTTCAATGACTGATCGAGTAGCTTTGATGGACAGGGGAAGCAACGTATTCACCGGCGCCACGGAGCGCGGTATCAAAGAATACCTCAAGTCCAGTGACCAAGGCTGCGGGGCTTATGACTCGCCTTTAAGCAATTCCAGTAAACCCTTCGTTTCGCAAATACGCGTCAATTCCGCAAAAGGTGAAGCGATCCACATTTCCGGCCAGAACATGGTCATCACAGTTGTGATCAACCATGCCGATCCCATCCGGAACGCTTGTTTCTCTTTCCAGATAGTCAATCAGTACCAGCACCCTGTTGTGCATTGCTGGATCTACGATATTGATACTCCCATTTGTCGCGAGGGCCAGTCCACCATTTTGACCTGCCGCATGCCTTCGCTCGCTCTAAATGTTGGCGCATATACGCTCACGACCTTCCTGTCAGAACCGCCCGGTGGACAATTCTTTGAAAAACTCGAAGGCATATGCCCTTTCCAGGTCGAGATTATTGGCAGCCAGACCTTGTTCGGCTGGCGTCCGGATGCCTGCGGGTACATTACTGCCTTCGAATGGACCAAGCACTAATTGAAATGCCGCCGGCAGAAGCAGCGGAACTGTCCAACAGACTTGCTTCCGAGGAATACAACCGGCAAAGATCCTGCCCCCAGCGCAAGGATGAACTGTACGTTCACTTGTCCGACGTCCGACTTTTCCTGGGTGATTACTGTCGAGAATCGTTTTGCCAGTTGTTGGACTATGGCTGCGGCGGTTCTCCATACAAAACGCTTTTCAACACCAAGCGATATATTCGAGCCGATTACGTCAACTCCAGGAATATCGACTTGCGCATCGGCGAGGATGGTCGGTTAGGATTGCCTGACAGTTCAGTGGATGTTGTGCTTTCCACTCAAGTGCTGGAGCATGTTTTTTCACCCCAAAAATATTTGTCCGAGGCTTTCCGCGTCTTATCGCCGGGAGGCAGATTAATCCTGACCACCCATGGAATTTGGGAGGACCACGGCTGTCCCTATGATTTTCGAAGATGGACCGCGAACGGACTTGAATTGGAACTTATCACGCAAGGTTTTCAAGTCACCCGCGCGGCAAAGCTCACCACTGGAGCAAGGGCCGCAGTATTTCTACTGGGACAGCGATACGGCCAGCTTTTTAGCAGCAGGCGAAATCTTACCGGCTTGCTTTTTTGGCTTCTGTGGAAGAGGGCCTTTGCAAATCTTGAATATCGGCATGCGTGGATTGATGCGCGCTTTGCCAACTGTCGAATGGTGGATGCGAAATTGCCCGGACACGACCTTTATCTGGCGCTGGGAATTGAGGGTAGAAAGCCTTTGTGATTCTCTTTGGCTCCCATGAGCCGATTCCATTCGGTTACCTGGCTCGAAAAACGGCGTGGATAAAGCACCGCCCGATGGCACAGCTCCCATTTGCACCCGCCACAGTGGCCCGAATAGTCATGGGCTGCAAAGCAAGCGCCTACTAGGTTGGAAGCAAACATCATAATTGTTGGTTCTGGTTTAACTGGAGCGGTTATAGCTCGCGTCTTGACGGACGCGCACAGAAAAGTCCTCGTCCTGGACCGGCGCCCCCATTTGGGCGGCAATGTGCACGATCATGCCCATCCGAGTGGAATTCGGATTCATACCTATGGTCCGCATTACTTCCGGACCAACGACGATGAGCTGTGGGCTTTCGTGAACCGTTTCTCGCGCTTTTATAAGTATGAAGCTGTTCTTAAATCTTGGGTGGACGGACGCTACGAAAATTGGCCGATTGCCGGCAGCTATATCCGGCGCGTGATCGGAGACAATTGGTCGCCGGATTTCAAGGGCAAGCCTGGCAATTTCGAGGAAGCCTCACTTTCGATGATGCCACGCGAGGTGTATGAGAAATTTGTCAAGGGGTACAGCCAGAAGCAGTGGGGAGTCCCGCCTGGCAAACTTTCTTCCAATCTTGCGAAGAGATTCGATGTCCGCGAGGATGACGAGCCCAGATTAATGCGGCACAAGCACCAAGGTCTGCCCGAGAATGGTTACAGCGACTTCATGCAGCAGATGTTGAAGGGCATACCCGTGATTTTAAATTGCGATTTCTTAAAGCAACGATCCTCTTTCGGTTCGAGCAACTTGATTGTTTATACCGGGCCAATTGACGAATTCTTTGATTATGACCTTGGAAAGCTAAAGTATCGCGGCCAGCAACGTACGCACGAGTACGTGCCCGACATTGAATTCGCGCTGCCGTGCGGCCAGGTGAATAATCCGGACCATGGTAATGGCCCGCACATTCGAACGTTGGAATGGAAGCACATGATGCCGGCGAAATACGCCGGCCAGCTTCGTGGAACGGTGCTGACACGGGAAATCACGGTTACACCTTCCGAGCCGAACGACTACGAATATCCGTTTCCCGATGATGAAAACGCGCGGCTGTATCAGGCGTACCGAATGCGCGCCAATACCATGCCAAATTTGCTTATTTGTGGCCGGCTTGGAGAGTATCGCTACTACGATATGGATCAGGCCATAGCCCGTGCCCAGCTCCTGGCCAACAGGATTGTCGCGCAGAGCTCTTTGCTTTGCGATTGAGGTTTGGCGGTATCTGTGAAGTGAGCCGGATCGCTTTTATTTCGACGATGTACGGAGAAACCTGGGGAGGAAGCGAGCAGCTTTGGGGGGGCGCTGCGCATGTGCTTCTCCGGACTGGCCATCGTGTTGCAGCAGGAGTTAATTTCTGGCCCGGCGATTCCTCGGAACGAGAAGCTTTGCTAAAGGCCGGTTGCGAAATGCACGTCCGGGAGTTTATCCCGCGTATCCCAGGACGTATCCTCAACCGCATCCTTCCCACGGCGATGAAGGTTCCTGCGCGCAACGCGAACCACGAGTGGCTGCATCATTTCCGGCCGGAGCTGGTTGTCATCTGTCAGGCCTGGACCGATGATGGGTTGGAAATGATGGAAATGTGCAGGGAAAACGGATGGAAATATGCAACCATCGTTCAAGCCGCATCAGAATATCAGTGGCCGGATGATGATATATCTCATCGCCTCCGCAGTGCTTACACGGACGCGGCGCGCGCTTTTTTTGTTTCAAATCACAATTGGCGTCTCACGGAACAGCAGATCGCGGCTACGATTTCTCAGGCCGAGATCGTTTGGAATCCAGTGGCGGTTGATTATCACAGGCCGCTGCCCTGGCCGGACGAATCCGGTGGCTTGAAACTGGCATGTGTTGGGCGGCTTCAGCCCGATGCAAAAGGGCAGGACATACTTTTGAGGGTTCTGACAAAGGAGCGATGGAGGCGTCGTGATTTGAGCGTGACTTTTTTCGGAAAAGGCGTGAACCGCAAGCAAATCGAGCAACTGGCCCATGTATTGGATGTCCAGAATATCTCGTTCGGCGGGTTTGTCTCCAGCATCAGCGAAATCTGGCGGAAACATCACGCCTTGGTGCTGCCAACCCGCAAGGAAGGAATGCCGATCGTGCTTCTGGAGGCCAGCCTTTGCGGGCGGCCCGCCATTTGCAACTGCGTGGCCGGAATTCCAGAGGTGCTTGACGATGGCCGGACTGGCTTTCTGTCGCGGGCTCCGGATGTGGACTTGTTTGATGAGGCATTGGAACGCGCCTGGCAGGGACGAAATGAGTGGTGTGAAATGGGACGCAAAGCTGCCGCCAAGGTGCGCAGCTTGCTTCCGGAGAAGCCAGCCGAAGCATTCGCCAATCGGGTGGCACAACTGGCCTGTGCGGCATGACTAACGCGCCTTTATTGAAAGTGCCGTGGCAGACTTCAAACTCTGCATCCACTTCCGTTAGTGTCTGCATCGTGACCTATAAGCGGGACGACGTTTTGCTCAGATCGTTGGAGCATCTTCTGAAATCTTCCTGCCCAGTCACGGAAATATTAATTGTGGATAATGGTCACTCTCCTGAACTCCCAGCGCGCTTGCGGTCCGTTACAGTGCCGGTCCAATTGCTCTGTCCGAACGGTAACGTAGGGTGCGCGGGTTTAAACCTTGCATTTGCCCGGGCAAGCGGAAAGTACATCTTTTGTTTCGACGACGACAGTTTCCCCGCATCCGACTGCTTGGACAATGCCATCCGCGCTTTTGAAGCCGACCCGGAGTTGGGCATGATTGGCTTCAAGATGTTCGAGCCGGACACTAAACAGCCGTGGCATGATCCTTGGTGGAACCCGGACAGTCGCGTGCCTCGCGCGACCGCCCTATGTCCAGGGTGCGGCCTGGCTTTTAGAAATGACTCCCGGCTTCCCTCTAACTTATGCATGCCGGATATTGTCTCGCAAGCTCATGAACTCAGCATGGCAGCCGAGATACTGCGTCTCGGATATCGAATCGAGTTCCGACCGGATTGCATCGCCTATCATCCGGACACGGTAAAGGGCTATACCGGAGAAAAAGCCAGGATCGGCAACCAGAATCAAATGCGGTTCCTGTTAATGTATGGAGACGCCCGCAGCCTCGTAGTATTGTTGATTTCCCAGTGCCTGCAAGCCGTGCTCGGCCGCGAGAATGAGTTCAAGTTCGCCCTGAAGTATCTTCTGGCTCATAAGCGCCGGCCCGTACCTCGCCGGATTGCGCGCCAATTCCGCGATGTGTTTACATGGAATTCGCATCCCAGGCTCCATCGATTTCTATGACGACCAGAATCATCGTAAGCTCCCCCTCCATGGAATTGGGCGGGGCCAACAAGACGATGGCCAGCCTGCTCAATGCACTGAAAGACCGGGGGTGCGAGCCGGAATGGATTTGCACCGGACACAATCCCACATCTGATGATGGAGGGTGGCTGGGCGAGAGGCGGTTCAAAATGCATTCGCTTCCTTCCACCCAGCTCTCCGCAGTCCGTCAGCGACAAGCCCTGCTTCTGGATCACCTGCGAAAGTGCTCACCGTGTATCTACATCCCAAATTTCGACTTTGATATGGCTTGTGCAGTGCCGGCGCTTTCGCCGGAGAGCGCCGCAGTTTTTATCGTCCACTCTGACGAACCAATCTATTATGACTTCGTGGCTGATTATGGGCATTTGTTCAACGCAATCGTTTGCGTCAGCCGGTTTATCACCGAAAAGTTGCAGCGGCTGCACCCGGAATGGGCCGAGCGGATTGTCCATATTCCATTTGGAGTGGATTGTCCCGCGCGAATACCGACGCGCGAAAAAGAGCCTTCCGCCCCGCTGGAAGTTGCCTACTGCGGACGCCTCTCCTTTTATCAAAAGCGCATCCAGGATCTCGCGGAGATAATTCGTCGCTGCCACTTGGATAGGCTGCCGGTGCGGTTTCGTATCAGCGGCAGCGGACCGGATGAAAAGGCGTTTTTTCAAAGCATAGCCCAACCGCTGGCCGAAGGAACAGCCATTCGCGTTGGGTTCTTGTCGAATGCCCAAGTTCTCGATCTGTTTGCGAACTCTGACGCTTTGGTAATTACCTCGGATTTCGAAGGGTTGCCGGCGGTGTTGCTGGAAGCCATGGCATACGGATGCGTGCCAGTGGTTTCACACACCGTCAGCGGCATGGCCGAAGTGGTTCAAAGCGATGAAAATGGATTCTTGGTTCCTATTGGTGATGTGGATGGGTTTGTCCGTGCCTTGGCACGGCTTGCAGCGGAGCCGGAGTTGCGGCATCACCTGGGGAGCGGCGCCTTTGAACGGATTAAAACGGGTGGCTTTACCCTGACTCGGGCGGCTGCTGATTATGAGAACCTGTTCAAGGCGCTTCTGAACAATCCAAACCGGATTTCCTATAAACGAAACTGCGAGGTGATCGTTCCCGAGAAGTACCGCCTCGGAGCAAAGATTCAAAAGCGAATCAATTGGCTGCTAAGAGATGTATCTGCCCAATGAATTCGAACACCGACGTCCCGCGCGGTTTTTGAAAATACATTCCCAGGGCCGCAAGCCTTCAGCAACGCCATGAAGCGACTGGTTAGATTCTATGGTTCGCGAGAGTTGGTGCTGATTGGCAATGATTTTTTCAGCGAAGGTGGCGCTTGGCGGTCCATCTACCGTTATTTCCGCCAGGAAGAAGCGGACGGCCGATCCGTCATGCTGATCGACCGGCGTAAGCAGCACACCTTTCGGCAAATGTTAGCAGCAGCATGCTTCAGCCCGCGGATACTGGTGAACGGATTGGGTCCGTTTTCCCGGTGGGAAGGCGTCCTGACGTGTCTGCTTCGGAAGGACATTCTTATTTACCTTCATGATACTGCTTACATGGTTAAGCGTTACGCGAAACGGCACCCCTGGAAATTTCGGTTTTTTCGCATGATCATGCGCCGAAATCCGGTTTTGTGCGTTTCAGAACAGATGCGGGACTATTATTGCAAGGAATTTGGCGCCGCTCAGATTCATGTCGTTCATGAGGCGGTTGCGCTGCCGGCGACGCCTGATTTTGAACCCGCCTTTCGTCATATCGTCATGGTAGGTTCCGTGGAAGAAAGAAAAGGTGTGAAACTGCTGTCGGAAGTTGCAGAAATGGCGGCGACGCGTGCATTACCATGGAGATTTCATTGGGTTGGCGCCTTGGCGAGCCAATCCCTCGGACCGCTTTCTCCAAATGTCCGGTGGTGGGGATGGCAGGACGCACCTCACGAGTTTGTTAAAGGAGCGGACATCTTTTTCCTATCCTCGGTGGACGATCCCCTGCCGCTGGCTTGTCTGGAAGCGATGGCGCTGGGCAAGCGGTGCGTTGTGTATCGCAACACCGGCATCGCGGAACTGCTGGCAGGCATTCGCGGTTGTTCCGTCTATGAAGATTATTCAGCAGCCGCTGCGTTTTCAGCGATCAATGAGGCCCTCGCGGCTCGGCCTGACAGTCCTGCTCTCGCCCGGATTATCGAGGAAAAAGCTTCGGTGGGCAGCTTGGTCTCGCGCATCCGGCAAATTGCTGAGATCAAAATCTGATCCTTTGTCCGCCCGATGAAAGTTCTGATTGTCGAGGAAGCCCTCAAGACTCTGAACGGTCACTGGTTTCAGTATATCAGTGATATTGTTTTGGGTGGGCGCGAAGCAGGCCACCAAGTTGAGGTGGCGGTACATAAAGGCGCCTGCCAAGAAA
Organism: Verrucomicrobiota bacterium; assembly: GCA_021325145.1. Classification (GTDB taxonomy): domain Bacteria; phylum Verrucomicrobiota; class Verrucomicrobiia; order Limisphaerales; family Pedosphaeraceae; genus JAJPHR01. The sequence continues at coordinate 58,040 of JAJPHR010000108.1, read as the reverse complement.
TAACAAAGGCCTTCCCCTGCCACCCTATTCTTCAAAGGAGCGTCTTTGAGCAGCAGGCGGTGTCAGCCGGAAAAATGACCGCCTTCAAACGCGTTTTTGCCCACAATCGCTCACTCTATCGCGACTTGAGCTCATTTCTCAAGGCAGGCAACTCTTATGATGTTGTTATCGCGACGACTCCCCGGCTTGAACACGTGCTGGCGTATTGGTTTTTGTTTTGGCGATTCCGAGATCAAGGATTGCGAAAGCTCGTGTTGGTCTTTGTCGAGGCGGTCGGGCGGTACTCGCCGGACTACTCCCGAATCCGCTTCTCCGCGAGTTCGCTTCCTTTAAAGTGCTGCTTCATACTTTTTCGATTGCTGATCAAGACGCAGCGTGTATTTCTCGTCACGGAGTCGGAGGGGCTTGCGCGTCAGTTTGAAGAGTTTTGCGGCATAAGCTTTCCACTTGTTCCTCACGTGACGCGATTGCCAGATCTGGAACCGTATCGCGCGAAGGCGGGCCGGAAGTTGGCTGCCGGCGGAAATCCACTCGTGCTTGGCACCTACGGCTTTACGCGGTTTGACAAGGGCTTGGACATTTTGCAGGAAGCAATAAAGATCCTCAGGCACGGTGACAAAGACCTTGGCGTTCGTTTTGTGGTGCAATGGACCGGAGATTATCGTCTTCCAAACGGCACATTGATTCGAAGGGATCCGCTGTTGGAGAATTCCACATTGGTTCATTACCTCGACCCGTTTTCCACTTCAGAGCAATACTACGAATGCCTGGCGCAAACGGATATAATGATTTTGCCGTACCGAAAGGATTTTTATTTCGACAAGTTGTCCCGGGTGGCCATTGATGCTGCTCTGGCGGGAATGCCTTTTGTCTATCCTGCCGGAACCTGGCTGGAATCTTTCGCCAAGCAACACGGCGTCGGCGTGGCCTTTCAACCTGAGAATCCAGCTTCACTCGCCAAGGCGATCAACGAGGCAGTCGAGAGGCATTTGGAGTTAAAATCGTGCGCCGAAGCCCGGAGACACTCTGTTTCTGAGGCATTTTCCGCTCGCGCCTTTTTCAAGATCATCTCTGATTTTCCAGACATTAAGGGACAAACTCGCCAGAAGTATTGAGCCGCTCATCTCAAGGCACCATTGGCGGACTCTGCAGCATCAGAATGAATCAGGGCGGAATCGTTTGGCCGAATCTCTTCAGGGTGGAAGAAGTGATCAGCGCGTGAGCAATGCAAAGCTCCTTAAAATTGCTGCGGTTGGTGTGACAAGCGAGTTCATTCGGACGCGGGGACATCTGCATTGGAACAGGTGCATATAATCGAATGAGAGGATCTGCCAACGTTTTGATTTTTGCGCCTTCCGTCGAAGGCGGCATCGCGGAGTATACGTTGTACCAGGCGAATGCCATTGGGAAACTTGGCGCGAATGTTGTCTGCCTCGTTGCAACTTCTTTTTTGAGCGGACGGCAAGCGCATTTTGAGCTCATCACACGCCTGAATGATCCTCCTCAGGAAAATCGTGCGCGGTTGGTCAAACGATTGAAGATGGCCTGGTGCCTCATCGTGAATCAGCTAATGTTGGCCTGGCAGATTTTCAGGCGCCGGCCGGACTTGGTGTTGCTCGATTCGTACGTTGAATACCTATCGCCATTTTGGGTGTGGCCGCATTGGTTGTTGGCACGTGTCTGCCGCATCCGTTACGCGGCGAACTTGCACGATCCAGTTCGTAGTTATCGCCTCGGTCCAGCTTGGTGGCACCGTCTATCAGTACGCCTTGCTTATCTGCCACTGGATTTTGTGCTGGTGCATGATCAATTGCCAAATCCATCGCCAGTGCCTGCCGGAGTTCGGGTGGCACAAGTGCCGCATGGCCTCTATGAAATCTCCGGGCCGCCGACGGACGCGGTCGCCGTTCGGAGGGAATGGGGCGTGCAAAACGGGCAGAAGGTGTTCCTTGCGTTTGGCTTTGTTCGTGATGGGAAAAATCTCGATTTAGTCATTCGCGCTCTCGCAAGGGTGCCGAAAGCATTCCTGGTCATGGCTGGTTCTGTGGCTTCGGCTCAGGACAAGCCGTTTGCATTTTATCGGGACTTGGCTGCAAAGCTCGATGTGGCAGGCCGCTGCCGCTTTTTTGAAGGTTTTGTGGCCGATGCGAAGCTGGGAGCATTTTTTGCCGCAACAGATTTTGTGCTGCTAACTTACGCCTCGTCTTTCCATTCACAAAGCGGAGTGCTAAACTTGGCCGTTCGGGCGCGCAAACCCGTTCTGGCTTCGGCGTCGCCAAGCGCGTTGCTCCGTGCAGTGGAGGCCTATGCCCTCGGAATCACCGTTGCGCCAGATTCGGCGGCTGCGGTCGCCGACGGGATGGGTGGTTTGCTCACTTCACCGCCGAAGCCCCAATGGGAAGAGTATGAGGCGCGCGCGGCCTGGGAGGTGAACGCGCGCGGCGTTCTGAAGGCCGCAGGATTGCCGGTGCAGGAGGCTGGCCGCGACCTCCCTGTTACTACCACGCAAGAGTGAATTGGAAGTGTCATGCCGGCGGAGCGATTGCCTATGGATACAATCACTGGATTGGGCGCTTTCCGTCAGGGTTTGTGCGAGCTGGCTACTTGAAGCTCTGGCTGAAAGAGATCGGAATGAACACCCATGTACAAATGGGTTGCCGCTTCTTACATGGCCGCAAGGTGTCTTTCGGAGCGCGGAATGTGATTAATTTCGGTTGCCTGTTCGACGGCCGCAGATTTCAGATCCGCACTGCGGACGATGTTTCAATTGGACCGGAAGCGGCCATTTTGACACTCGGACATGATCCACAATCACCAGACTTTGCGGATCGAGGAGGAGACGTGATCATTGAAAGCCGGGTCTGGATTGGGTATCGAGCGACCATTCTGCCCGGAGTCAGAATAGGAGAAGGCGCAGTGGTCGGGGCCTGTGCGGTCGTGACGCACGATGTTGAACCCTTCAGTATCGTCGCTGGAAATCCGGCTCGCGCCATTGGCGAAAGATGCAATAAGCTCGTTTATCAACTCAATTTTCGGCCGAGTTTAGTCTGAGCCGGTTGGCGGAAAAATCCTCCGCGAATGAATGGGAGCAAATCAAGAAATCCCGAATAAATGTTAGGCGGTTGTTTTATTACATTGTTTTCCTTGGAGGAGCTTATTACCTCGTGACCGATCGCGCTAAATTTGCCTCCAAGGGAGCATCGCGCATCAGTCCTCTTCAATCGGACCTGCTGGATCTGTCACGCTGGGTAGCCGCATTCCTGGTAGTCGCTGAACATCAGCGGTGCCTGATGTTCGTTGACTATAAAACAGGCGAAGGAATTGGCGCGCTGAGTAAAGTTTTCTATTTCATGACACATTTTGGGCATTCTGCGGTAATGGTGTTTTTCGTCATGAGCGGTTTCCTGGTCGGCGGGAAAGTAATTGATCGTTTGAAGCAAGGGGCATTTTCCTGGCAAAAGTACGCAGTGGACCGTGTCAGTCGGCTTTATGCGGTCTATGTGCTGGCTCTTCTTCTCGGGGGGGCGCTTGACTATCTGGGATATCGGTGCCTGAATCGATTTGGTCTCTATGACCGAACTTTCTCTGACCACATCGCCGTGGCGAATGCTGACTTTCATGCGGGGCTTTCCAAGCCGGTATTTTTCTTGAACCTCCTTATGTGCCAGACCATCCTGGTACCCGTTTTTGGCAGTAACGGACCGTTGTGGAGCCTGGCAAACGAGTTTTGGTATTATCTTGCCGGGCCTCTGCTCTTTCTGTTGTACTTTGCGAGGAATCTCGGCGCTCGCAGCATTTGCGTTATTGCCCTAGCGGGACTTTATTGGTTTCTGCCTGCGAGCATACTGATTTATTTCCTGGTCTGGCTTTTGGGAGCCTTGCTTTATAGCATAAACGACCGGCCTTTGTTTCCTGCGAGTATCAGCCTTTTTCTGTTTCTGGGATGCTTGAGTGCCGTCCGCTTGGAGTGGATAAAGAGTGGGTGGGTTGGGGATTTTCTTATTGCGATAACATTTGCGATGCTGATCAATTCAGGCGCCGGCAAACCGGGGCATATGCCGGGGCATGTCTTAAGCAGGAGGGCGGCCGATTTTTCCTATTCCGTGTACCTCTGCCATTTCCCGTTTCTCGCCTGCATCCTCTCTGCTATTTACCAAGGAACCGGATTTGGGCTGCGGACTCCGCGCTCTGGATTGTCCGTTGGACTTTCACTGGTCGTTCTGGGACTGACATATCTCTGGTGTTACCTGGTTTCGCTCGTCACGGAGAGGCAGACACCTAGAATTCGCAAAATCCTCTACGCTCTCCTTGGTCGTGAAATGGTGGTTTCGACCGCAGTCGTCCGATGAAAGCTCGCCATATGATGGCCTGCCGCAAAGCGGCGCGAAACCTGCTTGATGCAAACGGCGCGATCGTCTAAATTCAAGCTCGAGCCATCTTGAAGCCTATCGCTCAATGACTTATGAAATTACATGTTTATCCTTGTCCGAGCTTCAAAGGGTGCTTTCGGTTTCCTATCCTCGCGGTCTGCTTAATCATGCTCGGCGCGATGGCTGCCAGGGGATCGCAGACGTCGGTGAATGTCACAAATTTTGGCGCAAAAGGTGATTTGTTGACATTGAGCACTATCAAGGTCACCAGCAATTCGACTGCCATCGTTTGCCCGGGGGCGAGATTTGTTGCTGCAGACACGAATAAGCTGATCGAAGTTTTTGGAGGCGGAACGTGGCGGGGCGTCAGCAATGAGACCCTGATTACCTACATTTCGGCGGTTTCCTCGCCCTCCAACATTACGGTCTTGACGCCTGCCGGAGCGACTGGGAATGGGTTGACGGGATTTTACGGGACGGATGATCTCCCGGCGTTTAGCAATGCAGTGATGGCCTGCTCCACTCCGACTGCCACCATCACCATTCCCGCAGGAAACTATTTGATAGTCCCGAGGGAACTCATAAACGGCTACAATGGTAGCTATTCACCGGCGGCCCTGCTTTTGCGGCGGGGGGGAATCACGTTTGCCGGCCAAGGCTCCGTCACTTTGACCGGCAGCGGTGGCTGGAGAAATTTTGGTGGCAACTGCGAACGCGGCGCGACTTTTGGGATTCAGGCTCCGGTGACAAATGACTACCCACTCGTGTTCACCAACCTGACACTTGATGGTGGCGTTGCCGTGGGAAACATCCGAGATCTTTCCTGGCCGACCAGCGGTTCGACGGGAATAGGCTGGGATGGCACTCACCATTGGCTGGTTACCATGTCCGGCACGTCGCCCATGCTCAGTTCGATTGTAATGCAAAACTGCGTCATTCAGCATTGGCGCGGCGAGATGATGGAGGAAACAACCGGCGCGCCGAACATTTACTTGACGGCGACCAATTGTGTCTTCCAAGACGGGGATGGCAGTTGTATCAACAATTTTGCGCATGCAGTTTCCTCATGCGTCTTCTCCAACGCCAATCAGGCGGAAGAATTCTACCGGAGTTATTCGACCAACACCTCCTTTATGTCCAATTGCGTTCTCTCCTATCTCGGCTCAGCCATCGCATTGAACGGCGGCTATTATTGGTCTCCGACTTATACAATTATTAACAATGCTTTTACAAACTTTTATGGTAGTGGCTATGCATTGATGACCACGCCGGCATGCAATGTAACCTTTGTCAGTAACAACGTATATACGGCTCAAGGGGTTGCATTAGGTGTCGCCGGCTATCAGGGGGGCACCATTAACAGCAACATTGTAGCGGCGTGGAACACCTTCAACGGCGCTCAGTACCCGTTGCAAATTCTCGGAAACGGGGCCAACCTATCCGCCAGTGTGTATTTCTTCTCGAATCGGGTTCAGAATGCATGGGGGTTGGCAACCGGGTATGGCTGGGCAACGAACGTATTTGTTTTCAGCAACTCCGGAAGCAATTGCGGTTCCTTCTACGAACCTCAGTTTCAGGGCCAGTACGTCCTTGATGCAAATAACCAATACACCCCGACGGCCTTGGGTGATACCACAACACTGACCAACATTTTTACTTACGCACAAGGCTCAAAAGGGCAGATGCGGAATGGAATCGCAACCGCAAAATTTGCTCTTGACGACACCCAACCAGCGAAGATCCCGTCTGGTGCGACAATGGTGATAAGCAATGCATCGAATCAGGCTTATTCCCTTTATTCCAAAGCCTCGCTCACGGGTACACCGCTGACGATTACTTCAGGGCAGGCGGTAACGTTTCTATGGACCAACGGCACCTGGCAACTGGCCAATCTCCCTCCCCCGACGGGCCTTCATATCGTTTCAGGGCTGTAAATTTTAGAGGCTATCTCGTTAGGCACGTCACTCCGTGCGCACCAACGGCGGGCAGAGGACTGCCCGCTTTACCGGGATGGATTTTAATCAATCACGCCGGCTTTGCCCGGTGTCAGCCTGCAAGCCGGCGTTTTATTTTACGGCCATATGCAGAAACTTTTGCCTGGACTCAGCCAGCGTGGCCGTCGGCCAGAGCATGAAGTTGACTGCCGAATGAGTCCCACACGTGCTTTCCAAATGGGGAAGGCGAGACGAACAGCTTCTGAGGCCTCTCCTTGCGCCATCCAACGATCGTAAAATGAGTTCGTTTTTGAACAATATTCAGGCGTTACGTGCTTATGCCGCGGCAAATGTGGTATACGTTCACCTGCTGCAGATTTTTGGCACGCCGATCATATGCGGAATTGTGCCGGCCGCTTTCGGTCTTTACGGTGTAGATTTATTCTTTGTTCTCAGTGGCTTTCTAATGGCGAGAATCATGGAAACTGATCCTTCCGCGTTTCTGAAGCGCAGGCTGGTCCGAATCGTGCCGCTCTATTGGCTATGCACCCTCGGGGTTTATATCATCGCGCTGTTAAAGCCCGAGTTGCTTCACACCACCCAGGCTAATGCTTGGAATCTTATCAAATCACTTGGCTTTCTGCCCTATCGGAAGGAAGGTGGGGTCATGCAGCCGATGCTCTTCCTTGGCTGGACCCTTAACTATGAGATGTATTTTTATGTGATATGCAGCGTGATTTTGCTTTTTCGGACAGCCATTCCCGTTTTGTGGGTGTCGCTGATCATATCAGCCCTGCCGGCGCTTGCCATGGTATTTCCCCCAAAATCGGATTTGATCGGGTTCTACAGCAATACCATCGTGTTTGAGTTCATTCTGGGTATGATTGCGTACCTTATCTTTGCCCAGTGGCAGAATCGATCCAAGCCGTGCCGGTGGGAAATGTGGCTGCTTTTGTCGTGCCTGGTTGCATTGCCATGGATGGAATCAGTCGGCGGAATCAGGCACCGCGTAATGCTTTTGGGCTTGCCTGCCGCAGGAGTTGTTCTTGCATCCGCCCGGCTCGAGATCAAAGGCATCGTAGTGCGCAACCGTTTTATACTATTGGTTGGCAATGCCAGTTACGTTTTGTACCTGACCCATCCTTATGTTCTCCAGGTGGCGGAGAAATTTTTTCACTGTGGTCAGTTGAGATCAGGCATGGCGAAAATGGTCGCGGCCTTGCTGATGACCGGCGCGGCCGTGGCGTTCGCCTCCGGGCTTCATGTGTTCGTTGAAATTCCGCTCGTCCGGCAATTGAAACTCCGTTTCCTGCCGCAGAAGCCTGCCCGTTTCTTGCCCGAAGAAACGACAGCTCAGGTTGCATCATTGTGAGTTTCTGGCCCACTTTTTCCTGAACATCGAGGCGGAGGAGCCAGTTGCGAAACAGGGAAAAGAAAAAATCAGTTTTCTGCTTCAAAGAGTGGCTTTTAAACAATGGATTTGCTGCCAACTGGGCGCTCGTGAGCATTACGCGGTGGCTCGCGCGTTGCAGCAGGGGGGGCGATTGGCCACGCTTTATACGGATTTTTGGGCCGGGAGCGTTGAGCGGAAGCTGGGAAACGGATTTGGCCTGGATGTTGCAGGCGCGGCTGCCTCGCGCTTTCATCCGCAATTGGCAGATGCGGCAGTCACTTCGTGGAATGTACGTGCCCTTTTATGGGAGATGCAACTTCGGGCGCAGGCCAAAAGCGGAAAGCGCAACGGAGGAAGCGGAAGTCAGTACGCCGGCTTCATTGAAGTGGGCCGGCGATTTGCTATTCGAGTTCGTGAGGCGTTGAGGCGGCGCCCCGGCTTGGGTCAGGATACGGTGATATTTGCCTACGATACCGGGGCGCTGGAAACGATGACCTGGTGCCGCGAACGCGGAATCAAGTGCATACTCAATCAAATGGACCCGAACCGAGTGGAGGTGGAACTCGTTCGCGAAGAGGAGAAGCGTTGGCCCGGCTGGACACGGGGAACAACGGAGGTGCCGGAAGCTTATTTCAGCCGGCGTGAGCAGGAATGGGCGATGGCAGACCGTGTGGTAGTTAATTCGGCATTCTGCAAACAAGCGCTGGTCAGGCAGGGCGTCGCAGCGGAGAAGGTGTTCATTGTGCCGTTATGCTATGAGGCTGATCAGGCGCCAACCCCCCGCTCCGAACTCCGAACCCTCAACTCCAGCCCGTCAACCCCGCCTTTGCGTGTTCTCTTTCTTGGACAGGTGATCTTGCGGAAAGGAATTCAGTACTTGATGGAAGCTGCCCGAAAGCTGGTGAACGAGAATATACACTTCGACGTCGTTGGGCCGATAGGCATCTCGGATGATGCCCGTGCGTCCGCCCCGCGCAACCTGACGTTTCATGGCCGAACCAGCCGGGCAGAGGCAACTCAGTGGTATGCCAGGGCCGACGTGTTTGTGTTGCCTACGCTTTCCGACGGATTTGCGATCACGCAACTTGAGGCCATGGCGCATGGGTTGCAGGTCGTCACCACGCCATGTTGCGGGGACGTGGTTAGCGACGGTGTGGACGGATTCATCGTTCCGCCGCGAAACGCGGATGCATTGGCGAAAATGTTCCAACGATACCTCCGGGAGCCTGGGTTGCTGCGGTATCAAAGCCAGGCCGCCTTGGAAAAGGCGAAACGTTACTCGTTGGCGACGCTGGCAGAGAATCTTGCCAGGTTGGAGGACGCGCTGAGAGGCAGGATTTAGCGGGTAAAGACAGACCGTGGTTGAGACTCTTTCCATGCTTCCAGCGGGTTTCTGGGCGGCTATAGCTCTGTTGCTTGGAGGTGCGCTTTGGGCTAAAAGCCGGCTGCGCGACGGCACCGGCCTGCCCATTCTGGCGGTGCTGGGAACGGTTGCAGCCTGGTACGTTGGCGATGCCTTTTATAATAATTATGCCAACAATCATGCCAAACTTTTTGAGGCTGATATTCTGGCATCGGCTTGGTGGCAGGTCGTTTGGTTCCTGGCGGTTTTTCTGGTGACAACTCCCTATCTTCATAGATGGCTTAACCGGCGTCATCTGCGACTGACTAGCGGTGTATTGGGGCTGATCAGGCATGGCACGGATCAGCGGGCATTCCAGGCGCAATTAGACCGGGCCTTCTGGGGTTGCGGAATGGTCTGGGCGATCCTTGCCATCATCGCAATCATCCTGCTGAAAGGAGATGCCATATATTTCTTCTTTCCCTTCCTTGGTGTGAAAGCGAGTCCATGGACACATGGAAGGATCGGAGCGGGTTTCGATGCGCTTTCCGTGATCGCCATCTACATGCAACTTCTCGTTGCCGGAATATTCGGAGTCGTCGTCGCTCTGTCCACGAACCGCCGGGTCCGCTCACTCGCTGTGCTTTGCTGTGTGCTTTGCTGGCCGTATTTCATTTTTGATCGCACGCGCAATACCATGCTTGCGGTCGTGATACCGGCTGTCCTTGGCTGGGTCTTCCTGAGGCTGCGCGGGAGTATCCTGAAAAAGGTGATAGCGTTGGCTGGGTGTTTCATTCTAGTCAATGGCTGGATGGCGTTTGTGATTGCCAACCGTACCACTTCCACCATCGTTGGCGCACTGAGAGAAGAGGGCTTCAGTCTCAGATCCACCGAGAAGGTCCATCACGAGGGATTGAACATGTATGAGGAGTTATGCTGGATCAACACGTTCATCGAACAGGGTGTATACAGGCCAAATTGGGGTAGTCGCTACTGGGCGGAACTGGTCAATCCCATTCCGCGCGGCCTTTGGCCAGGCAAGCCGATGATAGGCATTGACTACGCCATAATCCGCGGACAAGGGGGGGGAGATCAGAGTGGGGCAGGTGTTTATGCGACCATCTCCACTGGGCTCATTGGGCAGGGTATCGTCAACTTCGGCCGGATTTTTGGGCCGGCTTTTTCCGCGCTGCTGATGAGTCTTTGGGTGGTCTGGCTCGCCAGACTTGATCTGCGAATACAGGAACTCGGTCGTTTGCCCTTGTATGGGCTTGGTTTGATTCTGACGTTTAATCTTGGGCGCGATATCACCCTCATCACCCTCTATCCGTTCGTCTTTGGCGGCTTGGCGGTCTGGTGGTTGGATAGAAGGCCGCCGGCATCCGAATACGGAAGTGCAGCCATTGGCGGATCCAGAACAAGCTTGCTTGCATTGGCAGCCACGCGCTCCAACCGGAGCAGGCTGCGCCGCGTGCCAGCAACGCCTTCGGCCCGGAGAATCAGGAAACCGTTGCGCCGTTTTGGTCTGAAGGTTCGCCGAGGCTTGCGGCGGCCAGGTGGCCGCATTTCAGGAACGGTCTTCGTGCCTTCGGGCATACTGGATTAAAGTGGAGATCCTGAACCTTATTCAATGCGCCAACCTGGGTGGCATGGAGCACGCTTCCTTAAGGCTCATGGGAGGGTTGAAGCAGCGCGGACACAGCCTGCGGCTGCTTTCGCTCAATCCGGTGGGGCAACTTGGCCCGTTGCTTGATGAGGCGGGAATCCCACATGATGGCCTGCCGTACCAGGGAAAAGGGGGATGGCGAAGCTATCCTTTGCTGAAGAGGAAGTTGCGGGGGATCAGAGCGGATGGCTTGATCATGACCGGGCATAATTTGCTGGCCACATTGGCGCTCGGAAACCAATGCCGGGGCCGCCGAATCCTTGCGATCCATTTTCATCATGCGGGCACAAAGGGAAAGCGGCAGTGGCAGCTCATTTATCGCCTCGCCTGCAAACAATTCGATGCCATCACCTTTCCTTGTGATTTCATCCGGAAGGAGGCGGAATCGCTCTATCCATCGCTGGCTCGCGTGGCTCACACGGTCAGGTGCCCTCTGGAGATGCCGCGGCTTCCCTCACTGGAGGACAAGGCAAAAGCACGCAAGTCGCTTGGCCTCGCGCCTGACGGACCAATTGTAGGAAATGCGGGCTGGCTCATTCCACGCAAGCGGTTCGATGTTTTCCTGCGCGTTGCGAAGGCGGTCCTGGCGCAGAACCCAAAAACAGTTTTTGCCATTGCGGGTGATGGTCCGGAACGCGCCTCGTTGGAATCACTTGCTCGCGAGACAGGCATCTCCAAAAGCGTGCGCTGGTTGGGTTGGCTGAAGGATATGACGTCATTCTATCAGGCCTTGGACGTCTTGCAGTTCAATTCAGATTGGGATGCACTGGGGCTAACCCCGGTGGAAGCCATGAGTTTTGGCATTCCCGTTGTTTGTTCGGTCCTGAATGGAGGTCTGGGTGAAGTTATCACTTCCGACGATCTCGGATTCCTTCGGTCCACACACGACGTGAACGTCTTGAGCGATCTGGTTTTGAGATTAGTGAACCGGCCCGATGATGCCACCAGGATCGGTCTTTGCGGACGAATCCACGTCGAAGGGTTCTGCCAAACCGGGCCGATCGCGGAGTGGCATGAGCGTATTTTACTGGCGAATGGTGAAAATGGACTTACAGGCACCAAACAATCCTTTAAGAAATACCCTGGATTGTTCGATAAGGAACAGCCAAAGAAATCGGACTCCGGGTCCATACCTGCGGCTTCCGTCGAAGAATCGCATGCCGGGCACTCGAAGGAGCACGTGGCGATCCAGTTTGGCAGGATCGGCCCGTATCATTTTGGGCGCCTTAAAGCAGCCGGGAAGAGATTAAGGATTACGGGGGTTGAGTATTCAAACGTGGATCCAACGTATGATTGGGATCTCATAGAGGGTCAGGATGGCTTTCATAGATTAACTCTATTCCCAAGCGTGCCGATCGAGGCCCAGGCCGCCACTCAAATTGCTGAGGCGCTGGACAAGACGTTAAACCAGCTGCGGCCTGCTGCAGTCGCGATTGCGGGGTGGCATGACCGGTGTTCGCTGGCCGCGTTGAGGTGGTGCCTCGCCCAGGGGTTGCCAGCTATCTTGATGTCCGAAACGACTGCTTTTGATGAGAAACGAAAACCATGGCGGGAATTCGTGAAAAAGCGTGTGGTCGGATTGTGTGCTGCGGGCCTCGTAGGCGGTCGCCCACACGCGGAATATCTTGCCTCCCTAGGCATGGCGCCGGACCGAGTATTCATGGGGTATGATGCCGTGGACAATGATTACTTTGCAAGCGAGGCAGCCAAAGTCAGAAGCAAAAAGTCGGAACTCAGGAGTCAGAATGGACTTCCCGAGAACTTCTTTCTGGCGTCAGCACGGTTCATAGAAAAAAAGAATCTTGTGCGTCTCATCCAGGCGTTTGCGCGATATCGCGAAATCGCTTCTTCATCTACGAGCTCCCATCCCACGTCCAATCCCTGGTCTCTGGTCCTCTTGGGCGACGGCCCTCTGAGAGCCGATCTCTGTCGTCTGATCTCCGACCTCCGATTGCAGCGTTGCGTGCTTCTGCCCGGCTTCAAACAATACGGCGAACTGCCGATTTACTATGGTTTATCGAGCGCCTTCATCCACGCCAGCACCGTGGAGCAATGGGGCCTTGTGGTAAACGAGGCAATGGCCTCAGGGCTGCCCGTGCTTGTTTCGAATCACTGTGGCTGCGCCTCGGATCTCGTCCAGGAAGGTCGAAACGGCTTCAATTTCGATCCCTATAACATCGAATCCCTCGCCCAATTGATGGTGAAAATCTCGGCTCGCAACTTTCCACTTTCTGAATTTGCATCGGCGAGCCTCGCCATCATCGCAGATTGGGGCCTCGACCGATTTGCAGCGGGGCTGCAACGGGCGGTTGGGTGTGCTTTACGCGTGCCCCGCCCGAAGCCAACAATGCTCGATCGATTGGTGTTGTGGCTGCTGTTGCACCGCTGAATCGATGATTCGTACCGCAAATCTGACCGCGTCCATTTCCCGCAATGCCGGAGGGCTTTTCGAAGGCGTAAGGCGACTGTTGCAATCCTTGATTGAGACAGGGATGGACGCCTGTGTTTTCGGCCTGCGTGACGAGTTCACAGAAGCGGATATCGAGACTTGGCAGCCAGTTGCCGCCCGTGCTTTTAACCCGGTCTGGCTGGAAAAGTTTGGTTATTCCCCACGCTTCCTGGAGGAACTCACAGCGTACAAACCGGACATTACTCACACGCATGGCGTCTGGGTGTATACGAGCGTTGCCACCAGCGTTTACTGCCGGAAAACGCGGAGTCCCTACCTTGTTTCAGCCCATGGGATGCTTGATTCCTGGGCGATCAGCCATTCGCGCCGGAAGAAGGCCATCGCTCATTTCCTGTTCGAGGGCCGGCATCTGCGGGGAGCACGTTGCCTGCGCGCTCTTTGTGAAGCCGAGGCCCGAGCCATGCGTCAAATCGGCCTTACGAATGAAATCGCCATCATTCCCAATGGCATTGACCTTCCTGCGGGCGGCTCGTCAGGAGCTCCGTGCTGGGAAGGCATCATTGAACCAGGGACCAAAGTCCTGCTTTATCTTGGCCGCATCCATCCGAAAAAAGGTTTGGCCGATCTGCTCCGCGCTTGGCAGTTGGCCATCAGCGATACTCCGCTAGGCAAGGAGGCGTGGGTTTTGGCGGTTGCCGGGTGGGACCAAGGGGGGCACGAAGCTGAACTTAAGCAACTGGCGACCGAACTCCGGATAAACTGGACTGTGCTCAAAGGACTGGGCCGGACCTCAGGCAGTGGCCAGCTTGAACCAGGCTGCTACGGGGCAACGTCCGGGCCGGCAAAGCTGGCAAGTAATGGCCAATCGAAAGCCTCCGTCATTTTTCTCGGTCCTCAATTCAATCAGGCCAAAGCGGCTTGTTATCACCATTGCAACGCTTTTATCCTGCCCTCATTGAGTGAGGGGGTGCCGATGGTTGTTTTGGAAGCATGGGCGAACGCGAAGCCGGTTCTCATGACCCCTCAATGTAATCTTCCGGAGGGCTTCGCCGCCGGAGCTGCCTTAAAAATCGAACCTTACGTCAAAAGCATAGCCCGCGGGCTCCAAGAGCTTTGGAGCATGTCAGGGCCTGACACCCGGAATTTGAGCGAGCGGGCAAGGACCCTCGCCGCTGAACGATTCGTTTGGCCACGTATCGCCGGGCAAACGAAGGAACTGTACGAGTGGATGCTTGGAGGCGGTGCGAAACCAGCTTGTCTCGCCGACTTTTGAATAAATTCCGTGCGAGAGCAGAATCCAACTTTGCCGGAATCCATGGCTGATCTCCAGCGCACTCCGGTGAATCTTTCGTGCTACTCCGTCAGAGCATTTGATCGCGGAGCGGGCACGATCAAGGAGTGCCTCTGGCTATGCATCAGCTTGATGCTGTTTCGGCTTTGCCCATTTAGTTTCTCGGCGCTGAAAAGGGCCGTTTTGCGCGCATTTGGAGCCCGGATCGGCCGGGGCGTGGTCATCAAACCGCAAGTCAAGATCACCTTTCCCTGGAAACTGGAAATCGGAGATCATGTCTGGCTGGGAGAGGAATGCTGGCTTTTGAATCTGGATCGAATCACCATTGGCAACAATGTCTGCATTTCCCAGCGAGCGTTTCTGTGCACCGGAAACCATAATTACAAATCTCGTACCTTCGATTTAGCGGTGAAACCGATCGTCATCATGGATGGTGGCTGGATTGGCGCCGGGGCTTGGGTCGGTCCCGGGGTTGTGGTCCACTCACACGCGGTCCTGACGGCCGGTTCGATAGCAACGCAGGATCTTAATCATCATTCCATTCACAGGGGAAACCCGGCGATCTTCATCAAGGCAAGGGTGATCGGAGACGGCCAAACAGCAGTGGAATCCCAAACAGATATTACCAGATAAGAAGGAGATATTTAGCTTGCTTACTTCGACAAGGATAAAAAATCCAAGAGTCATAGCTGGTGATTTTCAAGGCTTTCAACCGCAGAATGCGACCAATGAATCACCCGTCCGCCATCCTCGAGCCGCCTGGAAGTTAGCTTTGCTGGCTTTGCCCTTCACTTTTCTTTGGGTTCGGTTGTTGAATAATCTGCGGTTGGAGTGGTCCACGGATCCGCAATATAGCTATGGATGGACGGTTCCCATTTTATCTTTGGGATTGGTGCTCCGACGCTGTCATCGGACGCAGCCATCGCAGATTCAACATGAGCCGGTAAATAACGATTTTCTATCCTCGCGCGATCAGAAAATTCTGTGGTTGCTAATTGCCGGCCTGGCTTTTTTTTATTTGCCGACACGTTTGGTTGAGGCGGCCACGCCGGAATGGCGACCAATTCAGTGGCTCCTGGGCTTCGAGGCCATTGGTCTGACACTGTGCGCTATTCGGATCGGGAAAGGGCAGGATTGGATGAGTAAAATGGCTTTTCCCATCAGCTTTCTTTTGGTCGCAATTCCCTGGCCGACGCTGATTGAGGCTCCAATTATTCAATGCCTGACTCGCGTCAATGTCGGCATCGTAGTTGAAATTCTGGGCGCCTTGGGCGTTCCCACTGCGCAGCACGGTAACGCCATCGAGGTTGCCACCGGGATGGTCGGGATTGAAGACGCTTGTAGCGGCATCCGTTCATTTCAATCGAGCCTCATGATTTCCCTCTTTCTGGGTGAATTTTACAGGTTGGGAAGATTCAGGCGAATACTGTTGATCCCAGCAAGTTTTCTCTTAGCGATCGTTTTCAATGTTTGTCGAACGTCCATTCTTACTCTGGTTGCCACTAAAAAGGGCACGGCTGCGATTGCCGAGTATCATGACGGCGCTGGAATCACGATTCTGTTGGCTTGCTTTGCAACGACCTGGGGTGTGGCGCTTTTTTTCGCGAGCCGAGAACGCAAAGGAATGAATGCCAAGGTACGAGGCACAGCCGTGCAGAATTCGGGATCTGGAGCCGTGGATAAACACACTTGGAACGGGTACTCTAACTCAAAAGGGCACATCGGCACTCCAGTTACCGGATATTCGATCTTAAATCGCTTTGCGCTCGCTCTCTTCGTCTGGCTGGTGGTTGTAGAAGTCAGTGTCGAACTGTGGTATAAAATCCGCGAGTCGCAGTTTAAGCCCGTCCCGAACTGGTCCGTCGCATTTTCCGAGAACAATCCCAGTTTCAAATCGCTGCCCATCGGTGAGAAAAGCCGCTACTTGCTCCGTTTTGACGATGGCAAACAAGGCCAGTGGAACGAATCAGACGGGACGTTGTGGCAGGTGTTTTATTACGACTGGTTGCCCGGAAGGGTGGCGGGCTATTTGGCCAAAAGGCACACCCCCGAGATTTGTATGCCAGCCGTTGGTTACAAGCTGCGCTCTGGCCCCGAACTGCTCCTACTCAAAGTTCATGATGTTCTGCTGCCGATGCGCTGTTATATTTTCGAATCCCCCGGCGGTCCGCTCGATGTCTATCAGTGCCGCTGGGAGGCTGGTGCGGGAAAGGAAGCCTATGTGGCGCAGGAGTCAACCCGCTTCAACCTGGTTCGCGCCATTTGGGCCGGCCGGGGCAATCACGGCCAGAAAGTTCTGGAAATCGTGGTATCAGGTTTTGCCGATCCCGAGGAGGCAAAGCAGGCTTTGTCGAAGCAACTCGAGAAACTCATCAAGGTGGACAATGCGGATCACCCTGCTTAATCAAACATTCCATCCGGACGTCGGTTCGAGCGGGCAGCACCTCACCGATCTGGCTTTGAGCCTGGTCGGGCGTGGGCATGTCGTCACTGTCATCACGAGCCGCCGCGCTTATGATGACCCGGGCCGGGTTTTCCCCAAACGGGAAAATTGGCAGGGAATGCAGATCTACCGGGTTTTGAACACCGGCTTCGGGAAGCGGGCGAAATGGAGACGGGCCGCCGACTTCGCGAGCTTTCTAATCTCCTGCTCCTGCCGGCTTTTCCAGCTTCCAAAACAGGACTTGGTTGTCGCCCTCACCTCACCGCCGCTGGTTTCGGCTCTCGGCGCGTGGTTTGCCCGCGTCCGGGGCGGGCGTTTCTGTTACTGGGTGATGGATCTGAACCCGGATGAGGCCGTGGCGGCCGGCTGGTTGGCGCCTGGTTCTCCGGCGGAAAGATTGCTCGAACGCATCTCGCGTTACAGTTTGCGTCAGGCTTCAACCGTGGTGGTGCTGGATCGTTTCATGCAGAACAGAATCCTGGATAAGGGCATCGATGAAAGGAAAGTTGGTGTGCTGCCTCCTTGGTCGCATGATTCGGAAGTCCGCTTTGATCCCGAAGGGCGGAATCGTTTCCGCAAGGCGCATGGGTTGCAGGACAAGTTCGTGGTGATGTACTCAGGCAACCACAGCCCTTGTCATCCGTTGGACAGCATCTTGTCCGCGGCCAGAGCACTGGGACGGCAGCCGGACGTCGCTTTCTGTTTTGTTGGCGGCGGCAGTGAGTTTACCCGGGTCAAGCAATTCTCCGCGGACCACCGTTTGACCAATATAACGTGCCTTCCGTACCAGCCGCTCGATCAACTGGCTGGCACGTTGTCAGCCGCCGACTTGCATCTGGTGGTCATGGGCGATCCTTTTGTCGGTTTGGTGCATCCTTGCAAAATCTACAATATCCTGCGAGTGGGTTTGCCCCTGCTTTACGTGGGGCCCAAACCCAGCCACATCACGGAGATGCTGGAAACCGTCAAAAACTCGTTCGCCTGCCGCTTCGCCCGGCATGGCGAAATCAATCCAATCATTCAGCATATTCTTGGATGCAAGAAGAATGGCGTCCAAACCAACGGCCACGAGTTTGCGCCGTTGGCGCACCGGTTTTCCAAGGAAGTCCTCCTTCCGCGAATGATTGAAATGCTCGAGGCATCCGGCGGGAGCATGGCTCCAAGCCGGTGGAACAACTGATCGTTTCGTGTCCATCGATTGGGAAATTAATTTGGTCGCCTTGCTGACCGGGCTGGTCGTGACCTATCTATTGACGCCGCTGGTCCGTTCAGTCGCGGCCCGGCTGGGCGTGGTGGATCTTCCCAACGAGCGTCGGCCCCACAAGTGGCCCACGGCGCGCGGTGGGGGCCTCGCTGTATTTCTGGGTGTGCATGCGGCTTGCCTCTTGGCCATGGCTTTAACTCAAACATATGTCGGGAGCCTGGATTTCCATTGGTATTTATACTACCTCACCGCTTCGTTAATCTTGCTGGTAGTGGGCTTGCTGGATGATATCCGGGGTCTGCGACCATGGACCAAACTAGCAGGCCAGGCGCTGGCGGCTTCCTTGATGTGCCTGTCGGGCACGCGCTTTGGGCGGCTATTCGGCGTTGAACTTCCCCCGGCGCTCGATGTTTCGCTGGCAGCGTTTTGGATCGTGGCCGTTATCAACGCGTTCAACCTCATTGACGGACTGGATGGCTTGGCTTCCGGGTTGGCCATCATTTCTTCGGTCGGATTGTGCGGGATATTTGTGATCGGGCCGACTCATGGCCAAATGCTGGTATTGGTAAGCCTGATCGGCGCTTGTCTGGCCTTCCTGCGGTATAATTTTCATCCGGCCACCGTCTTCCTGGGCGATACCGGCAGCATGTTCCTGGGCTTCACTTTAGGGGTTATCTCGCTTCAAACCTTTACCAAGAGCACGTTCGTATTGTCCTTGACGATCCCCATGCTGGTTCTGGGGGTGCCAATCTACGACTCTTTGCTCGCGGTCTGGCGGCGATCCGTGCGGCGGATACTGGCTGGGGGAGGGATGGGCATCATGCAGGCGGACGTGGAGCATCTGCACCATCGATTGCGCAAAACGGGCTTGAGTACCCCCCGTGTGGCCATGCTGTTGTGTGTCTTGAATGCCGGGTTGGTCTTCTTTGGATTGCTGATCACATTGTTCCAGTCGCACGCCTCGGGAATCTTCCTCCTAGCCCTCCTGGCGGTGGCCTATGTTCTCATGCGCCATCTGGCAGTAATCGAACTGCGTGACACGGGCCGGGTGCTCCTAAACGGTTTGAGGCGTCCAACACACATGACCTTCAGAGCATTGAGCTACCCAGTATGGGACATGCTGTGCCTATCAGGATCGCTTGCCGTGGGAATGGCGATATCTGAGTCGCCCAGGGTCAACTTCTGGCAATCATGGTTCCTGGATTTGCCGGTCTGGGTCACGCCCGCGTTTTCACTCCTGGCAGTTTCGCGCACGTATGTGACCAATTGGACGAGACCACGGCTGCTCGATGTCCTGTTGCTGGTATTCACCCTTCAGATCGGTCTTTTATTAAGTCTGGGCCTGGCGCTGCTGATCGACCCCGCAAACGCGCAGCAATCATTGATGCGGGCCTTCGTTATGGCCGGCCTTGGTAATCCCGCCGTTTTAGCTTTTCGACTGATTTACCGGTCCGCGGAGGAACTGGTCAATTATTTCCGGGGCAAAAGCGAGTTGAAAACGGGCGCGCAACGAGTCCTGCTCTACGGTGCCGGGGGGCGATGTCAGTTGTACCTCAAAGAACGTGGTTTTCATGAGTCATCCAGTTTCGATGATCGAAACATTGTTGGCCTGATTGACGACGAAGCGGCACTGCGCTCGCAATGGGTTTACGGATATCTGGTGATGGGGGGAATCAAGGAATTGCCCCAGATTATATCCCGGCACAAGGTCACCGGAATCGTCATCACCGCTGCTTTGCGGCCCGGCGTTTTAGCGGAATTGAAAGCTCTGGCGCGAGAGTGTCAGGTTCAGCTAAGCGAGTGGCATTTCCACGAAGGCGAGCTGAAGCCGCAACGCCACCCGGCCGAACTGGGCTTTGAGCCGACGATTTGAACAATGAGACGTGACTTTTTCAAGTTCAGCAGGCTTTGCTTGACGCCGCCTCGGAAGGCTGACCTTGCCGCGGGTTAGGGAAGTTATTCCAGTTCTCAAATTCCAAGCCTGAGGTGACTCAACCATAACATCCATATGCGCAAATTAATCACATATTTTTTCTGTTTTATTGTTGTTTTGCTGTGTGGTTATGTAGGCTTTCGCAGCTACAAAGTGTGGAAACAGAAACACGCTTTGGAGATGGCCCGTGCGTTTCTCGCTAGTTCGGACGAACGGAACGCCGTGTTGAGCCTTCAGCAGGTTCTGCAAGCCAACCCCGCTAATCTGGAAGCCAACCGCCTCATGGCACGGCTCACCGAAGCGGCCCGATCGCCCGCCGCATTAATATGGTGGAGTCGCGTCGTCGCATTGAATCCCCAATCCACGTTTGATCGCCTGGCGTTGGCCCAGGCCGACATGATCTTTGGCAACTACTCGGCCGCCACCAACGCGCTGAACGGTGTTGACGCCGCAGGTAAACAAACCGCCGCCTATCACAATCTCGCCGGCGGCGTGGCGGCGGCGGCCAACGATCTCGCTGGAGCGGAATCACACTTCCTTGAAGCCGCCCGTCTGGACCCTCTGAGTGAAGTCCCGCAGGTGAACCTGGACCTGGTGCATCTTCACGGATCCAACGCGCTCGCCCAGGCCCAGGCGAGGGCGAACCTCGAGCGCATTGCGACCGACCCAAATCTTCCCGGCCTGCATTGCCAGGCTTTGCGGCAGTTGACGACCGATGCCTTGCAAAACAAGCGGAGCCAGGCAGCCGAAGCATATTCCCGCGAACTGGTGGGCCAGACCAACTCCCAGTTTGCGGACCGGTTGCTGCGGTTGGACGTGCTCGCCGGGACAGGCAGCAGTGAGTTCAAGCTGGCGCTGGCCGAATTACAGCGCGAGGCTGCCAAAGATCGCGCCGAGGTTTACGAACTGGCTACGTGGCAATTGGCGCACAATGCTCCGGCGGACACGCTTGTCTGGCTGCAAACCTTGCCCAAAGAAACACTCACCAGCCAGGCTGCCATGCTCCCAGCCGCAGAGTGCCGGACAACCTTGGGCGACTGGCCCGGCCTTCAGACGTCACTACAAAGGCAGAACTGGGCCGAATTGGAATTTCTTCGACATGCATTCCTTGCTCGTGCCCTTAAAGGACAAGGCCTGACTACGGCTGCAACTGGCGAATGGGAACAGGCCTTGAAGGCCGCCAATGGCCAGAAACAAAGTCTGGTCATGCTCTTTAACCTGGCCGCTCAGTGGAACTTCTCCAGTGAGGCTCAAAGTCTCCTCTGGACAATAGTCAACCAGTATCCGGAGGAAAGGTGGGCTTATCAGGCGTTGTCCAAGGCATTGATTGCGGGTGGGCAAACGCGCCCATTAATGATGCTCTTCAGTCGGCAGTCAAAACGAGCGCCCTCAGATCTGGCTGCTAAACGCAACGTGGCAATGCTCGCGCTCCTGCTCGATGCGCGGGAATTCAAGCCTTTCGAACTGGCGCAGGAAGTTTACCGCGCAGCGCCGACAAATTCTTCCGTTGTCTCCACCTACGCCTTTTCACTGTACCTGCAAAGGAAAAATTCGGAGGCACTGGCGGCCATTGAGAAGCTCAGCGCCGAACAGCTCGAAAACCCCGTGATCTCAGGCTACTATGGGTTGATCCTGAAGGCAAATGGCGACGCGGCCCGGGCGAAATCCTATTTGGAGCTTTCCTCCAAGGCGACTCTGCTGCCCGAAGAGCGGAAATTGATTGACGCGGCAAAAACGGGCGCGTGAGTTGGCCCAGCCGGATTCAATCCTATTCGTATGCAAGCGGAATTCCCCAGTTCTTGCCGGGACTGGGACTATTTTGTGGTTCAGCGCGGCTCCACTTTAACATGTCGCTTTCCGGTCCAATGGGTCTATACGCCTTCACATACAGGAATACGCCAATCCTAAAGCGCAGCTATCCAACCTGGAGCATCATTTGACCATGAAATCGCACTCAAGAAAAAACATTATGAATTTCAAAACCGTCGGCGTAGTTGGGGTTGGTAATATAGGTTCGGGTGTGTTGGCCAGTCTGGTTCTCCATGGCATCCGCGCGGTTGCTGTCGACGTGTCCGAGAAATCTTTGGAGACCGCCCGAGCCGGCATTCTACAGACCGTGCGTTTGGCTCCAGTACTCAGAAAGGACGCTCCAAAGCTCACTCGAAACGAAGTCTTGGAAAGAATTGCTTTCACCACCCGCCTTGAAGAGGTTTCTACCTGTGAATTTATCATTGAAAACGTCACCGAGGATTGGGCGGTTAAGAAACCGATCTATGAACGGCTCGACCGAATCGCCTCGGCAGGTGTGTGTTTTGGAGCCAACACTTCATGCATTTCCATTACCCGCATCGGCAGCGCCACCAGCCGCCCGGACAAGGTCATCGGCATTCACTTCATGAATCCGGTGCATATGATGCCGACGGTGGAGGTGATTCGCGGGCAGCATACCTCCGCTGAAACCCTGGCCACCCTCAACCGACTCCTGGCTCAATTGAAGAAGGAAGCCATCGTGGTCAATGACCTGCCCGGCTTTGTCTCCAACAGGATCTCGCACCTCTTCATGAACGAAGCAGCTTTTGTGTTTCAGGACGGCCTCGCCACTGCGGCCCAGATCGATGCAATTTTCAAAAAATGCTTCGGTCACAAAATGGGACCGCTGGAAACAGCCGATCTTATCGGGCTGGACACCGTGGTAAGCTCGCTGGATGTGCTCTATGACTCATTTAAGGATTCGAAGTTCCGTTGTTGCCCTCTCCTGCGAAAGATGGTCGAGGCTGGCCATTGCGGACGCAAAAGCGGGCGCGGATTTCACGTCTATTGAGACTCGGAAACCTAAAACATACTGCGAATAGTTTTACAAAAGATGAATGACTCAAAAAATGTAAAGGACATCGTTAGAAACTTCATTAATAATTCAATCAACATTGATGCGTTGGGCGATGATGAAGACCTGTTTGAAACAGGCCTGATTAATTCCCTGTTTGCCGTGCAGTTGATGACGTTTGTTGAACGCAAATTTGGAGTTGAAATTGGCGGGGACGATCTTCATATCGACAATTTCAAATCCGTCAGCGCAACGGCGGCGTTTGTTGTCCGAAAGTCCTCCGGCCAAGTGGCCTAAGCCCTTGCAGCAGCGGGCGAAGAATGAACATGGATATTTTCTTAACTGCCGAACAGATCAAGCGGCACGCGGAGTTCCAGGATTTTGCCGCGTCGAACGTTGAGCCGTTCGCCTACAAATGGGACCGGGCTCAGCAGATACCCGATTCTGCCGTTTCTCAATTGGGCGCCGCCGGCTATTTGGGCGCTAACATCCCGTGTGAATTCGGTGGCAGGGGCTGGGACGTGGTCACGTTCGGTTTACTGCATGAGGCGTTAGGGCGGAGCGACTCGGCCTTTACGGGAATCCTGACTGTCCAGTCAATGATTTCTGCGGCGCTGCTCAAATGGGGAACCGCTGAACAGCGAGGAAAATGGCTGGGGCCTCTTGCCAAAGGCGAAATCATTGGTGCATTCGCATTGACCGAGCCCGGTACTGGGAGCGATTTACAATCAATGGCTACCGAGTTCCGACGGAACGATCGGACTGGCGGCCTGGTCTTGAATGGTGAAAAGAAATGGATCAGCAATGGCCAAAAGGCAGGGGTGTTCCTGGTATTTGGAATGTTGGATCGGCAGCCGCTTGCCTGCCTTGTCCCAAGAGAAAGTGACGGGTTTGAAATTGAACCCATCGATAACATGCTGGGCTTTCGCGCGGCCGGTCTTGCGCGGCTTCGCTTCCACGAGGTGCCCATTCCTGCAACCAACATCGTCGGTAAACCTGGATTTGCGCTCTCGCACATTGCCCCGATTGGTCTGCAGTACGGCAGAATCAGTACCGCTTGTTCGGCGTTGGGACTCCTTCGCGCCTGCTTTGAGGAAAGCACTCGTTACGCTGCTTCACGCAAAGTTAGCGGCCAAAACTTAGGCGACATAGGTATGATCCAGTCTTTAATTGCGAATATGGGTACCAATCTAGAAGCCGCCAAGCTTCTATGCTGGAACGCTTGTCGAGCCGAGGATGACCATCTCCCAGAAACGTTCACGACAAGCATGATCGCCAAGTACTTCGCCTCGCGGGCGGCTGTTCAGGCGGCTTCGGACGCCGTCCAGATTCACGGCGCGTCGGGTTGTCACGAGTCATCCCCGGTCGCCCGCTTTTACCGCGGTGCCAAAATCACCGAGATCATCGAAGGAACGACCCAAGTCCATGAATTCATTCTCGGCAAGACCTTTGTTCACAATGCCATTGGGGATCAACGTCGGCAACGTCCTAATCCTGGCGTTTGACCGGCATCTTGGTTTGCACAGATAATTGGAGGCTAAGGAACACATCCTGAGAGGAATTTTATGGGCCAAATAGATGGATCAACATTGAACCAGCTTGCTGCATTCAATTGCACCAACCGTGAGTTCCCTGACAACGTCTTGCTTCACGACCTTTTCGAGGCGCGGGTGCAACAACATCCACTGCAGGAGGCCGTGCTCTGTGAGCACGATAAATATTGGGGCGCGTCGACGCTCAACTACTCTCAGTTGAACGAGAGGGCAAATCAAGTTGCCCATCGGTTGCAGGAAGAAGGGGTGCGTCCAGGACAAATTGTCGGCATCATGGTTGAACGGTCCTTTGCGATGATCATCGGCATCTTCGGAATCATCAAAGCGGGGGCCGCTTATTTGCCCCTCTCGCCGGATGATCCGTCGGATAGACTCGGCTACGTTTTGACTGACGCTTCCGTCGGTGTCCTGTTGGTCCACGCAGCCACCGCCATGAAAGCCCCGCCAGGTTTGCGGATCATCAATCTCGAGGAAACGCGGACTTACACAGGCCCGACTTCCAACCCTGCCAAGGTGAACCGGCCGGACGACCTCGCCTATGTAATTTATACTTCGGGCTCAACCGGAAAACCCAAGGGCGTGATGATTGAACATCGCTCCGTGGTTAATCGGCTTCATTGGATGCAAAGCACCTACCCGATCGATAATAGGGACGTGCTGCTGCAAAAAACATCGTTTTGCTTCGATGTTTCAGTATGGGAGCTTTTTTGGTGGGCGCTGCACGGCGCCGCACTCTGCCTGCTCGCGCCTCGCGGCGAGAAGTTTCCCCAGATACTGGTCGAAACGATCAGGAAGCACCGAGTCAGCGTAGTACATTTTGTGCCGTCGATGCTCAACGTCTTCCTTGAGTATTTGGACGGAAGGTCCGGCCAGGCTTCAACTGCGCTCTCTTCGTTACGCCGGGTGTTTGCGAGCGGTGAGGCGCTGAGCGCGGTTCATGTCAGGAAGTTCAACGAAATTATCGGTCAAAACACGGGCGCGCGGCTCACCAATCTTTATGGACCCACTGAGGCAACCGTCGATGCGACATTCTTCGATTGTCCGGCGAGCGGCGATCTCGATCGGATTCCCATAGGCCGGCCGATTCAGAATATCAGAGCTTACATCATCAGAGATGGACAGCAGGTGCCTGTCGGAGAGACCGGCGAACTTTGCCTGGCGGGCGTGGGGTTGGCGCGGGGTTACCTGAATAATCCGCAATTGACGAGCGAGCGGTTTCTTGAACATCCCGCCATCCTTGGCGAACGGATCTATCGCACCGGGGACGTGGCGCGCTGGTTGCCTGACGGCAACATCGAGTACCTGGGTCGTGAAGATCATCAGGTCAAAATCCGCGGTTTGAGAATTGAATTGGGAGAAATCGAAAACACAATTCAGACTTTTCCGGGAATTGCCGACTGTGTCGTCTCCACAAAAAAATACTCAGAAAGTATCATTGTTATTATTGCGTATCTCGTTTGCAAACAGGAGGTCGATATTCAGGCCCTTAAGCAGCATCTCCTGCGTTTCCTGCCCGATTACATGGTGCCCGGCCATTTCGAGAAAATCAGCCACGTTCCTTTGACTCCCAACGGCAAGGCGGATCGAAAGGCTTTGCCGGAACCAACGATTCGGCCGAAGACCGCGCGAGCAAGTGGATAAGAGTCAAAACATCGCCATAGTCGGCATGGCATGCCGTTTTCCTGGAGCAAGAAACTTACAGGAACTCCGGCAGAAACTCTTCGGCGAAGCCGAGTCCATCGCCCGACATTCCGATCAAGAAATGATCGAAGCGGGGATTTCTGCTGCCTTTCCTGCCAGCCGGGACTGCGCAAAAGCTGCCACCGCCTTGGATGATCCGGAACCGTTTGACGCGGCGTTCTTTGGCTTTTCTGCGAGCGAGGCGGACGACTTGGATCCCCAGCACCGGCTGCTGCTCGAACTGGCGCACGTGGCGCTCGAGGATGCGGCCTGTGATCCAGATCGTTTTCCAGGGGGAATCGGGGTGTTTGCAAGCCCGGCCTCGAATCCGTCCCTCATGAAGAGCGGCCTGAATGCCCGCTTGACGGTTCAAACGGCCTGCTCAACATCTTTGGGTTCCATCCATCTGGCCCGGCAAAGTCTTTTGAATGAGGAAATCGATATGGCCTTGGCCGGGGGGGCTGATGCGCGAGTACCGCACCGGGCAGGTAATTTTCACGATGCCAGCGGGGGCGTCATCGTGATGAGGCGCCTGGCCGACGCGCTGTCGCAGGGCGATCCCATTCATGCGGTCATCAAGGGTTCCGCGGTCAGCGACGACAGCTCTGTAAAAGCCGGACGCACCGCTTTAAACGTGGATGGACAGGCCGATGTTATAGTGGAGGCGCTGGTAAATTCCGGAGTGAATCCCGAAAGCATTTCCTACATTGAGACCGACGGATTGAGGACGCCGATGGAGGATCCGGTCGAGATTCTCGCTTTGACGAAGGCGTTCCGTAACTTCACTCAGCGCAATGGCTATTGCGCCATCGGCTCAGTCAAGACCAACATGGGCTGCTTGGATTCAGCCGGCGGCATCGCTGGGCTGATTAAAACAGTTCTTGCGCTCAAACACCGTGTCATTCCGCCTGCCCTGCACCAATCCGAGCTCAACCCGAAAATAGATTTTCTCTCCACGCCGTTCTATCTTAACACGAAGGCGGTGGAATGGGCCCAAAGTGCCGGGCCCCGCCGGGCCGGAGTAATGGCTTGCAGAATGGGCGCGACCTATACTCATGTGATTCTGGAGGAAGCTCCCGCAGTTACGTCCATAACTGATTCAGAGGGTCCGTACGTGCTCGTGCTTTCCGCAAAAACTCGCGCCGCTCTTGACGCCATGTCCGGCAACCTTGCGGATTTCCTGGCCTCTTCATCCGTGGATCTCCAACGCGCTGTCTCCCATTCACCATCTGCGAGATCGGTTCCTCCTGCTGAAGCCGACGGGCGTACCCGGAACGTTAGTGATGAACGCTTTTCAAACTCCGGCTGCCTGGACGATACGGCTCATACGCTCCAAATGGGACGCCGGCACTTTTCTTGCCGCCGGTTTATCGTTTGCAGCCACACGAAGGATGCGGTGGCTGCTCTTAAAGCGATCGATTCCAAGAAGGGTTCTGTTGGATCGGTGCGTAACGGATCCCGTCGGCCTGTGGTCTTCCTGTTGCCCGGCGTCGGCGACCATTACGTAGGCATGGGGCAGGGACTTTACGAACATTTTGGAGTTTTCCGTCAGGAAATAGACCGTTGTGCAAAAATTCTACAACCATTCATTGAGACCGACGTTCGTGAACTCTTGTATCCACGTGATCGAGTTCGGAAGGAACCGGCCAAGTCGCGTGGAATTGATTTGAAGCGGATGCTGGGTCAGGCCACGGATGAGCCGCCAGACGCAACATCTCAGATGCTGGATCAAACGGTCAATTGTCATCCGGCACTCTTCTGTGTGGAGTACGCCCTCGCCCAGCTTTGGCTCAGTTGGGGCGTCCAACCCGATAGGATCGTGGGCCACAGCATGGGGGAATATGTCGCCGCATGCCTGGCGGGAGTCTTCACGCTTGAAGACGCGTTAAGGTTGGTGGCGGTCCGGGCCAAGTTGGTGAACGACCTGCCTCGCGGATCCATGCTCGCAGTCATGCAGTCCGAAGACAAGCTGCTGCCCCTGCTCGGAAAACAACTGTCCATTTCGCTGATCAACGGCCCTAATTTATGCGTCGTGGCCGGCCCAGTTGCCGACATGTCTGATTTCCAAAGTCGGCTCAAAGAGCGAGAAATCATCTTTCGTCCTGTCAGGAATGTTCATGCTTTCCATTCGAAGATGCTTGAACCAATTCTCGATTCCTTCGCGCGGGAAGTGAAACAGGTCCGTCCGAATGTTCCCCGTATTCCTTTCACGTCCAACGTCACCGGAACTTGGATCACGGAGGAGCAGGCTCTCGATCCGTCTTATTGGGTGGATCATGCCCGCCGCACGGCTCGATTCAGCGGCGCGCTTGGGCAGTTGTGGAAACTTCCGGACGTTCTGCCCCTTGAAGTTGGCCCCGGGCGCACCCTGGGAGTATTGGCAATGCAACACCCCGCGCGAAGCGCCACTACGAGCCAGGTATCCCTCTCCTCCTTGAGGCATGAGTACGAGAACCAGCCCGATTCTGATTTCATCCTGAACACCGTCGGCCAGCTTTGGCTTGCCGGAGTGGAAATCGACTGGGTGAAACTGGAGCCACGGCGGAGTCGGCGCAAAGTATTCCTGCCCACCTACCCTTTCGAAAGACAGCGCCAGGAGAGTGAGCCTTGTGTTGACCGGAAACCACAAACAGATACTCAAAGCTCGACCACCCAACAGCCAGTCGCGCCTTCGGCACCTGTTGCTTCAGAGGCCACACCGTTGACACTCGGTGGGGAAGTGAAACTCCAGCAACCGGGCACGGACACAGAGATCGCCTTGGAGAAAATATGGTCTGACGCGCTTGGACTAAAACAAGTTGGGATACTTGAGAATTTTTTTGAGATCGGCGGGCACTCCTTGCAGGCTATGCGCGTTATCGCCGAGGTCCAAAGGCGGTTCGGGAAGTCTCTTCCGATAGCGTCGCTATTTACAGCTCCAACGATCCTCCAATTCTCGAGGTTGCTGGATGAGAACGCCGTCGCCGTTCCCTCGTTTTCTGGCGGGTTGCGAGGCAATGGAACGGGCGCGCCGCTCTTTTTCATTCCAGGCAACTCGGGCTACGAATTTATCCCGCGCGAGTTGGCTCGAAACTTGCATGGAGAACTCCGCTATTACGATGGCTTGCAGTACCCTGGCCTGCATGGAAAAGAAGCCATGCCTGGCAGTATAGAAGAAATTGCCGCCTACTTGGCGCCTCAGATTCAAAGTGTTTGGCCGCATGGTCCCTACTTTCTCTGTGGCTGGTCGAACGGCGGGGTAGTCGCCTTTGAAGTCGCTCGTCAAATGGAATCCCGAGGCGTGAAGGTTGAACTCCTTTTCCTTCTTGATAGCAGGGTTCCTGAATTGAACGCCAGGAAACGTTCGTTTGGAGAAATAGCCGACCTTTTTCGACGTCACATGTCTACGCTGAGTTTATTAGAACGCGCTGCCTTTTTTTCCAATCTGGCGATCAATAAGCTTGCGTATTGGTTTTCGAGCAGAGGGTTCCTCCCTATCAAGCCTGACAACGATGCACCTCCCCTAATAGAAGCTGTCCGCTGCGCCATGTGCAATTACCGTCCTGGCTCTTACGGTGGCCATGTGGTTCTCTTTCAAATTGACGACTGGGAATTCTACGAAGGATTTCGCTTTGCCGTTGATCCGACGTACGGCTGGGGGGAATTGGTTCGGAATGGCTTGGAGGTTATTCGTGTCCCTGGTGACCACTTCTCAATGATGAACAAACCGGCTGCCGCGGTGGTCGCGCAACGACTGCGGACTCGCTTGGAGCAAAATGCGAATTACCAAACTTTGCCTTGATTCGGCCATGAGTCTGCTTCTACCACGCCACGTTTCGCAAGAAACCAGTCCCAGCTGAGTGGAAGCTGGATTTGGCCAACCACCCCTGATCCGACCAATGAGTCTCCTAACCATCTTTTCGAACAGTTGCCGCGTTTTCATGAAAGAGGGCGGCAGTGGCGTTGCACGCAGCCTGCTCTGCCGGGCCATGGTTCGGTTCAACGAGTATCGCTACGGCATCCATACGGAGGGAATAGTCACGGCCAGGGAATTAGGATTGGAAGATAGCGAGTACCATAGGTACTCTCCGACGGATTATCTCCAACTTTCGAAGGTGCTCGCCGATCTCACGATCCGCGCTGGCTGCGACAGTTTCCTCGACTTCGGGGCCGGGCGCGGTCGTGTCATGATCGTCGCTGCGAGCCATCCGTTCAAGCGTGTGCTCGGCGTCGAGATTTCACCGGACTTGGCGGCAACCACGAGACAGAATATCAGCCGTGCCATACCCCGGCTGTGCTGCAAGGACCTTGAAATCTTTTGCGCGGACGCTGCTCAATTCAAAGTCCCGCCTGATGCGACGGTTATATTTTTCTTCAATCCATTCCATGGGACCATCCTGACTCGTGTGCTCGACAACCTTCGCGCTTCTCTGCGCGAGCGGCCACGCCCGCTAACCGTGATCTGTAATTTGCCACCGCTGGAATTTGCCGACCAGTCGCAGTTTGAGCACCAAATTCAAGCCTGTTCATGGTTAAAGCTCCTCAAGGAACGTTCCTTCGGTCCTGAGTCACGATGGCTCATTTTTTGCTCCAAGGACCCCACATTGCGCGATCGTCCCGGGTGAGAACGCCAACGAGTTTTTAGCGGGGTGTCTGGCAGATTGCAGGCAATGGAGCAGGTGGGCTATTGCCTTGTATCGCAGGAAACGCGGGATACGAATCTCACCCAAGAGCACGATTCGCATGCCTGGTTGTCGTAGAGCATCACGCCCGATTAACATTTCCTATCGACCGCGTCCAAAATATGCCGGTCAAATTTTGAAAACATGAACACCCATTTTTCGAATTTCTTTGCATCCCTCATTAATATCCTGCGCATATGCGCGATTGGGCTCGTGTTGCTAATCGATTTCCGGCAAGCCGCGGCTCAGGGAACCGCGTTTACCTATTCCGGACGTTTGAGCGATGGTGGAAGCCCCGCGAACGGCACTTATGATGTTACATTCCTACTGGCTGGCAGCAGTAACGGTGTCCCTCAAGTGGGCGCAGCAATCACCAATTCCGGCATCCTCATTTCCAATGGCTTGTTCACGGTTACGTTGGACTTCGGTTCTCAAATATTTACCGGCAATCCATTCTGGTTGGAGGTCGGTATGCGGACGAACGGCGCCACAAATTTCACCATGCTCAATCCTCCGCAACTTATTGCCGCGACGCCGTATGCCATAATGGCCGGCAGCGCCAGCAACTTGCTGGGCACGATACCAACCGCGCAGTTGACGGGCGTTTTGTCCATGGCTCAACTGTCTGGAGCGGTGGTTACGAACGACGCAGCCAATGTGAGTTTGACCGGCGCATTTAGCGGCATCGGCAGCGGGCTGACTAATTTGAATCCGGCAAATTTGAGTGCCGGCACGGCTGGCATCAGTATAAGCGGCAACGCGGCGACGGCGACGACGGCGGCCAGCGTCACCGGGGATATTTCTGATTCACAATTGTCAACAAACATTGCGCGTCTGGGTGGAACCAACACTTTTACGGGCACGAACGTCTTTTCTGGAGTGATCTTCGCCACGAATGGGAACAACATCATTAATGGGACGTTCACCGGAGACGGTGGCGGGTTGAGCGGTCTAAATGCCACAAAATTGGCCGGCACAATATCGCCGGCACAGTTGCCGACGTCGGTCATCACCAATACAGAGAGTGGAGCAACTTTGAGCGGCGCGTTCAGTGGCGATGGCTCGGGTTTGACAAATTACCAGGCTACAAACCTGGTTTACTCAGTTTCGACCAATCCCCCCCTCGTTTCAAATGGCACAAATTTCTCGCTTGACTTCGCCTATTCCAAGTTGATTTGGACTCTGACAACCAACGCTTGCATCTCCAACACGCTTAACGCAACCAGTGGCGACAACCACCTGGAGGTCTGGATCCAGGCGACAAACAAAGTGTCACCGTTCGTGATCAGCTGGCTGCCCACCGTCAACCTTTGCGGAACTTTTACGACCAACGGTCTGCGGTTGACCAACAGCGCGGGATACTGGGTCATGGCGGTCAGCCAATACGGAACCAACTGGAACACCAATACCTGCACTTATGCGATTGTTCCTCCTAATCGTTAGTCTGTGTTTCTTCTCCGCCGTGGTTCATCCGCAGGGCCTTCTGAGCAACCCGGGCTTTGTGGCGGCCCTGAATCCTCCACAGGCTCCGCCCGCGCCCGGCTTTTACCCGACGAACGTCGCCAATACTTTGGCTTTTTGGAACTACCGCCATACTCCGAACGGGACGACCCTCTCCTGGACCGATGAAGTCTCACAAATCGTGCTCACCAACTGGGCACCCACATACACCAAACCAACAAACACGGCCCTTGGCTGGTGGTTTCCGTTCCCGTCTGGCATGACCAACAAGCCGTTTACGACTGACAGGAATTTTTCAATGTGGATGGTTTTTGCCACAGTGGGGCAAGGGCAGTCATATCTGATCGCATCCAATTCGGCAAGCGGTCAAAATATTCAAGTCACGTCCTCGGGATTGGTAGATGGTCAATGGGCCGGAGTGGACCATACCGTCAGTACCTATCATATTGGTTCTACTTTGACTGGCAAATCGGGACAAACGACCAATGCGCCGCTATGGGCTGACCTCGTGGACTCCCAGGGCTCACTTTATACGAACGGAATAACGACAGGAAGTTCCATATCCCAGCCAGCAGCCGATGTCGCCTGGTCGTTGTTCGGGAACAACCCCGGAGATACAGAAAGCTTTCACGGCTATGTAAAATACCTGCTGATTTCGACCAATCATGCCATCACGGCGACAGAGGCACTGAACCTGTGGACATGGGAGCAAACAAATGGAGTGACAAATGTCACCAGTGGCCTGGTTGCGTGGTGGAAATTGGCAGACGCAACTAATAGTACCACGATCTTGGACTCGAGCGGAAATGGCTGGACAGGCATATTGAAAGGCAGTCCGAGGCCGGGTTTTACCAACGGCTTGAATTCAGTAGTGTCGCAGGGCATAGCGTTCGATGGCTCCCAAAACTACGTTGACATTCCAGTGACGGGCAGCTTTTTGCCTGGGCCGGACGTGAGTGTCTCAATGTGGTTAAACTTTACTCTCTCGACGAACGCAGCTTTTTTGGCATCGGCCAGCTCAATCTCGCCAGGCTACGGAAATGTCAGTGTTTTCTGTGACGGCCAATACTCCGGCAATGGCAGCGGACCGGTCCGTGGAGCAATCGGCGATGCGTCTGGGAATGATTTTCTGGAGAGTGGAAATCCGGGGATTGGTGACGGGAAGTGGCACCATTTTGTAATGGCCACCGATGGAACGCACATTTACAACTGGTTCGATGGTGTAGCGGATTACGGGGACTATGGAGGTCAAGGGGCATTTGGGGGCGGCGCTGCACCGGTTAATTGGTATGCCGGCATGACAAACGTGTGCTTAGGCGCGGCAAGGAGCGGCCAAATAAACGGATCTTACGACAGGATTTACATGCCCTGTGCGTTGACCGATATACGAATATACAATCGCATTCTTACTGATGGAGAGGTGGACATTCTATACCGTGCCCCGATGGTGGATAAGATTCTCGGGAACTACGCATATTAAATGATAAATGTCAGATACGACAAAAGCATTGGGTGAACTTAACTTGACCGCATTACAGCATCTCCCTGTGTGAGCTCACATAACGGCTTGCCCGGTTTTAGTACGCAATTGGACAATGCTTGTTAATCGTTAATCAGCAGCAGGATTCGATTACAACGAAAGCCGGTCGCGCTCTGAACTGAATGCCAGATCACAGGGAAATGATTGGCTTAATCCGAAAACACAATACCTGGAACGGGAGATAGCTATGAATGAATGTGAAGTTAATAAAGTCCGCGGCACACACTTGTTCACCGCCAATGAAACTGAAGCCGACCGAAAATGTTTCCTGGAAAAGTTCAATCTGTTGCCTTTTATTTTTCATCACAAGCTAAGCAACGATCCGCGCTTTGAACTGGATGCCATTCGAAACCTGGCGCTTCGCCTGCCTCAGAAATTCTTTTTCAGTGGCGACGTTGGCGTTGCCAAAGGGTGGACGCAGACTGGCGCCAGGAGTTCAAGCTTCGAAGATGCCTTAAATAAGCTGGCAGAAGGGGGAAGTTGGATTATTTTGAAAAAGGTCCACGAAGATGCCCAGTATGGCACTCTGCTGTCTCAGGGCCTTTCCGAACTGGAGGAACTGGTTCACCGCCGCTTGGAGCCGGTGATTGAATCACGAACCATGAGTCTGATACTCAGTTCTCCCGGCCAATCGACTCCTTACCACATTGACGGAGATTGCAATTTTCTCTGTCAAGTTCGCGGCGACAAGACACTTTTTGTTTTCGACGGGCGGGATCGCTCGGTTCTATCCGAGGTGGAGGAAGAGAATTTCTGGGCCGGTGATCTTAGTGCGGCAAAATACCGTGAAGAGAATCAACGGAGCGCATGGTCATTTGAGATGAAACCCGGCATTGGCGTTCATGTCCCGGTCATTTTCCCTCATTGGGTAAAGAATGGCCCGGCTATCTCGATCTCATTAAGCATTAATTTCCGTTTTCTCAGTTACATGCGCGCGGATATTCACCGGGCAAATCGTCTTATTCGAAAGATGGGGTTGAGTCCGCGACCGGTAGGCAAGTCCAAAGTAATCGATTCCCTCAAGGGCAAGGCTTTCTTTGGAGTGCAAATGTTCGCCCACAAGCTGCGCAAATTGCGAACACGTGCGTAATTCCGGACGGGCACTGTGGAGCATGCAAATTCATATGCAGACGACGGGTTCATGAATATCTCCGTAGCGCTTCGCTTTGAGCAACAAGCCTCGCGTCATCCCAATCGTGCGGCGCTTTCCTTTGGTGGAAAGGTGATGACATACGAAGAGCTAAACCGCCGGTCGGAGGTGCTCTTGATGCGATTGCGCCTGATGGGAGTCGGTCCTGGGGATTCGGTCGGGGTGCTTTTGGAGCGGTCTTTTGAGTTGATCGTGAGCTTCATCGCGATACTGAAGGCCGGTGCGGCCTATGTTCCACTCGACTGCCAATATCCGCCTGAACGGCTATGTTGGATGGTCACCGACTCCAGTATCAAAGTGTTGCTTACCTCCACGGATCAGGCGGGAAAAATGCCAGCCGGCACACGCAAGAACTTGCTCGTTGACGAAATGGATTGGGAAAGAACGCCGATGCCGGCAGCCAAGGCGCCGCCAAGCGAAGATAATTCCGCTGCCGGGCGATGCGCGTACATTATGTATACTTCGGGCTCGACAGGGATTCCCAAGGGGGTTGCGATTCCACATCGGGGTATTCTGCGCTTGGTTTGTGAGCCGGATTTTGTTGATATCGGGTTGGGTGATGTTTTTCTTCAATCGTCTCCCGTCTCTTTCGATGCTTCAACCTTTGAAATTTGGGGCGCATTATTGAACGGAGCCCGGCTGGCCATACCACCACCCGGGCAACTGTCGCTCCAGTCGATTGCAACAATCATCCGCACCGAGAAAGTGACCGTGCTGTGGCTGACCGCCGGGTTGTTCAACTTGATGGTTGACGAACGCCTTGAGGACCTGAAACCGGTCCGCAAATTACTGGCTGGCGGGGAAGCTCTTTCAGTTCCGCATGTGGAACGCGCGCTTGCCGCTCTTGACGGCACGCAATTAATCAATGGGTATGGTCCAACGGAGAACACCACTTTCACGTGTTGTTATCGGATACCCAAAAACGAACGCTTTGCGCACAGTGTGCCGATTGGGCGGCCCATCCGCGGCACCCGGGTTCACATTGTGAATGAAATGCTGCAAGAGGTTCCGGTCGGGATGGTTGGGGAATTGGTCACGGGCGGGCAGGGGCTGGCTTTGGGATATTGGAACCGTCCTGAGCTCACTCAAGAACGGTTCGTGGATGATCCATTCAGCTCGCACGCGGGGACCAAACTCTACCGGACAGGCGACCTCGTGCGCCAGCGATCCGACGGCAATCTTGAGTTTATGGGACGAAGGGATTCACAGGTTAAGGTGCGCGGTTTCAGAATCGAACCGGGCGAGGTGGAATCCATCTTGAAGGAGCATCCTGAGGTTCGAGATTGCGCAGTTACCGCTTCCGAGGGCACCCATGCCGGCAAATTCCTGATTGGCTTTGTCGTGCCCAGGACCGAATCGCTGCCTCATGTTGACCATCTCCGGCAATTTCTTGCCGCGCGACTCCCTGAGCATATGGTTCCCACGCGCTGGGAGTTTCTCGCGCAGCTCCCCCTCAATCCCAATGGCAAAGTGGACCGCGCCCGTCTGCTCCCGTCAAAGAGCCCGACGTCCACCGGATCTTTTGAACCACCCGGCACCGCACTGGAACGTGAGATTGCTTCTTCCTGGAGAGAAATCCTGGGTGAGCGCCATTTTGGAGTAGCGGACAATTTTTTTGACGTCGGCGGGGACTCGCTGCTGCTCGCGCAATTGCATGATCGGCTTTGCGCGCGAACAGGCCTGGCAGTCATGTTGACCGATCTCTTTCATTTTCCAACCGTTCGCAGCCTGGCAAATCACATCGAAAGGCAGCAAAACGCAGGAAGTGCCGACTTGGTTTCCTCCGGCTCGGAGCGAGGCCGGTTGCAGCGTGGCGCATTTGAACGCTTTCGAAGGAAGTAAAACATGGATTCAAGTGCTCCTCCAAATTCAACTGCCGTGGCTGTCATCGGCCTCGCAGGTCGTTTTCCCGGCGCCAGCAATGCTGAGCTATTTTGGAAGAATCTGGTCAAAGGCGTCGAAGCAGTGAGTCACTTCCGGGCGGAGGAATTGGAGTATGAGCAGGCCGTCCGCGATCCTGAAAATGCCGCTAATTACGTCAAAGCCAGGTCCATCCTGGATGGCGTGGATCAATTCGACGCGTCTTTCTTTGGCATCTACCCCAAAGAGGCTGAAATGATGGATCCGCAGCACCGATTGTTCCTTGAGTGCGCCTGGGAGGCCCTGGAATCTTCCGGCTATGATCCAGAAACTTACCCAAAACCCATCGGGCTGTACGCCGGCCTCAGCCTCAACAGTTATCTTCTTTTCAACCTGGCATCCCATCCCGGCTTTACCGAGCGATTCAGCGCCTCCTACCCGGTCGGCTCCCATGAGACGCTGTTCGGCAACGACAAGGATTTTTTGACCACCCGAGCCGCCTATAAGCTGAATTTGCGCGGTCCATGTGTCACCATCCAAACGGCATGTTCCACTTCGCTGGTGGCGATTGTTCATGCCTACTACAGCCTGCTGACCTACCAATGCGATATGGCGCTTGCGGGAGGCGTCTCCATTACATTTCCGCAAAAGCGGGATTATCTCTATCGCCCTGATGGGATGGTTTCGAAGGACGGCACTTGCCGGGCATTTGACGCCGCTGCCAGTGGAACTGTATTTGGGAGCGGCCTTGGGATCGTTGTCCTCAAGCGTCTTGCGGATGCGCTTTCCGACGGCGATCACATCCGGGCGGTAATCAAAGGGGCCGCGATCAACAACGATGGTTCGTTGCGCGTCGGCTATGCGGCGCCCGGTGTGGAAGGCCAGGCGGAGGTGATCGCCATGGCGCACGACTCAGCCGGGGTCAGCGCTGACTCGATCAGTTATGTTGAAGCCCATGGCACGGGAACACCTTTGGGCGACCCCATCGAAGTGGCAGCTTTAAAGGAAGCCTTTCGCCGTTCCACCTTGGCCAAACATTTCTGCGCGCTCGGCACAGCCAAGACCAATGTCGGCCACCTTGACATGGCCGCTGGTGTGACGGGTTTCATCAAGACTGTTCTTCAGTTGGAGCATGAAATGATACCTCCCATGCTTCACTTTAAGAATCCGAATCCCAACATTGACTTTTCCAATGGGCCGTTCTATCCCGCTTCAAAACTGATCGAGTGGAAAAGAAAGGATTTGCCGCGCCGGGCCGGCGTCAGCGCATTTGGAGTCGGTGGAACTAATGCCCACGTCATTCTCGAAGAGGCTCCCCGGTTGGAACCTTCGGGACCTTCCCGCCCGAACCATCTGGTGGTGCTTTCGGCCCGCACGCCTTCAGCGCTGGACGCCAGCGCCAGAAACCTTGCGGCTTGCTTGGAGGAGAACTCCAACCTGAACCTCGCTGATGTGGCCTTCACCTTGCAGAAAGGCCGCCGGGCTTTTTCCCACCGTCGTTCCCTGGTCTGTCGAGACATCCCGGAGGCGGTGTCCATGCTGCGATCAGCGGATGACAAACATGTGTTCACCCAACAGGCCGGCGAGCTTGGGCCTCAAATTGCCTTCCTTTTCCCGGGTCAGGGTGCCCAATGCATCAACATGGGCCGCGAGCTCTACGAGAATGAGCCTGTGTTCCGAACCGAGGTGGACCGTTGCGCGGAAATTCTCCGGGAAAAGCTTGGTTGCGATATTCGCACCGTGCTCTATCCGGACTTGAACGATCGCGCCGAAGCGGAGCGGCAAATCAATGAGACTTGGATTGCGCAACCCGCGATTTTTCTAACCGAGTACGCACTCGCGAAGCTGTGGATTTCCTGGGGCATAAAACCGGCGATGCTGCTGGGCCATAGCATCGGGGAGTACGTCTGCGCGGTTCTGGCGGAAAGCTTTGCGCTCGAGGACGCGCTGGGGCTGCTCGCGACCCGTGCGAAGCTCATGCAGGCATTGCCTGGCGGATCCATGTTGACTGTGCGTCTTGGGGCGGATGAAACAGCACGGTTGCTCCCTGCCGGCGCCTCCATTGCTGCGCTCAATAGTCCAACGTTATGCACAGTTTCGGGACCAACCGACATCCTCACGAAATTTCTAGCGGAACTTGACGCCAGAAACATTACAGCCAAATTCTTGCGGACTTCGCACGCTTTTCACTCGGCGATGATGGAGCCCATGCTTCCGGAATTCACTGCTGCCGCACAAAAAAGGCGCTGCAAGTCTCCCGGCATCCCCTGGGTTTCCACTTGTACCGGGCGCAGAATTGCCTCCGATGACTTGGCGGATGCGAATTACTGGGGGCAACAAATACGCCATCCCGTTCGCTTCACGGAAGCCCTCGAAACGCTTCTCAACAACACCCCGCTCGTCTTGCTTGAAGTCGGCCCCGGACAAACGCTGACCCAGCTTTCGTGGCAGCACCCGGCGAAGACCAGCGAACACGTCATACTTCCCAGCATGAGTGCCGTTAATGACACGGTGGGAGAGCAGGCTGCCTTGCTAACCACGCTGGGCAAGTTGTGGCTCGCCGGGGCGCAACCTGATTGGGATGGTTTTTATGCCAACGAAAAGCGACGCCGGGTGCCACTGCCCACCTATTCGTTTGAGCGGAAGCGCTACTGGATTGAGCCCATGAAGAGCCCGGTGGGAGAACAACCTCTATCGCAGCCGAAGCTGACCGCTTTTCCTTCATCTCAGACAGGGCAACCGGCAGCACTAGTCGAGAATGTTCCAGCAGAATTGTTCGATGAAAACCCGGGAATGAAAATGAATACGACGACTCCAAACGCTTCAAACGGCACCAGCCGCAAGGACTGCCTTGCACAGGAATTGCGAAACTTGATCCGCGATCTCTCCGGCGTGGCCGAGTCCGACCTCGGCTTGAACGCGACCTTCATGGAACTGGGGTTTGACTCGTTGTTTCTCACGCAAGCCAGCCAGACTTTACAAAAAAAGTTTGGCGTCAAGATCTCCATTCGTCGAATGCTGGATGATCTTTCCAACATTGATTCCCTGGCTTCATATTTGGATCAGAAACTCCCGCCCGAAGCATTTGCAGCCCCGACCCCTGCGGTAGCATCCGGTCCTCTCACTGCCATTTCGACAACATTTCAGCCACCTGCCGATGCTTCTGTTGCTTCGGCTCAATCCAGCGCCCTGTGCGGTGGAGATTCGTTGATTGAGCGCGTTCTCGGCCAGCAGATGGAGATCATGCGCCAACAGCTTAATCTCCTAAGAGGAGCTCCACCTGCAGGACATTCGGTGGCGAGTGCTCCGGCTCCATTGTCTCCCAATGGTTCAGGTCCGGCCACGAATTCGCCACCGGCCAAAATCGCCGGGAAAGTTGGAATGCACGATACGAAAGCTGACTTGGAGCGATTCGGACCATTTAAGGGAATTGAAATTGGGCCGAAGGGAGGCCTGACGCCGCGGCAGGAAAAGGCACTTGCGGAGCTTGTCATCCGTTACAATCGCCGCACCGCCCGGTCTAAAGACTACGCTCAGAAACATAGGCCTCACTTCTGCGATCCCCGGGCAGCTGGCAATTTCAGACAACAGTGGAAGGAAATGGTCTATCCGTTGGTTTGTGCCCGGTCGAAAGGCGGCAAACTCTGGGATATTGATGGCAACGAATACGTGGATGTGACCTTGGGGTTCGGGGCAAACTATTTTGGCCATTCACCGGACTTCGTGGTCCAGGCTTTGAGGGAGCAACTAGAAAAGGGTTTTGAGATCGGGCCTCAGTCGCCCATGGCAGGTGAAGCCGCCCAGATGCTGTGTGAAATGACGGGCATGGAGAGGGCGGCTTTCTGTAATACCGGCTCGGAGGCAGTCATGGCTGCCATGCGTGTCGCTCGTACCGTGACCGCGCGCGACAAAATTGTTTATTTCACCGGAGATTACCATGGAATTTTTGATGAGGTTCTCGCCAGGGCTGGAAATGTGAATGGCCAGCCAGGCGCGCTGCCCATCGCGCCCGGAATCCCGCCGCTTCCGAACATGATGGTTCTGGCTTATGGAGATCCGGCCTCCCTGGATGTCATCCGGGCTTATGCTGGACAAATCGCGGGTGTTTTGGTCGAGCCAGTGCAGTCCCGCCATCCGGGCTGCCAGCCGCGTGAGTTCCTGCGTGCTCTTCGGCAACTTACACAGGAGCACGATATCGCTCTGATTTTCGATGAAGTCGTTACTGGGTTCCGCGCCGCGCTGGGTGGGGCTCAAGAGTATTTTGGCGTGCGCGCGGATTTGGCCACGTACGGCAAAGTTCTTGGCGGTGGCATGCCGATTGGTGTTGTCGCCGGGTCGCGCCGATTCATGGATGCACTGGATGGAGGAATGTGGCGTTTCGGTGATGAATCCTACCCTGAAGTTGGGGTGACATTTTTTGCCGGCACCTTTGTGCGGCATCCGCTGGCCATGGCCGCCGCTCATGCGACTCTGAAGCATCTAAAAGAAGCTGGGCCGGAGATGCAGCGGCAAACCACTGAGAAGACGGCGCGGTTTGTGGGGCTTCTTAATGATTATTTTGAGTCAGCCGAAGTCCCAATGCGGCTTCAGACCTTCAGTTCAGTGTTCTTTTACGATTTCCATCCGGATCTGAAATACGGCAACCTTTTGTTTTATTATTTGCGGGATCGCGGTGTCCATATTTGGGAAGGCCGCGTGGGTCAGGTTTGCGTCGCTCATACGGAGGAAGATCTCAAGCTGGTCTCGAATGCATTTAAATCTTCCGTTGAGGAAATGCAGGCAGGCGGCTTTTTGCCTTCGCGGGGCGCGGCCGGCACAACTGTGTCAACGTGCGAGAGCGCTTTTGAACGGGTGGTTGCGAATCGCGCTCCGTTGACCGAAGCACAGCGAGAGATTTGGATCGCCGCTCAAATGGGAGAAGACGCCAATTGTGCCTACAATGAGTCATGCTCCCTGCGACTCAAGGGACATTTGGAGATGGAGAAGTTCAAGGCGGCACTGGACCGGTTTATCAAACGCCACGACGCTTTTAGGTGCCGCTTTAGCGCAACCGGAGACTATCAGGAATTCGCACCCGAGGCGGAAATCTCGATGCCGCTTCGAGACTTGTCGGGTCTTCTACCTGAACAACGCGCCAACCAGGTTGAAGCAATTATCTCCAGCGACATGGCATGCCCATTCGACCTCGTGAAAGGGCCTGTCCTTCGCGTCCAAATGCTCAAGTTGGCGGAGGATGAGCACCAGTTCGTGTTCACGACCCACCACGCTGTGTGTGACGGGTATTCATTCGGCGTCGTTTTTCAAGAGCTTTCGGAGATGTATACCGCGTTGGTTGAATCAAACCCCAAAACGCCGGCACCCGCGATGCAATTTCGCGAATATGCAGAATGGTGTGAGCAACAGCTACAAACACCCGAGGTCAAGGAAGCGGAGAACTACTGGATTCGAAAGTTCGAGGGCGAAACCGTTCCTGCGCTTGATCTCCCTTACGACCGGCCCAGGCCGGCACTCAAAAGCTATAACGGCTCACTGGCGGTCCGGCGATGCGATCCCCAAGTCTTCCGCGAACTCAAAAAAGCCAGCGGGATGATGGGCAATACTCTTTTCACAACGCTATTCTCCGCGTTTTATGTTCTGCTTTATCGCCTCAGCGGCCAGGAAGACATTGTTATTGGGATCCCGGCTGCGGGCCAGACATTGGTCGGCAACAATGATCTTGTAGGCCATTGCCTCAACTTCCTCCCAACCCGCAGCAGTATTCAAGGGGATCAATCGTTTGTTGAGTTCACTGCCGGGATAAAGAAGGACGTGCTTGATGCCTTTGAGCACCAAAATTACACGTATGGCACGCTGATCCGCAAGCTAAAGCTGCCCAGGGATGCCAGTCGTCTGCCACTGCTTTCGGTGATGTTCAACATCGACAAGCGGGGTTTCGATAAGCTGAATTTCGGGGGCCTCAAGGCCACGGTGTCCACCAATCCGAAAGAATACGTGAACTTCGACCTCTTTGTGAACCTGGTCCAGGGGGATAACGAAATGGACATCGAGTGTGAGTTCAACACCGACCTGTTTGACCGGGAAACGGTGATGCGTTGGCTCGGACATTATGAATCGCTCATGCGGGCAGTTTCGGCAAATGCGCGTTGCCCGTTGGATGAGTTGCCGCTGCTTGACTGCGCCGAGCGATCCTTGCTTCTGGACGATTGGAATCAGACCACCTGCCGATATCCGGCGAGTCAGACCTTGCACGGACTATTTGAGGCACAAGCCGCAAAGACTCCCGATGCTGTCGCCGCGATCCATGATACGCAGCGGATCACCTATGCGGAATTGAATCACCGGGCAAACCACTTCGCGCGCCGGCTGCAGGACGCGGGAGCGAGGCCCGATTCTTTTGTGGCGCTCTGCGTCGAGCGTAATCTCGATCTGCTGATCGGCATCCTC
This sequence comes from Verrucomicrobiota bacterium, assembly GCA_021325145.1. GTDB lineage: Bacteria > Verrucomicrobiota > Verrucomicrobiia > Limisphaerales > Pedosphaeraceae > JAJPHR01. The sequence goes on along the minus strand of JAJPHR010000108.1, from coordinate 14,881 downwards.
GCCATCCTGAAGACTCGAGCGGCCTATCTACCATTGGACCCCAGGTATCCCAAAGAACGCCTCGCCTTCTACCTGGAGGACAGTCAGGCGTCTTTGATCCTGACCCAGCGTAAGCTGGTCGAATTCCTCCCATCCCACCGAGCGAAAGTCATCTGCCTCGACGACGCCATTTCAGCCGACGCTTTGCCCAATCTCGCATCCAGCGGGACGAATACGGACCTTGCGTATATTATCTATACATCTGGTTCGACCGGAAAGCCAAAGGGTGTGGCCATTGAGCACCGTAACGCCGTGAACCTCGTCCAATGGGCTCGGGGCGCGTTTACGGACGCTGAAATGGCCGGGGTTTTAGCCTCCACCTCGATCTGTTTCGACCTCTCGATCTTTGAGCTTTTCGTCACTCTCAGTCGCGGGGGCAAGGTCATTATGGCCGAAAATGCCCTGCACCTGCCACGGCTGGCCGCGAGGGATCAAGTCACGCTCATCAACACGGTTCCATCCGCAATTGCCGAGTTGGTGCAGGCGGGTGCCTTGCCGCAAAGCATCGAAGTTGTGAACCTGGCCGGCGAGGCGCTGCCAACCTCCCTCGTTGACCAAATCTACGCGCTGAAACACGTAAAAAAAGTCCACGATCTTTATGGTCCCACCGAAACAACAACCTATTCCACCTGGACGCTGCGACACAAAGGCGCGCCGCCTACGGTTGGCCGTCCCATTGCGAATACCCAGATTTACATTATTGATCGAAAGATGCAACCGACACCCATTCTTGTGCCTGGAGAATTGCTGATCGGGGGCACCGGTGTAGCTCGGGAGTACTTGAACCGGCCGGAATTGACGGCGGAGAAGTTCATTCCTAATCCGTTCAAACCTGAGCCCGGAGCCCGCGTTTACCGCACAGGTGACCTGGCCCGGTACCGGGCGGACGGGAATATCGAATTCCTTGGACGCGTTGATCATCAGGTGAAATTCCGCGGATTCCGGATCGAACTTGGCGAAATCGAGGCCCTATTGCGCACGCACCCCTTCGTTCGCGAGAGCATAGTGGTAATCCGGGAGGACAGCCCATCGCAGAAACGCCTTGTTGCCTATGTGACCGGGAACGTAATCAAAACTGAGTCTCCCATTGACCCTGGAACCCTGGCGGCCTTCGTGCAATCCAAGCTGCCAGACTACATGGTGCCATCGGTTGTGGTCGTCTTGGAAGAGTTGCCTCGCACGCTGAACGGCAAAGTAGATCGCAATGCATTGCCGGCGCCGCAGGCCGAGGCGAAAGCCGAAACCCATGACTTCGTTGCCCCTCGCAACGAGAAGGAAAAGGTCCTGGCCGAAATCTGGATGCAGGTTCTCGGTCTGGAAAAGGTCAGCGTGCTGGACAACTTTTTCGAGTTAGGCGGCGATTCACTGCTAAGCTTTCGTGTTGCCAACCGCGCAAACGTGGTCGGCCTGCCGCTGACGCCGCGCCTTTTCTTCCAGCACAAAACCATCGCCGATCTTGTCAAGGCGCTCGAAAACGCGGGGGGGAGCGCCACGGCGAAAGCCTCCACGCCGGCCATCACCCGGGCATCGCGTGATGCGCATCGGCGGAAACTTCCGTCAACTGGCCAGACCGCTTAGGAGCCGATAAAGAGAATCAGCACGCGCCCTTGCGAGGCGCCAAAAAGAACCAGTTGCGGCCGCACGCCTGCTCCGATGATCCTTGAACTGATCCGACACAACCCTCCAGCATGTCGTACATAAAAAAGGCCTCTATGCAATCCACCATTGGAAATGCCGATCGATCCGGAAAGCTGTTTGAAGTTGATGATCAAACGTTCCGCACACAATTCAATATCACAAGCTTCATGGTTGAACATCACCTCTCTGGTCATCCATTGTTTGAGTTTGATCGCCTATTCCAGTTGTTGAAAGGCGGAAAATCGAGCATTTATTGGGACATGGGCGATGTCAAAGTCAATCAAAGATGGAACGAAATAAAGGCCGGCAATCTTACCGCTGACGAAGCGTTCAAACGAATTGAGAGTTCCAGCGCCTGGATGATATTCCGATCGATTCAGAGAGATCCAGACTATAAAGCCTTATTAGAACGCTACATCGCTGAAATTGAAGAACGAAGTGGTTTGAATTTTGCAAAATATGTGAAAGTTAAGGATGCCATCATTTTTGTGACCTCGCCGCGGAGAGTCGCCACCTACCATATCGACAGGGAGTGCAGTTTCCTGTTGCAAATCAGAGGCGACAAAACGGCCTACGTCTTTGACAAGGATGACCGGCAGGTAATACCGGAGGAGGAGCTTGAACGGTATTGGGCCGTGGACAACAACGCCGCCACTTACAAGGAGCAGTATCAACACAAGGCGAAAGAATGCCTCCTGGTTCCGGGAAATGGAGTCCACATACCTGTGGGGGCGCCTCATTGGGTGAAGAATGGTGACAACGTTTCAATTTCCTTGAACATCAATGTCCATTTTCATGAGTTCGTAAAGGCTAACGTGTACCGGGCCAACTATTTCATGCGTAAAGCGGGCCTTAACCCGAGTCCTCCAGGCAAATCGCAGATGACGGACACTGTAAAAGGGTCGGTAGTGGGCGGTCTTACCCGAGCCCGAAGACTGCTTCAGGGAAGATTTTCCCAGGCTTTTATGATTGCAAGAGGGGACCCTCCTTGGAAAGGGAGCGGGGGCTGCAAAGCGGATGCTGAATAACCATAAGCAAATGAAGTCAGCCGAAAGCAAGCCAATGGCCGCCCACCTCGATGGGAATCACACCAACGGTTCCACGGGCGAAGATGTATTCGTTTTTCCGACGACGGTGGCCCAGCGCCGTTTCTGGCTGCTTGACCAGATCGAACCGGGCAATCCGGCCCTCAACGTTCCACTGGCAGCGAGATTGCATGGCCGCCTGGATCGGGCGTTGCTGGATCGAACAGTAAACGAGATTCTGAGGCGCCATGAAATCCTGCGGACAAGCTTTCGCATGATCGACGGCAAGGTGGTGCAGGTCATTCATTCCGAGCGCCATATCACTTTGGGTTGGTACGATATCACGAACTGTCCTGGGCCGGAATGCGAGGATCGAGTGCATCAATTGATGATCCAGGAAGGGGTTCGCCCATTTGTTCTATCGGAAGGTCCTTTGTTGCGGGGAGGGTTGATCAAAATACGCGACGACGAGCACGTGCTGATGCTGACCATGCATCACATAGGATGCGACGGTTGGTCGAATGGCGTCTTGATGAAGGAGGTTGCGCAAATCTACTCCGGATTCATGCTGGGAGTTGAAAATCACCCTGAACTTCCGTTGCAATATGCTGATTTTGCGCAGTGGCAGGAAGAATGGCTGAAGGGACCAGACGCGGCCGAACAGCTCCAGTTCTGGAGAAGCCGACTTAAGGGTGTCCTGCCAGTATTGAATATGCCGACCGACCGCCCACGCGGAGCTCGGCGATCGCATGCAGGCACGATACATACGCTGCTTCTGCCATCGGACCTTGGCGAAGCACTAAAGTCCTTGTGCAGCCGTGAGGATGTAACTCCATTCATGCTGTTCTTTGCAACCTACGCCACCTTGCTTTTCCGCTATACCGGGAACACCGACATCATCGTCGGATCGCCAGCAGCCAATCGCACTCAAGCCGATCTGGAAGGGCTGATCGGATTATTTGCCAATCCTTTGGTCTTGCGTCTGGACCTCTCAGGAAATCCTACTTTCCGAGTGCTCCTGTCCCGGGTGAAGGAATTATCCCTGGAGGCCTTCGCCAATCAAAGTTATCCATTCGAGAAGCTGGTTGAGGAAATTCAGACTAATTCCGCCCGGGCAGGATTGCCATGGCTGCAGGCGTACTTTGTATTTCAGAAGGCGTTCATGACGCCGCAACAGATGCCCGAACTCAGCCTTAATCCTTTGCGATCCATCAGCCCGGGCGCGATGTTCGAATGGTCGCTGGGAGTTCTGGAGCGCAACGAAGGCATTCGATTGCAGCTTGAGTATAACACTGATTTGTACGACCAAAGCACTATTGATCGTATGCTGCATCATTTTCAGCGGCTCCTGGAGGGAATCCTGGTTGATTCCAGCGCGCGAATTTGCGAACTGCCAATCATGACCCCCGAGGAGGTTCGGCAACTGACGGTGGACTGGAACCGGACAGAATTGAAGGTTCCACGCGGCCGCTGTGTCCATGAATTGATTGAAGAGCAGGCGCGCCGCACTCCTGAAGCTGTGGCTGCATACGGCGTTGGAATCCAATGCAGCTATCTGCAGATGAACGCTCGCGCCAATCAAGTCGCGCATTTCTTACGCTCTCACGGCGTGGGTCCCTCTTCGCTTGTCGGTCTTGCTGCAGACGACTCTTCGATGGAATTCCTGATTGGTTTTCTGGGGATTCTCAAGGCTGGAGGCTGCTGCGTCTTCATGGACCCGCAAAGCGATGCAAATCTTGACCGGAGCATTCAACACAGCAGACTTGGAGTGCTGCTCATCAATTCGAGTTCGCGTGCGCCCGAGTGGACCAGCGGATTGAAAGTCATCTGTTTCGATGCTGATGCCGCAGGCATCAATTCCATGCCCGGTGACAACTTGCCAAACGTTGTGCTCCTGGATCAGCCTGCCTGTGTGAGATTCTCGTCCGGTAGTTCCGGGGCGCCAAGGGGTGCAGTGCTTAGCCATCAGGCAATGCTGAACAGCGCCTTCGGTAATTGGCGGGAGTTGGGGTTACAACCTCAAGACCGTATCGCGTCAACGGTCGATGAACTTTTGCCTGCATTGCTGTCCGGCGCATCTCTCATCCTCAACACGAAAGACAAGGAATTCAATCCGGAGGGTTGGGTGGCTTGGGTACGGTCGCAACGAGTTACGGTTGCTGCTCTGCCAACGGCGCGGTGGCAGGAAGTGGTCCGCAGGATAGGCCAGAACGGTGATTCTTCAATGGGAGAACTTCGCCTGATGGCAATTGGCGGCAGCCGGATTTCGCCGGCGGCATTGCGGACGTGGCAGAGTGGCGCAGGCGGGAAGATCCGCTTGGTGGATCGCTTTCTTCTGGCTGAGGTTGGTGGAGTTGGAGCATTCTCGGATCCGATTTCAAGGGGTGACCTGACGGCGCGGGCGTCGATTGAGCGACCAGCTCCAAACCTTCACATTTATCTTCTGGATGCAAATTTGCAACCTGTGCCCATCGGGGTGCCTGGCGATCTCTACGTGGGGGGGGATGGCCTCGCGTCGGATTATCTGAATGGATCAGAACCAAGAACCAGCGATTTCATCGTCAGTGGCTTTTCCGGCACGCTTGGAGAGAGACTCTTGAAAACCGGCGATCGCGGACGTTTTCTCACTGGCGGCGCAATCGAGTTGGTGGGATGCGTGGAGGATCTGGCGAAGACCAATGGATTCCAGCTTGAACTTTGCGAAATTCCGGAAGTGCTGCGGAGCCATCCAGCGGTCTGGGATGTAGTGGTTGTGCCTTTTGAAGACGCAGAATGCAAAAAAATAGCGGCCTATTTGGTTGGCAAAGCGGGTGCTTCCATCCAAAGCGCAGAAGTACGGGCTTTCGCCAAGAGCAGGTTTCCCGGTTACATGGTGCCGTCGAAGTTTGTGACTCTTGACAAGTTCCCCTTGACGCGGAAAGGCAAGGTGGATTGCAAGGCAATGCCGAAACATGAATGTGACTTGCCAGCCGACAAATTCGTTCAGCCGGGCACGCCAACGGAGATCGTCCTGGCAAGAATCTGGTGTGAACTTCTCGGATTGAAACAAGTCGGCATCCATGACAACTTCTTTGAGCTAGGAGGGCATTCATTACTGGCCACCAGGCTTATTAACGAAATCAACAGGACGCTTAGTCTCAACCTCACTATACCGGTGTTTTTCCGGAATCCAACCATCAAGAGGCTGGCGACAGTCTTTGAGCAGGAAAATCTCGTTAAACGCGAATCTAAATTGATACAGTTACAACCGGGACGGTCCGCGGGCATTCTTTTTCTGCTTGATGTTAGCATTGGATTATGTCGGTTGGCGGAGCATCTTGCAGAGGCCGGGCCGGCCATTTTTGGCACAGTAGTTCCCTTAAGCCATGAAACATTTCGAACTGCCAGTCTCAATCAGATAGATAATATGCCGCGCTTGCAGGATTTGGCCGCCGCACACGCGGCCCTTATCCGAAGCTATAAACTCCCGGGTCCCTGTCTGCTGGCCGGGCATTCCTTCGGCGGCTTGCTGGCCTTTGAAGTGGCTCATCAACTTCGCCGGGAGGGGATACAAGTGGAGATGATCTTCCTGCTGGATTCGTGGGCTGGAGGTCTGCCCTGGTGGCGCAAACTAAAAGGGCTGACATTGGAACGCGCCGGCAAATCTCTAAAATTCCGGGCCAATCGCTGGTGGAAGGGAGCACTTGCAAGATCGGCAAAGGCGGCAGGCTGGTTAAGTGACATTTCCTCGTCACGCAACCGGGATCGTCATGGATCGGAGGATATCAATCTTCCTTTCGGAGAGGTGACCTGGGAGATTCTTTCTAACGTTTACCGTAATGCGCGAAAGAATTATCGCATGCATCCTCTGGAAAGCCGGGCGCTCCTGTTTCGCGCCCAGGCTGGCGCGGCGGCCCACCTTTACGGAATCGACGGCACCATGGGATGGAGCGGATGGTTCGGTGGCGGAGTGGAAGTTGTGGATTGTCCGGGTGACCATTTTACCTTGCTGAAGGCGCCGCACCTGCATTTTGTGGTCCAACACTTCGAAAAGAGTTTGGAGCGACTCTCCCGCGCCTCAAGGACTTAAAGCCCCTGAAGAGCAAGGCACAGTCATTTGGAAGCAATTTCACGGAATAGATATATGCGCAATAAAGCCCCGTTCTCAGGGCAAGCCGTGAAAAGGAGCATGCTCATGCTGCTCTATTTTACTTGCTCCTCCGCAATTTTCCCCATGTTCGCGGCCGTTCAACTGACGATTGAGCAACAAGCGACAAACGGTGTGATTGTAACATGGCCAAGCACAGGTTTCTACACATTGCAAACCAACAACAGCCTGACGACGACGAATTGGGCTGCCTATAATGGTACAGTAGCGAACAACAACGGAACCAATACTGTTACCATTGGATCGGCGATCGGCAGGCAGTTCTTTCGTCTGAGCAATGCGGGCACCATTTCCTTAACCTCTCCCACCAATATTGGGAACGGCGCCATGGCTTATTACTGGAATTACAGAGATTTAGCTGTTGGTGCCAACATCACTAGCTGGGCCGACCAAGTCAGTCATCTTTCCATGAAGACAGAGGGTGCCGCGTCAGGCAGCAGCTACGATTACCCGGTCGTGCTCCCGTTTTCCTTGCTAACCGAGGAGCCGACTCCGTTTGATTCGGCCTTTCCCGGTTTGGGAATACCGACTGTGAACTCTTACTCCGGAGCTGCGCAAATCAGCAGCCTCTCTCTAACGAACAATCTAACATTCGGCAGCAACTTTACGTTCTGGATTGTAATCAGGCCGACTTTCCCGGCGATCGATTTGACGGGAACACCCTTAAACACCAACTGGTCAATCTTTGGAGACAACAACGGGCATGGATTTATTATTGCGACAAACGTGTTTGCGGCGAATTGGGGTACCACGAGCACAAACTATTCCAGCCTCTCAATGGAGTATTCCAATTCCTGGAGCTATGCTTATGGGAAGACTTACGACATTGTTGATTCCGGTGGAACGGTTTACAGCAACGGCGTACCCATGAGGACCGGAGTTGGGCAACCGACAAACAATTTTCCCTTTCGCGCCATTGGAGCATACAGCAACGGTATCAGCAGCATGGGATTCATCCAATATATCGGCATCTGGACAAACTATGTTCTGACCGCCGCCGACGTTTCAAACCTTGACTATTGGGTGAATAGCTACGGTGTCACGAATATTACCAACGGGCTGATAGCATGGTGGAGATTGAACGACGGCAGCGGCACCACGGCGGCAGATTCAAGCGGTAGTGGAAATACACTTTCTTTTGACGGAACAGGCCAGGTCTGGACGAATAACGGGCCGACGGGGGGAGGGTTGTACTTCAATGGAAGTGGCGGGGCCACTAACTCAAACCATACCCTTGCCGACAACCTCTCAAATATGACGGTCAGTTGCTGGGTGGCTGGCACCAATCTTGTTCAAGCCGCTGGCGCATCGTTTTTTAGCAAGGGGGCAGTTGACGGATGGGGCTTGTTTTCCGATGGGGGTTTTGGCGGGCCTGATGATGTCTCTTTTGGCTCTTACGACGTCAATGGTTCCAACTGGAGGGAAACCGCACATTTTTGGGGCCCGGTTCCATATCCTGCCATCGGGGACGGACGCTGGCATTTCGTTGTTGGCGTATTGACTAACTTTGTACCGGAAATTTATATTGATGGCGCTGAATTTATTTCCATACCAGGAAATAATGGAACTGGAGGAGGTGGCGCAGTCACGAATATATCTTCTTCTCTTTACCCGATCATGCTGGGTGAAGGCTATCAAAATGGAATCTTATATCCGATACAGTCCACCTTCGATGATGTGCGGATCTACAACCGCGCCCTGAGTCCGCAGGAGATCTACGATCTTTACCGGTGGAGGGGACAGCCGTGAAAAATGAAGTCGGGGATAGAATCAGCTATTTTGGGTTTCACTTTAGTTTTCAAACATCATTGTTTCCGACCATATGCAAGGTTCGCGCTGAGCGGGAAGCACATTAGGAATAAGGTCTGATTTCGCCCAACCCGGACTGGATTAAAACCTAGTCCGGGTTTTTCAGTTTGGTGGTTCCGTCGCCGCATTGTCTGCAAGCTCAACCCTTGGTGTGCGGCTTATGTCCAGTGGCCGAGAAATCCCGTGGACTTCGACCCTGGCGAGACGATCGACGAAGCCTTTAAACTTGCGGCGCTGCAAGGATGGGCATCAGTCCGAACCTCATTCCACGCCGACTCCGCCCCGTGCAAACCGACAGAGCCCGTCTCGACCATGTTTGACGAAAGGAGAGGCAACAAGTCGAGGCTTCGGGGCTGAAATTAGACAGCGGGAAAGCAACGTAATTCGTCACCTCACGATGTTTGAACGAATTGCACCGCCAGTTTTCGGCTACGAACGATACGGAAAGCGCTGGCGCAGAAGGGTAGAAGGAGCAGCAGACCTGCCAATACAGTCGCTGGCTCAGGAACGCCTATGGTCTGCGGAACTGGAGTGCCAAGGAGCATGTCCTGGCCCGAGGGACCACCTTGGCTGGTGTTTGCCGGCTGAAGCACGGAACCAGTGGGAAGGCTGCTGTAATCAGTGAACGAACTCAATACTTTAAGGTCATTTGCCACATCAGCCGCAACGGTCGAAGACTCACCGGTGATTTTGAATGCTGTACCGCCCAAGTTGAATCCATAGCCGGTGCTATTGTATAGGGCGGTATACATGGCCAAAGCCAAGGCGGCTCCCTGGTTTCCAGCATCGGGGCCGCTGCGAACGCCGGCCTGCAGTGTGGTAAAGAGGTAATTCGCGTTCTGGATGCCGTAATACGAAGAGCCCGAGGATGCCCAAAGGCCATTGGGATTGATTCCACCGTTCGCTTGTGCGAACGATTTCACATTATAATTGTAAGCGCCACCGGTTAACACACCCTCCGGGCTGAGGCATACCGAGTAGAATGGATTGCTGATGGGAACTGTTCCACCGGATACGCTATTTACAGTAAATGAGTATATTCCTATGTAGTCATTGGCCGCGATGGCCGAAACGTTGTTGATGGTGGCCGTAATACCCAGATCCGTCCAATGGGTGTAATCCGTCACGGACATGTTGACCGTTTGCGCCCGGCCCTCCGCAGCAATCACCAGCCCCAAGCATGCCAATGCCAGTTTTACACCGCCAACGCTCATCATTCTCATTTTCGAGTCCTTTTCTGTGTATCAGGTTTATCCGTGTTCGTCTCAAGTTTCACACTGTATCTAATTTAAGCTGCGGTTATTTAATCACGGGTGGGACGGACATCGCTATAGTATGATGGGACATGAATGTCCACTAATGGGACGCGTTTGAAACCCCTCAATCGGAGGATTCAACTCGCGGGTTCAAACGGGAAGCGCGAAAGTCACTGGGTTCCGTCGACCGAATGCGCCGGTTAAGGTGAGACCACAACGCGATAAAAGCGATTTTGCACCAGGCTGATGGGATCTGAAATAAACAAGCTGTCGTTGGTCGCCACCATCGCTGGCCCCAGGTTCTGCCAGTTGGTTTGACCCAAATTGCTCTGGTACTGCACTTGGTAGATCACTCCGGGCAGGGTGGCCCAAGAGAAGGTGATCGAGCCGGCGTTCGTGGCTGTGATGGTCGGAGCCGGCGTCGGGATTGGAGTGAGGGAGATGTCGTCAAGTCCCAGGAAAGCGGGGTCATCGCGGAAACCGAATGCAAGCGTCGAACTTGGTCCGGCAGCCACAACGATGAACTGAAGGTTGGTCCAGGCAAAAGAATTCATGTTTGCCTGGTTGAAGATGGTGTTCGTCACGAAAGCATTTGTGTTCCAATCCACCAGGAATTGATTGGGTGTGCCACTCTGAGGGTTTTCCAGCCACAAGGAGAGCAGATACGCCTGGCCCGGAGAGGTCGTAAGCGATTGAGAGAGATAACCCAGCGAGAATCCCTGCCCCAGAGCCGCGGCATACTTGCCGGTGTAGCCTGCTATGGGCGAACCGCTGGAAACGGAATTCACGAATACGTTTCCGTTCAATGTCCAGTCAGTAAAATCCCCGGTTTCGAAACCGCCGTTCTGGACAATTGCCGGTGAGATTTGCAAGGTGAAATGGCGGCTTCGGACGATGCCCGTCGTTTGATTCGTGAACCAGACGTCCGCGCCGTATGTGCCTGTTGCTAAAGCATAGACCGCTGCATTCACGTTAACGGCGACTTGCGTGGCCGGGCTGTTGAACGGTAGCGCACCGTTCGTTGGGGACACATCAAGCCAAGCCGAGGCTGTCCCGGCTGCCCAAGTCAGTGGAGTGGGGCCAGCGTTGGTGACCGAAAATGTCTGGGCGGTGGGGTGGAACGGGCCGCCTGGCAGTCCATGGGCGGTGAAACCCGTCTGAGGCAAAATGACCAGGTAATCCGGTGGCTGAAGCGCGTCGATGAGGGGCTGTCCAGCCGGAGTGCCCCAGCCGGTACAAAGGTCATAGCCGGGCGAGGCAAAGAACCGATTAGGATTGATGCTGTTGGTATTGCTGCCGGTGGTGATGTCGTTGAAGCAGGCAGTGTAATTGGTTTTTTGGCCGATGGCGTAAATAGCTGGATTGATAAAGCCGGCGGGCGCCTGACCATAAGCGGCTCCTTGCTGGTTTACCAAGGCCATGAATGCCGTCCAAAGCGGCGTGGCGCAACTGGTGCCTGCCCGCGATGCGCCCCCACCGTTGTTGTAGATGACCCAAATCTGATTGGCCACCATGGCGACATCCGGCAGGTTTCGGTAAGCAGCCGATCCCTGGCTGTTGGTCAGGTTGAGACCCTGTTGCCAAGCCGGAATGGCGTAGCGGGCACTAATTCCTCCGCTGCTGCCTTGGCCGTTGTTCATGTTCCAAACCGTTTCCGACGACCACAACTTGTTCGATGCTGTCGAAAGGGTGGTCCCACCAACGACGGTAATGTAGGGATTATCGGCTGGAAATGGGATGCTGGTTCCATAGGCGTCAACGTCGCCGGAGGCGTTAAAAAAGGATTGTCCTTGCGCAGCAAATTCCTGAAATATCTGGTCGGCGTTCGGATCGTCGCCAGTGCCCCAGGTCCACGAAGAGCCAAGTTGTGCGGCAAGATTGTCCGTCGCCATACGGTTCAACATGTCGTCGGCAGAGCCTTGCGGTCCGGCTTCGTAAACGATCACCTGTGACAATCCGGGAGCCATGCTCAAGGTCAGTTCGATGTCGAGGGCGACTTCATCGTTGTTCGGGCCCGGTGCGCCGAGGAATTGATCGAGCAGCACGTTCGTTATGATCGTGTTGGCAATGGTATTGGTGTACCCGGCCAGCCGTTCGTAATTAGTGATGTCGCTGCTGTAGTAGCCGTCGAATTCCAGCAGACCGACTGATTGCCCGGAACCGTCGAGTGCTACCCCGGGAGCGTAGGCGTTTCTGAAATCGGATCCCAAATAAGAACCGCCCGAACCTGAGCCCCCGTTGGGCACAGGAGCAGGCCCCGGTGGAAAAGGGTCGGCATGAAGACCTGCCGGGCGCGGAAGGGAGTAATTGTCCAAGCCCGCAATATGCAGAATGGGAACGGCGAGGTTTGGTGACGGTTCGACATCCGGCGCGTAAAACGTACGTGCTTCCTCAGGGTGCGGGTAAACCATCATGCGCACATGGAATGCTCTCTCGATGTCCGCGACCGCCCCATTGACACTTACCAGCATGCGGTTGGGATGTTTTCGGACCACGGCCAAGCCGTTTGATTCCGCAAAAGCCACGACTTTTTCATAGTCCGATTCACTTGGCCCAAACCTGTCAGTGAACTCTTGCGGCGTCAGGTAATGTCGATAGTTTGGGTCGCCATGGTTGTATATCCGCCCGAGCAGGTTCGTGAGCGCCTGCTGGTTTTTCAAGGGCAGCCCGATGGTCAGACTAAGCCGCGCGGAACCGCTGAGCCGGTCCACCGCCGTGAGATGCGTCACAGCCGCAGGCACGTGCCCGGTCAAGGTCCTCGTCTGGGCCTTTGAATCTCTGCCCAAAAATGCCAGCGCAACCACCACAAGTGAAGCGCGGAGAAAAAATGGAGTCATTGGAGCCAGGCAGCCTGCGTTCGGGCGTTATGCATTGTGAAATCGCCTCGTTTCGGCAAAGCCAGGGCTTACGAAGCTCAAATGGCTGGCAGAACGATCAGCAATCGGAAACTGCCGTTTGCTGCAAGACCACACATTGCTTATGCTACTAATGAAGTAAAGGCTGCGGAAACTTTCTATCTATAAATGGGACATCAGGTATCACTTTTCGGCCGCACTCACAGGTTTCCTCGGTCGGCTTCATGGTGCAAATGCCAGCCCAACTCACACGCTTTGCACGCATTTCAGCAGTTTTCTAGGGGCCAGCCTTGCAGCTTTTAGAGGTTGGAACGCGAAGTGAGTCAGAGGACGCCAAATGGCTGGCAGTGGAATAGGCTCCAGTGAAGGGCTGATACCATTTCTCCAACAAGAAAAAATTGCGGCCCGCACCATGTGCCTTTCTCTGCACTGCTGCGTCGCCGTCGAGAACCGGCCAAATTTAATTGATCACGAGCCGGTAGAACCTGGCTCCAATCTTATTTGTAAACGGCTCGTCGTATTCCACCCATCCATTGGTGGTCTCGATTGGGGTCACCCATAGGTTCGTCCAGGAAATCAGATTCGATGACCCTTGGACAGTGAATTGGTGTGAAGGAGCGACCGGAAATTGAACATGCATCGCCAGGATGCCATTGGAAAAGGTTTTTGACAGCGTGAGGGTTCCGGGCGTGATGAACGATATTTCGGGGGTGAACGTGCTGTCGGTTCCACTTGCGTCGTAGGATGTAGCGGAGAAATAATACGTTTGTCCCGGGGTCAAACCAGTGACCGTAAATGTTGTGTTTGTGCCTGCGTCCACCTTGCTCGTATAGACGCCGCTGGCAGTTCCATAGTAGACGTGGTAGCCTACAGCCTGCGCACTCGAGCTGGGAAGCCAGGCCAAGGTCACGTTGTGTGCTCCGCAACAAACGAGGGCCGAGGCCCACCACACCGCCAATGCTTGCCATATCCTCCTCGCCTTTTTGAAATCCACGCACATGCGTCTGATTTAGCAAAGGGGATACCAAGGCGGTGAACGTCGGGATTGCTTCAATTCATTCGCAGTTCTTGGAAACCTGGCCTTCGGCTTTCTCCAGCAAATGCCGCTTCTTTAGAGGCTGGAAGATTCACGCTTTGGGATCCATGGGCAAATGCCACGGGAACTTCAGCTTTCGTCATGGTCAAGTCGCGTTGCTCGCCGTTTTCGCCAACTCGCCCTCAATATTGCGAAAAGCCGAACCAAGAGGCTTCGCATTGCCGCGGTTCGACGAATGTCCAATATTTGTGCGAATTCTGACGGAGTGTCTCAGAATCGGTCGGATTCTCCCGGCTTTGCCCCAAAGGAGCATATTAGTGTTTGCGGAAAGGACACCCAGGATTCTCAGGACAGGTCAGGCAGATCCGGCAGTTCGGGGTTTTAGCAAGGTTCCAAATATGTATTGACACGAAGACCTAACTGCCGTTTAGTCGCACATGCCACGAGGCTATAGCGGAAACGACCAGGACTTTGACTTTGAACGAAACCAGTTACCGTTGTGGTCACACGTTTGAAGGATGTCTGCATACCCATTTGAAATTCAAGGACTTGCATGGTCTATGAATGGCTTGTAATCGCGATGCCGATCACGTCAGGTCGTTAGTGGGACGCGGTCATACCCAGGCGAAACCATGATGCAGGTCTACTAAAATGTTGGTTCGAGATTATCTGACCCTGCGGCCGGTTTGCCTCAAACATCCGGACAAATGGGCCAACGAGGGGCTTGGATTTTGCTTCGTCTTCCCAACGGGCGGGGCTGGGAAGTATTTCTCAGGGACTGTTACCTCCAGCCTCTCTCCAGGCGATGTTCTGGTTTTCGACGCGGCTGGGGAGGCTGGGATTTCCCTCTCCACGGAACGGGAATTGGTTTTCGAGCGGTTTTCCGCCTGCTTCGAGCAGCTTTATCCGCTGTTTGCAACCCATGAGATCAGCCTTTTGCGAAATGTCAGGGACAGCTTCAAGCAAGGGAAGCTGTATGCCGCCTCCACGCCGCTGGCTGCGCAGTGCCATAAACTCATCCGCGAGGCTCCGCCGGAGTTCAGTCTGGATCACCGCGGCCAATTGCTCCGGGTCGT
>JAJPHR010000075.1 GCA_021325145.1 Verrucomicrobiota bacterium | reverse complement strand
GCATGCTCAAAGCGTTCGTGCCCGAACAACTGCCGCACCTGGGTCCAGTTCTTCTGTTCCACATGCGCGTTATCGTTCTTCCGGTAAGGACGCGAGCGGGTGAACTTCACCTTGCGCTTGGGCCCGCGCAGATACTCCCACAATGGCCAGTTGAGGAACTCCGAGCCATTGTCCGCAGGGAAGCTTTTCATCTTGAAGGGCAGCTTGCTTTCAATGTCCCGGAGCTGGTCCCGGATGCCGTGGGCGCTCTTGTTCCAAGTGGCGCGGTTCTCTGTCCAGCCCGTGCAAACATCGGTAAAAGTGAGGGTATGGACGAAATCACCCGCCACGGAGTCGCCGCAGTGAGCGACCGTGTCCGCCTCGATATGGCCCAAGTGCCGAGTGTCGGGCGGCCCGTCCCGCAAGGGAATGTGATGACGCAGCCTTTTGCCGGGCCGGGTCGCGCACAAACCCCGGCGGCGATGTTGGAACCGGGCCGGCTTGAGCAATCGGTCAAGCGTGGCGGCGCTCATGGCCAATAACTCTCTTTTGCGGGGCGGATCCAAGTCTGGCAGAAAGCCTGTCCAAACCGGCAGCAGGACCTTGAGCAGCTTCCCGCAAGGCTGCTCTGCCGCCAGCCAGATCGGCTTGAGCACTGGCAGCAACCTTTGGGGCTCATACTTGCGTCGGGGGCCTGGCTTGCGCCGCCGTCGCTTCAAAGGACGGTTGAGCAGGCGCAGGGCAAACTTGCGGTGATAACCGCACACGGCACAAAACTCATCCAGAATCCTCCCCTTGTGCTCACGCCCTGCCCCTTGATAACGACCATGAATGCGACCCAGATATTCCTTTTTCGAAGACAAACTCATAAACCGTGACTCGGTAACCATGATTATGAGTCAACGAATGGCTTCGCCTTCTGGCAAAACTCTTCCCCGGTATCCTTTTCAATGAGGCAACTCGAAGAACCGCATGCTCAAATGAATCACTTGCATAAACAGCCTCAAGATCTTAAACTTCGCTCACACATTATCTAATGGAAGAAAAAAAGTTAGTTGATCTATTGAGCGATCTCAAACATCGCATTTTCCCCCGACCCTTTGAACGTTTAGCTGTTTCAGGCAAACGCTTGGTTGGCGTGGAAATCGGCGTTTACAAGGGATTACATGCGGCTAGCCTGCTCGAACATCTTGACATTGAGAGACTTTATTTGGTCGATCCTTATGAGATGTACCGCGAATATGAGGAAGGTAAAACTCACTACGGTATTGATCAGGATCCCCTTTACCTTGCGCGCAAAGAAGCAGCTGAACGCCTCGCCCCACACGCCAGCAAAGTAACGTGGGTCTATAAAAAGTCAGTTGAAGCTTCGTCGGAAATTCCGGAAGGCCTTGATTTTGTTTACGTTGACGGCAATCACGCAGAAGCCTTCGTGAGCGCAGATATTCTTAGCTTTTATCCAAAAATCCGTCCTGGAGGGGTTCTCGGTGGTCACGATTTCTACAATGGCTTCTGTCGCGAACATGATGGAGTCATCCGCGCTGTAACCAAGTTCGCAATTCAACATGATCTCCCACTTCAGGTTGAATTGCCTGATTGGTGGATAAGGAAATAACCATCAAAACCAGCGTGTTCTTAACTTTAGGTCCGGCAATATACACCACAAAGTTAAGAACACGCTCTAATCTCCAAGCAACTTCCTGCGCAGCTTGACGCCCTTGAGGCCGTTGATATTCGCAATAGCATTCGGCCCGAATCTGCGGCTGACCAAATCCAGAAACGGCTGGTGGCTGAAATATGTTCGCCACGCATGGTCGCGGAAGCGAAGGACATCAGCAGCGGAGACATGCTTGGTGGCCATGGGCTGGCATTCGTAAGCCAGAAACCCGTAACCGGCGTACGACTCTGGCATCTTTATGTTCCGGGCGCGAGCCTCGAAGTACAGCGGACTGCCAGGCAATGCCATGCAGGCGTAGCCGTTCCACATCTCTGTGTTCATTTCCAGGCTCAAGTCGAGTGTCTGTTGCATCGACTCCAACGTGTCATCCGGAAAGCCGAAAATATAATTGGCAATGACATTAATATCAGCGTCGCGAACCTCCTGGACTGCCTTGCGGATGTTGACCTCTTGGAATGTGCCTTTGGTGACCTCGCGACGGATGGTTTGGCTAGCCGCCTCGATGCCGAGGCAGAACCAGCGCACCCCGGCCTTGCGGAACAACTCCAATTGGTCCTTCCGAACTGTATCCACGCGGCTGTAGGTCCACATGCGGAGTTGCTCCCCGTAGCCGCGTTCGACCAAGCCACGTAACAAGGGTTCGTAATAGCGCTTGTCCAGGAAAAACATTTCATCAACGATTCGAATGGTATTCACGCCCTGCTGCACTAACTTGTCGAACTCCTTGAGAATGAACTCGGGCGACCAGAAACGCATGAAATTGCTTTTGTTGGATGCAACATCATCGCCGTGGTCGGTACGGTTGACGATGTTGATCATGCAAAAGTCGCACTTGAAACGGCATCCCAGTGACGTGTAGAGCGCGGCAAACGGGGTTTTATACTGATCCTGGAAATCCGCGTGCCACAAGTGGGCACGATACATATCAAACGGCTTCTGCTTATAGGGCAGCAGGTCCCATGCATAACCCGGCAGGTCAGTATCCATCCGCTCGTGAGGAACGACTGCTTCCGGGGGATTGAGAACCGGCTGTCCGTCTTCGCCTTTGTAACCGATGCCCTTAATTTTCGGCAGGTCGTTTTTCAGGTCGCTAGCGAGCAGATTGCGCAATGCGTACACGCCTTCGTTGACCAGCACAACATCCACGCCCGGAATCGCCAGCACTTCCTTCGGCAGGGCACTGGCATGCGATCCAACGACGCAAATTGGGTACTCCGGATGCACATTTTTCAAATAATTGCAGAGATCGACTGTGCCTGACATGTTGGTCGTTCCAGAACTGGGATTCTGGCCATAAACGACCAGGCACACGAGACGCGGATCTGCTTCCCGGATGCGGGCAGTGGCAGCTTCCGGCGCCAGTCGTTCGACATCGCAATCCAGGATGGCCACGCCGTAGCCAACCGCACGGCAACTTTGGGCCAGCAGCAAACTCCAGGTCGGCGGTTCCTTGGCCGAATAATCCTTCGATAAATCCTGATAAACGTGCAGGGAGGAATTCGGATTGACGAACAGAACATCAAGTTTGCGGTTCATGGGAGAAAAACTTTTCTCAAGCGCGCGTTTGGCAAAAGCGTGTGATTTCCTGCGCCACCGCCGGAGCATCGATACCGGCCTTGCGGTGCATGTATTGGCGTCCACCATTGTCGAACAGATAAGTATCAGCCACACCTATACGTTTGACTAGCTTCAGAATACCGGCGTCGGCCATGGCCTCCACGATGGCGCCGCCCAAACCACCGCTCAGGAAATGTTCTTCGAGTGTGACGATGCGTTCATAACGAGCCAGCACACGAGCCAGCACTTTTGCGTCGATGGGCCGCAGGCGGAACACATCAATCAGCCCCGGCTTCAAACCGCTCGCCGCAAGCTGCGTCTTTGCCTCTCTGGCCGTTTGGAGCATGTACCCGTTGGTTAAAATGCAAACCTTCTCCCCCGGTTCGATCTCCACCAGACCATCAGTCAAAAAGCGCCGGTCATTTTCATCATATACCGGCGGCAAAAAGGCCCGATCCAGCCGCACATAGCGAAACGCAGGATGCGTGTGGCTATGCTTGGCGGTCGCCACGGTGGAAACCGTATCTCCGGGTGTAAGGATCTCTATACCACCCAGAGCGCGCATGCATGAAATATCCTCAGTGGCGTAGTGGGTTGGTCCGGCATCGTTGTAACTGTAACCGACACCGTTTCCGATGATGGTCACCGGCAAAAACATGGAAGCGACTGCAACTTTGATCTGCTCATAGCAACGCAAGGTCATGAATGGCGCCATGGCGTAAGTATAAACAATCTTCCCGTTTTGGGCGAGCCCAGCGGCCAGATCCATGACGTTCTGCTCCGAGATGCCACCGTGGATGATCTGGCCGGGCAAATCGCGTCGAAAACGATCCAACGCCTTCGCTCCGAGGTCAGCCGTGATGAAATAAATATTGGGATTGGCCTTTGCGGCGGCGTAAATCTCATCAATGAAGGCGTCGCGCGGCAGGATTTTTTGAATGTCGCTCATTGGAAATGTAAAAGTAATCAAACTGCTTCAACTGCCAACTCCTGTCGGGCCTTGCTGATCTCTTCGTCGTTTGGCATTTTATTGTGCCAACTGGGCTGATTCTCCATGTATGAAACTCCTTTACCTTTAATGCTCTTGGCGACAATAGCAATTGGGCCTTTGATTTTGCCTGAATTCGCGAGTTCCAGTGCGGCGATGATCTCGGGCAGTGAATGGGCATCGATGCTCAGAGTGTGCCAACCGAACGCCTTCCATTTCTCGGCCAAGGGTTCCAATCGAACGCAATTCTCGGTGTGGTCCATGATGCAGCACCCGTTGCGGTCCACGAACACAACTAGATTATCCAAGCCCGCATGCGCAGCGAACATTGCGGTTTCCCAAGTTGAACCCTCATAGCATTCACCGTCGCTGATAATCACGTAGCTTCGGAATGATCGCTTGTCGCGTTTGCCTACCAGACAGTGGCCTGTCGCCAAGCCAATGCCATGGCCTAGCGATCCGGTTATAGCCTCGATGCCCGGAATGGTTGGGTCGGGGTAAAAACGAAAGATGCCATCCGCCTTGGTGAATTTCAGTACTTCGCCCTTGGGGACGAAACCCAAGTCTTCGAGAATGGGGTACAATACCATTCCCGCGTGACCCTTGCTGATGAACAATCGATCACGGTCGGGGTTTTTCGGATTCTTGGCATCATAGCGCAAAAAACCTCCGTAGTACAAGGCCACTACAATTTCAGTGCAGGATGACGACGACGGGAAATGCCCTTTCTTGGAGCGTACTATCATTTCAAAAGCTTCCCGCCGGAGCCATGAAGCCCGTTTCTTCAGTTCATTGATACTCGTCATATTTTGATGCAAGATAAAAGCATTGCCAGTTCTTCGTTCCTAGCGCAACTCAAAAAGGGCTTGAATTACTTGGCAGGGACGAGAAATCGCCCGAGGTTGTTGCGTCCTTCAGAGTTGGTTAAGGATGCGGCAGAGCGTTTGGATTTTTTTCGGGTCCAGTTCGGGATAGTTGCCGAGATAAAATCCGTGAAAGTGGACATGATCCACCCGTGGGTAATCTTCAGGGCGAATTTCGGGAAAAAGCTTTCGTAAATAGGGCTGGCGCAACTGGTTCCCGCCGCCGGAAGTGCCGCGGCGAAACTCCACTCCATGTGTTTTCATCGCGTCCATGACCCGGTCTCGCAAGGGAATATCTGGATCCTTCAACACTAGGGTAAACGCATAATTGCAACTTCCCTCGGTCGCGAAATTCGTCTGATAGCGACGAGGATCCAAATGCTCCAGAAACAAACTCAGATTGCGCGTACGGAGGCGGTTGTTCGCATCCAAACGCTTGAGTTGGGACCTTCCGATCACCGCGTTGATTTCCGTGCTCCGAACGTTATATGCGGGAAACGCAAAAATAAAATCGGGATTCAAGTCAGGATGTTGCTCCTTGTATCGCTCACGCAGCGCCGGGGAGATGGCTTCGCGCACCATCCCGTGTGAGCGAAGCATGCGCACGGTTTCATACAAATGCGGATCATTCGTGCACACCACGCCCCCTTCAATTGTGCTCATGTGGTGGGCATAGTAGAACGAAAAATTGGAAACGAGCCCGTGAGTTCCCAACTTTTTCCCTTCAAAAGTTGCGCCATGGGATTCGCAGACGTCCTCGATCAATGGTATATTGCGAGCTTTCAACTCATCACGGAGGCGCTGATCCAATCCGTTGTAACCAAGGATGTGCGTCAGAAAGACTGCCTTGGTCTGCGGTGTAAGCTTTCGGATGACCTGTTCGGTATCCATTCCCAATGTGCGCGGATTGATGTCCACGAACACGGGTTTGAACCCCGTTTGGATAACCGACGCGATATCCGAAACCCACGTCAGCGTAGGTACGATCACTTCGCCCGGACCATGCGTATGATACAGCGCCGTCAGGGTGACCAAGTTGGCGGAAGCCCCGGAATTGACAAATACGCTGTGCTTCACGCCCAGCCAGTCCGACCACTCGCGTTCGAAAGCCCGCACCTGTTCAGACTGGGTTAAAATGGGAACATCTTGCTGCAAAAAGGTAATCACCTGATTCAAATCGTGGCGCGTGATGTTATTCGCCATCAGAGGCCATTGAAGATTTTCCATTTTTTAGGCAGGTTATAAGTTCAACAGATTCCTCACCAGAACATCACGAAGATCGCCTGGGACCGGCAGCCTGGGTTTGGAAAAAGGAGTCCAGATGCGCGATTGCGCTGCGGCCCATCGCCAGCACGGCTTCAAACGAATTGCCCGAGATATGCGGCGTGCAAACCAGATTGGGAAGGCGCAGAAACTCCAGGTCCGTAGGCGGCTCGTGCTCATACACGTCCAATGCCGCACCTTGGAGTTTGCCCGTTCTCAACGCCTCCTTCAAGGCAGCTTGGTCGACCACGCTGCCGCGCGAAGTATTGATGAGGAACGCTTCGGGCCGGAACAGTTTCAATGACTGAGCGTTGATGAGGTGATGCGTCTCCGTTGTCAGCGGGATATGGAGCGTTACAAAATCAGCCATCCGGAAAATTTCTTCCTTGGAAGCCAGCACTACTCCTGCCTTGGCGGCGTATTCCTTCAAATCGAGAATATCATTGCCCAAGACGCGGCAGCCGAACGGCCGCAACATTTCCACCAATTCCTTGCCGATGTTACCCAGACCGACAACCCCCACTGTCTTTTCCGAAAGCTGAATCCCGCCTTCCTTGTTCCATTTCCCCTGCTTTAGAAGTTGCAATGTCGGATAAACGTTGTGTGCGAGACCAAGCAAGTGGCCAAGGGTAACTTCCGCAACCGAACGACGATTCACTCCCGCCGTCCAGCCTATGAAAATCTGTCGGCGACGGCAGGCTTCGGCGTCGATGTTATCCAAGCCCACCCCATATTTAGCAATGGCGCGCAAACCTGGACATTTGCCCAACAAATCTTCGTCCACCTTCTCCAACCCGATAATTGCCCCCTCCGCATCGGCCAGATAGCTCGCCAGCGTCGAGCCCTCAAGACGATGCCCCTCGGAGTTCAACACCACCCGGAACGGACGACTGGTCAGTTCCTTTTGCAACAGAGGATTCTTTGAAAATGAAGGCGAAGTGACTTTGATCAGTGGGAGGTTCATGTCTCCATCTTCCTTTCCCATTGTTTGAACAAACCCGTTCGTATTGGCGACGAGTCTTGTGGATTACATTTAATATTTTTCACGCAAGTTCCCGGTGTAACGTCGTACCGGTCTATTGATTATAGATACCCGCCAAGAGACAATTCAAAGGTTTTTCACAAGAAACCTTTCTCATCCAGGCATCAACTCTCGAAATGCTTCCACTGGTCTCCCCACCCTCGCCCGGTCCTGCTCCGAGTAATCTTCTTCCCGGTCGAAAAAGATCACCTGGCTGCCGGAATATTCGAATTCGAACGGCACATGAATCAGTTTGCCTAATTTCTCCCGGAGCCCGTCATGGCATTCAGGAGGGGCAAATAACAGGAGAAATCCGCCGCCGCCGGCTCCCAAAAGCTTGCCGCCCAACGCGCCGGCCAGGCGGGCTTGCGCATAAAGCTCGTCCACCGATTGGTTCGAAATCTTGTTGCTCATGCTGCGCTTGGCTTCCCAGGCTTCGTGGAGCAGTTTGCCAAATTCCGCCAAATCACCGGGGCCGCTAAGGATTTGCAGGCTTTGGTCCACAAAACCTTTCAATCGCTTCAATTGTGCCATCCGGGCGTCCAAATTGTTTACGTAGGTGGAGGCAACGTCGGAGGCGGTGCGTTTGATCCCGGTGTAAAACAACATCAGGTGCGAGTTGAGTTCCCGCAAACGTTCCTCGGGCACGGTCAATGGCCGAACGGAAACATCCCCGTTAGTATGGAAGTTGATGTGGTTGACACCGCCGTACGCGGCACAAACCTGGTCCTGCGAACCGACCGTCTCCTTCAATATATCCTGTTCAATATGAATGCTTTCGGTCGCCAATTGTTCCTTGCCCATCATCCGCCCTTGGAGCGCGTAAAGCGCATGCAAAAGGCCAACCGTGAACGCGGAACTGGATCCCATGCCGCTTCGCCCAGGCAGGTCGCCGTCGTGGTGAATTTCCAGTCCCCGGTCCAATTTCAAGTAGCGCAAGGTTTCCCGGACGGAGGGGTGGGTAATCTCCTCGGCGGTTTGGACACTCTCAATTTTGGAATAAACCACCCGGATCCGATGTTCGAAAAACGGCGGCAGATACCGGCAGGTCAGGTAGCAATACTTGTCAATAGTGGCCGCCAGCACGCATCCGCCGTGTTGGCGATACCAGGCGGGATAATCGGTCCCGCCCCCAAAAAACGATATTCGGTATGGCGTTCGGCTGATAACCATGGCTGGCGTTATATTCGTCTGGTCACTTTACGTCAGAAACCAATAATTACCCAGCCCCGCTGACCGAGTCAACGCGAGATTAGGGCAAGGAAAGGGTGACGGTTGCCCCAAAACGAGGCCACCGGCCCCGGGATGACACGGAACACACCAAAAATAAGGCCAAGAAGTGCAGGGTTGTAATTCCAAGGGCTTGCCCTTATTAGTAAATCTTTATGCCAGTGAACGTATCAACCAAAACGGGTTCTTCATCGATGGGGCGCGGATTCGGCCTCATGGCCCTCCTGCTGCTTGCCATTCTGGCAGCCCTGTTTTGCCGGAGTTTCCTCCCTGGGGAGATCGTTTTCAGCAATGACGGCCCTTACGGAGCAATCAATTCCGCCGCCGGCCGGCTGCCCAGCGGGTTCAAGGGCCTGTGGCAGGACTTGAACTGGTTTGGCAGCGAATCCGTCAGCGCCTCCCCGGACCTGAGCAACACCCTGGCCTGGCTGCTGCAACCCTTGTTCTTTTCCAAGTTCTATTGTCCGATTGCGGTACTGGTCGTGGGGCTCTCCGCGTGGGTGTTTCTGCGGCAATTGGGCCTGGCCATGGTGGCCTGCGTCGTCGCGGGAATTGCGGCCATGCTGAATTCGGATTTCTTTTCCACGGCGGCGTGGGGGGTGGCTTCACAACCGATTTGCTTCGGGGCCAATTTCCTTGCCCTAGCCGCGATCACTCGCAGCCCCTCCTCGCGCCATCCCTGGCTCTGGACGATGGTGGCGGGATTCTGCGTCGGCTGGGGCGTGATGGAAGCCTTCGACATCGGGGCAATTTTCAGCATGTTCACGGCGGCCTACGTGTTGTTTCAAGCTTGGAACAACGAGGACACCTCGCCCACTCCACGCAAACTCGGCCTGGGCATTGCGCGCATTGCGGTAGTGGCGCTTTTTGCGGGTTTCATTGCCATTCAAACCTTGAACATCCTGATCAGCACCCAAATCAAAGGCGTGGCCGGCACTTCACAGGACAAGGAAACCAAAGAGGCACAATGGAGTTTCGCCACGCAATGGAGCGTTCCCAAAAAGGAAATCATCCAGGTCCTCATTCCGGGCATTTTCGGTTACCGAATGGACAGCCCCGACGGAGCCAATTACTGGGGCGAAATCGGCCAAAGTCCGGTCATTCCCGAACTGATCAAGATTCGCGACAGCGCACCGGATGAAGCCACCCGCCAACGGGCCGCGCAAGAGCTCGCTCAGTACGCCTCGTCTTGGCGCTTTTCAGGCAGCGGATTTTACGCGGGAGTGCCGGTGCTGGTGATCGCCTTTTGGGCGGTGTGTCATTCCTTCCGTAAACAAGATTCGGTTTTTTCGCTGGTCCAACGACGAAGCATCTGGTTTTGGCTGGCGGTGGCGATTATTGGCGTTCTGCTGGGATTCGGCAAATATGCCATGTTCTACCGGCTTTTCTATTCGCTGCCGTACGTCTCCACCATCCGCAATCCCACCAAGTTCATGCACGTCTTCAGTTGGGCGTTGATCGTCCTGTTCGGCTACGGCCTGCATGGACTGTATCGAACCTATCTGCAAAACCCGAATGTCCGCGGAAAAACACTCTTTGATTGGAGCAAGGTGGCGGGTTTCGACCGCAAATGGCTGATGGCTTTGTTCGCGTTCCTGGGCGTCAGCATCCTGGGCTGGATGCTTTACGCCTCGGGCACCCGCACCCAACTCGAAGCTTATATTTCAGGCGTCGGTTTCGATCCCGTCGCGGCTCACATCATCGCCGGCTACAGCATCAAGGCCGTCGGATGGTTCGTCCTCTTTCTATTGGCCACGACCGGCATCATCGCATTGATGTTCAGCGGCCAATTCGCGGGAACGCGCGCCACCACAGCGTGTGTGTTGCTCGGCGCCGTGGTGTTGTTCGATCTCGGGCGCGCGAACCTTCCCTGGATCGTTTACTGGGACGTGGGCTACAAATACGCCAGCAACCCCATCATCGATCTCCTTCGCGACAAGCCATACGAACACCGGGTCACCATGCTGCCCTTCGGCAACAACAGCGAACAGTTGGGCCTGATGAAACAGGTCTATGGCATCGAATGGGTGCAGCAAATGTTCCCGTGTTACAACATCCAATGCCTTGATGTCATCCAGGAACCGCGTGTGCCCCAGGACAAAGCCACCTACCTCGCCGCGCTTCCGTATTTGACGCCCAAATCCACACCGTTCACCATTCTGCGTACTTGGGAACTCACGAACTGCCGCTATCTCCTGGGTCTGGGCGGTGGCATGGTGCAGGCTTTGAACGAACAGATTGACCCGAAAGAAAAGCGCTTCCGCCTGTTGCAACCCTTCAGCATTGTTCAGAAACCCGGCGCTTCACCCGATCGCGGAGCCTATCCGGTGGACTTCACCACCGTCCCCGCCACCAATGGCGAACTGGCCGTCATCGAATTCACCGGCGCCCTGCCGCGCGCGAGCCTCTATTCGAACTGGCAGGTCACCAATGACGACGCCGCGCTCAAGCTCCTGGCCAGCCCCGACTTCGATCCCCACAAGACCGTTCTGGTGGCCAACTCCATTCCCGCCCCGCCGCCCGG
Source organism: Verrucomicrobiota bacterium (assembly GCA_021325145.1). Lineage (GTDB taxonomy): Bacteria > Verrucomicrobiota > Verrucomicrobiia > Limisphaerales > Pedosphaeraceae > JAJPHR01. Next base: position 34,706 of record JAJPHR010000075.1, on the reverse strand, counting down.
GAACACTAATCAATCCGCCGGCACCGTCACCATCAAACCCAACTACCAGCCCAAGCACATGGAATTGGAAGCCGACGTAAAATCACCCTCCGTGCTCCTCCTCAACGACAAGTTCTCGCCGCATTGGCATGCGACCGTCAATGGCCAGCCAGCCGAGCTCCTGCGTTGCAACTACATCGTCCGCGGCCTCTATCTCCAGCCCGGACACTACAACATCGTCTTCCAATACAAGGTTCCGCTGGGACTCTTCTATGTGAGCACCCTGGCCGTCCTCATGGCGTTGGGACTGTCCCTGTGGCTCGGTTTGGACGGACGGCGCGCGCAACAACAACTTGCCGCCAACGGCGCAAAACGCGCCGAATCCCCGACCCCGGCGGCGAAAGCCAAACCCGTCAAAGCGTAACCCTCCGGGATTGCCATTCCCAATTTAGATCTGGGACCTTGGACTTCAGCAGGCTCCAAATCTTCGTTGTTTGGAATTTGAACGGATGGCAGCTCGGCTCCTCACACCGCGCTCAGAGGAGAACGCCAGGGCGATGCTCCTGCCGAGCCGGGCTTCGAGAGTCGCTTCGGCTTGGTGGAAGCCTGGCCCACTGCCGTAATTTCGAAGTGGCCTGCTTTCAGTAAAGGCACTAAACTTCCACTGGCCCAACCGCATCAAATGACCACGCGTAAAAAAATCCTTGCCAGCCTCCTGCTACTCGCCGTCCTGAGCGTGATGGCTTGGCAGATTTTTCGCCCGCGTGACCCGGACCCGATTTACGACGGCCACCCGTTAAGTTACTGGTTTGAAGAGGGTCACGGAGCGATTGCCGGAAATGGAGCGGTATGGATGCAAAGCGAGTTGGCTGTGCGTCATGTCGGAAGTAATGCCATTCCCGTCTTGTTGCGGTTCATGCGCACCCATGATTCAGCGCTCAAACGGAAACTGATCCTCCTGGTTTCGAAGCAATCCTTCCTTAAATCCCAGTTCGTCTCCGAGGAAATCCGTCATTCCCAGGCTGAGTGGGGATTCCAAGCGCTTGGTCCTGATGGCCAAGGCGCTGTCCCCGAACTAACACGCATCTACGAAATGAACCTCTCAGAGGACGCACAGCGCAACGTGGTCCAAGCGTTGGCCGACATCGGCCCGGCTGCAAAAGCAGCTTTGCCTCTGCTGTTACGCGTGGCGGCAAACACCAACGACCCTTCTCGCGAGTACGCCATTCAGGCGTTGGGCGAGATGCGGATTGAACCCGAGACTGTCATCCCGGTTTTGATCATGTCATTGAATGACCCTGACTTTTATATTCAGGTGTACGCAGTGCAGGCTTTGGGTGAGTTCGGTTTGCAGGCCAGCGTGGCAATTCCAAAATTGCTTGAGCTTCGCAAGTCCGCCGAATCATACGTAGGGAAACCTGAAATGCAGGAAGTCATTGATGGCGCCCTAAAAAAAATCGAACCCGCCGCCTCCGATGCAGACATCCAATGACCACGCGCAAAAAAATCCTCGCCACTCTCCTGCTCCTCGCCGTCCTCGGCAGCGTGGCCTGGCAGATTTTCCGCCCGCGTGAACCGGACCCGATTTTTGAAGGCCAGCCGCTGAGCTATTGGCTTGGGCGCTCCGCCAGAACAGAATCGCTCACCGCCCAAGGCGCCGTGCGCGACGCCGGGACCAATGCCATTCCCATGCTCTTGCGCTTCATGCGTGCCCATGATTCCCCGTTCAAACGCAAGCTGATCGCCTTGGCCGGAAAGCAGGACTTTGTAAACTCCCCTTTCGTTTCTGACGACGACCACTGGCGGGCTGTGAATGGATTCGAAGCGCTTGGTCCCGCTGCCCGCAGCGCCGTTCCGGAACTTCTGCGGATCTACCAAACTGATCCCTCCCCGGACTCCCGGTTTTTCGTACTCATGGCCCTGTCAGAAATCGGGCCCACCGCGAAAGAGACCGTTCCCTTGCTGATCTCCGAGGCTGCAAATTCCAACGCGAGGATGCGCATGCAAGTCACTTGGGAGTTGGGCCGGATGCGCGTTCAACCCGAAGCGAGCGTACCCGTACTGCTAAAATCCCTGAATGATCCCAATCGCACGGTCCAGAGGAACGCCGTGGAAGGCCTGGGCAACTTCGGCCCGCAGGCCAAAGCAGCCGTTCCCCGCCTCATTGAATTTCGCCAAAGCCTGACGGACAAACGTGATTCATGGCTGAGAGAAATGATCGACAAGGCCTTGCAGAAAATCGACCCAGCCGCTACCAACGCAGGCATCAAATAACGCGCGCCTATAAAATCATCGCGTACCTCCTGTTCCTCGCCATCGCCAGTGGCTCCTCACGCCCCGCACAATCGCGGGCGGCCCGAACGGGGCCGGTCCTCCAGGTCGGCGGCTTGATGCGATTGCAGGTAGCGCCGCACAAGGTTGTAAACGCTCCGGAGGCTCAGGCCGGTGGTCTGCGCCGCCGCGGCAAAGCTTTGGCCCCGGGCCACCAGCAAGACCGCCTGGATGCGTCGGAAAAGCCGCACTTCGCTGGTTCGAGCCAGTGCCCGGGAGAGCTGCCGGCGGTCGCGTTGGTCGAACCCCAATTCGTCATTCAAAAATCTGTCCATACACTTCACTTCATGTATGGACTCGCCCGGCAAAAAACCGACAAATTAGAGTTGAGGCAGAGAAACCGCACTTTTTGCCCCGCAGATTCAAAGACGACTGTGGATAATGAGAGAACCGGTTTGATTCAGCATCTGTGGTCGTCTCCGAATTGGGGAATGGCGCCGTTGCGAGTTGAAGATGATATTGACAGCCTCAATTCGGCGGAGCCGCCGCTTGCACGTAGGCAAAGAGCCCCAACCCATCAGCACCATACGTGCTGTCGAACCGCCGCCGCTGGCTGACGGACAACATGGCCCTGATTTGGGCGGTTTCGGCCTGGGTGGATTGGGCCATGGTTTTCATCGCCTCATCGAGCGTGGTACCCTGAGACAGGGCGTCGCGGATGTAGGCAAAAATCACCGCTTCTTGACGCTTGTTCAAATGCAGGTTTTCGTTTAACTCAACGGTCAGGAATTCCGCGAGTCGAACGCGGTCCAAGGGAGGAATCAGCATGGGAGCGAGCTGGATCGCCACCCGCGCACTCTCACTCATGGCGAAATTCAGTTCCGCCTGGTAAGCCGGCAAACGCGGATCGTTAGGCTGCAGCGGGCGCGCGATGTTCTGACGCCGTATGGCCGCGATACGCACGGCGAGTTGCGCCCAGGATTTTCCAAGCGCTTCCATCTGCGGACTCGAGACGCGGAAAGTTGCCGCGGGCGGGAGCGCCGGCACGCGCCATTCGCGGACAGCTTCCGCGCCGCCGACGATCAGCAGCACCGGCAGCGCGAGCTTGAGACCAAGGCTCAAGGCGGAGCGCCAGGACCACCAACGCGCCGCATGATTCGCCAGTGCGAGAGCTTTTCCGGTGGCGCCTTTTCCGACGGCGGCTTGCGTGGCGTGGAGGGCGGATTCGAGAACCTGCGCTTTGGCTTCGCGCGCGAATTGCTCGATCACCAGTCCGGTCAACGCAGCAGGCGTGATGCGGACGCCGCGCCTGGCCAGAAAGCTGCGCATTTTCGCCAGGCTGCGCGAGACGCGCTTTTGGGCCGCATCCTCACTGATGGCCAGCATGCCGCCGACTTCCTTGAAATTCCTTCCCTCGAAGAAATGCGCCATGACCGCCGCCTGGTCCGCCGGCGGAAGCGCCAGCAACGCGTCGTCCAGCAAGGCTTCGGTGGTGCTCCGGGCCGCTGGCGCCGGAGCGGCGCGATCCAGGAGGCTGGCCTCGAACGCCTGTTCGTTCTGACGGCGGCGGCGGCGCATTTTGACGGCGTCCCAAGCCACGAAACGGGTCGCCTGCATCAACCAACCGCAGATCGAAACGCCGGAAGAGAGCCGGCCCGCTTTTCGGGAAAGAATGATGAAGACGGATTGCGCAATTTCCTCGGCCAGATGCGGATCGCCGGTATGCCGGGAAGCCGTGGCGTAGACCATTGGGAAATATTTCCCGACTAAACCGGCGAAAGCCGCTTCATCGCCCCGGACGTAAGCGGACAGCAGACCCCAGTCATCCAATGACGCCGTTGGCGCTGAAACGGACACACTCATTCTTATATCAATTATGAGCGTTAATTCGAAGCTTTGTTTCCGGAACGCGGTCACAAATTCCGCCAGGTCTTGGAGTGCGGCGTGCAACGCCGCTTTGAAAGTCGTCCGAAACACCCGCAACCCTCGCTGTTTGCGAAGGCCCATAAAACGGCGCATGAAATAACGCTCTCTTGCCGAAAGCAGAACATGACCTCTCTTCAGCAGTGCTCAAATTTCACTTTTTTTTGCAGAAATTGGGATGTCCGCAGTTCGATGCCGCATGTTAAAGTCTCGTCATTGAATCCACATGTGCTCGTGCCAGCAAAGAGCAAAGCCGTCTCTCGATAGCCATCCCATTCTTATGAAAACCACTTCCCTGCAACCTCATTGCCACCTGGACCTCGCGCATGGCTCGTGTTGGTTTAAGCAACCCCTCGCGCTCCTGACCGCCGCCCTGGGACTTTTCCTGCTCCCGAATGCCCGGGCCTTATCGCCGGTGCCGTTTTATGAGCCGTTTCCCTCCACTTACACTGAAGGCGAAGCCCTGGGCGGGACGACGAGCGGCAGCGTTTGGGACACAGGTAACAGTGCCACAAGTTCCGGCGCAAAAATCCGGGCGGCCGCGGCCATGAGCTATCCGGGCCTGGTCACCACCGCCGGCTCCAGCGGCATCATTTCCGGCACCGGCACCGGCAAGAATCGTGGCGCAACCTTGTCGGCCACGAGTCTGACCAACGTCACGATGTATGCCTCCTTTCTGTTAAATCTCCAAGCCAATGCGCCAGGCAATCGCATCCTCGCCTGCCTGGCCAGCACCACAGGAACCGGACCCAATGTGTCGGCGGGTGTCATTATCAATAGCCTCAATCAATTGCAGATTTCCAAAAACAGCGCGACCGTCCCGGCCACCAATGTCACTTATTCCCTGCCAACCAACAGCACTTTTCTCGTCGTGCTGCGCTACAAGTTCAATCCCGGCACCGCTGACGATGAGGTTGCCCTGTGGTTGAACCCGACTTCGCTCGGCAACGATGGCAGCATTCCCGCCCCCACACTCGTCACGACCAATGGCAGCGACTCCACCACGCCGGTCATCCAGGCGTTCTATTTCATGCAGCCGTCGAGCGGTTTAAGCAGCATCTTTTCCTTCTGGATGGACGAAGTCCGGGTCGCCACGAATTGGGCGGGCGTCACGCCTCCCTCCTGCTCGCCCGGAGCGAGCTACAACCTGACCGGCGGCGGCTCCGTGTGCTCAGGGTCAGGATTTCCGGTGGGCTTGTCCGGTTCCGACCTGGGCGTGGATTACTGGCTATTTACCAACGGCGTGTTCAGCGGGCAGGTCGTCAGCGGCACCGGCTCCGCAATTAGTTTCGGAACCCAGTCGGTGACCGCTAACTACGCCGTGCTGGGCAGCAACACCACCAGTTCCTGTGTCGGGTTCATGAACGGCACCGTGACCGTTGCCAATCTCGCCCCTCCCGCCATCAGCGCCCAACCCGCCGCTGTGAACGTCGTCAATGGGTCTCTTGCGGCCTTCTCGGTGGGCGCCACCGGCGACGGCCTGACTTACCAATGGCGGCGCAATGGCGCGAACCTGGTTGACGGCACTCATTATTCCGGCTCCAGCGCCGCCACGCTCACCATTTATCCCGTCGGCGCGGGCGACACCGCCACCGCCGGCAACGGCTATGACGTGGTGGTCAGCGGCTCCTGCACTCCTTCGGCCACCTCCAGCCGCGTCCCGTTGACCATCGTACCGGCGACGAACCTCGCCTGGGTCGGCTTTGCTGCCGCCCCCACCTCCAACTTTTGGGACCTCGGCCTTACCGTCGATTGGAAGGATTCCCTGGGCGATCCGCTCCCGTTCTTTAACGGCGACGCCGTCAGCATCGACGACTCCGGCAATGCGCCGGTTCTCGTGAATGACAACAATGTCAGCCCTTCTTCGATCACCGTGAACACCGGCGTTGGATACACGATTGCCGGCACTGGTCATATCGTCGGGCCAACCACGACGCTGTTTACGACCGGCGGCGGGACCTTGACGATCAGCAATGCCAACACCTTCGGCGGCGGCCTCACCATTAGCAACGGCACCGTCAGTTTCAGCACCGCGGCGGCTTTGGGCACCGGGCCGATCACCCTGGATGACCAGGGTATCCTGGATGCGCCCAATATTCAGGGACTCACTCTCGGGAACGCCATTTCCGTCCAGGGCAACAGCATCATCAGGGTGAGGAACACCTCGACTTCGGCCTTGATCCTCACCAACACATTGAGCGGAACCAGCGGCACACTGACGTTTGCAAACTACACCTCGGGCCGCGGCCCGACCATCCAACTCACCGCCCCGGGCTTCACCTTCAACCAGCCCATTGTGCTTGACCTCGACCTGAGCCAAACCAGCGGCACCAATCTGTTTCTCGCCTGCAACAATGCCAGCAACGCGCTGGTGTTCAACGGCGTCATCTCCGGCCCGGGCACGGTGCAGCGCAATGCCAGCGGTGGAACGACCATTCTCAACGCGACCAACACCTATTCCTCCGCCACACTTCTATCAAACGGCGCCATCGGCGTCGGGACCAATTCCGTGTCCAGTTCCCCGCCGACCATCGATTCCGGCCCGTTGGGCACTGGTCCGTTGTTGATCGACACCGGCAATGGAACGCCCCGGCTCTTCGCCTCCGGCGGCCCGCGCACCGTGGCCAACCCCATCTCCTACCCCACGAACCTGCTGGGCTCGCCCCTGGTTGTCACTGGCAGCTTTGCCCTGACTCTCTCGGGTGATTTCGACTTGAACGGCACCAACCGGACCATCCAAGCCGACGGCACCGGCGCGATCACCTTCTCCGGTGTCATCAGTGACGGCGGTTTCATCAAAACCGGCACCAACAATCTCACATTGAGCGGCATCAACACCTACACCGGCCCCACCACCGTCAGCAATGGCACACTGCTCATCAACGGCCAGATCGACGTTGGCGGCGTCACCGTCGTTTCCGGCGCTGCGCTCGGCGGCACCGGCACGATCCTCAGCGCGGTCACTGTCAACTCCGGCGGCGCGCTGGCGCCCGGAGTTGGCATCGGCACGCTCACCATCAACAACAATCTTGCCCTCGGCGGCAATGTAGCCATCGACGTCAACAAATCAACTTCGCCCGCCAACGACTTGACCGTGGTAAGCGGCACCCTCAGCAACACCGGCACCGGCACGGTCACCGTCAACAATCTCGGCCCCGCGCTCATCGCTGGTGATCACTTCCAAATCTTCAACAAAGCTGTCGCCAACGGTGGCGCCATGTCCGTCTCCGGCGGCGGTGCTGGCGTCAATTGGACCAACAAACTGGCGATCGACGGCAGCATTGCGGTTTTGTCCGTGGCGGCTCCGCATCCCACCATCACCGCCACGACCATTACCGGCACGAGCTTGATCTTCAGCGGCACCAACGGTTCCGCCGGCCAGCCCTACTACGTGCTCTCCTCCACTAACGTCGCCACGCCGGTGGCAACCTGGAAACACGAAACCACGAACAACTTCGATGGCGCTGGTCACTTCAGCGTCACCAACGCTCTGTCACCCGGCATTCCCCAAAAATTCTACCTCCTCCAGGTCCAGTAAGCGCCGCTTGACAACCGGTTCCATGACGGCGGTTTGAAGGCCGCCGTCGCGTTTGCGTACGTACTCCAGAAAAAATGGTTGGATAAGGCAATAAGCCTGCACCTGCCAGCCGGTTCTCGCAGGCTTCGCCCGGCGTGTCCAAAAGCGGAAAACCTTCATCGAAAACCCCGCTTTGCATCGATGAATTTGACTCGTAGGTCTTCGCCCCATTTGCCGGATACCCCCCAAGAGCGGCACGCTGAGTAGAGGATGGGCGGTTTTCCCATTCGTTTCTGGTGGGTTCAGAGGGGCTTCTCTGGGGTCAGCAAATAGTTGATGTTATGTCGTTCACTGATTCCATTCTGGCGCGGACGCTGCGCCGGTTGGCTGACGCGATTTGCCAATATCCCAAGTGGTTTGTTTATCCGCAAATCATCCTTTCCGTGCTGTGCCTGCTCTACGCGATCCATGGGCTGAAGGTGGATTTCAACCGCGATAACCTCGTCGGGCAGGGAGCGAAGTACCACCAGATTTACTTGAAGTTCCGGCGGGAGTTTCCCGAGGATGATCAACTGGTGCTGGTGGAAAGCACGGACCCGGAGCGCAACCGCCGCTTTGTCGAGCACCTGGCGGCGCGGCTCCAGCCGCAAACCAACCTCTTCAGCGATGTTTTCTACAAAGGCGATCTGAGCACGCTCGGCCCCAAGGCGCTGCAACTGGCCCCCACCGCCGATCTGGTGCATATGCGCGAGTCGGTTGGAGAATATGCGCCTTTCCTCCGGGACTTTACGCAGGCAACCAACCTCAATTCGCTCTTCAGCCTGGTGAACGAGCGATTTCGCACCGGCCGCCATGCAGGGAGTGAGCGCAACAAATCGCTGATGAACGCCCTGCCGTTTCTGGAACGCATTGTGACGGACGCAAATCAAAGCTTGTCCGAGCCGGGCCAACCGACGCCACCGGAGGTTGGGAGCTTGTTTGGCGGAGGAACCAATGCCGGCCAGAAGGTCTATCTGACTTTCGAGCAAGGCCGGATTTTTCTGCTGACAGTCCAGATCCGGAACAAAGCGCTGGACTCGAAAGCAATTGAGCAACTCCGGCAGGCGATCCGGCAGACACAAGTTGAATTACCCGGAATCAACGTCGGGCTGACGGGCGGGGCGGTGCTCAATTACGATGAAATGCGCCAGTCCGAACGCGACTCGATAATCGCGGCGGTGGTGGCGCTGATCCTTTGTTCGCTCATCTTTATCATTGCGTATCGGGAAGTGGGCCGGCCTCTGAAGACCGCCCTGTGCCTGTTCATCGGCTTTGGCTACACGCTTGGGTTTGCAACGCTGGCGGTGGGCCATCTGAACATTTTGAGCATCACCTTTGCGCCGATGCTCGTGGGGCTGGGAATCGATTTTGGCGTCCATTTGATCAGCCGGTATGAGGAAGAGACGCGCCACCAGCGCCCCGTGCCCGAGGCCATCCATAAAGCGATGGTCTTCACTGGGCAGGGGATTGTGGTTGGCGGCTTCACCACGGCGGCGGCCTTTCTGGCGATGGGGTTGACCGGTTTTCGAGGGATTCGGGAGGTGGGCATCATCTGCGGGGGCGGTTTGTTGCTGTGCCTGCTGCCGATGATGACGACCCTGCCCGCTTTGCTGATGGGCGGCCGGCAAAACGAGCGCGATTACCAGGCCGGCCCGCCTGGTCAAACGCGCCTGCAGGTCGAGCAGATCTGGCTGCAACACCCGCTCCTGGTGATCGTTGCCACGCTTCTATTGTGCGTGGCTGCCCTATGGCAAGTGGGGCGGGTCTATTTTGATTACGATTTGCTCCGTCTGCAGAGCCCAAATCTGCCTTCGGTTCGATTCGAGCAAAAACTCATCCATTCCGCCGGCCGGTCCGTCATGTTCGCCGCCGTCACGGCTGATTCTCCGCAGCAAGCCCGGGAGTATGAGGCGAAAATCAAGACCCTGCCATCCGTTTCCAGCGTGGATTCGATTGCCGTGCAATTGACCGAAGACCCGCAACGGAAGCTCGAGGAAATCCGCGGGGTGAAACGCGAACTGGCTGGCATCCATTTCGCTCCCAGGGACCGGAGCCCGGTGCGCCGCGAGGAATTGAGCGCGACATTGTGGTACCTGTCGGGCTATCTGGGAGCGGCCTCCGAGGCAACGCAGAAGGAGGATCCGAAGCTGGCCGGCCAAATGCGCGAGTTCCGGGGGCGGATTGGCAAGTTCCGCAAAACGTTGCTCAGCGGCCAGCCCCAAATCCCCCGCCAGCTTGACCAGTACCAGGACGCTCTCTTCAAGAAGTTGAACCACACGGTTGAAGCGCTGCAGACTCAGGATACCAGCGGTCCTCTGCGTCCGCAGGATTTGCCGGAGGTCTTGCGCAGCCGGTTTATTGGGGTAACGGGCAAGTTCCTGCTACGGGTTTACCCCAGGAAAGACATCTGGCAGCACGCAAACCAGCGCGAGTTCATCCAACAGTTGGAGACGGCGGTTCCGCCCGACAGGGTCACCGGCCAGCCCATCCAGATCTATGAGAACACCACCCTGGTCAAACGCAGTTACGAGCAAGCCGCGTGGTATTCCCTGATCGCCATTGCCCTCATGCTCTTCATCCATTTCCGCTCGCCCGGCAGTGTGATCCTGGCACTGCTGCCGGTGGGCATCGGTTCACTTTGGCTGCTGGGCCTGATGGGCGCCCTCGGCATCCCCTTCAACCCGGCCAACATCATGACCCTGCCCCTGGTGGTTGGCATCGGCGTCACCAACGGCATCCAGATATTGAACCGTTTTGCCGAGGAACAGCGCCCCGCGATTTTCGCCAAGAGCACCGGCAAGGCAGTGCTGGTTTCGGGGCTGACGGCCCTCACCGGCTTTGCCACGCTGCTGCTGGCCAAACATCAGGGAATCAAAAGCCTGGGCGAAGTGATGCCTGTGGGCATTGCCGCGTGCATGATCGCCGCGCTGGTTTTTCTGCCGGCGCTCCTGAGCCTGCTGATGCGGCGGCCGCGAGCGATACATTTCCTCAAGGAGCGCGTGCACTTCGGCCCGGCCTGGCATCGGCTGCGGTGGCATCGACCATAGCCCATGGAACTGATATTGATTGCAGACTCGTTGGAGTTCAGAGCTTGGGAGCAGACCACCTTCGAAGCTGCCGGAATGCTCTATTGCTCCTTGTGGGGCATTTCTCCCCGGCTACTGCGGTTTATCCCTAGTGGCGTTTGACCGAGCCCCAGGCTACAGGTTCTGGAAGGAGACGTGATCTTTCCTGGCAAGTTGTTGCGGCAGTTCAGAGTGGGCTGCAGGCAGCAGAAATCCTGTTGGGGCAATCCGCCGCGACGTCAATGAGGCCAGGGCCACTCCTTTTGTTTTGTTTTCTTGCATTCATTGGAGGACCCATGGACGGAACCAGGGCAGTAAGCGGAAGGGCAGGCCGAAGCGGTTGGAAAACTTTTGGCGCTGCCGTTAGCCGTCAATGGTGGCCGTTGGAAAGCCAGGCGCTTTGCGCAGCGGCGCGGCGTCGAACCGGGCTGGAATATTTTGGCGACCCGCCGATCGAGCCGGCCCTGTCGGTGCTCGCCAACAGCCTGGAATGCGAGGCGAATTTGCATCCGTTGGGCCGGTTCCTGATGCGGACTCACCTGCGGGGATTGCTGGAGACTCGCTTGCGACTGGCTGACGCGTGGAGCCGCCGGTTGGAAGCCCTTGAGGCTGCGCCCATCCTGCGCCCCGTGTTCATCACCGGCATCCCGAGGAGCGGTTCGACTTTTCTGCATGAATTGCTGGCGGCAGATCCCGACAACCGCGTCCCCCGGGTCTGGGAAGTAATGTTTCCCGTCCCCGTCGCCAAGCCGGGGCGGGGTGGTCGGGATCCGCGGGTCCGGAAGGCAGCGGCTTGCTTGTGGTTTTTCCGGCGGCTGGCGCCGCTGGCGGACGCGGTCCATCCGCTGCGGGCCGGGACGCCGCATGAATGCGTGGCGATTCACAGTTATACTCTGTTATCGGAAGAATTCGCCTCGACTTGCCGTGTCCCCGCCTACGAGGCGTTCCTGCACGCGACAGACCTTGGCCCCGCATACGCCTGGGAGAAGCGCTTCCTGCAACACCTGCAGTTGGGGTGCCCGGCCAGGCGATGGGTGTTGAAGGCTCCCGACCATGTGCACGGCCTGGAGGAATTGTTCGCCGTCTTCCCGGACGCGCGCATCATCCAAACCCATCGCAATCCGCTCGAAGCGCTGCCGTCCTTAAGCCAGTTGAGCGAGGTGCTCTGCGGCTTGTTCGCGCGGCCCACCGACCGCCAGCAGATCGGGAGGCGGGAAGCGCGGATATTAGCCGCGAGCATGGAGCGCTTTATCCAGTTTCGTGAACTGCGCCCCGAACTGGCCGGCCGGTTTATTGATGTGGATTACTCGGAGATTGTGACCGCTCCGCTGGCGGTCGTCCGCCGCATCTATGAACAACTGGAGATCCCGTTGACAACCACCGCCGCCGAGCGGATGCGCCAGTTCGCGGCGAGCCGGTCGCGCTATCGCAGGCATTACCCCAGTCCCACCCTGGCCGATTTTGGGCTGGATGCAGCCGCGGAAGCACGGCGGTTTGAGCGCTACTGCCATCGGTTTGACATTCCCTGCCGGCCAAACTAACCGCGGCGTCAGCGTGTCGGCAGGTTATATTCTTACATGGTTGCAAGCTTGCAAACGTCGCTGGTGCATCGGGCATCCCCGTCATCCGGCTGGAGCCGTCCATGAAGAAACTTCAGGCCATGCTGCTGGTCCTGGGGTTGGGATTTCTGGCTTACCTGGTCTGGCGCATTGGCGCCCGGGAACTCTGGAACGAACTGGCCTCGCTGGGCTGGGGATTGGTTCCGTTTATCTTGAGTGAAGGAGTGGCGGAAATGATTCACACGGCGGGGTGGCGTCATTGTTTGAGCGGGTCGCACCGGTCGCTGCCGTTTGTTCTGCTCTTCCGCATTCGCATGGCCGGTTACGCCATTAATTACCTTACTCCCACCGCCGCCATGGGCGGGGAAGTGACCAAGGCCGCCTTGCTGGCATCGAATCACCGGGGACCGGAAGCCGTCAGCGGTGTCCTCATTGACAAGGTCTGCTTTGCTTTTGCTCACCTGGTGTTCGTAATCGGAGGATCCTTGCTCACCCTGTGGCGCATCCAACTGCCTCGGGCGCTGTGGGTGGCGATGCTTGTGAGCAGCGCGTTGATCGGAAGCGGCATAGTGGCCTTCCTGTTGCTTCAGAAATACGGCAAGCTCGGCACGCTAATCCGCTGGCTGGCCGCCCGCAACACCAGGAGCCGCGTGCTGCAAAAAGCAGCGGGGAACATCACCGAAGTGGACAAGGCGCTGCGGTTATACTATCGGACGCGGCCCTGGGATCTGGCGTTGGCGACGTGCTGGCACCTGGTCGGAGACTCGGTGGGCATCATCCCAACCTGGCTCTTCTTCAGCCTGCTGCACCGGGATGTTTCGCCAGCGGTGGCTGCGGGGACTTGGTTCCTCAGCATGTGGTTTGACTTGTTGACGTTCGTCGTGCCCCTGAACCTCGGGACCCTGGAAGGGAGTCGGATCGTGGCCCTCAAGGCTGTGGGCTATAACGCGCTGCTGGGAATGACCTACGGTGTGGCGCTTCGCCTCGCGCAGTTGTTCTGGTCCGCCTTCGGTCTGGTGAGCTACTCGCTGTTAAGCAGCAGCGTTGGCGGCGGCGGCAGGCTGCTCTCAACGGAAAAGGCGATTCGCTAAGGGTTGCCGTTGCGCCGACTCGGCCACCAGATATTTCTCCGCTCCGGCTCACCTGTATGTGGGGAGTGTTCCCCAGTTTCCCGGCCAACGATCTGTGCGAGAATTCATCCCGACTCGGGATGCGCTTCTGGTGGTTTTGCGCCCGTCAGGCATCAAGCGAAGGGGCCACGAAAAACGAATCGCGTGTCTCGTCCAACCGAAACACATGGCCCAAATTTTCGGAAAGAGCAGCAGTAGCATCGCCCGAGTGTCGCTCGTAAGCGGTTTTTTTGGCTTTTTCGTTTTTTGGGGTGTGGTTTATATGATCTATTGGTCGTCTTGGACTACCGCCAAGGGCGTTCCGCGGGAGCAGGAGGTGCCCTTCAGTCATCAACATCACGTTTCCGGCCTGGGGATCGATTGCCGCTACTGTCACACGTCGGTCGAGAAATCCTCCTTCGCGGGCATTCCACCCACCGAGACGTGCATGACCTGCCACTCGCACGTTTGGACCGATGCGCCCATGCTCGCGCCCGAGCGCCAGAGTCTCGCCACCCAGCAACCGCTGAATTGGAAACGGGTGAATGATTTGCCTGACTTCGTTTTCTTCAATCATTCCATTCATGTGCAGAAGGGCATCGGCTGCTCGACGTGTCATGGCCCGGTAAACCTGATGCCCCTGACCTGGAAAGCGCATTCGCTTTACATGCGCTGGTGCCTGGATTGCCACGAAGCGCCGGAAAAACAAATCCGGCCCCGGGACCAGATTTACAACATGGAATGGCAGCCGCCGCCCGACCAACGCGAGCGCGGCCTCCAACTCTTGAAGGATTACCACATCAGCCAGCAGCGCCTCAATCAACTCCGGGATTGCAGCATGTGCCATCGATGAACACTCCAGAACAAGCCGCTGAAAACCCCGCCCGCCTTGACTTGGGCGCCATCCGCGCGAAACTGAACGGCGTTCGCGGACAGGATTACTGGCGCAGCCTGGAGGAGATCGCCGAAACCAGGGAATTCCAGGAGCTGCTGCACCGCGAATTTCCACCCGGCGCTTCCGAATGGTGGGATGGCTTGAACCGCCGAAATTTTCTGAAGATGGCTGCAGCCACCCTGGCCTTGTCAGGCATGACCGCCTGCACCAAGCAGCCCACGCGGCAGATTTTTCCCTACGTGAACCAGCCGCAGGAATTGGTCCTGGGCCAGCCGCTGTTTTACGCCAGCTCGATGCTGTTGGGGGGATTCGCCACCGGCGTGCTGGTCAAGAGCCGGGAAGGGCATCCCATCAAAGTCGATGGCAACCCGGAGCACCCGTCGAGTTTGGGTGCATCGAGCGTCTGGATGCAAACTTCGATCCTCGGCCTCTATGACCCCGATCGTTCGCAAACCGTCAACCACGCGGGGGACATCAGCACCTGGGCGTTGTTTCTCTCCGACTTGAATGACTTGCTCCGGGAACAGGCGCCAAAAAAAGGAGCCGGGCTCCGTTTCCTGACCGAGACGATCACTTCGCCGACCCTGGCCGCGCAATTGAACGACTTGCAAAAGAAATTCCCGGGATCCAAATGGTGCCAGTACGACCCCATCACCCGTGACAATGTTCGCGAAGGCGCGCGCCTGGCTTTCGGCCGGCTGGTCGAGGCACACTATCAATTCGACAAAGCTGCCGTCATCGTGGCCTTGGACGCGGATTTTCTTTACATCCATCCGGAAAGGCTGCGCTACACCCGGCAATTCACCGATGGCCGCCGCGTCAGCTTCGGCAAAAGGGAAATGAATCGCCTCTACGTGGTTGAAAGCACCCCGACTGTAACCGGGTCGATGGCCGACCACCGGCTGCCATTGGCCAGCGCCCAAGTCGAGGACTTGGCGCGGGTCATGGCGCAGCAACTTGGCGCTGCGACTCAAGGCGCGGCCAACGTTCTTTCGCCGGAGCAAACGGCCTGGCTCGCGGCCTTGGTCGGAGACCTGAAGCAACATCATGCAGCCAGCATCGTTATCGCCGGCGAATGGCAGCCGCCCATTGTCCATGCGCTGGCGCACCTTCTGAACCAGACTTTGGGCAATGTGGGAAACACCGTCCATTACACGGAACCGGCCGAGGCCCACCCCGTCAACCAGATCGATTCGCTGCGGGAATTGGCCGCTGAAATGAAAAGCGGAGCGGTCGATGCGCTGTTTATCCTCGGCGGCAATCCCGTTTATAACGCCCCGGCGGACCTGGAGTTTGGTTCGAACCTCGCAAAAGTTAAACGGAGTATTCACCTGGGTTTGGAGCTGGACGAAACCGCCGCACTCAGCACCTGGCATATCCCGCAAGCCCATTACCTGGAGTCCTGGAGCGATGCGCGCGCGTTCGACGGGACGGTTTCCCTGATGCAACCGCTCATCGCGCCGCTTTACGATGGCAAGTCGGCGCACGAGGTCCTCGGCGCGATGGTCCAGCAGCAGCCGGTTCGGAGCGACTACGAGATCGTGCGGGAGTTCTGGCAAACTCAGAAACCCTGGCCTGATTTCGAGCTGGGCTGGCGAAAGTCGCTCCACGATGGGTTCATCACGGGAACCCAGGCGCCCGCCGTAACGGTTCGGATGAAAGAGGGATTCGCGGGAACTCTCGCCTCCGAATCAAAAATGACGCCGGCCCAGCCTGTGGTTATTAAAACGTCGCCTTCGCCACAAGCAGCCAGCGACGCGGGCGATCCATTCGCTCCTGCTTCCAGGAAAGTTGTGCACATCGAGAATCTCGAGCTTTGCTTCCGCCCCGATCCGAATTTGTGGGATGGCCGCTTCGCGAACAACGGCTGGTTGCAGGAGTGCCCCAAGCCCATCAGCAAATTGATCTGGGACAATGCCGTTCTTATCAGTCCGTCGCTGGCCGAACGCTCCGGATTGGCGGCCAACGATGTGGTGGAAGTAAGCTTCCAGGGCCGGACGCTGCGCGGGCCGGTCTGGGTAATGCCCGGCCAGGCCGAAAACACGCTCACGTTGCACCTGGGTTATGGCCGGTCGCGCGGTGGACGCGTGGGGCGAGGAGTGGGATTCGATGCTTACCCGCTTAGAACAGCGGACGCCCCCTGGCTCGGTACGGGGGCGAAGCTCGTCACGACGGAAGCCAGCCACCAGCTGGTCTCCACGCAGCTGCATCACAATCTTCACAGCCCCGAGCGGCAGATTTATCGCTCGGCCACGCTCGACGAACTGCGCGCGCAGCCCGACATTATCAAGAAAACCGTGGAAATCCCGCCCCGGGACGAAACTCTGTATAACCCGGATGAATACAAATACAATGCGCATCGGTGGGGCATGTCGATCGATCTGACGACGTGCATCGGTTGCAACGCCTGCGTGGTCGCCTGCGAGGTGGAGAACAACATCCCGGTCGTCGGCAAGGATCAGGTGAGCCGGGGCCGCGACATGCTGTGGCTGCGGGTGGACACCTATTACAAAGGCGCCCTGGACAATCCCGGGTTCAGCCACATGCCGGTGCCGTGCATGCACTGCGAGCACGCGCCTTGCGAGCTGGTCTGCCCGGTGGAAGCGACGCTGCACGATAGTGAAGGATTGAACCTCCAGGTCTATAACCGCTGCGTCGGCACCCGCTTCTGTTCAAACAATTGCCCCTATAAAGTCCGGCGCTTCAACTTTCTTCAATACACCGACTATCACACGCCGAGCCTCAAGCCTATGTACAATCCGGAGGTGACCGTGCGCTGGCGGGGTGTCATGGAAAAATGCACTTACTGCGTTCAACGCATTGCGGCCGCCCGCATTGCTTCGGAAAAGGAAAACCGGCGGATTCGCGACGGCGAAGTCAAAACCGCCTGTCAGGAGGCGTGCCCGGCCGTGGCCATCGTGTTCGGCGACCTGAACGATCCGGACGCCAAAGTGACCCAACTCAAGCGCCAGCCGCTGGACTATCCCATGCTGGGGCAATTGAACACCCGGCCACGCACGACCTACCTGGCAAAAGTTGAAAACCGCAATCCGGAGACAACGGACAAACGACCGGTCTGAGGGATTATGGAAACTATCCAGGGCTCTGAACCTCAGTTGCGCGTGCCGGGCAAGCCGTACGTGGTAACCCCGCTGGACTACCCCGCGGTATTGATCGCCGCGAAGGACTACCAGCAGGTCAGCGATCAGATCGCCGACATTCCCCTGGTGCATCCGCGCAAGCGGGAATGGCTTGCGGGATTTTCCATCGCCTGCCTGCTGCTGCTGATGTTCATGGTGGCGGTCGGGTATTTGCTTTATCGCGGGGTCGGCATTTGGGGAATCAATATTCCCGTGGCCTGGGGCTTTGCGATCACGAACTTCGTCTGGTGGATCGGGATCGGCCATGCCGGCACGTTCATCTCCGCCATCCTGCTGCTGTTGCTTCAGAAGTGGCGCACGACCATCAACCGTTTCACCGAAGCCATGACTCTCTTTGCGGTGATTTGCGCCGGGATGTTTCCGCTGCTGCATTTGGGCCGGCCCTGGGTGTTTTATTGGTTGCTGCCGTACCCGGACACGATGGCCTTGTGGCCGCAATTCCGCAGTCCTTTGGTGTGGGATGTCTTTGCCGTCAGCACGTATTTTACCGTGTCTCTGCTCTTCTGGTATCTGGGCATTGTACCGGATTTGGCAACCGTACGAGACAAAGCGCGCACCAAATGGCGGCGCATCTTCTACGGCTTGGGCGCACTGGGCTGGCGCGGTTCGGCGGTTCACTGGCAGAACCATCAGTCCGCTTACTTGCTGCTGGCGGGCCTGGCCACGCCGCTCGTGCTGTCCGTCCACAGTGTCGTGAGCTTTGACTTTGCCGTGGCGCAACTTCCCGGCTGGCACTCGACCATTTTTCCACCTTATTTCGTTGCCGGTGCGATCTACTCCGGCTTTGCGATGGTGCTGAATCTCGTCATTCCCATCCGCCGTCTCTATGGATTTCAAAACCTGATCACCGAGCGGACGCTCAACAATATGGCGTGCGTCATGTTGGCGACCGGTTGGATGGTCACTTACGGCTACATTATGGAAGCCTTCATGGCCTGGTACAGCGGAGAACCCTTCGACCGCGCCATGATGTGGGATCGCGCCTTCGGCGCTTACGGCTGGGTCTTCTGGCTCCTGATGACCGTCAACGTCTTTATTCCCCAACTCCTTTGGTCGCGCTGGGTGCGCACCCACCCGGTCCCCTTGTTCTTCGTGGCTCTTTCGGTGAACGTAGGGATGTGGCTGGAGCGCTTCGTGATCGTCGTGCAAAGCCTGCATCACGATTTTGTCCCCTCAAGCTGGCGCATGTATTTCCCGACCAAGTGGGACTGGATGACCCTGTTCGGAAGCATCGGGCTGTTCCTCACCTTGCTCTTCCTTTTCATTCGGTATCTTCCGATGATCTCCATTTCCGAATCGCGCGAACTCATCGCGCAACGCAAGGAGGGCCGGCTATGATCGTTGAACCACGCACCGCTCCCCCGGAATTCCCGTCCGAAGCTCCCACGGCAGAAGAGGAGAAGACGCTCTACGGCCTCATGGCCGAGTTTGAGGAACACGACCAATTACTCGAAGCCGCCCGGCGCGCCTATGCGGCAGGTTACCGCCGGATGGACGCTTTTTCGCCCTTTCCGATCGAAGAACTGGCCGAGGCGCTCGGTCGCGATTACACGCCGGTTCCGCTCATCACCTTGCTGGGCGGCATGGCCGGCGGACTGGGCGGCTATTTCATGGAATGGTATTCCATGGCCCGGCTCTACCCGTTCAACATTGGGGGGCGCCCGCACAACAGCTGGCCGAACTTCATCCCCATTACCTTCGAATTGACCATCCTGATCGCCTCCCTCTCGGCTTTCGTGGCTGTGCTGGTGCTGAACCGGCTGCCTCGCTTGAATCACCCGGTTTTCAATGTGCCGGAGTTCCGGCGCGC
Source organism: Verrucomicrobiota bacterium (assembly GCA_021325145.1). Taxonomy (GTDB): domain Bacteria; phylum Verrucomicrobiota; class Verrucomicrobiia; order Limisphaerales; family Pedosphaeraceae; genus JAJPHR01. Next base: position 15,378 of record JAJPHR010000075.1, on the reverse strand, counting down.
CTCCATTGACCGGTTCTTTCTGTGCATTGAAATGCAGGATCCTAAATTCGACCGGGAGGACACGTGGAGATTTCTGGAGAGCCTGGAACCCATCAGCGTCGCGGAGGTGTGGGATGAATAGGGCCGAAGACCGAAACATTCGAATTCCCTTCGGAAATTGTCCCAAGGTTTACCGAGCGATAAATCGCTGGGCTATTTTCGGATGTCCCTTCGGGACTCCGGTAAACCGCTCGCGTTCCTCGATTTTGTTTGCCGTGCTCGCGTTAGCAACGATGCTCGTCGGCTGCCGACGTGACATGTTCCAGCAGCCCTACAGCAAGCCGCTGGAACCCAATGACTTTTTTCAGGACAACCACATGGCTTCGCGACCATTGGTGGCGAACACGGTGGCCCGGGGACACCTGAATGCGGACCAGGCTTTTTACACCGGCAAGGTCGGCACGAACCTGGTGGAGACGTTTCCGTTCCCCATCACCCGCGAAGTGCTGGAGCAGGGGCGGGAACGCTTCGACATTTACTGCTCCCCTTGCCACGGGCGCACCGGCGAAGGCAACGGCATGATCGTGCAGCGGGGTTATCCACCGCCGCCCTCGTATCATATCGACCGGCTTCGGCAGGCGCCGGTCGGCCATTTCTATGACGTCATCACCCAGGGCTACGGCATCATGTATTCCTACGCGCAACGCGTCGAACCGGCCGACCGGTGGGCCATTGCCGCATACATTCGCGTCCTGCAAAAGAGCCGCGAAGCGAAGCTCGCCGAATTGCCGCCGGCGGAGCGCGCGAAGCTGGAGGAACAGAAATGAATGGCGGGTTGAAAAGTGATCTCCAGATCGAAGGGGCCAAATTCCCGTCGGCCATGGCTCCCGCCCTCCATGCCCGCATCAATCGGTTCCAACTCATATTCCTGATCATCGGGTTGATCGCGCTGGGTTTTACCGTGTTGGGCGCGTTCGTCGAGCGCAGGCAATTCTTTTTTTCGTATTTGTTTGGCTGCCTGTTCTGGCTCGGATTGTCGCTCGGCTGCTTCCTCGTGACCATGATTCACGAGCTCACGGGCGGACGTTGGGGCTACCCGACGCGGCGCTTCCTGGAAGCGGGCTTCATGGCGCTGCCGCTCATGCTGCTGCTTTTTATTCCGGTCTTTTTTGGCCTGCGCCAGCTTTATCCGTGGGCGCGGCCGGAGGACCTGGCGAGCGACGAGATCCTGCAAAAGTTGCGCGGCTATCAAAACAGCGGGGCCTATATCGCGCGCGCGGTGATCTGCCTGGGCATCTGGAGTTGGATGGCATGGAGTTTGCGCCGATGGTCGCTCCAGCAGGACGCCACGACCGATGCCGCGCCGACCCGCAAAGCCCGCACGCTCAGCGGTCCCGGCATCGTTATCTATGGGCTGCTGGGAACCGTTGCGTACGTGGATTGGATCATGTCGCTGGAGAAGCATTGGTATTCCACGATGTTTGCGGTGATCGTCATTATCGGCCAAATCCTGGTCGCCTACGCCTTTACCGTGATCTGGCTCACGCTGTTGCGGAACGAGGAACCGATTTCCGCGGTGGTGAGCAAAAGCCAATACCATCAATTGGGCAATCTAATGCTGGCTTTTGTTTTGTTTTGGACCTACGTCTCGTTTGGCCAACTGCTGATCATTTATTCCGGTGACGAGCCGCACGAGCTGAGTTGGTACCTGCATCGGATCGCCGGCGATTGGAAGTGGGTGATTGCGGCTTTGGGGTTGTTTCACTTTTTCCTGCCGTTTTATCTGCTCCTGTTTCGAGCCGTAAAGAAGCATGTCGTGCCCGTGACTATATTGGCCGCCATTCTATTTGTGGTTCACATCATCGAAATCTACTGGCAGGTGATGCCGGCCTTCCACCAAGGCGGCCTGGCGGTCAGTTGGCTGGATTTCACGGCCCCCATTGGCATCGGCGGCCTGTGGCTGGCGTTTTTCCTCTCCCGACTTAAGGCCGCGCCGCTGCTGCCGCAGCATGACCCCGGGCTTCAATTCGCTTTCAGGTATGGCCATTGATCCCAACCGACCAGACGGTTCACGCCACACTCCGGACGGCAACGGTGACGGTGACGGAACGAGCGCCAGAGTCAAATGGATGCTCGGTCTCTCTGGTCTTGCGTTGCTTTGCGGGGCGTTGATTCGCCGGCGCCGGCCCGGACACCCAAGTCTGTTGCCGGTGGTAGCGCCGCCCCTGGCCATTGCGACGGTGCCTGCGAGCGCGCCGCCGCATCCCGCGAGGGGCCACGAGACTCGTGATGCCAACGCCAAGTGGATCTTTGCCGTCGTAGGCGCCCTGTTTGTCCTCGGCATTTCCATCCAGCTCATGATAGGCCGCCTGGCGATTTCCCTGAAGCATACACCTCCGCCCACAGACCGTTGGGATCCCATTGCAAATGCCTCCCACCCCGCCCCATCAAGGCCGGCCTTTCCGCGCCTTCAAATCTCTCCCCCGGCGGACCTCCTGGCTTTTCACGAAAAGGAGGAAGCCGAACTCCATGGTTACAGCTGGGTTAACAAAACCTCCGGCATAGTACACATTCCAATCGAGCGGGCGATGGACCTCATTTTGCAAGAAGGCCTGCCCGTGCGCAGCAATGCGAATGCGAACCGGGTCGGGCCTTCAACTTACGAGTTGATGTGGCGACGCCCGGAACACCGCGAACAGGAAATTCAAGGGCAGAAATGAAACCAGACATTTCAAAAATTGAGCATTCCAGAAATCGCGGCAGCCGACGTAAGGAGGTTCTAATCGCTCTTCAGAAAAAACTGGAGCCTCCTCACGTCAGCCGCTGCGGGTTACGCGGGCTTTCCGATTCGCTCTGTATTAAGAATGGGCGGGCCATCCTGCTCCTCTCATTCCTCCTCTCTGCCTTTGCGCTCGTGTGCCATGCGCAGTCTCTGCCCGACAGCACGCTGGCAAGCATCCGCTTCGAGCAGAAGCTTAATACTCAGGTCGCGCTGGATTTGCCCTTCCAGGACGAAGACGGAAAGGAAGTCCGCCTGGGCCAATACTTCGGTCGCAAGCCGGTCCTGCTCGTGCTCGGCTATTACGAGTGCCCGATGCTTTGCACGCTCGTGCTCAACGGCATGGTCGCGAGCGCGGGCGACATAAAGTGGAACATTGGCCGGGATTTCGACGTGGTGAATGTGAGCATCAACCCGCGCGAGACGCCGGCCCTGGCCGCCGCCAAAAAACGCGCCTACGTTAAGCTTTACGGACGTTCCGGCGCAGCCCAAGGCTGGCATTTTCTCACCGGCGACGAAAACTCCATCCAGCGGCTGGCGGATGAAGTCGGCTACCGCTACGCCTATGATCCAGCCTCGAAACAGTATGCGCACCCGAGCGGCCTGGTCATCCTCACGCCTGAGGGCAAGGTATCACGCTATTTATTCGGGGTGACCTTTTCACATAAAGAGCTTTACTCAGCCTTGCAGGAAGCCTCGTCGCACAAGGTTGGCTCGCCGATTCAGCAATTGATTCTGCTGTGTTTCCATTACAACCCGATTACCGGGAAATACAGTTCGACCATCATCAGCGTCCTGCGGCTGCTGGGGGTGGCGACGATCGTAGGCTTGTTGTGGCTGATCGTGGCGCTGGCGCGGCGGGGGAGCGCCGCACAAGCCGCGCTGGTTTCGAATTCGCCGCTGGGCGAAGCCCCCGCGGAAGCCGTTAACCTGCCGAAGCTCCTATGACCTTTCCGATTCTCCCAGAACAAGCGTCCAAGATCGCCACACAAACCGACAATTTGTGCTGGGGTCTTGTTTCCATCAGCGCGGCCGTTTGCCTCATCGTCTTTGTCCCGATGATTTATTTCCTCTTCAAGTACCGCAATGGGCATCCGGCGGATCGCAGTCCGAGCAACCTGCCCCAGACCCGAATCGAGATTGCCTGGACCATCCTTCCGCTGTTGATTTTCATGTGCTTCTACGTCTGGGGCGCGAAGGCGTACTTCAATATTGAGCGCCCGCCTCCAGGCGCCATGGAGATCAATGTGATCGGCAAACAATGGATGTGGAAGGTCCAGCACCCGGAAGGAAACCGGGAGATCGATGAGCTGCATGTGCCGGTCGGCCGCATCGTCAAGTTGACGATGACCTCACAGGATGTCATTCACGATTTTTTCCTGCCCGCCTTTCGCACCAAACAGGATGTTGTGCCCGGCCGTTACACGACCGAATGGTTCCAAGCCGATAAGATCGGCACGTACCATTTGTTTTGTTCCGAGTATTGCGGCACCTCTCATTCGCACATGGAGGGACGCGTAATCGTCTTGTCCCAGGCGGATTATCAGGCGTGGCTCACGGAGGGCCAGCCCGGCACCACGCTGGCGGAGTCGGGCGAGCGCCTATTTCGGGAATTGGGGTGCAGCGGCTGCCACCTGGGCCAGTCCGTCATCCGCGCCCCGCCGCTGCAAGGCCTCTTCGGCAAACCCGTGCCGTTGAACGACGGCACAGTCGTCATCGCGGACGAAGGATACATCCGCGACTCGATCCTGCTTCCGGCCAAGCAAATTACGGGCGGTTACACGAACGACATGCCCTCGTTTGCCGGCCGCGTCAGCGAGGATGAGCTGCTGGAATTGATCGCGTATATCAAAACCCTTGGCTCGCAATCGCCGTGAAACATCCCTTATGAACGCCACCCTGCCCCAAACGGAAACGCTCGAGATTCCCAAACCGCCCAAACGGTTGCTGACCTATTTTGAAGACGGTGGCCGCACGGTGGGTTCGTGGCTGTTGACGACCGACCACAAGCGCATCGGGATTCTTTATCTCTATTCGATCGTGGCCTTTTTCACCATCGGAGCCATCGCCGCCGCCATTATGCGCCTGGAGTTGATAACGCCGGCCGGCGACCTGGTTACTTCCGACACGTACAACAAGCTCTTCACCATCCATGGGACGGTCATGGTGTGGTTTTTTCTTATCCCTTCCATCCCCTCGGTGCTGGGCAATTTCGTGGTGCCCCTCATGCTCGGCGCGCGCGATCTGGCTTTCCCGCGGCTCAATCTGCTGAGCTGGTACCTGTTCAATCTCGGAGGACTGCTCGCATTGTATGCCATTGCCATCGGTGGCGTCGATACGGGCTGGACGTTCTACACGCCTTATAGCAGCACTTTTACCAATACGCACGTTGTCACCATGGTGGCGGGCGTCTTTATGGCGGGTTTCAGCTCGATTCTGACCGGGCTGAATTTCATTGTCACCACCCACAAGATGCGGGCGCCCGGGTTGACTTGGTTTCGGCTTCCGCTCTTCCTGTGGTCCAACTACGCCACGTCCGTGATCCTGGTGATGGCGACGCCAGTACTGGCGATGACCCTGGTACTGCTGTCAATCGAACGGATCTGGGGTGTCGGGGTATTTGATCCCCAGTTGGGCGGGGACCCGGTTTTGTTTCAGCACTTGTTCTGGTTTTATTCGCACCCGGCCGTGTATATCATGATTCTCCCCGGCATGGGCGTGGTCAGCGAACTGGTCACCTGCTTCGCCCGGAAACCCATCTTCGGCTATCATTTTGTCGCCTTCGCCAGCATGGCCATTGCGCTAATCGGATTTTTTGTTTGGGGCCATCACATGTTCACTAGTGGCGCGTCGGTCTATTCCGGGCTGGTCTTTTCCATTACCAGCTATCTCGTCGCCGTCCCCTCGGCCATCAAGGTGTTCAATTGGACCATGACCTTGCACCGCGGGCGCATTTTCTTAAACACTCCGATGCTCTATGCGCTCGGATTCATCGGGTTGTTTACCGTCGGCGGCTTGACCGGGCTGTTCCTGGCGGCGCTGGCCCTTGATGTCCACGTCACCGACACGTATTTCGTCGTCGCGCATTTTCACTACATCATGGTCGGGGGCATGGTGACCGGCTTCCTGGGCGGACTGCATTATTGGTGGCCAAAAATCACCGGGCGGCTTTATCCCGAAAGCCTGGGCCGGTTGGCGGCGTTGATCATCTTTATCGGTTTCAACCTCACCTTTTTCCCCCAGTACGTGATGGGCTACCTGGGGATGGTACGGCGTTATCACGCTTACGCGCCGGAATTCCAGATCTACCACGTGATGTCGAGCGCCGGCGCATCAATCCTCGGCGTGGGTTACCTGCTGCCGCTCATTTATCTCATCTGGTCCCTGAAGCACGGGAAGAAAGCGCCGGCCAATCCCTGGAATGCCACCGGACTGGAGTGGCAGACGCCGTCGCCGCCGCCCAAACACAACTTCGCCCAAACTCCGATAGTCACCCGGCCACCTTATCAATACTCCGCTGAAACTGAAGAGCACATGGTTTATGGCTAATTCGCACGAGGCGGTCGCTGAACAGTTCGATGACATGCCGCAGCAAATCGAAGCGTCCACGCTGGGGATGTGGACGTTTTTGGCGACCGAAATCCTGTTCTTCGGCGCGTTGTTTCTGGCTTACATCGTCTATCGCCACACCTACGCCCAGGCTTTTGCCCTGGCTGGCCGGCATACACTGATCCTTTATGGCACGATCAATACGGCCCTATTGCTTACCAGCAGTTTTACCATGTCCCTGGCCATCCATTCCGCCCAGGAAGGGAAGAACAAACCACTGCTCGGGTTTCTGCTGCTGACCATTTTTCTGGGCTGCGGCTTTCTGCTGGTCAAGGGCCTGGAATACCATGAAGACGTGCACGAGCATTTGTTCCCCGGAGCGCATTTTACCAGGGAATTGCCGGCGCCAGGCCAAATTTTCTGGGTGCTTTACTGGGTCATGACCGGCGTCCACTCGATTCACCTCGCCGCGGGAATTGGCTTGCTGGCCGTGATAGTGTGGATGGCCTGGCGCCGGAGATTCTCCAGTTACTATCACAACCCGGTGCTCATCTCCGGGCTCTACTGGCATTTTGTCGATGTCATCTGGGTCTGGCTCTATGCGCTGCTTTACCTCATTAATCGCCACTAATTTGTGATTATGACTGTCCTGAATCCGCCTATTGTTCCCCGGAAAATTTATGGTCTTATCTGGGTCGTGTTATTGTTGCTGCTGCTGTTGAATTGGGGGCTGGCCCAACTCAATCTCGGTCCCTTTAATCTGGTCGCCACACTGGCCATCGCGTTCATCCAAATGATGCTGATGCTGTTATATTTGATGCATGTCCGTTACAACACTCCGCTAACCTGGGTCTTCGTGGCCGCCGGGTTTATCTGGCTGGTGGTGATGATCAATCTCTCCTTGAGCGACTACCTGACCCGGGGCGCGGTGGCGGGCCGGTTCGGCAAAAGTTGGATACACGAAACCTCGGTGCCGCCTCCGGTTTACCTGCCGAAACCATGAATCTTCCCTTCTGACGATTGGAGGGTTGTCCGTAACAGCCATCTGGCAACCCCCGAGCATTGCCGTGCGGGCAAGCAACGATTGTGAAACGGCATGAACACCGCGATTCACATTGGTGAAGCGCGTCAGTCTATTCGCAAGTTGCACCGCTGCCTCGAAGATTTCCAGCGAATCAATTGGCGCCCAAATCACTTGCGCCGGAACCACAGTGGTTTGGCCGGCAAGATTAATGGAGGCTTAAGCGATAAAACTTCGGACTGCCACCGGGCGATACCTGCAATTGATTCTGCCCGTTTAGTGTCGTGACCGCGTTGGTTAGTGTCACCCAATTGGGAGAAGTCAAGGACGCGGTTTCCTGCACGACATAATTTCCCACCGGGCTTGGCCAGCTAATCACCGGCTGATTATTGCTGGTTGTAATGCTCAGGCTGGGGACACTGATAAAGCTGAAATCAGTCACAAACTGGGATGATTTGGATCCGCCATCCGAGCCAGTGAAGCCAACATAAGCAGTATTGCCACCAACTCGAGCCGGAATGTTCACATTTGTGGTCATGGTGAATTGCGTGCCCGCGGTGCTATCGGCCAAATTGACCGTCAAAACGCCGCCAAGATAGGTCAGGTTAACGGCAATGAAGTCGCCGCTGTTGATGGTCACCGGGCTGGTTGAGCGGACGTTGCTGATTCCGCCATTGGTTCCAACAGCAATCCCCACACCCCCAATGCCATTACCCGTATAAATATTAAGCTCCAATTCCACGCTCGGAGTGATCGGCGTGGGAGTGCCAACTCCCAGTTGGCTGCCAAGGCCGCCGACGGCCCCCGCTCCACGCGGATCATTCTGAATGCAGAAGGTAATTCCATCTGCAGCGTTGTTGCTGCTGGTAGTGAGCAGATAATTGAATGAAGCCTGGAATGCACCGATGTAAACTGGAAATTGGTAGAAGGCTGCAGTCGCTTCGTTCCCGATATTCGCCGTGAGATAGACGCCGCCGCCAGACCATACCAAAGCGTTCGCGGGGCTCGCTTTGGCAACAAAACCGCTCCCACTCGCGTCGAAAAAGCTAAGCGTCGAGGCCACATTCAACTGCGCCGAGCTGCTGTTTATCGGACCACCGTAGCTGTTGCTGGCGGATAACTGGTAAGTTCCCGCATTGGAAAGCTGAACGTTGCTGATGGTCAACACATTGCTGTTCACGCCGCTGAACCGGCCCCCACTGGGCAGTGTGACGGTATTCGTCCCGTTATTAAACAGCCAGGAGTAGGTGATTGGTGATGCGCCATTCACGCCAACGGAGAACGGCACAGTCGAACCGACAACGACGTAGTCATTAAGCGGCGTGATGTCCTGCACTATTACAGGAGTATAATTAACTGTAACAGAGACTGACTGCGATACGTTGGAGCCGTAAGGGCTGGTCACCTGCGCGTAATAACTGTCGCTATTAGTGACATTGTTCAAGACGAGGGTGGCGTTCGTCTGGCCTGCAATTGGGCTATTCGCGCCGACGTCAATCCATTGGTAAGACAGGGGCGCGGTTCCTCTGGCCACAACACTGGCGGTCACGGTGCCACCGGGGTTGATGTTTGTGCTCGCGACTGGTTGAACGGCGATACTAGGCCCGATCCCGGCAGCGAAGAAATGGTTACTTACCTGGCCGGATGTCAAAGCATATTTGTAAATCGCAACGTCATTGATCTCTCCTTGCCAGTTCTTGTCAAAATTGGCGGTACCGGTGCTCCCGGCCGATCCGATCGTCACGGGCAGTGTAATGTTTTCGATTCCGATGGTGTTTGTTCCAACACCGGTCGATGCATACGTGTTGTTCGAAGACATCAGGACTCCATCCACATAAATGAAAAGCGTAGCGATGGGAGTATTCATCACTCCGACAATGTGGTGCCAGTTGGTATCCGAAGTGGCTGGAGCGGTAACGCCAAAGGCTATGCCGCTGGCGTCCCGCACATAAAACTGCCAGTTACCGCCGGCGTATTGCAGGGCGAACTGATCACCCCCGGAGCTCTGGGTTCCCCATCCTTTCGCAACGATCGTTCCCCCGCTGGGAGGATTACCCTGCAAATCCACCCAGGCTTCAACGGAGAAAGGAGGGCTATTCTGAACTGCCGTGAACGTGATGTTCGAAATACCGCCAACTGCGCTATTCGCCGCCGGAAAGGAAGGATAGTAACCAAATTCAGCGCCAGTTTCCGTGTCAGCAGGAGGAGCATATCCGAATTCGCCAGCTAAACCGCTGCCATAACCGGGCAGGCCAAGGACAGCATTGGTGTAAACTCCGTCGTTGCCGCCCATGTAGTCAATCGCGAGCGTGCCCAAGTCACCCGAGCCGTTATCGGGATGTTCATTTAACGGCCAAAAATCAATCGGTTTATCATTGATCACACTAACGACGTACGGCACCGCCGGCACAGATTGAAGCTGTATGGAAACGGGTGAAGTGGCATTGGTTCCAAAGGCATTGCTCGCCAGACAATAAACCGTCGCATTGGCCGTGACATTGGTGATCGTGTATGAAGAGACATTTGTCGTGACTGCGATTACCTGGCTGTTCGAATACCAATAACACAGGATGGGCGGCGATCCCTGGGCGGCAAAGGTAATCACGTCACTCCCACCGGCATAAAGTGGAACGATCGCGGGTGTCGGCTGAGTCGTGATGGTGGGCGGCGTTGGTTGAAACACGCTCGCCGTCGAAACCACGTTCGTATAGGAGGCAATGGAATTGGAAACAATGAGCGTGTAAGCGCCCCCATCCAAGCCCGAGGCGTTGTTCACGTTCAGATTGGTTGTCGTCGCGCCGCTAATGATTGAGCCCGAGCCCGAAATGCTTGGGCCATTCAACAGGTTCGTTCCGTTCAACTGCCATTGATAGGTATTGGGCGACCCGTTATCCAATCCGGTGACGACCAGGCTGAAGTTGGTGGCGAAAATATTTGATACGGGTGGATTGTTGTTCACGAAGCATGGGCCGCCGGTCACCCAGGACCAGTTGGTTCCCATGCGGAATTGGCCTACCAGCAGCGCATTCGGGGTGGTGGTCGATCGGTTTTCAAACATGAAACAAGATGTGTAAGGGGTCAGATTGTTTTCGAGACCAGCCCCTTCCTGCGCCGAAAAAAGAGGTTCCGTGTTCGCGCCGAAGGAACTGGCCGGGGGATTGACCCAAAGAGTCGCGATATCACTTTGGCAATTATTCGGCTCGCCGACTCCGCAATTCGTTATCGTTTCATCCATGACGATGAGAACGTTTTGATAAGTGTTGAGAATGTTGGTCGCGAAGTAGGGGCCGCCACCTCCGCCCTGCTTGGAAATTCCGATCTGATAGTTTGTGCCGGTGCCATTGACGGATTTAAAATAGATCCGGTACACCATCGTCCCCGGCTGCCCGCCCTGGGTGGCTATGGCTCCCTGATCGTTGTAACCCATCATATAGACGGGGGAAGTGGAAAGACTGGCCATGTTGGTAATGTTGATGACCATTGAACAGAAAACTCCGATCGGCCCGGGGTAGGGAGCGCCGGATGCGCCATTGCCGAAAAAATTGAGAGTATTATTGTTATCAACGAATATGCGAGCGCCCTGGCCTCCGTTCAGATTGGTCAGAATAATCGAATTCCCGGGGCTCGAAGGCAAACCGGAGTAATTTACAGGGTAGCCGGTGGTAAGGATGGGATTCGCCGGGTTGGCGCCTGAATCGATCTCCCACCAGAAATCGCCGTTGCCGTCAGTGCGGCCCCAAAGTGTCTGGCCCGGGGTGTAATTAAACGGATCATAAATGGGAAACGAAAGCAGCCTCGCAGCCCCGCAGAGCAGGAACACTAAGCCGAGGATGGGCAAAAATAACTTCTTCATGGTGTTGTTGGATGTTGCGCGCTTCAGGTCAGAATGAACTCCGATTCACCAAATGGTGAAACACATCAGGAACTGATGCTTGGGGTTCAATTCGCCAGCAGGTTACCTGACCAGAAGAATTTTCGGCAATGGTACGTATGTACCACTTTATCGCGGCGGACGAAGATAGGCGATCACCGCTTCGGTGCGGCTGCGCACATGCAGCTTGTCAAACACTTTGGCCAGATGATTGCGCACGGTAAATTGGCTTACATTCAACTTCGCCCCGATTTCTTTATTGCTCAGGCCTTCAGAAAGCAGGCCCAGGATTTCCTGCTCACGCGTGCTCAACATGACATGGGCCCGTTCTGGCGCCACCGGCTCGTGGAATGCGGCCACCACTTTGCGCGCAATGGCGATGCTCATCGGCGCACCCCCCTCCAGGATCTCTTGAATGGCATTCAGGACGCATTCGTGCGCGCTCCGTTTCAACAAGTAGCCCGAAGCGCCCGCCCGCAGCGCCTTGAAAATGGTGTCCGTATCTTCATAGACAGTCAGCATGATGATTTGCGCCGACGGAAGAATGGTCTTAAGTCGCGCCGCGCAATCCACCCCGGACATTTTCGGCATTTGAATGTCCATCAAAACGACTTTGGGCGCGTGGGCTGGCAGCACGCGCAACGCTTCCACCCCGTCCGCGCAGGCACAGACGCACTTGAATCCCGGCGCGCGATTGATCAACCGTTCCAGATTACGGCGTACCGTCGAGTTATCCTCAACCACGGCCACGGGAATGGGTGCTGCGCCTTCGGGCCGAGGCCCGGCTTTTCCAGCCAGTTTGGCCTCGGCGTCAACAGTATTCATCGGTTTATGCACGGCAGTTTCCGGCGATTGTCATTATTTGGCAATAGTTCGAATGAACCTGTCGGATATCAGAGCGGCAAAGTAAATATAACCACAGTTCCACTGCCCGGGACGCTGGCAATCTCGCAACGCCCGCCGATCTGTCGCAAGCGTTCCCGCATGTTCCGCAGACCATCACCCTGTGCCTCGTTGGCCGATTCGCAAAAGCCGCGGCCGTTATCCTCCAGTTCCATTCGCAGCGATTGCGACTCGACGGCGATGCTGAGGCGAAAACTCGAAGCCGCCGAATGTTTTACCACATTGTGCAAACCTTCCTTGAATGCCAGAAACAGATTATACCGTTGTTCGGCGGATAAAGGTGCGGCAGGGAGATGTGGGGAGATTAGAATGCGGCACGACAGCGGCACGCTCTGCAGGAACCTTCCCGCGTACTGGCAGAAGTAGGTGACCAGCGAATTCAGGTCGTCATTCTTGGGGTTAACTGCCCACACAATTTCGTCCAGCGCATTGATCATTTCCACCGAGCGGTTTTTGATTTCGTGGAAGTATTGATGCTTTTCACTTATCGACAAGGCTGCATCCTGTGCCAGCGCGCTGGTCAGGTTGATTTCGGTCAAGCCTCCTCCCAAATCATCATGCAGATCCCTTGCAATCCGCAGCCGCTCCCGTTCCACCAATCGAGCGCTATCCAACGCCTCCAGTCGCCGACGATGCCGCCGGCGCACCACCGACAATATAGCCGTGGTCACCAGCCCAAGGCCCGACACCCAACACAACGGCGTAAACCACCAGCGTTCCCAAAAAAACGGAAGGACAACAAAAGAAATCACCGCGCCTTTGGTGTTCCAAATGCCGTCGCTATTGCAGGCGATGACATGAAAGCGATATTCCCTGGGTGGCAGCCGCGAATAATATGCCGACCGCCGCGTCCCGGCGTCCGTCCATCGCGAATCCAAATCCTCCAGGCGATAGCGGAACCGGCAGCGTTGCGGCGCGGCATAGCTCAAGGCCGTGTAGCGAAATTCAAACGATCCCACCCCGGCCGGCGCAGTGATTTTTCGCTCGAACGGCACCGCCTTGCCATTCACCAGCACTTCCTGCAGACGGACTGGCGGAGGCACTTCATTGGGAATGATTCGCGTTGGATCCACCATCGCCAGTCCTCCACTCGTGGCATACCAAAGCTGGCCATTGGAAGTCGTGCAGGCGGAGGGCTGGTTTCCGCCCGCCATCTCCAGGGAGGTCAAGCCATCGCTGGAGTCCAGGAGCTTATAATTCAGCGGTTCCCCGGATTCATGCTCCAGAGATTTTTTGTCCACCCTGAGAATTCCGGCATACGAGCCAATCCACAAATGCCCCGTGTTGTCGGCCTGGATATTGCAAATAAAATCGCTTGGCAAACCCTCCTGCGATGTCACCCGCGAAGTCAGCCCGTTTTTCCAACTAATCAGCCCTGCCCCACTCGTTCCAATCCACACGGTTCCATCCACATCCGCAAACAGGCACGAAATATATTCGTAGGTCAAACCCTCGGGAGATCGGTACTGCGTAAAACTGCCATTTTTATACTGCGCCACGCCACCCCCTCTCATCCCAATCCAGATCGCCCCATCCGGCGTCTGGCCAATGCATCGCACCTCGGAACGATACAATTTAGCCCCGATGCGCGACCACTCACCGTCACTAAAACGCACCAACCCATTTTGGGTTCCCATCCAGATCGCGCCGCTTTTGTCTTCAAACAGCGCGTAAAATAATTTCAGGTTCGGGTAAATCTGCGGCACCGTCACAGGCACGAACTTCTCCGCCGCACCGTTGGTGATCAAGCCCGCCCCTTGCGTGCCGGCCCAAGTAAGTCCCGATCGGCTTTCCAAAATGCACCGCACGTCCCGAGCCGCTGGGATGGGCGGTCCCGTGAAGCTCGCAAACCGCCCGTCCTTCAATTTATAAATACCCGCTCCTTCAGTGCCCACCCACAAACCACCATCCCGCGCCGGCGAAACCGACAGCACCGCGCGGTTTTGCCATTGGTCCGGAGGATTCACCATGAACAGCACCCGGTGATGCAACAATTTCAGCCCTCCTCCGTCCGTGCCGATCCAGATATTTTGTTCCTGATCATTCGCAATGCACGAGACGGGATACCGGCTCAAATTATCCATATCGTTCACCCTCTGCTCCGAACCATCCGCCGATACCACAAAGACCCCTTCGTCCGCCGTTCCCACCCATACATCACCGTTCTGCGCTTCGCGCAAGTTGACCCCGCGCGCAGTTTTCCAGGAATGAAGCCCCCTATCCTCCACCCATTTGCCACCCTGCCAGCGCCGCAGCCGTTGACCGTCCCGCACCCAAAGACCCCCGCCCGACGCGCTTGCCACGTTGCGATACACTTGCGGATCAGATTCCGGCCCATCGGGAATTACTGTGTTACCCTGAAGGCGATACAACCCTCCGCCAAACCGTACCGTCCAGATCCGCCCCTCCCGGTCAACCTTCAAATCCGAATACTGCGATCGCACGCCAGCGCGCACCACCCCTTGCGCTTCGCAATCACGGAAATACAAGATTACCCCGTCCCGATCCACCGCATACATTCCGCCATCGGCGCCCTGCGCAAAACGGTCCACCGGCGCCGTACGCCACCCCACCGGTGTCACCAGCGCATGAAACCCCGAAGAATCCCGCCATGAGATTTCGCCTGTATCACTCCCCACCCACAACCGGCCATCGCTATCCTCGAACAGGCAATTGACCAGATTGTTCCGCAACTCCGGCGTATTGGCATCATTGAACCGCTCAAACTGAACACCATCAAACCGGGCCAGCCCATTGAATGTCGCCACCCAAATATACCCATCATGCGTCTGCAACACCGCCCGCACGCGATCGGACGGCAATCCATCCCGGATATGCCACGACGTGACAATATAACCGCCGGCAACACCATCGATGAGATTTGTTTGCCCCCAAGCACGTCCCGCCATGAAGAAGACGGCCAAAGCCGATATCCAAATATCCCAGCGCGCCTTCTTCGTCATTAACATCTAACGTTTAACGGGTCCAATACGGGACGTGAGTTGTGCCATTCTGTAATCCATTCGCGTAAAGAATACAAGGCGTTCCAGCCTCGTAACTGGCGATGAAGTAATCCGGCGCGAAGACCGGCGATTTTCCCTGGAATTGAATTTGTTTGGCCCTGCGCAGTCGCCAAAATGCAGCGCGCTTTGCCGAAGGTGCTTGGCCTCTGGTACTCCCGCCCGGAATTGAACCGGGATCAACGGTTTAGGAAACAGGGTAGCCTTCTTCATGGTGAGAATCAAGATGGCCCCGTAAACAAAGGGGATCTGAAAG